>JBKQKP010000345.1:0-7646 GCA_052147435.1 Polyangiaceae bacterium | reverse complement strand
CGTCGGGTGTGTCGACGCGGCACCATTGGAACGGGGTGTGCGGGTTGGGTACGTGCGTCGAAACGCTCACCACGACTTTGGGCGCGCCCCCCCCGCCGGGCAGGCCTTTGTCACGAAGGGCCCTCTTGACGTCCTTTCCGACTCGCCGCGCACGCGCGCCGACCTTGACGATCTCGCGAACGTCGCTCTCTTCCTCGGTGGGGAGGCCGATCATGAAATAGAGCTTCATCGACGTCCACCCGCGGCTGAAGATCCGCTCCGCGGTCGTCATGAGCTGCTCTTCGGTGACGTTCTTGTTCACCACGTCGCGCATCCGCTGGCTCCCCGCTTCGGGAGCGAACGTCACGCCGCTCGCGCGCACGCGCTGGAGATCGTCGAGCACGTCCTCCTCGAGACCGTAGGCGCGGAGGCTCGAGACCCCGAGCGAGACCTTCTCCGGGGTGAGTCGCTGTACGACCTTCTTGATGAGGGGAGCAATGCACGAATAGTCCGCCGTCGAGAGAGACGTGAGGCTCGCTTCGTCGTAGCCGCTCTTCTTGACGGCGTTCACGACCGTCTCGACGATCTGCTCCGGGTCGCGCTCGCGAACCGGGCGATAGATCATCCCGGCCTGGCAGAAGCGGCACCCCTCGGTGCATCCGCGCGCGATCTCGATCGACATCCGATCGAAGATCGCCTCGGGGCCACCGACAGGACCGTCGTCGGGGAACGGGAAGCGGTTCAGGTCGTCGACGAGCGAGCGCTCGACGGGGAGCGGAGCCTCGGGGACGAGTGGGCGAACGACCACCTCGAGACCGCTGTCGGGATCGATGGCGGTCGCGTAAAGCGACGGGACGTACACGCCGCGGAGCGCGGCGAGCGCTCGGAACCGTTCGTGTCGTGGGACTCCTTGCGCCTTCAGCTCCGCCCAGAGGAGCGCGATCTCCGTCGTTCGCTCCTCGCCGTCGCCGAGGACGAAGGCGTCGATGAACGCGCTGATCGGCTCGGGATGCGTGGCCGTCGGACCGCCGGCGATGACGAGGGGATCCCCTTCACCCCGGTCCCGAGTGCGCAGCGGGATGCGGCCGAGCTCCAGCATTCCAAGGACGTTCGTGTACGTGAGCTCGAACTGGAGCGAGAAGCCGACGACGTCGAAGTCGCAGAGCGGTCGCGCGCTCTCGAGTGAGAGGAGCGGCAGATCTCGCTTCTCGAGCTCCGCCTGCATGTCGATCCAGGGTGCGTACGCGCGCTCGGCGAGCGTGCGGGGGTCGTCATTCAGGATCTTGTAGAGGATCTTGAAGCCGAGGTGGCTCATCCCGATGTCGTACAAATCGGGGAACGCGAGGCAGACGCGCGCCTTGACCGAGCTCCAATCCTTCACGGCCGCGCCGAACTCGCCGCCGAGGTAGCGGGCGGGCTTCTGCACGAGGTGCACGAAGGAGCTGTAGGGATGCTCGGGAGGCGAGCTGGTCATGGAGCGTGCCCCGGGTTCTACGGTGAATCGAGGGGAACGCAAGGGGTGAGGCGCTGCTCAGGCGAGCAGCGCGAAGGCGAGCGCTTCGACGACCGAGGAGCTTTCGCGGCCTGCGCGGCCTGCAATCTGAAGATGAGCAGTCGGGAGCCCTCACGTTCTATCCTACGAGCGTGTCCGGCAGGTCGAGAGGAACGCTGGTGTTCGTCCTCGCGCTCGCGTTCGCGTGCGGAGGCACGTCGCAAGATCCGCCGCAGCAGTACAATCCCAGCCAGCTCGAGTGCCTCGTCGACCTGGAGCCCTACTGCTGCAGCAACGACGCGACCCCCGTCTGCATCCCGACCTTCGCCTCGGCCGAGCAGTGCGGGGCGTGGCCGGCAGGTACGACGCTGAGCGTCTACCCGACCCCGTGCCAAGGGATGACCGCCGTCCAGGTCGTCGATCCGTCGTATTCTATGTTCTACGTCTACGACTCGACGGGGGCGCTCTACGCCGTCGGCGACAACGCGGCGACCCCCGATCCGCGCAGCGGCGCGATCGAATGCGGCGCCGGACCGAACGGGTTCGTCATCCCGAGCGCGTGCGCAGACATTTGGCTGGGAACCGCCGGGAGTGTCCCGTGCTCTTCCGGAACCCCAGCGAAGGCGTCAATCTGCAACTGACGCGTCGAGTGGCTCGGTGCTGACGGCTGGCGCGGTGAACGCGCGCGTGTACTCGGCGCGCGCGGGGGGAGACGCTCCGTGCAGGCGGGCTCGCCAGACCGTGTCCGTGGGGCGATCGCGGGCGCCCTCGGTGACCTCGTAGTGTGAGGCGACGACGCCGACGGCGAGCGTGAGGCGCCCCGTCTGCGGTTCGCGGAAGGCGACGTACAAGTCGTCGAGGTCGCCGCACGCCTCGACGAGCGCGCGCGCAGAAACGAGGTCGGTGTGAACGTCGACGGCGAGGGACGCGTCGGCCGCGCGGCTGGCGACGAGCGACGCCTCGAGTGCGGCCAATTGAGCGGGCATCGCGGCGACGGCATCACGCTCCTCGGGGGCGAGCGTCTCGTCGTCCGCTTCGCGGCGGGCGATCGCCAAGGCTTCCGTGAGGATCTGCTCGCTGGCGTCGAGGAGCGGATTCGCCGAGGAGCCGGCGGGCACGTAGCCGAGCGCACGAAGCCCTCGCACGGTCTGGTGGACGAGCGAGAGGAGCTTGGCGATTGCCTCCGGGTGCGCTTCGACGAACGCGGCTGTCGTTCCTGTCTTGGTTGGGGGCGTATCGGGCGCGCGAACCGACGAGGACACGGTGCTCGCCGTAGGGAAGCGCGCGAACGCCAGCGCGTCATGGCGGAGCATCGCCCACCCCGCGAGCGCCCCCTCGAGCCGCCGGCGCTGCCACGCGGCGGACGTCGCGCCTGGCTGCGCGACATCGACCGCGGAAGGGGCGAGGTAGGTCGCGAGCGCATCGAGGGACGACGAGTACAGGGAGTCGTGACGCGCCTCCTCGGCCGGGCGCCGTCCGCCGAGAGCGCCCAGGATGTCGTCGTACCCCTCGTAGGCGTCGTCGTGACCGTCGTGCAGAATAGCGCGCGCCTCTGCAGCGCCGAGCCATGCGCCGATGTCGAGCGCACGAGGGAGCGCGCGGATACCGTCACGGGAGCTCTCCGGGGGAGCCGACGCATCGGCGTCGAGCTGGCTCAGCCTACCGACGCTTGGAAACACTAGGGACTGGAGCACCTCGGCATCGCTGGCGCCGCGCGGGGGGAAGATGCGGACGCTGGTGGCGGCTCGGGTGAAGTCGCGCGTCGCGCCGTGCACGCGGGCGCCGGCGACGGCCGCGCCATCGTCGAGACGCGCGCCGTGCCCCGTCACGATCGCGTGGCGCAGTCGATCGACCTTCGCGACGTCGACGAACGCGCGCGGGTCGCGCGAGCTCATCCCCGCCGCACGAGCCGCGTCGAGGAGCCCGCGGAGCGAGACATCGTCGCTCGCCCCCCCCGCGAGCTCGGCGAGGACGTTCCACTGGTGCCAGGCGTACGCCGCCTCGACGTCGACCTCGAACTCGACGAGCCTCGCGATGAGCAGCGCTGCACGGGTATGCGCCCGGGCCGCGGCGACCGACAGCTCGGCCCCTTCCACCTCCCCCTTTGCGGCGAGCACGAACGGCGCAGACCCGAGCCAGGCGACCGCGCGCGCGTAGGCCGCACGTGCCGAGCTTGCGTCCGCGTCGCCGCGAGGGACGATCTGCGAGTAGTCCAGAGTCACCCCGAGGAGCGGGCTCACGCTCGGTCCCTCGTGAGCCGTGATGCGCCGGTTCTCCTGGCTCACGACGGGGGCGAGATCCACCGGCGGGTGGTACGCAGGGCTCAGAAGCGATTGCGCGACCGAAACGACACCGCGAGCGAGCGGGTACGCGGCGAGCAGATCCCCCGGAGCCCCGTGTGCATCCGACCCCAAGCGGAGCTCGAGACGGCGCAGCAGAGTCGCGAGGGCGGGGACGAGCACGGCGTCCTCCGCCGCCGCGAGCGCACGATCGCGGGCGACGTGGGCGACCCAGAACAGCGCGTCGAGCGTGACGATGTAGGGCACGCCCGCCTCGCTCAGCGCCGCGTACCCCTGACCGAACCGAGCGCTAGGCGTTGCGCGAGGGACGACGGTGAAGCCGTGCTCGAGAACGGCAGCGCGCGCTTCCGGGGACAGCGCGCTCCACCGGCTCGCCGCGCCGCCGAGCGTGGCGAGCTCGGCTTCGTTGAGCGGGAGCGCGGGGGCGATCGCTCTGCCGCGGACGGTGACGTCGATCGGCTCCCAGTACGTCCACGCGGGGGGGGGCGGCGGGGGGCGTGGGTCGGGCGGCGGGGGGGGGATGGCGACGATCGGCGCCGGAGGGGGCTTCGAGACACAAGCGGGGGCCGAGCACGCGAGCAGCGCGGCGAGCGCGGCGAAGGAGTGGCGGCGGGTCGACACGCTAACGGGGCGAAGGTAGCAAGAAGGGGGGATGGGCCGCGATCGAACCTCTTCGCCTCGGAAGGGTGGGCATCCGCCGCGCGTCGAACGGGCCAACCTCCAGGCGGGGTTCCTCGTGAGGATGGTGGCGCTCGCGTGTGTCGCCGTGATCGGATCGGCGTGGGGGCTCATCCGCTTCTACACGCACGTAAGGCCGCCGATGGTAGTGGGGGTGACGGCTGACGGCGGGCCAAGGGGAGCGTGGGACGCCGGAGCGGGGCTGATCGAGGCGCCGGAGATCGAGGTCGAAGGGCGGTAGGGGCAACGGGCATGCGACAGCGCGTTCCGCGTGCTAGGCAGACCGAGCATCGCCCCCATGTCCAAGGATTCCACCCTCGTCATCCACGAGATCTACGCGAGCATCCAAGGCGAATCGACGTTCGCCGGCTTGCCGTGCACCTTCGTGCGGACGACGGGGTGCAATCTGCGCTGCGTCTGGTGCGACACGCCGCAAGCCTTCCAGGGCGGCACGCGGATGCCTTGGAGCGACGTCCTCGCAAAGGCGCTCTCGTTCGGAACGCCGCTCGTTGAGCTGACCGGGGGGGAGCCGCTCCTTCAGCCGGGGGTGTTGACGCTGCTCACCGCGCTGTGCGACGCGGGGCGGACGGTGCTCATCGAGACGAGCGGGGAAGCCGACGTCTCCGGCGTCGACCCGCGCGTTCACAAGATCATGGATCTGAAGGCGCCTGGCTCGGGCGAGTCCCACCGAAACCGCTGGTCGAACCTCGATCACATCGGCTCGGGCGACGAGATCAAGTTCGTCCTCGCCGGCCGCGAGGACTACGAGTGGATGCGCGAGACAATCCGCGCGCGTGACCTCGCCGCCCGCACGCCGAAGCTCCTCGCGAGTACGGTGTTCGGAAAGCTCGCGGCGCGGGACCTCGTCGCGTGGGTGCTCAAAGACGCGCTGCCTGTGCGCGTACAGCTCCAGATGCACAAGTACATCTGGGGGGCGGAGGCGACGGGGGTCTAGATCTACCTCTCCCCCGTCATGAACTGACGGTACGTGATCACGTCCTCGGAGCTTCCAATCACGAGCGGAGTCCTCTGGTGAGTCTCGGTGGGCTTCACGTCGAGGATCCGGTTCACTCCGTCGCTCGCCGCCCCCCCCGCTTGCTCGAATAGATAGGCCATGGGGTTCGCCTCGTAGAGGAGCCTGAGCTTCCCCGAGGGGGACTTCGAGTCGGGCGGGTACGCGAAGATCCCTCCCTTGACGAGCGTGCGGTGCGCGTCCGCCACGAGGGACCCGACGTACCGAAGCCCGTAGGGGCGCCCCGTCTGCTTGTCCTCGCTCTTGATCCACTGGTTCCACTTCTGCACCTGCGGAGACCAGCGCGCGTAGTTCCCTTCGTTGATGGAGTACGAGCTCCCGCGGAGCGGACACCGAATGCTCGGGTGCGAGAGAAAGAACTCGCCGATGTTCGGGTCGAGCGTGAACGAGTGGACCCCCTGGCCCGTGGAGAGGGTGAGGATCGTCGACGGGCCGTAGAGGGCGTAGCCCGCGCAGGCGATCTCGTGGCCGGGGCGCAGCGCGTCCTCGGCGCTGGGGAAGTCGCGCGGCGTTTTTCGGCGGAGGAGCGCGAAGATCGTCCCGATGCCGACGTTCGTGTCGATGTTGCTCGAGCCGTCGAGCGGGTCAAAAAGGACGACGTACTTCCCTTTCGACTCGGTGAACTTGAGCTGATCCACTTCTTCGCTCGCGATGACGCCGCAGTGACCGCTCCGCTCGAGGACGTTGATGAGCACTTCGTTCGAAAACTCGTCGAGCTTCTGGACCTGCTCCCCTTGCACGTTTGTCTCGCCGGTGTAGCCGAGGAGACCGTGGAGCCCCGCCGAGCGGACGCGCGAGTGGATGATGCGGATCGCCAGCGAGAGGTGGTTCAGGAGTGACGTGAACTCCCCGGTAGCCCCCGGCGCGGCGTGCATCCCGTGGAGAACGTGCTCGCGGAGCGTCGTCCCGACGACGGAGCTCGCGGGTGCGTGGATCGATGTGGGGCCTTCAGCCATGGCCCGCGTTCTGCGGTAGAGGCGGCCGCCGAGCAAGAGGCATCGTTTCACTCATGCCTGAGTTGCCAAATGTCGTGCTAGCCTCCGCCGCCTCACACACCAAAGGAGCTACGTGATGCCCGCCACCGATCGCGTGAAGCAAATCCTGTCCTGGTACGGGTCCGACAACCCCGGCGTGAAGGCGAACCTCCACCGCCTGATGATGACGGGAAACCTCGCCGGCACCGGCAAGTTCGTCATCCTCCCGGTCGATCAGGGCTTCGAGCACGGCCCGGCGCGCTCGTTCGCGCCGAACCCCGAGGGGTACGACCCGGACTATCACTTCCAGCTCGGGATCGACGCCGGGTGCAACGCGTACGCGGCCCCCCTCGGCGCGCTCGAGGCAAGCTCCGACAAGTTCGCGGGCCAGCTCCCGACGATCCTGAAGCTGAACAACTCCGACACGCTCGCCAAGATGGACCAGCCGTGCAGCGCCGTGACCGGCTCGGTGGAAGACGCGCTTCGCCTCGGCTGCACGGCCATCGGCTTCACGATCTACCCCGGCTCCGGCGCGCGAAACACGATGTACGAGGAGATCCGCGAGCTCGTCCTCGAGGCAAAGTCGGTCGGCCTGCCGACGGTGCTCTGGGCGTATCCGCGCGGCGCGGGGCTCAGCAAGGAGGGGGAGACGGCGGTGGACGTGTGCGCGTATGCCGCGATGATCAGCGCCCAGCTCGGCGCGCACGTCATCAAGATCAAGGCGCCGAAGGACCACATCGAGCAGGCCGAGGCGAAGAAGGTCTTCGAGAAGTACGCCATCCCGACCAAGACACTCGCCGACCGCGTGCGCCATTGCGTGCAGAGCGCGTTCAACGGAAAGAGGATCGTGATCTTCTCCGGAGGCGAGACGAAGGGGGACCTGGAGGTCCTCGACGAGGTGAAGGGGATCGCCCAGGGGGGTGGCTTCGGAAGCATCATGGGGCGCAACGCGTTCCAGCGCCCGCGGGCCGAGGCGATCAAGTTGCTGCACAACGTGCAGAACATCTTCAAGGGAACGGCGTAGGCGGCGCTCACCCTGCGCTCACCCCACCCCCCTGGCCCCCCGCCCCGCAGGCAGGGCGGGGGGAACGTGAAGCCGAGTCCCTCGCGACTTGTCTGCTGCGCTTTCGTAGCTCTCTCGTGCACGGGCCCCGCTCCGGCCCAGCCGCCACCCGTGCCGGTTGCTCACG
>JBKQKP010000344.1:0-5930 GCA_052147435.1 Polyangiaceae bacterium | reverse complement strand
CGTTCCCCCCGCCCTGCCTGCGGGGCGGGGGGCCAGGGGGGTGGGGTGATCGCCGGGCCGGTGACTGCGGCGGTTGGGGTGATCGTCGGGCAGGGGCCTGATGGGCCGATCGTCGAGCAGGGGGTTGAGAGGGAGGGGAAGACAACGTCGGCCCCGGCGGCCCTTTCGGCAAGAGCGGGAGCTGGGCGCGCGCCTGGCTGGAGATGGGGCGGGCCGCCTGCGGAGCCGAGCGTGGCTCGGGGATCCTCCGCGGCGGGGCGATTCCTGTCGCGAGCTGCATCGCCGCGACGCGCAGCTTGGTCACGTCGGTCCCGCACTGCTCGAGCGCCCGGTGCGCTGCGGTGGGCCGCTCCTGACACAAGGCGAACAAGAGGTGGACCGCACCTGGCTCTTTCGCCTGCGCCCGCGCCGCGAAGTCCACGGCACGCTGGACCGCACGGACGATCGCGTCTCGCGCGTCATCGGTGACGACGCGCGCCGCCTTGAGGAGCACCTCGGCGTCGAGCCGTCTCTCCTTCAACAGATCGGAGGCGTTGGACGGCTTGGAGGCGATCGCGGCGAGGAGATGCCCGGTCGTCGCCCGCTCTCCCCTTCGTTTGGCAAGATCGTCAGCCAGGCGCCTGAGGAGAGCGACCTCGGACTCGCGAGAGGTAGTGGTCATGGGCGCGTCGCCAAGCGCTCTCACGAGGTGCGCACCTGGGCCAACAAAGGGGGCTCTCGACCCCTTGCCGATCGCCGGATCGGTCCTATCCTGACCCGGCAGTCACTTTTGGAGCTCCTCTTCGTGTCGCGCACACCCGATCCCACCGCCAAGATTCATCTCCTTCGCGCTGCGGAGGAGGTCTTCGCCGCGCGCGGTCTGGCGCTCGCCAAGGTCGAGGAGATTACTCGTCGCGCCGGGACTTCGAAGGGGGCGTTCTATCTCCACTTTGCGAGCAAGGAAGAGGCATTCAAGCAGGTCGTCGAGTCCTTCCTCGCGCGCCTGGCGTCGCGGCTCCCCGTTCTGACCGACACCGCGCCGGACGGGTTCACCCCCGCCCAAGCGCTCGCGTTCTGGCGTGATTCGGACGTCGAGTTGTATGAATTCCTTTGGCAAAATCGCGCGATCGTCTCGATCCTCCAGGGGTGCCAGGCGGACCACGCCTACCTGGTCGAGGCTTTCCTCGGCGACATCCACGCGCGCACCGTCGTCTGGATCGCACACTGGAAAGAGGTGTCGTACTTCCGTCCGGAGATCGACACGGAGCTCGCCGCGACGCTGCTCGTGGGGGCGCACAACGAGCTCGGTCGAAAGATGCTCACGTCGAAAGCCAAGCCGCCGATCGCCGACTGGGTCCGAAAGACGCAAGCGGTGTTCGTGAGGGGGTTCGGGGGGGAGGCGCTCGTCGGGGCGCTGCGGGCGGCGGAGGGGGAACAGGAGAACCCGTCGGTCAGTTCAGGCATCGAAACGACGCGCGCACGCCCAGCTGGCGCGCGTCCCCGCACGAGGGCAACCGGATGATGCGAGAAGCGATGACCCCCGAATCGTCCGTCACGGAGCCCGGCGAGGCTCCCGCGTCCCACCGGGGCTCCCGCGTCGCGCTCGTCGTCGTGGGGCTGCTGCTCGTCGGGCTCGGGGGGATCCTCTCCGTGCGGCTCCACGCGGCGAAGGACAAGCAGGCTTCGCTCGTGACCGAGCGTGCGGCGGCTCAGGCTTCGGCCGGGCAGCGGGCTCCGTCGCTCACCGCGCACCCGGTGGCGATCACCTGGCGTCCGCGTATCGACGTGACGGGGACCCTCCGGCCGTGGCGAGAGGCTGAGATCGGCTTCGAGACGAGCGGGCGCCTGGTGCAAGTTGCCGTCGCACAGGGGGACAAGGTGAGGGCCGGCCAGGTGCTCGGTGTGCTCGATGGGTCGCGCGCCGCCGCCGAGGTGAGCGCGGCGCAGGCGCAGGCGCGCGCGGCGCAGGCGAACCTGGCGATCGCCGAGGACAACTTGCGGCGGACCCACGCGCTCGTCGCGTCGGGGTCCGTCCCCGAGGCGCAGGAGACGCAGGCCCGCGAGCAGGTCGCGCTCGTTCGGGCGCAGCTCGAGGGGGCCGAGGCGAACGCCGAGGTCGCGAAGACAGGCCAGGGGCTGCACACGATCGTGGCGCCCTTCGATGGCGTCGTGACGAAGGCGCCGACCGCCGCCGGTAGCGTCGTGCAGCCGGGGACGGCGCTCTTCCGGCTCGAGGATCTCTCGCGGCTCCGCCTGAGCGCGAGCCTCGGCGAGGACGAGGCGTCCCTCGTGAAGGTTGGGGCGGCGGTGACGGTCGCGTACCGCGACCGCAAGGTCAGCGGGAAGCTCATCACCTTGGTCCCGTCGCTCGATCAGGCCACGCGCAGGGCGCCGATCGAGGTTCAAGTGGCGAACGACCCGGCGAACCCGATCCTCGCCTATGGTTTCGTGCACGCGACGATCGAGGGGGCGAAAGAGGTCGACGCGATGCGCGTCCCGCCGACGGCGCGCCGGCCGGGGTCGCAGGACGAAGTGGTCAAGGTCGAAGGGGGCAAGGCGGCGGTGACGCGCGTGCCTCATCTGACGGACGCCGACGGGTCGTGGATCGTGCTCGGTGGGCTCAAGACGGCGGACGTGCTCGCCTTGAACCCCCCCGACGACGTCCATGACGGCGACCTGATCGACGTTGCCGTGACTGCGCCCGCGCCCGCGGTGGCAACAACGCCCGTGCAGTCGCAGTAGGGGCCGCATGAACCTCTCCGCCATCGCGATCAAGCGACCCGTCTTCGCGGTCATGGTGACCGTCGCGCTGATGGTGTTCGGGGCCATCGGCCTCTCGCGCCTCGGGACGGACCTCTTCCCCGACGTGTCGTTCCCCGTCGTCGTCGTGAACGTCCCCTACCCAGGGGCCTCGCCGTCGGAGGTCGAGCAGCTCGTCTCGAAGCCGATCGAGGATGCCGTCGTCTCGCTGAACGGGATCGATCGGGTGCGTACGCAGTCGCGCGAGGGGCTCTCGACGACGATCGTTCTGTTCAAGCTGGGCGTCGATATCCAGGAAGCGGCGACCCAGGTGCGCGAGCGGGTCGCGCAGACGCGCGCGAAGCTCCCGGAAGAGGTGAAGGAGCCGGCGATCTCGCGCCTCGATGTGAGCGCGACGCCGGTGCTCACGTACACGCTGAGCGGCGGCGGGAAATCGCTCGCCGAGACGGCGAAGTTCGCCCGCGACGTGCTCAAGCCTGCGCTCGAGCAAGTGGAAGGGGTTGGGAGCGTCGACGTGAAGGGGGGGGCGGAGCGGGAGGTGCACGTCGACCTCGACCTCGCGCGGATCGACGCGCTCGATCTGTCGCCGCTCGCGATCCTGGGCCGCTTGAAGGAGCAGAACCTCACCGTCCCCGCGGGGCACTTCGACGAAGGGACGCGCGAGATCAGCGTCCGAACCGTCGGCGAGCTGAACACCGTCGAGCAGATTCGGAACATGATCGTCGCGACCGCGGCCGACGGATCGAGCGTGAAGCTCTCCGACGTGGCGAGCGTCGAGGACGGGTTCGAGGAGCTCCGGACACGCATCCGCGCGAACGGGGAGTCGGCGGTCTCGTTCGACGTCGTCAAGCAGTCCGGGACGAACACCGTGGCGATCGCCGACAAGGTGAAGGCGAAGCTCGCCACGCTCGAGAAGGCGCTCCCGCCGGGGATGACGGCGAAGCTGATCATCGATCAGTCGCGCTTCATCCGCGAGAACGCGGAGGAGGTCGAGATCGCGATCGTCTTCGGGGGGGCGATGGCGATCCTCGTCGTCCTCCTCTTCATGCTCGATCTGCGGTCGACCCTGATCAGCGCCGTGGCGCTCCCCACGAGCGTCATCGCGACGTTCATCATCATGTACGCGCTCGGCTTCTCGCTGAACATGATGACCCTCCTAGGGCTGAGCCTCGCGATCGGCCTCCTCATCGACGATGCCGTCGTCGTCCGCGAGAACATTTCGAAGCACCTCGAGCGCGGAGAGCCGCCGATGCAGGCGGCCCTCGAGGGGACCAAAGAGATCGCGCTCAGCGTGTTCGCCACGACGATGACCGTCGTCGCCGTCTTCGTTCCGGTCGCGTTCATGAGCGGGATCGTCGGGCAGTTCTTCCGCCAGTTCGGGCTCACGATCGCGGGGGCAACGCTCATGTCGCTCTTCGTCGCGTTCACGCTCGACCCGATGCTCTCGAGCCGGTTCTCGCGGGCGCATGTGAAAGGGAAGAAGGATCCGTTCGCGCCATTGAAGAGGCCGTTCGAGGCGGCGTTCAACGCGGTCGATACCCTTTATCGACAGGCGCTCGGCTGGTCCGTGCGGCACAAGGCGATAGTCGGGCTACTCGCCATCGGCTCGCTCGTCGGGATGGGGTACATCGCGAAGTACACCGGGAGCGAGTTCGTCTCCGAGGAGGACCGTGGGCAGTTCGTCGCGGAGATCACGCTCCCGGCCGGCACGTCGCTCGAGGAGACGTCGCGCCTGACGCTCGACGTCGAAAAGAAGATCCTCGAGGACAAGCGCTTCGTCACCCTCCTCACGACGCTCGGCCCCGACGGCGACACAAGCAAGGCGAGGCTCCGGATCGTCACCGTCCCCAAGGACGAGCGCACGGCGGGGCAGCACGAGCTCCAGGCGATCGTGCGGAGCCTCGCGCTGAAGATCCCGGGGGCGAAGGTGGCGATTACGCCGCCGCCGTTCGTCGAGGGGGCGGCGACCGAGGCGGCGATCATGGTGCAAGTCAGGGCGCCGACGTACGAAGAGCTCGAGCCGCTCGCGAAGCAGTTCCAGTCGGCCCTGCAGTCGATCCCGGGCGTCACCGACGTCGAGGAGAAGTTCGACCCGGGGCGCCCCGAGCTCCGCGTGACGGTCGACCGCGATCGCGCGGCGAGCGACGGCGTCCCCGTCCAGCTCATCGCACGGACTCTGCGGACGGCGATCGAGGGGGAAGAGGCGGGCAAGATGCGGCAGGGGAAGGACGAGATCCCCATTCGCGTCAGGCTCACGTCGGCCGATCGCGACACGGTCGACGACGTCCTTCGCATGACGGTGTGGACTCCGAAGGGGCGCGTCGCGATCGGCGACCTGGCGAAGGTCGAGCGGGGAGAGGGGCCGACGGTCATCGAGCGCGAGGACCGTGAGCGGCAGATCGTCATCTGGGCGTCGCCGTTGAACCGCCCGCTCGGCGAGATCGTCCCCGAGATGGACGCCGCCTTCGCCAAGATCAAGCTCCCCCCCGGCGCGAGCATCCACCAGGACGGCCAGGTGCGGCAGATGAACGAGTCGAACGACTCGATGGGTCTCGCCCTCGGCCTCGCGGTCATCTTCATCTACATCGTGCTCGCGTCGCAGTTCGAGAGCTTCATCCACCCGCTCACGATCATGCTGACGTTGCCGCTCGCGCTCGTCGGCGCCATCCTGGCGCTCTTCATCGCGCAGCAGACGATCTCGATGGGATCGATGATCGGGATCATCTTGCTCATGGGGCTCGTGACGAAGAACGCGATCCTCCTCCTCGACCGCGCCATCGTGCGCGTGCGCGAGCACGGGGAGCCGCCGCTCCAGGCGATCCTCGAGGCAGGGCCCGAGCGCCTCCGGCCGATCCTGATGACGAGCGCGGCGATGATCCTCGGCATGCTCCCCACGGCGCTGTCGCACGGCGAAGGGAGCGAGTTCCGGGCTCCGATGGCCGTGGCGGTCATCGGGGGGGTCATCAGCTCGACGCTCCTGTCCTTGATCGTCGTGCCGGCGTTCTATCTCGCCATCGAGGGGGTCAAGGGATACTTCCGGCAGCCGAGCGGCGCCCGCCCGCCGCCGCTCTCGCCGCAGCCGGGGGAGTAGCTCGTTCGAGACGTGACCGGTTCGAGGAGCGGGGGCACAAGGAGCGCGATGCTCGCGGCCCCCGAGAGCCCCCCACCCGGCCTCCCCCCGAATCGGGGGG
>JBKQKP010000343.1:0-13362 GCA_052147435.1 Polyangiaceae bacterium | reverse complement strand
GCGACCTCATCGAGGTCGACATGCTCGCCCAGAGCTTCTTCTGGAAGCACCCCGAGACGGAGACCGTCATCCTGCGGCCGGTCCACATCCTCGGCAGGGTGCGCAACGCCGCGTCGAACTATCTCCGCCTCGACACCGTCCCCACGCTCCTCGGCTTCGATCCGATGGTGCAGGTGATCCACGAGAGCGACGTCGTGCGCGCCATCGCGCTCGCCCTTCGCCCCACGGTCCGCGGCATCTTCAACCTCGCCGGTCCCGACCCACTGCCGCTCTCGCGCATCATCAAGCTCCTCGGGCGCCCCCACCTCCCCGTCCCCTACTCGATGGCGAAGGTCTTTCTCGGTCGGATGTGGTCGCTGCGCCTCTCCGACTTCCCCGTTCCGGAGCTCGACCACATCCGCTACGTGTGCATGGTGGACGACACCCGCGCGCGCAAGGAGCTCGGCTTCGCGCCGGCGACCCCCATCGAGGCGACCGTCCGCTCTCTCGACGCCGACCGCTGGTGAGCCAACCCGAGCCCGGTAGAGGAGACCTCGCATGAAGGATCGATTCGGAAAGCTCGCGGCCCTCACCCGCGGCGCCGCCGTCGTCTCGCTCGGCGTCGGGACCGCAGGCTCGGTCGTCGCCGCCTGCACGAAGAACGACCCGGCTCAGCCGGCTCAACCACCGGTCACGACGGGATCCGTCCAGACCGACACCACGGTGGTCGACGCGTCCGACGCGGACGCCGGCTTTCGACTCCGCCGCCGCTTCCCCGTTCCGAACGCCCTCCCCAGATTTCGCTTTCGCGACGGAGGCCCGTCCGGAGGGGCCGACGGCTCGTCAGGGCCGTGACGTTCCGGCTTCGGCGGGGGAGCGTGGACGGCGCCGTCTCTGCCGGGGAGGGGCACGCCGATCTCGACCTCGCGTCGGAGCATGCGGCGATCGTGGCGCCCCGGCGCGGAGAGATCGACTGGGGAGGATTCGATCGCGCGGCCTACGCCGGCGATGTGCTCGCGAAGGCCGCGGCCGAATGGAGGGAGCGGGCGAGGCAGGAGTACGCGTCGCTCGCGCTCTTCACGCGGCTCGCGTCGCAGGTGCATTTGCTGGGCGCGCCGCTCGACTGGTCAGGGGCGTTCGCGCGGATGATCGCCGACGAGGTGCGCCACACCGAGATCTGCGCCCGCTTCGCCGAGCTGCTCGAGCCGGGCGTCCCCGTGGAGATCGACGAGACGGAGCTTCACCTCCCCGTCGTGGAGTCGTCTCTCCTGGCCCACGTCCGCGGGACGGTGCTCGCGGCGTTCTGCATCGGGGAGACGTTGAGCGGGCGCTTTTTCCGGCGATGCCTCCGGGTGGCGACGGTTCCGCTCGCGCGCGACGTCGTTCGGACGATCGTGGACGACGAGACATTTCACGGCAAAGTCGGGTGGGAGCTCCTGGCGCTCCTCTTCCGCGGGGACGGCGATCCGGGCTTCGCGCGGGAGCGAGCCGCGATCGCCGCGGGTCTCGAGGAGCTCTTCACGCATTACCGCGCTCTCTGCGGTGCGCAGCCCGGGGAGGCGTGGGCTGCGCGCGGCCCCGAGGCCCCCTCCGATCCGAACTTCGGGACGCTGACCCCGGCGGGGTACGCGCGGAGCTTCTTCGAGGGGATGCGCGACGACGTCGTCCCTGCGCTCGTCGCGCTCGGGCTTCCGGAGGCGGAGGAGGCGTGGCGAGTCGCGAGAACCCCACCCCCCCGGTCCCCCGCCCCGCTGGCGGGGACGGGGGGAGCGTGAGGGAGCACGCCGTCACGTGAGCGAGCGCGATCGAAAGCGGCACGCGGCGCGCACTCTCCTCGTCGCGCTCGTCGTGCTCGCCGGCCTCTTCCCGTATCTCCAGAGCGTCGGGTTCGGCTTCACCCTCGACGACGCGAACACGATCTCCGGTCACAAAGGGGTGCAGGGGCCCCTCGCCTACGACGATATCGTCCTGCGCGACTGGTGGGGACGGAGCCGCTTCGACAGCATCGGCACCTGGCGCCCGCTGGCGACGTTCACGTTCTGGATCGACCAGCACCTCGGTGGGGGGCATCCGTGGGTGTTCCACGTCACGAATCTCGCCCTCTACGCAGCGCTCCTCGTCCTCTTCGAACGGTTCCTGGACCGGTGGTCCGCGGGCTCGCTCAGCACCGGCGCGAAGCTCCTCGCGGTCCTCGTCTTCGGCAACCTGGCGATCCACGCCGACGTCGTCCCGAGCGCGACAGGGCGCGCGGAGATCCTCGCGGCGCTCTTCTCACTCGCGGCGCTCTTCGCATCGACCTGCACGAGGACGTTCGGAGCGCGCGAGGCCGCCCTCGCCGCGCTCTTTCTCCTCCTCGCGTTGCTGTCGAAGGAGTCGGCCGCGCCGATGGCGATCCTGCTGCCGCTCCTGGCGCACCGGATGCACTTTGCGCGGGGGACGTTTCACCGCAGAGCCATGACGGCGCTCGCCCTCGCGAGTCCGCTCGAGCTCGCGGCCGTCGCGGGGTTCCGCGCGCTCAAGATGCCCTTCATGCAGCTGGGGCCCGAGCGAGCCATCGAGAACCCGCTCCTTGCCGTCGATGCCCCCCACCGGCTCGCGGGGGCGCTCGACGTCTTCGCGCTGTATCTGCGGCATCTGTTGACTGGTACGGGGCTCGCGCCCGACTACAGCTTCGCGGAGCCGCCGCTCCTGCGCGACGGCGTGCTCGGGATCCTCCTCGGGGGGGCGACGTTGATCGCTCTCGTGGTCCTCGTCGCGCGGTCCTGGCGACGAGCGCCGCGGGTCGCCGACGCTGCGGTCGGTTTCGGCGCCGCGTATCTCACGGTCTCTAACCTGCTCGTCCCTTCGTCCGCGATCGCGGATCGACTCTTCTTCTTTCCATCGATGTGGCTGGTGGCGCTCGTGGCGCTCCTCCTCGATTCAGCCGTTCGCGCGCCTGTCGCGCGGCGGGTCGCGTGCGGCGCCGCGCTCGTCTTCGCGGTGCTACAGCACGTCGGCGCGGAGGCCTACGGATCGATCTGGCGGGACGATGTCACGCTCCTCCGTGCGGCGTCGCGGGTTTACCCCGACGTGTGCCGCACGCAGCGAAACCTCGCCCATGCACTCGCCGACGCTCACGACGACGACGGCGCCGCGTGGCACCTCACGGTGTCCGAAGGGATCTACGCGCACTACCCGGTCCCTGTCGCGCACGACGCGATCGACCCTGCATGGGACGACGAACCGCTCCCCAGCCGGCTAGAGCACCTACGCGATGTCCTCGGCGCGCACGCCACGTGCGACGCGGCCGCCGTGGCGGGGGCGAGGCTCACCTCGTGGGAGTGCGCGGGGGGGGCGAAGCTCCTTTCGGCGTGGTCTCGGGGAGCGTGCTTGCCCTGAGGAGCGAGGCGTTTTCGACGGCGTCATGGACGCGGTCTGCGGCGCAATGAACGCGGTCTGCTGCGCCATGGTCGCGTTTTCTCGTGGCCAAGGTCACGTTCTGCGGCGTCATGGACGCGTCCATGGCCCCCGTGAACGTGCTCACGACGGGAATGAACGGCTTCACGGCGACCAAGGACGCCGGTCTTGGCGATCGTGGTCGCGTTCTTCGGCGCGGTGAACGTGTTCAGCGCGGCCATGGACGCCGTCCGTGAGCGCCAAGAAGGCGATCACGGCGACCAAGGTCGTGGATACGCAGCTCCCCATCGTCGACTCGTACGAACACATCGTCGACCTTCAGGAACGCATCGTCGCCTCGTGCGCCCGCATCGGGGTGATGGTTCGTACTCTTCAGCGGCTCGTTCGTCCGCATCGGCGCATCGGTCGTCCTCTTCAGCGGCTCGTGACAGCCCTTCGCAGTCGCGTAGTCGGGCGCGCCGACCACCGCCCAGTCGTCCGCTCGTCGCGAGAGACGCATCGCTGCGACGGGCCTCCGTAACGCCGCGTATGCCGACAGCGAGCGTGTCCTTTCCCATGAGGCGGGGTGGTCCGCCGCGCGGCGAGGGCGTATGAATGGCGCATGCGCGCCGTCCGGATCGTGATCCTCGTCCTCGCCGCTTCCGGTGCCGCGTGCGCCGGCGTGACCAACTCGCTCACCGCCGTGAACGTGCAGGGGTGCGTCAGGAAGAACTGCGGCGAGCACGAGGCCGTCGCCTACCAGGCGTGCGAGGCGAGCTGCCATCAGCAGTACGGTCACTAGGCCGTCGGTCCCACGTCGAACGCGTAGTACCCTCCCCGCACGATGAGCACGACGAGCCACGCGCACGCGTCACGGAGAGTCATCGAGCGCTACGTGGAGATCAACCGCACGGGCGACACCTCGACGCTCGGCGAGATCATCGCGCCCGACTTTCGCGTCCGCCTCGCGGCCCCCATCGGCGTCGAGGGGGTCGCCGCTTTCGTGAGGGTCCTGCACACGGGGTTCACGGAGATCGCATGCTCGATCGAGCAGTGCGTCTGCGACGAGGAGTGGGCGTCGTTCCGTTACGCGATCGCCGGCACGCACACCGGAGTGTTTGCAGGGAGGGCGGCGACGGGGCGGCGCATCGCCTGGGAGGGGGCGGACTTCATGCGGTTGCGGGACGGGAAGATCATCCAGCTGTGGCCGGTGCAGGAGTCGTTGCCTTTGATGGAAGGGCTCGGGTCGGTGGCGCGGGTGCCCGCGCCCTAGCTTCCCGAGTCAGTTTCGACGACATCGCAATTCGTGTCGCGGACGTCGAGCCAGACCGTATCGAAATGGGCGCGCGTATCGCGAACGTCGAACCAGACGGGGATCGCTGCGCAAAAGCAGCGGGGCGGACGGGACTCGAACGGCGTCGCTGAGCGAGGAAACGCGAACGAGTGACCCACTGGCGCTCCCCTTGGATGGCGCCCCGATGGCCCCAGCGACCGCAGCTAACCCGACGACTGCCGGTGGCCAGTTCGACCTTGTCGCTGACGCGGGAGCGACGTTCGACTTCGTCGTCGAGGTGGCTCCCGACCCCGCGCCGCTCGCCCTCGCCGCCGGGCTCGCCGCCGCGCTGGAGGCGATGAGCACCGGGCACGCGCGGACGCTCGCGACGGAGCTGCGGGCCGTGCTCGAAGCGATGACGCCCCGCGGGTCGGTCACGAGCATCGCGGACGCGCGAGCGAAGCGCCTCGCGAAGTGAACGGGAGGTAACGCATCTAGCGCCGTCGCCGTTTCTTCCCTTCGTTACTCTTCGCGAGTGCCAACAGGAGCGCGCCGAGCAACGGCTGCATCTCGAATTGGTGGATCTGCGCGGTCCTGATGAATTTCTCGAGCTTCTTGAGTGTGATCCCCTCGCTTCGCAAGACGAGTTCCAGCCCGAACGGCCACGACGTGTCGCGCTCCTTGTCACCCTTTGCCACCACCAACACAGCGACCCTCGTTTTCGGCCATCGTCTGATGGTCTTGCGCATCGCTTCGAGGTCGCCGGGATGAAAGGCAAGGGCGTTCCGAAGAGTCTTCGCGAGCGGATCCCGACCGGTACCGAACCAGAGCTTTCGCACCTTCACGATTTCGTCCCAGGGCGCCGGATCTTCGAGCAGGTCGCGAATCCCCTCATCCTCCAACTCGCTCAGCGCGCGCGCGACCTCGTGAAGGTAGCCCCAGGCTATCGAGATCGCCGCGGTATGGTTGCGGTTCTTCATCGCTTCGCCGCTGAAACGACTGCGACTGCGAAAGGTTGAGGGACGCGAGCGAGTGTATCGACGTGAGGCGATCGACGGCGAACATCACCCGCGCGAAGCGAGGCAACGATGTTCGTCCCCACCGCCGCGCGGAACGTGCGCATGCTCTGGATCTCGATGCGACTCTCGTCGGCATCGAACTCGTGGGACGGTCCACAGCCCGGACCCCAGGTATCTCATTCGCGTCCGCGGCATCCGCTCGCACCTCCAACACCGCGATCGTAATCGAATGGACGCCGGCTTGACGGCTCCTGGCACATGGCTACGGTGAGCGGAGTTAGGAATTGAGAGGGGTCGAGGCGAGGACCCGCAAAGCTCGCCAGGTTCGCGGCGCGCCAGGGCGCCAGGGTTGCTGAACGAACGGTTCTTTGACGGCGCTCCCACGGGGAGGCCGAGGAGAAACACGTGCGGGCAACCCGGAGAAACAGCCAAGTCAGCACGCGCGGGCGACGCGTGGGCTCGCGGTCGCTGCGCGAGTTCGTCGAGCGGTCGGGGTTCGCGTCGATCGCGGCTTGGGCGCGCGCCGCGTGCGTCTCGCCTCAGCAGGTCCACCAGTTCCTGAGCGACGGGTCGCCGGTCTCCGCGCCCGTGCTACGCGCGCTCGCCGACGCCGCGTGCGTGAGCCCGGACCTCGTGCGCACGGTCCTCCGCAGCGCTCGCGACGAGCGGAGCGCCGCGTGAGGGCGCTCGCGAACGAGCTGCGCGCGCTCGCCCTGCGCCTCGAAGCCGAGGCCGCGAGCATCCGGGCGAAGGCCGACGCGCTCGAGAGCCCGGGCGCAGAGGTGTGGCTCACGTTCGCGGAGGCGCGCCCGCTGCTCCCGGGGTGCAGCGTGGAGCAGTGGCGGACCGCCGTGCGCAGCGGCGCCCTGCCTGCCAGGCGGCGAGGCCGCGCGTACGTCGCCCTACGCGCCGACGTCGAGGCGTGGGCCGCCTCGCGCCTGAAGGCGCCCCCCTCCCCTCGCGTCCGCCCGCCGCGCGTGCGCGTGCCCGCGAACGACGACACCCACGAGCCCGAAGACGAGCTGCAGCGGCGCCTCCGGCGCCGCGCGTGACCAACGAAACGATCCCCGAGGAGCAACCGACCATGACCACGACCGACCACACAGAGAGACCGCCGCGGTGCCGCACGTGATGGCCCGCCAGCGAATCGGCCCCGCGTCCCCTCCTGCCACCGTCGTCCCCTTCGCGGCGCCGACCGCGAAGGACGCGCCGGCCCCGCGGGGCCCGCACTTCACCGACCTCGGCGCCGCGCTCGCGGACGTCGGGGCGGAGCGGCGCTGGCTCTTCGCGGGGGCCGTCGAGGGGGCGCCCATCGTCGTCTGGGCGGGCCCCGAGAAGCGCGACAAGTCGTGGGCGATGATCGACGCCGCAGTCGCGCTCGCGACGGGCGGGAAGTGGCTCGGAGCTTTCGCGTGCGAGCGTCCGGGCCCGACGGTCTACCTCGACGGCGAGTACGGGCCGCACGAGTTCGTCCGGCGGCTCGCCCGCATCTGCAGGGGGCGCGGCGTCGAGCCCGCGGCCGTGATCCCGCGCGTCCGCCACTACTACTCGCGCGACCTCTCCCTCACCAACGAGAACGAAGCCGCGGTCTGGCTCTGGCAGCAGCTGAAGATCGTCCGGCCGGTGGCGACCTTCATCGATCCGTGGCGCAACCACCTTCCCGGCGACGAGAACAGCGCGCCCGACACGATCGCCGCGCTCGACATCTGCGCGCAGTTCCGCGACCGAAGCGGCGGCGCAGTCTTCCTCGTCCACCACCTGAACAAGGCCGGGACGCAGAGCGGCTCCCGCGCGCTGATGACCCGCGCAGACCTCGTGCTCGAGGGGACCGACGAGGAGTCGCCCTGGTACGCGAGCAAGGGGCGCACGATCCGGCGCCTCGACCCGCTCACGCGGCGCTTCACCATCGTGGTCGAGCACGACGACGACCACGACGACACGATCGCGCGGACGCGCGTCTGCCTACGCTTCGAGGGCGACGCCGTCTCCAGGGCGCAGCTCTCCAAGAGCGCGCTGCGCGTGCAGGCCGCGCTCCGCGACGCGGGACAGCCGGTGCTGAAGAGCCACTTCCGCAGGCCGCCCCTCTCGATGAACGGCCCCGTGGTGGATCGCGCCCTCTACGAGCTTCGCGACGCGGGGCTGGCCGAGCAGCGCGACGGCAAGTGGGCGCTCACCACGAGCGAGTTCTTCGCGGGCCTCGGAGGTGGGGAATGAACGCGCGGCGCGGGATGGTCAGTGACCACGGGTTTGACCATGACCATGGTTTGACCACGCACCTCGCGGGGCACGGCGAAACAAGCCACTTCGTGAATGGTCACACCCCATGGTCACCCGTGGTCTGGTCACAATGGTCACTCCCCGTAGGGGAGACCATGGCGAGTGACCATGGCTTGCGACCGGGCAGCGGGGAGAGAAGAAAGCACTCCTCGCCGACGTCATCGAGCGCGCCGCGAACGTCGCCCGCGACCGAGGGCAAGCCGGACGCGGCGCCCTCCCCTGGCCCCCCCTCGAAGAGCCCCGCGCCGCGTTCCCTGCGCGCTGAGCCAGAGTACGCGCGGGTGGCCTACCCGTCCGCACGCCCTTCTTTGCCCGCGCGATCGGCGCACGAGCGGATTCCCAGTTCATTCGGCGCCCGCCCCGTCGACGAACGTTCGCGAGGTTGCGCGTGAGGCACTCGAAGAAGAAGGGCAGTCGCATCGTGGTCCGCTCGCCGGGCGCTGGGCGCGCGCACGGCCGCCCCCTGCCTACCGCGCCCGCGCTGCGCACGCGGATCGCGCCCGGCGACGCTGCCGAGCGGCTCGCGTTCGCGCTCATCGAGCGGCACCTGCACAACCGCGGGATCGACACGGGCACGTCGGAGCGCGCCATCAAGGCCCGCCTCGACCGGGCGCGCGAGGAGCTGCGCGGCCAGGAGGGCGGGGCCGACGAGGCGCTGCACATCACCACGGGCCTCGCCGCGAACGGCGGCGCGCTCCTCCGCTCCGTGGAGACCGCCGCCCCCGACTCGCGGGCCTTCGCCGCGCGGGCCGCGATCCGCTTCGTGCACTACGTGCGTGAGCACAAGGCGGAGACGACGGGCGCGCTCGTGCTCCTCGCGAGCGCCGCGCAGTGGAGCGCCCTGGGCGAGCTGCTCCGCGATCGGGCGTTCGCCGCGAAGGCCGACGACGCGAAGGCGCTGGAGCAGTCCGTGAAGCTTGCGGCCACCTGCGCGAGCGCGTCGCGCCTCGACCTGCTCGGCGGGCTGCAGCTCGAGAGGGAGGCGCGCGACGCGAAGCCCGCGCCCGCGTGGCCGTGGATGGCCGGCGCGCCGCCGCCGCCCCCGGACGCGTCGGAGGACGACGAGGCTCCCGCCGACGAGGGCGAGGACGCCGACGCGTCTACGCGTCACGCAGGCGCAGCAATCGAGGCTGACGAAGACGACGAGCAGCCACCGGAGGACGACATGGCCGAGCGACCCCCCGCGACCAATCCCCGGGGATTGGTCCCCAGCGACGCCGCGCGCGACCACTGGGCGAGCACGAAGATCGTAGAGGGCCCGACCGTGGAGATCGGACCCGACGGGCGCATGCGCCCCAAGCGCGCGGCCGCTGCTCCACCCGCTCCCGCGCCTCGACCCGTGCCCGCCCCCGCTGCGCCGGCCAACGTCCCCCCGCCGCTCCCCCCGAACGTTCGGGGTAAGTGGGATCCCCAGCGGGGTTGGGTCTCGAGCGTGGACGGCGTCGCGCGGCCGACGCCCGAGGGCCTGCGCGCAATGAAGCTGCAGGGGCTCGACGTCTCGCGGTGGGAGCGCGAGCCCGAATGACCACCCACTGGTTGAGCAAGAGCGCCCGGCGCGAGGCCACCGAGGTCGCGCTGCGCGGCGGCGCGCACCTCGTGCTCACGCTCGCCGCGGGACGCCTCTACGTCGACGTCGTCGGCGTCGCCGCGGAGCGCGTGCGCGTTCGCCCCTGGGGATGGACGGGCGTCTTGGATCTCGCGACTGGGGACGTGCGCGCGGCGACGCCCGCGTCGCGCGTGGGGAAGGCTGAGCAGGTGCGGGCCATCGCGACGCAGCAGGCGCCACTGGAGGCGACGTGGCCGAGATGAACACCCGCCTCGTGCGCACGCTCTCGCTCGCCGCGCGCCACGGTGTGCCGCTCGTGGTCCGCCTCGCCGCGACCTCGGGCGGCACCGTCACGCTCCGCGACGTGATGGTCGCCGAGGTCGCCCTGGACCACGCCGTCGTGCGCTCGCGCGGCGAGGGAAAGCGCGTCGTCGTCCGCTTCGACTCCCTGCGCGCGGTGGAGCGCCTCGACGGCAGGCCGTTCAACCCGAAGCCCCGCGAGCGCGACGCGCGGGCCGAGCTGGCGGAGCGCGCCGACGCCCACGTCGACGAAGGGGGGCTCGAGTGAGCACCATCATCGCGACCTTCACCATCGGCGCGCTGCAGACCCTGCCGACCATCGCGACGGTGGCGCAGCAGCCCGGGTGGGTGCCCGTGGCCGCTGCGCTCGGCGCCCTCCCACCCGCGCCCGGGGCGAAGTGGAAGGTCATGTGCACGGCGGGGCCGGGCTCGGTCGTGAACGCCCTGATGTACATCGTGTGCGGCCCGCCCGGCGGGCCGATCGCCGGGTACAGCCCGGCGATCCCGCTGCCCCCGATGACGATTGGTGGGGCGTGCGTCGCCGCGCAGCTCTTCTCCGGGCTCGTGGGCTCGCTCTTCGTTCGACCCCCGCGCCCCGGGTTGTCGTTGATGCCGTCGAGCTGGCAGAGCTTCGCGGCCGCGAACCCGAACTTGAACGTCGCGGTGCAACCGGCGACCCCGTTCCCCCAGCCCGGCCAGGCCGCCCTCGGCGCGTTCTTCGCCCTCGCGAGCGGCGAGAGCGGCCCGTGCTCGTTCCAAGTGTCGCTGGCCCCCCAGGTGTCGCAGTGAGGTCGCCCACCGACCTGATGGGGCGCGCGGGCGTGGAGCCCCCCTCCGCTGCGATCGGGGCGGTGCTCGACGCGAGCTGCGCGAAGCCCCCGACGCGCGAGCAGCGCGCGCTGTGGGCGCTGCTCTCCAAGATGCCGTGGCCGCACCGCCGGGCGCGCCGCGTCGTCGCGTGCATCGGCCGCCGCGGGCTGAAGACGTCGGGGCTCCTCGCGTGGCTCGCCGTGTACGAGACGCTCTTCGGGGGGCACGACGCCTTCGCGCTGCCGGGGACGAGGATCTACGCGCTCGTCGTCGCGCCCCTCCAGGGCCAGGCGCGCGAGGCCGTGCGCGCGGTCCGCTCCGCGCTCGACGCCTGCGCGGGGCTGGGCGTGCGCTACGAGGTGCGCGGCGAGAACGACGCGCCCGAGATCGTGATCACGAGCCCCGCCGGGCGGTGCGAGAAGGTCATCGCGGTCCAGACGTGCGACGCGATCGCCGTCCGCAGCTACGCGATCTACTTCCTCGGCGCCGACGAGGCGGGATTCTGGCCGAGCGAGGACTGGCTCGCGACCAAGGACCGCGACGTCGTGCGCGCCATCCGCGCCGGCATGGTGCAGTTCCCCCACGCGCGCGAGGTCTACACGTCGAGCCCGGGCCGGCCCGGCTCCTACTTCCACGGGCTCGTGGAGAAGCCCACCGCGTCGAGCCTCGTCGTGCGCGCGCCCACTTGGGTCGCGAACCCACGGGTGAGCGAGGCGCGGTGCCTGGCCGACGCCGACGGGGACGTGGTCGCCTTCGAGCAGGAGTACGCCGCGCGCAGGTGGGGCGCGTCGGGCGAGTCGTTCATCGACTCCGCGAAGGTGTGGGCCTGCCTCCACTCCACGCACGCGGGCCACGGGCCGCGCCCGGGCGCGTTCGTCGTCGGCTTCGACCACGGGCAGACGCAGGACGACGCCGCGATCGTGTGCGCGAGCGGCTTCGAGGTGTCGATCCACCCGGGCGTGGCGCCCATCAAGCACGTGGTCGTGGAGCACGCCGAGGCGATCCCGTCGTCGAAGGCGAGCCCGCTGCCGACCGCGGCGCTCGTCGCGCGCCTCGTGTCCGTGAGCGAGAGCTACGGGCGCGCGCCGATCGTCTTCGACGCGCACGCCGCGGTGGACGTGAAGGACGAGCTGCGAAGGCGTGGCTACCGCGAGTGGGACGACGCCGACCGGCTCCCGCCGCCGGGGACGTTCCTCCAGCTCAGCATGGCCCCGCAGCACCAGACGCCGCGGTGGAAGGCGGTGCGGGACCTCGTGCACGGGGGCCGGCTCCACATGGGCGCCGACGAGGCGCTGGCGACGGAGCTGGTGGGCCTCTCGGCGACGCAGCAGTCGAGCGGCGCGCTGAAGGTCGAGGGCCGCAAGGACAACCAGGCCGACGCCCTCGCGCTCGTCGCGCCGATCGCGCTCAGGCTCGCGCCGACGGGCGGGCCCGAGGGGCACGTGGAGTTCCGTTACTCGGGCGCGTACTACGACGCGTCTGGTGTGCACCTGCGCGCCCCTCGCTTCGAGCGTGTGACCCCCGGCGGGCGGCGAGTGCCGGCGGAGTGCCCGCGGTGGCACCCGACCTTCGCGGACTACGCGCGCGGGATGATCGCGCAGGGGATGCGGACGCCCGCGATCGTGGAGTGGGAGCGCGAGCAGCGCGCGAACAACGAGTGAGACGAAAGGAGCGAGGACGACAATGGGAAAGGGAATGACTAGGGCCGAGCCGCCCGCGCGGCAGGTCGCGACGCAGGGGAGCTTCGCGGACATCTCGCCCCCGCCGGGCGAGGGCCTGCGCGACGAGAACCGCGAGGCGATCGACGGCGTCCGCCAAGCGATCGGCCAGGCGCCCGCGGACGCGTACGGGCTGCGGATGCGCTCGGCCGTGACTGGCGCGTGCGACGCGGCGGAGGCCGTGCGTGCGGTGTTGTGGCGGCTCGCCGACGACTTCACGTCGCAGTGCCGCGCGGTCAACGAGATCATCACGGACGCGAAGGCGGCGGCCGCGAAAGCGGTGCCGACCAACTCCGGCGACATGTCCGGGCACCAGGGCTACGTCCAAAAGGTGCAGGCCGCGGAGGCGAGCGCCGAGAAGACGATCACCAACTCCGTCCTGCGAAGAGTCGCCGACGTCTCGGCGCCGAGCACTCAGAGCGCCGGGGGCAACTTCGTGGCGGCGATGACGAAGCTCAGCGACGAGATCGACTCGGCCTACGCCGACGCGACGTCGCCCACGGGGCTCCGCGAGGGGAGCGATTCGAGCCTGGAGCGCATCATGCGGCTCTCGAGCATCGAGCGCGCCTACCGCGCGAAGGAGCGGCCTGCGCTGGAGGTCTGGAAGACCTTCGAGGGCCTCATCACGCGTGGGGAGGACGAGAAGGTGCTCGACCTCATCGAGGCGGTCGGCCCGCTGATGGCCGAGATCCGCAACGCGACGAGCAAGGCGGGCACGGGGCCCCGCTACTCGGGCGGGCTCGCGTATGACGCCGGCAGCGAGCGGGACGTCGCCTTCCGGTTCGGCCGCGCCGCCAGCGAGTGGGCGCGGACGCAGGTGCCCGAGTCGATCAAGATCGCGAACACCTGCTTTCAGGACCTAACCGTCATCTTCCGCCTGCTCTGCGGCGCCGACGTGCGGCTGATGACCAGCGCGCAGTTCGCGCAGCGGCACCTCGGCGAGGGCGGCTCGGGCGCGGACGCCGCGAGGCCGTTCCAGCTCGAAGAGGACTGGACGATGCGCGCGATCCCCGGCGGTCGCGTCGCCCTGAGCGGTTGGTCTCCAAAGCGGTTCGACGCGAACGG
>JBKQKP010000342.1:0-7751 GCA_052147435.1 Polyangiaceae bacterium | reverse complement strand
AAGACGGGAAGGCGGGAAGAATGAGGGGGGTTGAGAGGGGGGTGGGCGACGAGAGACACGAAATGCGGGGAGCCCCCGTTGACGAGGTCAATTCCGGGCCTTACCGTGCCGCCCCCCGATGAACGCTTCGTGCATCTCGAACGGGAAAAAAGTCGAGACGACGGCCGAGGAGGCCGGCGTAACATGAGGGGTCGGCGTACGAAGGAGAGTCGCGCGTGAACAAGGCACAGCTGAAGAAGTTCAAGACGCTGCTCACAGAGAAGCGCGACGAGATCATCAAGAAGGCCAAGCAGACGCTCGAGGAGGACATGGCCCTCGACGCGAACGATCTGCCCGACGAGATGGATCTCGCCTCGAGCGAATATCTGCAGAGCTTCACGTTCCGCCTTCGCGGGCGGGAGAAGGTGTTCCTCGACAAGATCGAGAAGGCGCTCGCCAAGATCGAGGACGGGAGCTTCGGTACCTGCGAAGAGTGCAGCGAAGAAATCTCGGTCAAGCGCCTCGAAGCGCGCCCCGAGACGACGCTGTGCATCCGCTGCAAGGAGGACCAGGAGCGAATGGAGAAAGACTTCGGTTAGGGCCTAGCCCTTCGAGGCCTTCTTTCCGTTTCCCCCGTTCGCCGCCGCGTCGCTGATGCGCGCGAGCACGTCTTTCAAGTACCGGCCCGTGTGCGAGCGCTCGCTCGCCGCGACCTGCTCCGGCGTCCCTACGGCGACGATCTCGCCCCCCCCTTCGCCCCCCTCCGGTCCCAGGTCCACGACCCAGTCCGCGCAGGCGACGACGTCGAGGTTGTGCTCGATGACGACGATCGTATTCCCCTGGTCGCGCAGATCCGTGAGCGCGGTCAGGAGGACCTCGACGTCGGAGAAGTGCAGACCCGTGGTGGGCTCGTCCAGAATGTACAGAGTCTGCCCGGTCGCCTTCCGCGCGAGCTCCCGCGCGAGCTTCACGCGCTGCGCCTCGCCACCGGAGAGCGTCGTCGCCGGTTGCCCTAGCGTGAGGTAACCGAGCCCGACCTTGTTCAGCGCATCGAGCCGGTCGCGGATGCGCGGGATGGCCTCGAAGAGATCGAGGGCCTGCTCCACGGTGACGCCGAGCGCGTCGGCGATCGAGAGGCCGCGGTAACGCACCTCGAGTGTCTCGCGGTTGTACCGCTTGCCGCCGCACGTGTCGCAGAGGACGAAGATGTCCGGGAGGAAGTGCATCTCGACGCGCAGGACGCCGTCCCCCTGGCACGCTTCGCAGCGCCCCCCCTTTACGTTGAACGAGAAGCGCCCCGCCTTGTAGCCACGCGCGCGGGCGTCGGGGAGGTTCGCGTAGAGCTCGCGCAGGAGGGCGAAGACGCCGGTGTACGTGGCCGGGTTGGAGCGCGGAGTCCTGCCGATCGGGGCCTGATCGATCGAGATGACCTTGTCGACCTTCTCGAGCCCCTGGACGGCGTCGCACTCGCCGACGGGGGCGGTGGCTGAGTAGAGGGTGGAGCGCGCCGCGGGGAGGAGCGTATCGACGATGAGGCTCGACTTGCCGCTGCCGGAGACCCCCGTGACGCACGTGAAGAGGCCGAGCGGGATCTCGGCGGTGACCCGCTGCAGGTTGTGGGCGCGCGCGTTGACGATCCGGATCTGGGCGTTCTTCCCGCGCGCCTTCCGGCGCGCCGGGATCGGCAGCTGCCTCTTGCCCGAGAGCCACGGCCCGCTGATCGACTTCGGATCCGCCATGATCTCGGCCGGGGTCCCTTGCGCCACGATCGTCCCGCCGTGCACCCCCGCGCCCGGCCCCATGTCGACGACGTGGTCCGCGCTCAGGATGGCTTCGCGGTCGTGCTCGACCACGAAGACGGTGTTGCCGAGGTCGCGCAGTCGGATCTGCGCCTCGATGAGGCGCGCGTTGTCGCGGGCGTGGAGGCCGACGCTCGGTTCGTCGAGCACGTAGAGGACGCCGACGAGCGCCGCGCCGATCTGCGTCGCGAGGCGAATGCGCTGCCCCTCCCCCGAGGAGAGGGTCTGCGCGCTGCGGTCGAGCGTCAGGTAGTCGAGGCCGACGTCGATGAGGAACCCGAGGCGCGCGGCCACGGCCTTCAAGAGCGGCTCCGCGATGGCGCGCTCGCGAGGGGCGAACGGCTCTTCCCCGTCGGTGGCGCCTAGCTTGCCGACGAAATCGCGCAGGCGCCGGAGCGGACGGCCGCCGAGCTCGGAGATGTCCTTGCCCCCGAGCTTCACGGCGAGCGCTTCGGGGCGAAGGCGCCGCCCGCGGCAGGCGTCGCACGTGCGCGAGACGAGGAAGCGGCCGAGCTCGTCGTCGCCGATCGCCCCTTCGTCGGTGTCGGGATCGCCGTCGTCGTCTCGATCCGAATCAGGTCCTGCGGCCAGGCGCTCCTCGAGCCTGGGGACGATCCCCTCGTAGCTCTTCCTCCTCCCGGTTCCGGGCGTGCGCTTCGGCTTCTTCTCGCCGGCGTCGGGTGTAGACCCCGCCACGGCTTCGCCGCGGACGTGCCGTCCGCGCCCCGAGCCGAACAAGATCGCCTGTCGCTGCTCTTCCGGGAGCTTCCCCCACGGCACGTCGGGGCTCACCCCGAGCGCCTCGACCGCCCGGGATAGCTCGGTCGCGAGCGCCACCGACGCGCGCCTCCCCCACGCGAGCACCGCCCCTTCGCGCAGCGTCCGGTTCGGATCCGGGACCACGCGCTCCGGATCCACGACCGTGCGCGCGCCGAGCCCGTCGCACGCAGGGCACGCCCCGTGAGGTCCGTTGAACGAGAACATCCGGGGCTCGATCGGCGGGAGCGAGATCCCGCAGTCCACGCACGCGAAGCGCTCGCTCAGCCAGAACGGCTCTTCCCCCTCGGGCAGGATCAGCAGGCGCCCCTCCCCGAGCTTCAGCGCGAGCTCGACGCTATCGGTGAGGCGCCCTTTCAGCCCTTCTTTCACCACGAGCCGATCCACCACCACGTCGAGATCGTGCTGCTGCGAGCGGTCGAGCGTGAGCTCGTCTCCCAGATCGACGACGGACCCGTCCACGCGCGCGCGCACGAACCCTTCGCGCCGGAGCCTCTCGAGCTCGAGCTTGAGCTCCCCTTTGCGAGCGCGGCAGATGGGGGCAAGGACGCTGATCTTCGACCCCTCGGGGAGCGCGAGCACCCGGTCGACGATCTGCTGCACGGTCTGCGCCTCGATTCGCTTGCCGCAATTCGGGCAGTGCGGGACGCCGACGCGCGCGAAGAGGAGCCGAAGGTAGTCGGCGATCTCCGTCACGGTCCCGACCGTCGAGCGGGGCGACTTCGACAGCGGGCGTTGCTCGATCGCGATCGCCGGAGAGAGCCCTTCGATCCGCTCGACGTCCGGCTTGGCGAGCTGCTCCAGGAACTGCCGGGCGTACGCGCTCAGCGACTCGACGTACCGGCGCTGCCCTTCGGCGTAGATCGTGTCGAACGCGAGAGACGACTTCCCCGAGCCGCTCGGTCCGGTGAAGACCACGATCTTCCCGCGCGGCAAGGACACACTGACGTCCTTCAGATTGTGCTGCCGGGCGCCGACGACCACGAGGCGGTCCATGGACCGCCCACCGTTAGCACGGATCTCGCTTCGCTGCAGGCCGTCTCAGGCGTCGGTTGCGTGGCTCGCGTGCGCGAGGGCGCGCTCCAAATCGCGCCAAAGATCGGCCGCTCCTTCGATCCCGACGCTCAGGCGCAAGAGCCCGTCCGAGATGCCGGCGCGCTCTCTGTCTTCCTTCGGCATCGTCGAGTGCGTCGTCGATGCGGGGTGCGTGAGGAGGGAGCGGACATCGCCGAGGCTGACGGCGTGGGTGATCGTCTTCACGCTGTCGATGAGGCGTCGCCCAGCGTCGAGCGAGGTACGGCCTTTCGTCTTGTCCTCGGCGAGCTCGAACGAGAGGAGGGCGCCGTAGGCGTGCATCTGCTCGAGGGCGCGCGCGTGCCCGGGGTGAGACGGGAGCGACGGGTGGTGAACGTGCGCTATCTGGGGATGCTTCGAGAGGCGCGCCGCGAGCGCGGCCGCGGTCTCGCAAGCCTGGCGCTGGCGGAGCGCGAACGTCCGGAGCCCCCGCGCGACCATGTACGCGGTGAACGGCGAGATGACTCCGCCGAACCCCTTCACGACGAGATCCTTCGCGCGATCGACGAGCGGCTTCGCGCCACAGATGGCGCCGCCGATGGCGTCCCCGTGACCGCCGAGCGCCTTGGTCATCGAGTGAACGACGAGATCGACGCCGAGCGCGAGGGGCGTCTGCGCGAACGGCGTCGCGAACGTGTTGTCGGCGACCGTGACGAGGCCGTGCGCCTTCGCGAGCCCCACGACCGACGCGATGTCGGTGATCCCCAGCACGGGGTTCGACGGGGTCTCGATGTAGAGGATACGGGTCGCGGGGGTGATCGCGCGCGCGTACGCGCCGGGCTGGAGGGCGTCGACGAACGTCGTCGTCACGCCGAAGCGGGGGAGGCGCTCGCGCAGGAGGCGGGCGCTCTCGGCGTACATCGCGCGCGGCGCGACGATGTGGCTGCCGCTCTCGCAGATGGAGAGGATCGTCCCGCTGATCGCGGCCATCCCGCTCGCCGTCGCGGCCGCCGTCTCGCTCCCCTCGAGCGCCGCGAGCTTCCGCTCGAGCGCCTCGACGGTGGGGTTCCCCCATCGCCCGTAGATGTAGGCGTCGTTCTCGTGCCGGAAAGCCCCCGCCGCCTCGTCCGCGCTCTCGAATCCGAACGCGCTCGAGAGCACGATCGGGGGGTCGAGCGCGCCGGTCGCCGGGTCCGGGGCTTCGCCGGCGTGGACGCAAATCGTCGCGAGGGCGGCGGCGCGCCCGGCGAGCACTTCGGAATAGGTGGCGTGGGGGTCGATCACGGGGGTGCAGCGACCATACTCGCGGCTATCCTGGGTAGAAATGGGCAGCTGGGGACGTACGACTCCGAAGATGCGCGCAGTCTCATCCGCCGCCCTCCTGACCGTGCTGCTCCTCGGCAGCGCGCACGCTCGAGCGTCGCCGCGCGTTCCCGTCTTCGCCGACGACCCGGCGGCGGCCCAGGCGCTCTTCACCGAGGCGAAGAAGCTGATGAGCGCCGGGAAGTACGCTGACGCTTGCCCGAAGCTCGAGGAGAGCGAGCGAAGTTCCCCCGCGATCGGGACGAAATTCAATCTGGCCGATTGCTACGAGCACACCGGACGGATGGCGAGCGCGTGGGCGGAGTTCTTGAGCGTGGCCTCGGCGGCGAAGAACGCGAACCAGGGGGCGCGCGAGAAGGCTGCGCGCGACCGGGCGAAGGCGCTCGAGCCGAAGCTGTCGCGGATCGCGATCGTCGTGCCCGACGCGAGCGCCGTCACGGGGCTCGAGGTGAAGCGGGACGACGACGTCGTCGGCTCGGGGCAATGGGGCGAAGCGCTCCCGGTCGATCCCGGCCAGCACACGCTCACCGCCAGAGCGCCGGGGAAGCGCCCTTGGAAGACGATCGTCGAGGTCGCCGGCGCCGGGGGTGCTGCCAAGGTGATCGTCCCGCCGCTCGACGACGAGCCCGCCCCCGCTCCCGCGCCCGTCCGCGCGGCGCCAGCGGTCTCGGCGGCGAGCCCACAGCCCGCCGACGCCGACTCGTCGTCGGCTCTGCGGCCGGCGGGGGGGATCATCCTCGGCGTGGGTGCCGCGATCGTCATCGCGGGAGGGGTCTTCTGGGCGCTTCGTACGAGCGAAGCGAACACGCTGTCAGGCGAGTGTCCGAACAACCAGTGCCCGTCGAGCGACACGAGCGCGGCGAGCGACATCTCGAACGGCAAGATGTACGACGACGTCAGCGTCGCGTTCTTCGCCGTGGGCGGGGCGGCGGTGGTCGCGGGAGCGGCGCTCCTCATCTTCGGAGGCCACTCGAGCGCGTCCACGACGGCGCGCCTGCTCCCCTCGGTCGGTCCGCAAGGGGGCGGTCTTCGCCTCGTCGGATCGTTCTAACCCGTCGAAATTGTTAGGAACTGGTCCTCATCTTTGCAGGTCGGTCCGTCACGATGACGAGCGGGTTCGTCACGAGGACGAGCGGGTCCGCGACGATGACGAGCGGGGCCGCGACGAGGACGGGTGCATCCGTGAGGACGACGGGCGCGTCCGTCACGACAACGGGCGCGTTCGCCATCGAGGGAAAGGCGTCCGTCACGCGCGCGGGTAGCTCCGTCATCGAGAGGAGGTCCCCCGTCCTCGAAGATCGCTACAGCCTCGACTTCACGCAGCGGAACCCGAGGTCGGCGAACGTCGTCGTCGAGGGGGTGCCGAAGGCGTCGTACATGCGGCCGTCGAGGTTCTTCGTCGGCGACTCGTCGTTCGCGGTGAAAAACGATCCGCTCCTCGCCGTGCGCGACAGATCGACCCCGCCGTCCTCGGCGGGTCCCGCGTAGTTCGGCGGCCAGGCCGTCGGAAACTCGTTGTTCTCCGAGTTCCAGATCCACTCCTCGACGCTCCCTTGCATGTCGAGGACGCCGTCGAACGACGCCCCTTTGGGGGCGCTACCGACGGCAAGCGGAAAGCCGCAGCCGTTGTAGTTGTCGTTCGCGTTCCCGGTGGAGCGCCAGATCGCCAGACTGCAGTCCGTCGGATCGGGCGAGTTCCCCCACGGGTACGTGTAGCTCCGTCCGCGCCCGGTGATCTCGTACTGCCACTCGACCTCCGTCGGCAGGCGCTTCTGTCCGGCCCACCAGCAGTAGGCGACGGCCTGGTAGAAGTTCACGCACGTGATCGGGTACGAGGCGGTCGCGGCGCTCTTGTTGGCGTTCTCGTACGTCACGTACGTCGGGGTGTAGAGGTACTCGTTCGGCGGGTTGTCGTTGTCCGAGAGCGCCTGCGCCTCGATGCAGTTGGTCGAGTCCTTGAACTCCTGGAGCGCGGCGTAGTTCGACCAGGTGTCCCCCCCTTGCCAGAACATGACGTTCTGGTACGGGCCGCCGGGATCGAGCGACTGATTGTCGGCGGGGACGGTCATACCCGCCGTGATCCACGCGTCGAACGCCGCGACCGTCACCTCGGTCTTGTCGAAGAGGGTGTCGTTCGTGAGCGTCGCGGTGGTCATCGCCTGGCCGCTGATGTCGTTGAAGACGAACGAGCCGTGAGGGACGAGGACTTGCGTGGCGGCGTCGTAGGGGGCGCTCCCTCCGTCGCCCGTGACGGCGCCGCCGTCGGGCAGTGAGCCCCCCGAGCCGCTTCCGCTGCTGCTGCCGCTGCCGCTCCCGCCGCCGCTTCCGCTGCCGCTGCTGCTGCCGCTTCCGCCGCCGCTTCCGCTTCCGCTCCCGCTCCCGCTGCTGCTTCCGCTCCCGCCGCCGCTTCCGCTGCTCCCGCCGTCGTTGCCGGTCGTGACCGTGAAGTTGGGGAAGCAGGCCGGCGCCGCGCCCATGGCGAGGGCGAGCGCAAGGGTAGCGGCGGAGAAGACGACGCGGCGCATACGCAGTTCTACTCCCGGTCGTCGAACAATCCCCCCCCGGTCGGCGCGGGCGCGGGGGGGGGCGTGGGTGACGGCGTCGCGGAGTGGCCCGGTTTGGGAGGGTGAGCGTGCGGGGGGGGAGTGGGGTGCGCGGTGAGGGACGATTTCGAGGAGGGGAGGGGGGAGGGGGGGGTTGCGGTTGCGGAGGGGGTCGGGGTCGGGGTCGCGGTCGGGGTCGGGGTCGCGGTCGTGGTCGTGGTCGGGGTCGCGGTCGCGGTCGGGGTCGTGGTCGCGGTCGGGGTCGGGGTCGTGGTCGCGGAGCGGGCTATGACGAGCGTGTGCGTGGTCAAAGCAG
>JBKQKP010000341.1:0-17664 GCA_052147435.1 Polyangiaceae bacterium | reverse complement strand
ATCCGAGCGTGCCGACCGAGCAACCCGCGTCCACCGCGCCGGACGGACCGGTGGGCCCGGTAGGTCCCGTCGCACCCGCGTCGCCCGCAGGACCGGTCGGCCCCGTTGCACCCGCGTCCCCCGCGGGACCCGTCGGTCCAGTCGGCCCTGTCGCACCCGCATCGCCCTCGGGACCGGTCGGCCCAGTCGCGCCCGCCTCGCCCGCAGGTCCCGTGGCTCCGGGGGCCCCGGCTTCACCCGTGGGACCCGGCGCGCCCGCCTCCCCTTCGGGTCCGGCAGGGCCAGCCTCACCGGGCGCCCCAGCTTCCCCGTTGGTTCCCGGTGCTCCCGCCTCCCCAGCGGGACCCGTCGGTCCCGTCGCTCCGGGAGCCCCCGCCTCCCCGGGCGCCCCTTGCTGGCCAATCGACGACCCGGAACAACCCACTCCCATCGGAAGAAGCGCTCCGAGGAACGCAAGAACGACCACTGATCTCCGCCTACGCACTACCGTCATGGCTCCACCCTTAGCCCGCTCGAGCCCAGCCGTGTCGTCCGTAGTGCGTCCTCATCCAGTGACGAGAGACTAATACTCCGAGCCGGCGGCACCGCTTTTAGCGGCCTCTAGCGGTCGGCCTCCGCGTGATGCCGCACGTTCACCGCTGCGACGAGCGCGTTGCAGACGAACCCCACCACGAGGAGCCCCGCCATCACGTACATCGTGACCGTGTACGCCTCGACCTTCGCCACCCCATGCGCGACCTGGTACGCGCGGAGGTACGTGAGGATCGTCGGCCCCATCAGCGCGGCGACCGACCACGCCGTGAGGAGGCGCCCGTGGATGGCCCCCACCTCGTACACGCCGAACAGGTCGCGCAGGTAGGCCGGGATCGTCGCGAAGCCCCCCCCGTACATCGTGAAAATGACGCAGAACGCCCCGACGAAGAGCGCGATGTTTCCCATCCGCCCGAGCGTCGGCACGGCGCAGTACAGCGCCGTCCCCAGCGCGAAATAGATCGCGTACGTCCGCTTCCGGCCGATGTAGTCCGAGACCGACGACCAGAGAAAGCGCCCGAGCAGATTGAAGACGCTGATGAACCCGACGAAGCCCGCCGCCGCTCCGGCCGTCACGCGTCCCGGGAACATCTCTTGGATCATCGGCGATGCCTGCGCGAGCACGCCGATCCCCGCCGTGACATTCAGGCAGAGCACCGCCCAAAGAAGCCAGAACTGAGGCGTCTTCAGCGCGCGGTCTGCGCTCACGCTCGCCGCGGTGACGAGGCTCTTCTGCGTCGTGCTCGGCACGAAGCCGCTCGGGACGTAGCCGGCAGGGGGCACACGAACGATCAGCACACCGAACATCATGAAGACGAAGTAGGCGGCGCCCATCGTCACGAACGTGGCGCTCACTCCGGGCGATGTGGCGCTCTTGTAGTGCTCCATCAGGTTCTGCGCGAGCGGCGAGCCGATCATCGCCCCTCCGCCGAAGCCCATGATCGCCATCCCCGTCGCCATGCCGGGCCGATCGGGGAACCACTTGATGAGCGTCGAGACCGGCGAGATGTACCCGAGCCCGAGTCCCACACCGTACGCCGCGAAGCCCGCGTACAGGATCGGCAAGCTATGAAGCGAGACCCCCGCGGCGGCCACGAAGAATCCTCCTGCGAAGCAGATCGCGGAGGCGAACATGGCCTTGCGCGGCCCGGCGCGCTCGAGCCACTTACCCCAGACGAAGGCCGAGGCGCCGAGCATGCCGAACGCGATGTTGAACATCCAGACCGTCGTCGTGAGCGGCCAGTCTTCCGGCGCCGACGCAGTGATGCCGACGAGCCGCGACAAGGGGATGTTGAAGACGCTCAGCGCATAACCCTGCCCGATGCACAGGTGGATCGCGAGCGCGGCCGGCGGAACGAGCCAGCGGTTGAACCCCGGTCCGGCGACGGTTCGTTCGCGATCGAGGAAGGAGAGCGAGGACATCGGAGCTTCGCTACGCGAAGAGCGCGGCCGCCTTCTTCAGCGTCTGGAAGATGCCCCAAAGGAGCGGGAGGCTGACGACGACCCACGCAAGGACGACCAGCACCACGGGCGTGGGCGGAGGCGCGCTCGACGCGGAATCGCCGTCCAGCGGCGGGCTCCGTCCTTCCGTCTCCATCGCGCGAGGGTGTTAGCACGACGTCGACCGTGCGGGATCAGTCGAAGACGAGGACTCCCCGGTTCTCCCCTTCTCCCCACGATCCGCACGACCGGAGTCCCGAGTGCAGCGTGTCGCACCTGCGGATGGCGACACCGATCCGCTCCCCTTTTTCCCCCTTCAACCCGAGCGCGTCGAGGGGGATCGCCATCTCGATGAGCCACTCCTCGTCCTTGTCCGTCGACTTGTTCGCCGTCCCGTCCATCTCGTGAGACACGTGCGCGCCGCTGTTCCAGCGAAAGTCGAACGGATGCGTCCCCCCGCGGCCCTCCGAGCCAATGCGTCGCTCACCGTCCGCGAGCGTGCCGATCGGCGACACGTCGAAGCTGTGCTCGATCGTGCCGTCGTTGAAGACCACGTGGAAGGAGTCCTCGGTCCAGACGGGTGAGTCGAGCCCCTCGAGCTTCGCGTGGATGTCCTCGTCCGCAGCGTACAGCCCGACGTACAGGACGCCGTCCCCGTAGACGAACCGCGCGTCGGAGTAGGGGCGCACCTGACTCCCGTCGGGCAAGAGGAAGGCGTTGGTTCGAGCGCACCCGTTGAGCCATCCCGGATCGTCCATGTCGCCGTCGAGGACGATCGCCCCTCGCGCGTGCGGCACATGCAATTCCGTTACGGAGCCCGTGAGGATCGCGGCGGGGGGCTTGGGGCGCGACTTCGCGATGGCGCGCGCCCCCACGACGGCGACGACGAGCGCAGCGCCGAGCGCACCTGCCATTCTCATGGGCCGCGTCATGGTCACGGGCACCCCTTCACGGGCTCGCCGCCGAGCCGTCTGCATTGACGGCGAAGCGGAAGCTCGTGTCGGGCGCGCTCGTCTGGTAGTCGAGCATGTCGAACTGGATCGCGTTGTCTGCGCGTTGTTGCACGAGCGCGAAACCGTACGATCCGCTCGAGAGTGGCGCGCCACCGTTGCCGAAGATGACCTCTTGGGCGCCGGATTTCTCGTACGTGTGCGTGTGACCCACGATCTTCATCGTGTACGGATACTTCGCGAGGATCGCCTCCGACGGCGTGACGCCGGGGGCCGTGTTCGCTTCGGCAGCCTCGTGGCGGATGACGAAGGTATACGTCGTCGTCTTCGCCATCGTGGTCGTGAGCCAGCTCGACTGCGTGCTGTCCCACGCATTCGCCGCGATGAAGACGAACTTGGCCGTCCACGAGCCGTCCGTCGCGTTCACGTTGATCGCGTAGTAGGGGCTCGTCTGCCCGATGGGGCCGAGCATTTGGGAGAGGAACGCCGTGTAGTTGTTGGTCACGCCGTCGCTGTTGCCCGAACCGCAGTTCGAGTCCGTATAGCCGGTGCACTCGTGGTTCCCCATCGCCGGGAAGAAGGTCCCCGAGTATTTCGCGCGCGCCGCCATGTAGAGCGAAATCTGCGCCGCTGCGTTCGTCGTCGTCGGCGTCGAATACTGGTAGTCGCCGGTCGAGATCGTGAAGAGGGGCGGAGGGCTGAGGGCGACCATGTCCGAGTAGATCTGGTCGATGATCGACGTCGGATAGCCTGACGTGTCGTCCTGGGTCGCAGGCCGCGTGTCGCCGACGACGGTGAAGTAGAGACGCGACGCAGTTCCGCCCGTGGAACCGATGTTTCCAACAGGCACCCCTGCGTCGCCGCCACTGCTGCTCCCCCCGCTGCTGCTCCCGCTGCTGCTGCCGCTGCTGCTGCTGCCGCTGCTGCTCCCGCTGCTGCTCCCGCTGCTCCCCCCGCTGCTGCTCCCGCTGCTCCCTCCGCTGCTGCTGCCGTTGCGACCCCCGCTGCCGCTCCCACCGCTACTGCTCCCGCTCCCGCTACTCCCGGTTCCCCCGCACGCCTGGGCATTCGGAACGCACGCGCTCAGCTGGACTCCGCTCGAGGTCGAGATCCCCTGGCAGCTCGTCGCGCTCGAGCACTCGTCCCCGTTCGGACAGGGGAGCGCGCAGTAGCTATCCCCGAAGATCTGCGCGCAAACGCCGCCACTACAGTCGCTATCCTTCAGGCACGGAGTGCATAGGCCGAAGGCTCCTCCCGACGAATTGCCGGATGTGCTCGTCGTCGCCGGCCCCCCGGCGTCCTCGGGACCGTAAAACTGCGACGGGGACGAGCAGGCGAATGCGAGGCTCGAGAGCACAACGACAATGGGGCGACGGGACATCGGGCACCTCTCGGTGATCGAAATGTCACCCAATCGTCGCCATGCTCCTCGGGAGGCGGGATCAACGGCATCTCATTAGGTCTGGGTGGAAAAGATCTACGAAGATCAAACGGTTAAGTGTGTGCATGGGTGGTCGCAGGGAGGGTAGTCACCGCCTTTTCCACAGGTTTCCCCGACACCTCCGCGTTGCCATTCAAGGCGCTAGAGTATCCATCGGCACGATGTGTCGCTTACTTGGGATTGTTGCCTCGGAGCCCACGGAGTTTCGGCTGGCATTGCGCGAGGCTCCCCGAAGCATGGCCGCTCTTTCGCGCGAGCACCGCGACGGATGGGGCCTCGCCGTGTGGGACGAGAAGAGCGCCTGGCGCCTCGACAAGGGGATCGCGTGCGCTCACGAGGACGAACGTTTCCACGCGCTCGCAGGGGGCCGGGGGGAGTTGCTCGTGGCCCACATCCGGCAGCGCACGGTCGGTTGCTCGTCTCTCGAGAATACCCACCCCTTCCAGAGCGGGCGTTGGATCTTCGCGCACAACGGGACGATCAAGGACGTGGAGTTTCTCCGCGCGAAGACGTCCGCGTCGCGAACGAAGGCGATCCTCGGACAGACCGACAGCGAGCTGTTCTTCGCGTTCGTCCTCACCCGCCTCGATGACGCTGGGCTCACCGACGCAGATCCCGGAGCCGAGACGGATCGCGTCTTGCGCGACGCCGTTCGCGAGGTGCGAGGGCGCCCCGACTTCGGTGCGTTCAACTTCCTCCTCTCGAGCTCGACCTGCACCTACGCGCATCGCTTTGGGCGGTCGCTGTTTCTTCTGGAGCGCGGACCGGCCGATGCGGTGCGCGTCAACCGGGAGAGCCGCGAAGGGGTCGTCGTGCAGACGCCGTGGTCGCAGCGAAGGCATGCGGTGCTCGTGGCGTCCGAACGCCTGACGGATGAACCGTGGCAGGAGCTCGCGGAAGGGATGCTCCTCAGGATCGATCGCTTGCCGCTGCCGAGGTGGCGTCTGGTCGATGCGATCGCGACGTAGGATCTCGGGGGAGGGTGTCCACTACCGCTCGATGAGCACGGTCACCGATCGCGGGGGCGCGTCGACGACCGTCCCCGCAAACGAGGTCTCCGAGCCGGGGAGCGCGAACGTACCGCTCGCGCTGTCCCCGACGCTCCACCAGGTCGTGCCGGTCGCGGCCACGGGCACGGGCATCGAGATGTCCGCCGTCCACCCGTTCCAGACGAACAGGAGCGAGTAGGCGGGATCTGCCGCTTCCGTTCCGTCGATCCTCCACGCGAGGAAGTGATTCGCCGTGTTCGCGAGGTACGCCGCGCTCGCGACCGCTCCGGTGTTGTCGAGCCACTCGATGTCGGGGAGGCCATTGCCGTTGTGGTCCGTCCCCGTGAAGAACGTCGCCGGGCGGAGCGCGGGGTGCGCGGCACGGAACGCGAAGAGCGCGGTCGTCCACGAGACGAAGCTGGCGTTCGTCGTCGCGAGCGACCAGTCGAGCCACATCGCGGAGTCGTCGAGGTTGTACGCGTTGTTGTTTCCGTACTGGGTGCGGAGCATCTCGTCTCCCCCTTGAAGCATCGGCACGCCGACGGAGACCGCTACGAGGGCGAGCCCCGTCCGAGCCGCTTGTGTCTGCGGCTCCGTCGAGCCGGCGTCGGCGGCGACCCCCTGGTCCCACGGGTAGTCGGTCGTGCTTCCGCCGGTGGAGGGTCCGAGGGGATAGGGTTGATCGTTCTCGGGAGCGTCGTACGCGTACTCGTCGTGCAGCGTGAACCCGTCGTGGCAAGAGACGAAGCTGATCGACGCCGAAGGGGCGCGTCCGTTCTGGTTGAAGAGATCGGGCGACCCTTCGATCCGGGTGACGAGCGTGCTCGGCGTCGTCGGCGTCGTCCCGAGCTCGTTCTGCGCGATCCGGATCGAGTCGCGGAAGTCGCCGTTCCACTCCGACCATCCCGCGGGGAAGTTGCCGAGCTGGTACGTGCCCGTGCCGACGCCCCACGGCTCCGCGATGAGATCGACGCCCGTGCCCCCCGCCGCGGGACGCGCGGGGAGATCGTTCACGGCGCGAAGGAGGATCCCGTTGGGATCCGTGGGATCGAACTGGAAGCAGGCGCTCGTGCAGCTGTTGCCGAGCACCGCCGCGAGATCGAAGCGGAAGCCGTCGACCCCCATCGCGGTCTGCCAATACGTGAGGGAGTCGATGACCAGGTCGCGCACGATCTGGGTCCCCGTACCGAAGTTCCCCCCCGTTCCCGTGTCGTCCACGGGCGTCTGGTTGTCGGCGGCGAGCTCGTAGTACCCGGCGTTGTCGAGCCCGCGGAAAGAGAAAATCTGCGCGACCGAGAGGTTCGAGCTCGAGACGCCCCCCTCGGCCGTGTGGTTGTAGACGACGTCGAGAAAGACTTTGATCCCGCTGGCGTGGAACGCGCTCACCATCGCCTGGAACTCCGCGGTCGGTCCTCCAGGCGTCTTGTTCGAAGCGTACCGGCGGTCGGGGGCGAAGAAGGCGAGCGTCGAGTACCCCCAGTAGTTCTGGTCGCCGGTGGCGACGTCGTTCTGGTCGTTCTGCGTCTCGTGGATCGGGAGGAGCTCGACGGCGGTGACTCCCAGCGCGGCGAGCGAGGCAGCTTTCGTCGCCGCACCCGCGTACGTCCCCTGAATCGCCGCGGGGACGGTGGGGTCGTTCATCGTCAACCCGCGGACGTTGACCTCGTAGATGACGTCGTCCTTCAGCGCGCCCGTCGGGTGTGACCCCACGTCGCTCGCCACGGGCGCCATCACGATCGATTTCGGGGCGACGTGCCCGTCGTCAGTCGCGCGATCGTTCGGTCCGGTGTTGTACGGCGACGACGAGAGCGCCCCGGGCTCGAGGGGGTCGTTCGAGATCTCGTGGGTGTACGGATCGATGAGGAGCTTGTTCGGGTTGTATCGGTTGCCGAGCGAATCGACGTCGGCGACGAACCCGGCGCTGGAGCCCTTCGTCCACGCCGGGTCGACGGGCCAGTTCGGCCCCCACGCGCGGTACCCGTAGTAGACGACGCTGGTAATCCCGAGCGCCGCGAGCTGCGCGTGGGGAACGTCCGCGCCCCATGCGTTGTTCGGCGCCCCCTGCGTCATCGGGAACGACGCGACCTCGTCTGCTCCTTGCGGCGTCGTGTACACGTCGAGGAGGACAGCGGTCGCCGCGTCGGCACGCACCCGGAAGTGAACCGCGTTCGTGCCCCAAGTCGCGCCGAGCGGGAACGGCCCTGGATCGGTCCCCGCGTCGTCGCCGGCGTCCCCAGCGTCCGTAACGGTCCCACCCCCCGAGTCGCTGCCGCCGTCGGCGGACAAGGTGCCTCCGGGCTCGCCCGCGTCGCCCACCGGAAAGGACGGGCCGTTCACCCTGTTCCCGGAAGACCCGCACGCCGACGCGAGAGTCGCGAGAGCGAGAGAAATCCACACGACGACACGAAGACGCGAAGATCGGACACGAGAGATTCTTCGACCCATCATCCTTCTCCTTCCTAGTCTTCGCGTCTTTCCGTCTTCCAGCCCTCTCCTCATTCACTGCGCGACGTAGATCGCCATCGTCTCCGGCGGGAGCGCGATGGGGAGCACGCCTCCCGTCACCGTCACAGTCGGTGGCGCCCCCTCGCCTAGGGCGTCCTTCAGCACCGTCCCGTCGGTGAGCGCCGCCCTGTCGCTCGCCGTGAGGGTGTTGCTGGTCGCGATCGGCAGGCTCACGCTCGCCGCCCCCCCGACGTTGATCACCGCGATCACGTGATCGTTCGCGGCGCCGCGGTGGAACGCCAGGACGTTCGCCGTGCCGCCGTTCTGTCGCCACTCTTCCGCGTACGACCCGCGCTGCAATGCCGGATGCGCTTTTCGGATCGCGATGAGCGAGCGCAGGAACGTGTACCCCGCCTCTCCGTCCCCCGCGGCCATCCCGGCGTGAGACCCCGCGCGCGTCTCTGCCGACCATGCCCACGCGGGCATGTCGCGACGATTGTCGGGATCCTTGCCGCCGAGCATCGCGACCTCGTCCCCCCACATGACCTGCGGGATCCCGGGGAGCGTGAAGATGGCGCCGAGCGCCAGACGGAAACGCGCGGTGACGTAGGCGTCGGAAGTCCCCGCGGGGAACTGGCTCGTGAGGCGTGGGTTGTCGTGGTTGTCGACGAAGCTCACCATCTGGATCGCGTGCGCGAATCCGTAGGTCGCGATCGCCTGCGCGACGGCGTTCGCGAGCGCATCGACGGAACCCCCTTCTGCGAACGTGGAGACGATGGCGGGGTAGCGCGGGTAGTCGAAGAGCGAGTCGAAGCCGACCTTCAGGTACGCGTCGAGCCCCGCGGGGCTCGACTGGTCGAAGTCTTCCCCCACGACGAACAGTCCGGGCCTCGCGGCGCGAATCGCGGGGAACCACGACGACGCCCAGTACGCGGGGAGCACGTGCTTCACGGTGTCCATGCGAATGCCGTCGATCCCGAATCGCGTCACCCACCCGGCGCTCATCGCGGAGAGATAACTGGCCACGGCCGGGTTCTCCTGCGCGAAATCGGGGAGCGGCTTCCCGCCGATAGGGCAATAGACCGCCTTCGCGCCGAGCCCCTCGCAGGTCGCCGGGTCGTGAAACCAGGTCGGCTGCTCCGTGACCACGCGCGCCCCGATCCCCGAATGGTTCACGACCATGTCGAGCACGAGCCGAATGCCGGCAGCGTGGAGATCGTTCGCCAGACCGGAGAGCTCGGCGGGCGTCCCCATCTTCGGCTCGACGGCGCCATCGTCGGGGCTCGTGAAGTCCGCCCAGTAGCCGTGGTAGCCGCAGCGATCGGGGACCTGCTTGTACTGCGGCGTGATCCAGACTGCGGTGACGCCGAGATCGTGCAGATACGGGATCCGCTGCCTCAGCCCCGCGATGTCGCCGCCGTGCCACTTCGACGGATCGCTCGGGTCGAAGCAGTTGGGGGTCCCCGCGTTGTCGTTCGCGGGATCACCGTTCTGGAAGCGGTCCGGCATGACCAGATAGATCACCTGCGCCAGCCACGTATCCGTGCTGCTCGGGAGCGGCGACGGGCTCCCTCCCGCGGGTGAGCGCGGCGGGACCGTCCCCGCGTCGGTGCAGGCCGGCGCAAAGACGAGCACTCCGAGCGCGATCGACCGCAGCGCGCGCATGGTCGTCACTCGTACCCGAGTCACGACATACGGCCTGTCTCTTCGACGTCGCCGGCAGACCGACGCGACGACCTTCGGGGCCTAAAACTTCGTTTCGAAGAGAGGAACGCCGATCGCCTTCGGCACCGGGGCGGCCCCCTTGTCGTCGTGCCATGTGGGTGTACGGAGCCAGGCATCGTTACGCGGTCGCTGGGCTTCTGCGTCGCTGCGCGGTCGCTGGGCCCCCTGGGACTGCTCGATGCCGCTGTGCGAGTTGCCGGTCATGAGAAGGATCCCCACGACGAGCGCCGCCGCGCCGCCTGCGAGCAGGACGCCGCCCGCGGTGTTCCAGGTGCCGTCATCGCTCGGGTTTGGAATCCCCTCGGCCGATGCCGCCGCGTCGAAGACCGCGACGTAGAGGAGGATGATCGCGCCGACGATCATCGCCCCCCCGCCGACCCCCGTGAGCGCGATGCCGCTCTTGAAGCTCCCCTTCGACGCCGAAGTGACGTCGAGGATGACGTGGTCGCCGGGGCGCGCGTTCAGCTGGAACGCGGGCGTGTTCCTGATCTCGGTACCGCTGATCCGATAGGTGCCCGTGATCGGGAGGTCCGCGTCACACGGAGACGAGCAAGCGTAGACCCACGAGCGCCCGACGCGCCGCTCGACGACCACAGGGCCGTCCGATTGCACGTGAACGACGGCCGTGGGCTCGGGAGCGCGCGGAATGCTCGTGAACCCGGGCCTCGGTTCGTAGGTCGGCGGCAGCGCGCCGGTGACGCCGCGATCGATGCGCTCGATGCGCTCCCACGGGATGACGGCGCTCTGCCCCGTCGCGAGCTCCACGGTCGCGTGGTCGTTCGGGAGCGCCTCGACGAGGTTCCCGCGGATCATCCCGCCCCCCTTCAAATAGACGACGTCCGAACCGACGCGGGGCACATTGACCGCGGCCGGCGCGTCGCTCGCGTACGGGACAGGTTGACTCGGCGCGTACGGGACAGGCTGGACCGACGGGGGGGGCGGCGGCGGCGGCGGCGGGGGCTGCGCGAAGACCTGCGCCGGGAAAGCCAGCGAGACGGCAAGGAACGAAGCCAAGAGCGGTCGAGTTCTCACGGCGGTCTCGCCCCGTGCATTACCTCTGCCAATCTGACGCGGACAGCGAAATCGCGGAAATTGCCGGCATGCGGACCGCGCGCCGGCCAAACGTTGGCTATCCGACCGTGACGCCACATTCACAGTCGAGGGGCTCGCTGTCGCCGTTTCGCGCCTCCCGGCTTGCCTCGACGCACGGATTCCCCCGATGATGGGGGAGATGACTGCGCAGAGCGCCGGTTCCATCCCGCCCACGCCCCGCGCCTCCGCCTCGCGCGTGGCGAAGTGGTTCTTGGCGAAGGGGCGCACCGACGACGCCGTTCAGGTGCTCACCGCCTGGGCGGTCACCGGCCCGAACGACCAGGAGGGGCAGACCCTCCTCGCCGAAGCGCTCCGGATCGACCCCAGCGCGGCGGTAGCGCGGTCGGCGTTCGAGCGGATGGAGGGGATCGCCGGGGAGCACGGCGAGCTCGAGGCGGCGATCGCGAAGTACACGCGCGAGGAGCTGTCGCGCCTCGAAGCCGAGATCAAGAAGCCCTCCTTTCGCAGGGCCCAGGTCGGCTTCAACAACAACATGAAGTTCCGGGACCAGGTCTTCCACGTGCAAACGGAGGACTCGGGGCTCGACAAGCCGCACATCATCACGCACCTCTTCGCCGACGGCGGTAGGGTCATCAAGAGCCACAAGCGGCTCTACGCCGCAGAGGTCTCGCGCGCCGACGTGAGCGCGTTCGTCCGCGCGCTCATGAAGGCACAGCACATGGAGATGGTGCTGATGCTCCGCGAAGGGAAGTTCGACGACATCCTCGCGGGGAAGCGGATCGGCGGGATGGAGACGCTCACCGAGCCGCCGAATGCCGACGTGCGAAAGCTCGGAAAAGGGAAGCGAGACACCGGCGACCTCGCGGGGCCCGCCGAGCAGATTCGACGCGCGCAGTTCAAGGTCGCCGAGCCGACTCCTGCCGTGGCGCCGGCCCCCGCTCCTGTCTCGGTGGCCCGGCCGTCGAAGCCCGCCGCCGTCCCCGCGAAAGTCCCGGTCCGCTTCAAGCTTCATGTCGGCCGCGCCCTCTGGGCTGCGCCGGAGTCGTTCGCGCCGCCGGGCGACGAGGTCGTCATCGGTCGCGCCAACGCCGGAGTGCTTCTCGAAGGGGAGCGCTTCTGCGCGCCACGCGAAGCGCTCCTGCGGTGGCGCGACGGCAAGCTCGTGCTCGAGGACATCGAAGGGGGATGCGGCGTGTTCGTGCGCATCAAGACCCCCGTGGAGCTCGACATCGGAGACGAGTTCATCCTGGGCGACCAGCTCGCGCGCATCCTCGAGAACCCGGTGCCCGACGTCAGCCCTGGACCGGGACCGACGTACTTCTACTCGGCACCGACCTGGCTCTCGTCGTTCCGCGTCGTGCAGATCTACGAGGGGGATCGCGAAGGGGCCTGCGTCGTCGCGCGCGGTACGACCGTGGTCTGCGGACGGAGCGTGGCCGACCTCGTCTTCGCCGGAGACCCGCTCGTGGACGAGCAACACTGCATCGTCGAGGAGCAGGCAGGAACGATCGTCCTGACGGACCTGGGCTCGCGGACGGGGGTCTTCGTTCGGGTGAAGGGGGAGCACGAGCTGCAGCATGGCGACGAGATCCTCGTCGGTCGCACGCGGCTCATGATCGACCTGGAGCGCCTGGCGTCGTAGGCATCGTGGCCCCCGCAGTCGGGGGGTAAATCCCCGGGCGAGACGCCGAGGATCCACGCGCGCACCGAGACGCGCGACCAGAGTGGTGCGGGCAGGATCCGGGACTTGGCTGGCGCGCCGTTCGCTTTGGGTGATCCCGGAGGAAGTCCCGTGAGCCGTGCCCCGAGCGTCATCCACTTCCGATGCCTCGACACGATGGGGCTCCGCGACGTCGCCCGCGTCCTCGGGAGCGGACAAGCGGGGGTTCGCCTGACCGGGAATGGGCTCGCCCTCTACCGGCGCGGGTCGCGCCGAGGTCCCCCTCCGCTCCCGCCGTCCGCGCAGGTCGCCGAGACGTTCACCGAGAAGCTCGTCGAGCCTCGACTCGAAGCGCGCGAGCCCGAAGCAGCCGACGCGCGCGAGACCCTCGCACCGTGCGTCGCCTCGAGCACGCCGCCGGAGCCACTCGAGGAGCCGGCGATCGTCGAGGTCACCCTCCGGCGGCCCCCTACGATCTGGGCTGTCGCCTTGCTGACGATCGGCATCACGTTCGGTACGGCGATCGCGCGAGTCGTGACGACCGCCGCGCCGGTCTCCGTCGCGGCGGCGTCAATGGCGGCGCCCGAGGCAACGCCGGCACCGGTCGCTTGGCCGTGCGCGACGCGGCTCGAGCCGACAGCCGTGGTGACGATACCCGTCACCGAAGGCACCCCCGCGAGCACCGGTCTGAACGCGGATCCTCCGGCGGACTCTGTCCCGACGTCGCCCGCGCCCTTGCCCCCGCGACCGCGGAGCGCGCACCGCCACTCGGCGCATTCCGCGACGGCGACCGCGGACGCCCCCTCCCCGACCGAGCAGACACCCGCCCGCGCGACGCCGCCGTCGACGACCACCGACGCGGACGACGCCCAGGCCACGGTCGCCCAGGCGCGCGACGCGTTGACCGACGCGCTCTAGCCGTCGCAGCTCACCCCGCCGAACGATACCCGTGCAGCTTCACGAACACCGCGTGGTTCCCACACATCGGGCACGGCGGCGGCGCGTGTCCGCCAATGGCTGCGCTCACGGCCTGCTGCTCCGCGTAGGCGGCCTGCAGCCCCTCCGTCGCCGGATCCAGCTCGGCGGCGCGGATGCGAGGCGCGCTCTCGGCGATCTCCCAAGGCCCGCGCCACGTACACACTGTGCAACGAATCGTCTTTTCCATGTCGGCCCCCCTAAGGCGTGGCGCCTCCTTACAGCTCCCTGGTGATTCCGCGCAAGGGCCAGCATCGCAAATGTGGGGTTTGCGATAGGCTCCCGCCGTGCTGAAAGCCATCCGCGACCCGAACATCTGGCGCGTCTATTGGACGATCCTCCTTCTGGGCACGGCCTATGGCCTCGGCGTAGCGGTCATCGCGCTCCACCTCGACGCTCTGGGCTTTCATGAGAGCGCGATCGGCGGGCTCGCGGCGTGGTTTGCCCTCGGGATCGTGCTCCTCTCCATCCCCGCGGGGCGACTCGTCCGGCGGTGGGGGGCGAAGCGAACGCTCGTGGCGGCGCTCGCGGGGTACGCCGCGTCCGTATCGATCTTTCCGCTGCTCACATCGTTTGCCCCGATCGCCGCCGCGCGCTTCGTCGACGGCGCCTGCTCGGCCTGTCTCTGGGTGAGCTGCGAGACGATCCTCCTGCGGCGCTCCGACAAGACGAACAAGGCGCAGGTGATGAGCATTTACGCGATGGCGATGGCCGTCGGTTACGTGCTCGGGCCGCTCGCGGCGAAGCTGATCGCGGCGTCGCTGCCGCTCAAGGCCGCGTTCGTTGCTGCGGGGATCATCGCCGCGACTTCGGCAGCCTACGTCGCCTTCCGCCTCGAGCCGGACCTCGTCGACGTCGCGCGCGCGGATGCGCGCAATGCACCGGACCGCTCTGCCGACGACGGCGAGCCGCGCACGGCGACGCTCGCGATCCTCGGCCGGATCAAGACGTCGTGCTTCGCGACCTTCGCGTACGGCTACTTCGAGGCGTCCGTCGTCCTCTTTCTGCCGCTGTACCTCACGCACGAAAAGGGGATCCTCCGGGATCAGACGATCGCGATCCCCGCGTTCTTCGCCGCGGGCATGCTCCTCTTCACGAACGTCGCGGGGAGGCTCGGTGACCGCTTCGGCCATCTCTTCCTGATGCGCGTCCTCGCCTCGATCGGAGGGGCGACGGTGCTCGCGTTCGTCGCGCTGGGATCGTTCGTCCCGATGGCGATCGCCGTCTTCATCGCGGGGGCGACGATCGCGTCGATCTCCCCGGTGAGCCTCGCCCTCCAGGGGGTGGTCACGGAGCTGCGCGATTACGACCGCGCGAACTCGATCTACAACGCGTTCTACGCGGCTGGCATTCTCCTGGGTCCGCCGATCTCCGGATTGATCTTCGCCCGTTGGGGAGGGGCGACGATGCTCTTTCACCTGGCCGCGATGTGGGGCGCGTTCGTTGCTTTCGCCGTCGCGTTTGCGGCCGACGATCCCGCCTCGTCCCCGGGTCTCGCGCGTCGCGCGCGCGTCGCCGTCGGGTCCCCGTCGAGCCCGTCGATGGACGCCTGAAGAGGGGTCGCGCGATCCCCTTCCCCCGCGCTCCGCGTGCGCCTAAAAGCCAACCGACATGACGATCACCGTTCTTGCCCACGTCCCGGGGGAGAAGATCGACCCGTTCATCCGCGCGGCTGACGAGGTCTTCCGCGGGGACCCCGCTTGGGTTCCACCGCTCGACCTCGACATCAAGGAGCGGCTCCACCCGGAGAAGAATCCCTTCTTCAAGCGGGCGGAGGTCGCGCTCTTCACGGCGTGGAGGGGGGAGCGACTCGTCGGGCGCTGCTCCGCGCAGATCGATCGCGAGCACCTTCGCCTATGGAAGGACGACACGGGGTTCTTCGGCTTCTTCGACACGATCGACGACGCCGAGGTGGGACGCGCGCTCATCGACGCGGCGGCGAAGTGGCTCGCCGCGCGCGGCATGAAGCGAATGATGGGACCGATGTCGCTCTACGTGAACGAGGAGATCGGAATCCTCGTCGAGGGGTTCGAGCACCCGCCGGTCCTCATGATGGGTCACTCGCGCGATTGGCAGGCCCGCGTCGCCACCGAGTGCGGGCTCGTGCAGGAGAAGGATCTGCTCTGCTGGCGATACACGGTCGATACCAAATTCCCCGACCGCGTCGTCAAAGCGTGGGAGCAGGTGAAGACGCTCCCCGAGGTGCGCCTCCGCTCCGTCGACCCGAAGAACATGCAGCGCGAGCTCGAGGCGATCATGGACATCTACAACGACGCCTGGGCCGGCAAGTGGGCCATGGTCCCCGCGCTCCCGGATGAAGTGGAGAAGGTCGCGAAGGATCTGAAGCTGATCCTCGATCCCGATCTCGCGTTCATCGCCGAGGTGAACGGTCGCCCGGCCGGGATGTGCATCATGCTTCCGAACGTGAACGAAGCGATCCAGGACTTGAACGGAAGTCTGTTCCCGCTCGGTCTCTTCAAGCTGCTCTGGCGCGTGAAGGTGAAGCACCCGAAGTCGTGCCGCCTGATGATGCTCGGCATCAAGAGCGAGCTGCGCCACAACATGAAGCGCTACGGCGGACTCTCCGCGGCCATGTACATGGAGGTCGCGAAGCGGGGGATCGCGAAGGGGTACCAGTGGAGCGAGCTGTCCTGGACGCGGGAGGACGACGCCCCGATCAACCTCGGGATCCGGTCGATGGGGGCGCGCGTTTACAAGAAGTACCGGGTCTTCCAGAAGAGCATCGCCTAAGCGCCTGTCGCTGCGTCGTGACGGCGCAGACGGTTCCCACACGCTCCGGGGGCGGAGCGGAAAGTCGCGGCGAACGAGAGGCGCGCGCAAGCGACGATCCGACGAGGGCTGACGACGTGCCGAGAACCGCTGACGACGTTCCAGAAACCCGCGGGATCGTCCTAGGAAAGTCATGAGGCGATCACCTCGCCCGATGTGATCGTCCTATGAATCTCAAGCGACGATGGCGCGGCCCGGCTGATCGTCCCTTGAAAGTCATGAGACGATCATCGGTCCCGAGGTGATCGTCCCATGAGTTTCAAGAGGCGTTCACCTCGGCCAAGGAAACGTCGCATGACTTTCATAGGACGCTGACCCATCGGTAGGTGATCGCTTCATGACGTTCCTAGGACGTCGTCACGGCGTCTACCCACCGTCGATGAAGTCGTCGCCCTCGTCCTGGACGTAGAGGCGTTTGGGCATCCAGTTTGCCGTCCTTCCCGAAGCAGGCGAAGATCGGAGTCGGGCTTTCATGGCTGACGACGACATCCGCGATGACGGGACGGTCATCTGTCCGGTTCATGGCATGCGCTACGATCCGGCGCTCACGGACGGGTGCATCCGCTGCCCGCGATCGACGGCGCCCGGAAAGCGCTCCGCGGCCCCCCCGCGGTCCGTCTCGCCGAAGGCGCCCGAGCCACCTTCCCCTTCGGTGAGAGCCCCTCCGATCCGCGCCAGCTCGGGCCTCCCGCCTCGACGCTCGGGCCCACCGATCCCGTTCGAGCCGGGGGACCTTGGCGCGGCACCGTACGGTCAGTCGCAACAGGGGCCGCAGATCACGATCCTCGCCGGGCCGAAGCAGCGGACCTCGCGTCGTGGCCTGATCGGCGCGCTCAGTCTGCTGGTGGTCGGAGGTGGAGGAGCAGCGGCTTGGTTTCTCCGCCCGGAAGGGGCGACGGACTGGTCGGAGCGGGTGAAACCGATCCACTACGGTCCGAGCATGGCGCTTACCGGCTCGATTTTCCTCCCGACCGTGGCTCAGGAGCGCGCCTGCCCCCTGCTCCTCCTGCTCGACAACGCCAGGCGGCCGGAGCGGATGTGCACGCGCTACGCCAAGCACTGCGAGGAGCACGGGTGGATCGCCGCGTGCAGCGGAGCTTTCGGGAACGCCCCCTCGCCCGGCGACAACGCTGCCGCGGCGCTCTTCATGGAGGCCGTTCGTGCGAACGCGAATGTCGACGCGTCGCGGCCCATCATCGCCGGCTTCGACGCCGCTGGGCAGGCGGCGTGCCGCTTGGCGCTCCTGCAACCCACCATCTTTTCGGGGGCGATCCTCGAGTGCTGCGGGATGGACTCGTGGCGCGACGTCGGCGCGCTCGCGCGAAGTGACGTCTCGTTCTTCCTCTTCACGCGCAAGAACGACACGGTCCACGACGCGATGGTCACGATGAAGGACGAGATGCAGCGCAAAGGGCTCAACGTGACCTACAGCGAGATCAACGGCGGGCACGAGCCGATGGAACGGGACGAGATGGACCCCGCGTTCGCGTGGATCGACGCGTTGTCGCGCTAGCAGGAATTCCCTGGGCACGACCCACGCGCCACCCCACCCCCCTGGCCCCCCCCCTGGCCCCCCGCCCCGCAGGCACTCACCATTGATCGCATCTCACCGTTTGGGGGGAATTTTGGCTCGTTTCGGCGCGTTCTCTGGGGATGGACGGAGAG
>JBKQKP010000340.1:0-5151 GCA_052147435.1 Polyangiaceae bacterium | reverse complement strand
CTCGCCGAGCGGACCTTTCAGCCCTCGGTCTAGTCCTCCTCCCGCTCGACCGCGGCCTCCGAGGACGGCGACTCGCCCGCGCCGAGCCTGGGCACCGCCTGCCGCGCGGCGAAGTCGCGCTCGGCGCGACGGTAGCCCTCGAAGGCGGCGAAGATCTCGCGGGCCTCGTTCAGGCGGATGAGGGCGCCCGAGACCGTCCGGGCCTGGCCCGCGAAGTTGTTCCCGCTCGTCGCCACCCCGATCCCATCGCGCTCGATCGCCGAGATCAGCCGCTGGACATCGTCGCGAAGCTCCCGCGCTTCGCGCAGCGCGCGTTCGTGCGCGTCGGCCACGCGTCGCCCGAGCGTTGCCCGGCCGAGCACGTCGGCGCTCACGCGCCCCTCGGTTGCCGCGGCCACCGGAGCCTGCACCGCCTCGTCCACCACCGCCTGCCAGTTCTGCATCGTCGTCATCCTTTCAAGGTTCGCGTCCGCCGCCCGTCGCGTCGCCGCGTGCGACAGGGACAATGCGTGAAGCGGTCCACGCGCGAATCGCGAGCTATGTCCGCGACATCAGGTCGGCGCGCCCGCGCTCGCCGCCGACGGTCGGGATGAATCATCCCGAAGCCGCCGCCAAACCATCCCGCTCGCATGTCCGCGACACCAGCCCTCAATCGCCGAATCCAGTGTGGCCGCGCGATTCATCGTCCAGGGCCGCCGCGAGGTTCGCGGGCATTCGCGCGAGTTCTCGAAAGGCACAGCTCACGCATGGCTCCCGTGCACGAGACGCACTGAGTTTCCTTCATCGCCGCGAGAGCGGGCATGAGCCTGGGGAGGGTGACCAAGCCCTCCACCGCAAGGCCCCGTAGACCGAACGCACACGTTCGGCGGGGCTCGATTCGTTGGCAGCGAATCGACGCAAGCCCGTAGCCGCCACTCGCTCTCGGGCGATGAAGGACTCTCAGCGCGATCTCGCCAAAGGAGATCACTCGAATGAATGCGGCACGTAGATCCCGAGAGGCAGTGAAAGCGTCGGCGGCCATCGCCTGGTGGGTGGGAACGACGCGCGAGGTCGAGGCGCGCGCCGTCGCGGGCAAACGGCACGTCGTCGCGTCGCGCGCGCACGCCGAGGAGGGCAGCCGCGCGAAGGCGGAGGCGCACCTTCGCTTTGCCGAGGAGCTCTTTCTGCAGATCGAGGAGCTGCGCGCGAGCGCCGCCGCGCGGAGGAACCCGTGAGCACCCCCGACGCACGCGCATTCGACGAGCAACTCTTCTGGGACATGATCGAATCGGCTTGGCGCAGGACCCCCGATGGGCACGCGCGGAGGCGCGAGCTCGCGGCGGGTGAGAGCCAGGATCCAAACGCCGCGCTGGCGCCCTTCCTGACGGAGCTCGATCGCGTCTTGGGCCACCTCACGGCGGACGGGCTGCGAACCTTCGGGCGAGAGCTCGAGCGGGCGCTCTTCGCGCTCGATCGCGAGGAGCTCGCCCGCCGCATCGGCCTGGGCGACGACGGCTTCGGGGACGCCCGCGCCACGATCGTGCTGCTGGGCGAGCGGCACTGCCGCGCGGTCCTCGCCGACGCCGCGCGGGCAACGGTGGGCCTCGCCGTCGAACCCGCGTCGTACGCCTTCTCGCGTCAGTGGGAGAAGCGCTTCGGCGAGAGCGCGCCGAGCTTCGGTACGCCCACGTGCACGGGGAGCAACCCTGACGGCTGGCCGCGGGTTCGAGAGCGGCAAGCGCGGGAGGCCCGCGTCGGGGCCGCGGTGGCGCACCTCGCGCGCGAGCTTCGTCTCGGCGCGGGAGAGCCGCGACTCGCGCCCGGTGGATTCCTGCACGTCACCGTCCCGAAGCTCGCGCCGGCCGAGCTCGCGATCGCGCTCGGGCGCTTGGCCGCTCTCGCGCGGGGGAAGGCGTGACGATGGCCACCGAGGGAACCTGCCCCGTGTGCGAGCGCTCGATCCGCGTGCGCGCCGCCAAGATCGTGCATCACGGCTACCAGCGACCCGGCCGGGGTCACATCGTCGGCGACTGTTACGGCGTCGGCTTCGCGCCCTACGAGGTGTCCAGCGACGGAACGCGCGCCTACCGAGACCGCATGGTCGCCGCGCGCCTCGCGGCCGAGGCATTCCTCGCGCGCCTCGAGAGCGGCGCGATCGAGGAGCTGCTCTACGAGGAAGTTGTGCCGGTGCCGACGACCGCCCTTCGAGGGCCCCGAGGTCACCGCGACCCCGGCTGGACGCACGCGCTCGTGAGCGTTCGTCGTGACGAGCCGAGCTCGCATCGTCAGTACGTCTGGAAGGGCGTCTACGGCGCACGCCTGTCGGAGACGCGCTCGGAGGTCGCGGCGCTCCAAGGGGAGGTCGCGCGGTGCGACCGCCTCCTTCGCGACTGGAAGCCGGGCGCGCTCCGCGAGGTGCCCGACGCCGCCCCGCGGCCCCCGGGCCGTAGGCGACGGCGGCTCCGGTTGTCGCGGTAGAGCGCGCGCACGCGCCCGCGCGCCTCACGCGAATCGTCACCTCGCGCCGCGAGAGGTGTCCCCGAAGTTGATCGCCGAACGCTTTGCTCCTTTCGAGGGCATGCGCGGACGTGAGTCCCCGCCCTCGGGAGGAGTCCCATGTCAGACACCATCACGTGTCCTTCGGGCCTCGCGGGCACCGTCCGCGGCATGAAGGTCCGCGAGGAGAAGATCCTCGTCGACCGCAAACTCGCCAAGTCGGGAGGCCAGCTCGACGAGCTGCTCTCCGCGTGCTGGGAAGACACCCTCGAGCCTGGCCCCTACACCTTTGAGGGGCCGCGGCCCGAGTGGGGCAAGGTTCTGCTCGGAGATCGATTCTATGCCCTCTTGCGCATTCGGTGCGCGACGTACGGACCGGAGTACGCCTTCGCCGTGACGTGCAGCGACGCGCGCTGCCGCGCGCGCCTCGACAGGGAGATAGACCTGCGCGAGCTGCCGATCCGGACGCTCCCGGAGTCGAGCCGCGCGGCGTTCCTCGGCGGCAATCGCTTCCCCACGCGCCTGCCCGACGCGGACCGCCACATCACCTTCCGGCTCCTCGTGGGCGACGACGAGAAGCGCCTGCCAAACCTGCGTCGCCAAGCCGCCGACCGGCTCCTCTCCGCGAGCCTCGCCTACCGCATCACAGAGATCGAGGGCGTCGAGCCGAAGGACAAGCGCCGCTTCGTCGAGGATCTGTCGATGCGCGACGCGGCCTACCTCGCGTCCGAGTTCGAGCGGGTCGACTGCGGCGTCGAGACGTCCTTCGAGATCGAGTGCCCGACCTGCCTCGCCGTGCAGAGGGTCGAGCTCCCTTTCGATGCGGACTTCTTGATGCCGAAGCAGGTGCCGCGTTCCCCGACGTCGAGCTCGACACGTGGCGGGAAGCCCTCTTCCAGCTCGCCTGGCACCAGCACGGCGGATCCGGCCTCGCGATGAGCCGCGCGGAGATCCTCGAGATGCCTCTGGAGGAGCGCGACTGGCTGATCGAGCGCGTCGCCGAACAGAGGAAGCAAGAGGCGCGCGAGCTCCAGCGCGCCTCCAAGCGAGGGCGTTAAGAACGTGTCGCTCAACGGCGCGCTCGGCCTCGGCTTGGTCTTCACGGCGCAGGATCTGGCGTCGGGGGGGATCCTGCGGCTCGAGCGCACGTTCCTGTCGATGGAGGGCTCCATCACGGGCGGCGCCGACCGCATCCGAGGCGCCTTCAAGCAGGTCAGTCTCGGCCTGACGATCTTCGCCGCAGGCGCGGCCACGCTCGCGGGAGCCTTCTCGCTCACGAGCAAAGCGGCCGAGTTCGAGCAAGCCATCGCCGCCGTCGGCGCCGTCTCGAACGCGTCGGCGGCCGACGTCCAGGCGCTTGAAGACGCCGCGCTGAAGATGGGGATCCTCACGCAGTACGCCCCCACCGAGGCGACCAAGGGGCTCGACCAGCTCGCGCAGGCCGGCTTCAACGCGCGCCAGTCGATCGCGCTCTTGAAGCCCGTGCTCGATCTCGCCGCCGGCTCGCTCGGTCGGCTCACGCCCGAGACGGCGGCCGGCGTCGCCGTGCAGGCGCTGCGCGCGTTCCGCATCCAGTCGGACGACGCCTCGACCGCCGTCGATCACATGCTCGAGGCGACCAACCTCTTCAAGATGACCGCCGGCGACCTACCGCTCGCCCTCGGTCACGCCGCCGACGGCGCGAACGTCCTGAACCAATCGCTCGACGAGACGCTCATCGCCTTCGGCTTGGTCAACAACATCATCCCCGGCGTCGAGCGCGCCTCGAGCAGCGTGTCGGTGTCGATGGAGCGGATGGCCGATCCGCGCGCGCAGGCGGCCCTGCACCGCATCGGGGTCGCGGCTGCCGACGCGACGGGACGGTTCCGGCCGTTCCTCGACATCATCACCGACCTCGCCCCGAAACTCGACGCGATGACGGACAAGGATCGCGCGTCGTTCCTGCTGAAGGCGTTCGGCCACCACGCCCTCGCGGGCATCGGCGACATCCTCACGCAGCTCAAGGGCGGCCTCCAGACAGACACGGGCGAGATCGTCAAAGGCGCGGACGCCATCGACTACCTCCGCAAGAAGGTGGCGAATGCGAGCGGCGCCGCCGAGACGTTCAGCCACAAGCTCCTCGACACACTCGCCGGGCAGGAGAAGCTCCTGCACGGCTCGATCGAGACGCTCGAGATCATGGCCGGCAAGGCCTTTGCCGACCTGTTCCGTCCGATCGTCGAGGGTGTTCTCAACGGCCTCAACGCGGTCCTCGACGTCGTCCAGGCCACCCCCAAGCCGATCAAGCGTCTGCTCGCCGGCCTCGTGCTCGCGGCGGGCGCCTTCCTCACCCTCGTTGGCGGGTTCCTCGCCGTGCAGGGCCTCGTCGCCGTCCTCGGCATCGCGTTCGAGGCGCTCGGCGTGTCGTTCGGTGCGCTCGCCTCCACGCTGGGCCTGGCCATGGCCTTGCTCGGGATCCTCGGCGTCGCCGCCCTTGGTCTTCGGGTCGCGTGGGACAAGAACCTAGGCGGCATCGCCGATCGCGTCCAGCGCGTGGGCGACGTCATCCGGCTGGTCTTTCAGGGGATCAGCCAGCTCGTGGAGCAGGGCGGGTTCTCCGGCGCGCTGCGCGAGGAGCTCGGCAAAGCCGAGAACGCCGGCATTAAGCAGTTTCTCGTCCAGCTCTGGATGGTCGGC
>JBKQKP010000339.1:0-12677 GCA_052147435.1 Polyangiaceae bacterium | reverse complement strand
GTTCACCGTCCGTTCGAACGGACCCGTTAGCCCGAGCTCAGGGTTGCGAATGAGCTCGTCGAGTCGCTCGCGAGCCCCAGGGAGGCGTGACTCGATCGCTCGCGCAATTTGGTCGATGACGTTTGGCCGCAGCGTCGCGGACCGACTCGCTTTCGTGTCGGGAGCCAGCTCGAGCGCGTCGTCGAAGCTCGATATTAGCGGGATCGCGTGCGAGAGCACCTCAGCGGTGCCGTTCTGTGTCATGGCGATGCGATACTCGAGGCGAGCCTGCGCGGGCCATTGTCTCTCGAGCTGCTCAGCGAGAACGACGTGAGCAGGTGGATAGATTGGCGCGAGTGTCAGCGTGCGTTCGATCCACGGGATCACGCTCCGCCCGTAGCGGGAGGCACCGACAGACGCGATGAAGGGGAGGTAGGCCTCCGATGGGTGACGGGTCAGAGCTTCGCGCGTCGCGCGGTCAAAATCCTCAGACGGAGCGGAGTGGACGACCATGCCATAGAGGCGAGCGCGATCCTCCGTCAGCTCGTGAGGCCAGCCGATGACGGCAACCGAGATCGCGGACGTCGCCGCGACGGCGAGCCCTATCGCGACCGCTCGGGGATAAGAGCCCCACCGGTGAACCCAGCCTGGCCGAGGGTTGCCGCGACCCGCGACGATCAGCGCTGCGCAGGCGGCCACGGCGATGCCGATGGCGGGGACCTCGGAGTTGAAATCCACGATATTGTGAACCGCGGTCGTCGCGATCGCGGCCCATGCGCCGACCCCGGCCGAAGAGCTGGCGACGAGAACCTTTGGCCTGAGCGCTGTGGCGAGCGCGAGCAGCGCAAGGAGCGTCGCGGGGATGCCCCACTCCGTCAGCCACTGAACGAGGAGGTTCTCCGGATGGGTATAGTTGACATACCCCGAGTGCACGGCCGCCAGGTCGGAGGCTTGTCGTGCAGAAGGGAACGCGACTTCGAAAGCTCCGCGCCCGACGCCGAAGATCGGGAAGTGCAGCGCCAGCGGTAGCGCGGACATCGCAATCCTGATCTTGGACACGTCGGCGGAGTCGAGCTCCGTCGCTGCCTCCTGCGACGTGCCCAGCACGATCATCGCGAGGCCGGCCGCGACCACGACCCCGGGCAGGACGAGGCTCCAACTCGTCCGTGCGGAGCGCCGCGAACTACTCGCGAGGAAGAGGACGCAAACTGCTCCGAACACCATCGCCACGGCACCCCCGCGGGAGGCGACCCAGAGCTGGGTAGCGGCGAGAAGGAGCGCGACGGCTATGGCGATGGGCCGAAGACGCGGCGTGCGGCGATCGAGCGCCATGCCCATGCTCAGACAGAAGCCGATGTTGATGTAGGCCGCGAGATGATTCGGGTTCAAGAGCGGAGCGATATGGCGCTGATCGTGAGCTTCCGTGGGAGTGTAGATGCCAAAGACGCGCTGCGCTCCGAACGCCGGGTGGAGCACGGCGGCCATGGCGACCGTGAGCGCGGTCGCGACGATGGCGATCGAGACGAACCTCGCCCCTCCCCGGTGTTCCGCGATTCGTAGCGTCGCCACGAAAGAGGTTACGTAGACGACGCCTCGCAACACCTGGACGCGCGTCGCCGTGGGATCGAGCGAAAGGGACGTCCACGCGGGGCCGGCCTCGTGGAGAGGGGCGAGCGCTCCCGACCAGACCGCGGCGGACGCAGGAGAGAGTAGCCGAACGACAGCCCCCGGCAGCGCCAGTGCCTGGAGGGCCGTGAACGCGGTGAGCAGGACGCCCGCGACGAGCAGGATCGTCGCCGGGAGGCGCGAGCGGAGCGGAAACCCTGGGAACCAACCGATGAAGGCAGCGAGCGCAGCGATCGCGGCGACAGCGCACAGGACGGGAGTGTGGAGCGCACCGAGCATCACCGCCGACAGCAGAATGGCGAGCGCGAAGAGCAGCGCGCTTGCGCGGCTGTGGAGGCTCTGTTTGGCGGTCGAATCCGAGGGCGGCGGCATCGTCAGCGAACGGCGCGGAGCCTAGGCGTCCAAAGGTTCACGGTTCGGCTGAGAACGGCGTCGCTCGTGCCCGCGGTCAGGCCGACGCCCTCACACCCTGAGAGGCGACCGCGGCTTCCCTGGGTGGCTCCGGCGCTTCGGGGGGACGAGGCGCGCAGGCCGATCGCGAACGCGACAGCGCATCGGCCAAAGCGTCCACGGCGACCTGAAGCAGGATTTCTGTCTGCGGGTTCACTTCGCGCTCGATCGCATGCCAGCGGAAGACGATCGTGGTGCGCGCCGTGCTGTCGGAGCCGATCGGAAAGCGCGCCGACACGAGCTCCTCGCGCCCCATGGTCGGTCCCGTGGACCACGCCCGCAACGACGCTCCCCCCTCGTCTCGGAGCTCCGCGGCCGAGAGACCCGCCGCACCGAGCATCTCTTCCAGAGCTGACCAAACCTGTGGCTCCGTCGTCGCCATCACGAGCGATGCGAGGGTGCGAGGGACCGAGCGCCGTAGCATCTCCGTGTCTGCGACACGGACGCGCACCTTCTGGCGATTCAGCCGGACCAAGTATTCGAAGTAGCCCGCTGATCGGAACAGACCAATGGCGACGATGCTCGCCACGAAGATCGCGACTCCGCCCTGCCAGCTCCGCCCCACGGACACCGCGATCGCGGCAGTGGTGAAGACGATGCTGACCCCATAGAGCGTCAACACCGCACGCCGTTGCGTGAGCCCCATGTCGAGGAGGCGGTGGTGGATGTGACCGCGGTCGGGCGAGAAGAGGGGGCGGCGCTCCAGGAAGCGACGGAGAATCGTGAACAGCGTGTCGAAGATCGGGACGCCCAAGGCAATCATCGGAACGAGAAGAGCGACCGCGGTCGATGCCTTGTATCCGCCGATCGAGGACGTCCCGAGAAGGAACCCGAGAAAGTAGCTCCCCGAGTCCCCCATGAAGATTCGGGCGGGGTTGAAGTTGAAGAAGAGAAACCCGACCACCGCGCCGAGCATCACCGCCATGACGGCCGCGAGGAGGACGTTGCCTCCCAGGAACGCGACCACGAAGTTCGTCAGCCCTGCGAAGAAGACGATGCCTCCAGCGAGCCCGTCGAGCCCGTCGATCAGGTTGATGGCGTTGACGATGCCGACTATCCAAAGGACCGTGACCGGAAGAGCAAAGATGCCCATCGACATCGAGCTCCCGAGAGACACGGAGATCGCGTCGATGCGGAAGCCGCAGATGTACGCGAGCGTCGCGGCCGCCATCTGCGCGTAGAGCTTGTAGAGCGCGCGCACGCGGCGCGTGTCGTCCAGGACACCGACGACGAAGACGATGAGAGCACCGCCAAGCAAACCGAGGACGCGCAGTGGCTCTGCCTGAACGATGATGCCGACGCTCGATTCGAGCCGCAGCAGCATCAGGAGCGTGCACGCGGAAGCCAGCGCGATGGCGATGCCCCCCAGACGCGGTACCGAGCGCGCGTTCACGTTGCGCCCCCCCGGCGTCGACACCGCGCCGACCCGGACGGCGAGCCGACGTACGATCGGCGTGAACAGCGCCGCCAGCGCCGCCGTCACGAGGAACGATAGGAGGTAGGTCCGCATGAGGTTCTCGCGTGCGCCCTCCCCGGGCACATGCGGTCCTCCGTTGGTTGCGCAAGAGGAGCCCGGGGTTCGTAAGGTGTAATACCTTTCGATGCACGTCGTCTAGTGCCCAAGCCGCGGCGCCGTCGCGCGGCACTTCAGGAACGACACACGGACCCTGAGGTGCCGGATCTGTTCAGGAATGTCCTCTGATCCTCAGCGAGGGTCTTCCGGCCACTTGTGCCTCGGGTACCGCCGCGAGAGCTCCTTGCGGATGGTCGCGTAGTGCCGCTCCCAGAAGCCCGCCAGATCCGTCGTGACTTGCACGGCGCGTCGGTTTGGAGCGAGCAAGTGAGCTACGAGGGGGACCCGCCCTTCGCCCACGCGCGGCGTCTCCACGAGGCCGAAGAAATCCTGGAGGTAGGATTCCACCCATGGGGGCTTTCCTTCGTCGTAGTGGATCGGAATGGGGCGCTTCGAGGGGAGGCGAAGGGTCTCGGGAGCGAGGGCCTCGACCCTTGCGACGCCCGCGTGGCCAAGGGCGTCCTTGAGGACGGAAAGGAGAGGGCGAGCGCGCAGCTCGGCGAAGCTGGACTTGTTCGCGCACTCCGCGACGACGGCAGCACGGACGTCCGGATCCGCTGGAGCTGGCGGGCCGCCGACGGATGCCGCGAAACGCGCGCGCGCGAGCCACCGTTCGAGTGCCTCCGCTTCCCCAGGCCCGGATGCGAACGCCTCCCCGCGCGCTCCGAGCGCTGCCTCCGCCAGAACGTGCGCGGCGGCTGCGTCGAGGGCGGCGCTGCCGAACGGGCCGATTGAACGTGACTCGTGCAGCGTGAGGCCGTCGTAGGTCATTCGGCTCGCCCGCTCGACGCGCTTGTTTGCCTCTTCCCAAAAGAGCTCATCCTTCTCGACGACGGCGTTCGGAAAGAGATCGATGAGCCACTCCGGCTCGATGCCGCTCGCGAGTCGCACGATCGTGCCTCCTCCGCGTGGCGCGCGCGGCGACGCTCCTTCGCGTCGCTCGGCATCCACAGCGACGAGCCACTCCGCGTCGCGGACGACGCTGGCCTCACCAAGCTCGGCGATCCCCCCACCGGCGATGGCGAGCTCGCGCGATCCACGTCGCTTTCTCTTCGCGATGCGATCGGGATAACCGACGGCGATGCATGAGAGCAGAGTGGCGTCGTGGGACTCCGGCGTCCCTGCCCACGGCTTGGACTTGCGCGCGAGCCGTGCGAGCTGCTTTCGAGCACGGTCCACCGCGAAAGTGGAGGAGGGGTCGAGACCGATGGCACGCAGCGCCCCATCCGAGAAGCGAGAGCGCTCCGCCTCGTGAAAGAGGTCGACCATCGCAAGTACGTCGGACCGCTCCGTTGCCGTGTCCCGCGCATCGCGAGGCGCGTCGAACCGGGCGCCGCGAGACGCTGCTCGGATGTCCCGCTCCGAGACCAGTGCCGCGACGAGGGCCCCCTCGTCGGCCACTTCACGAGCCTCCGCTTCGACGAGGACGCGCGCGAGCCTCGGGTGGAGCGGAAACGCGAGCATCCTGCGTCCAACCGTCGTCGGCTCGCCACTTCCGTCGAGCGCCCCGAGGCGCGCGAGGAGCTCCTCGGCGGCATGGAGAGATGCTTCGGGAGGGGGCTCGAACCAGTCGAGCGAACGCGCCGAGGGTCCTAGCTGAGCGGCGAGCTCGAGCCATGTTTGGGCCAGATCGACGCGCCGGATTTCTGGCACGTCGTGCTCCCGTCGGGCGTCGTGGTCGGCCTTCGTGTAGAGACGAACACACCGTCCGGGCTGCGTCCGCCCCGCGCGCCCGGCCCGTTGGGCGGCGGATGCTCGGCTGATTTTTTCGACTCGGAGCGTTGGTAGTCCAGACCAGGGCGAATGGGCGGCGACGCGAGCCAGGCCTCCATCCACCACGGCGACCACACCGTTGATCGTCACGGACGATTCCGCGACGTTCGTCGAGAGGATCACCTTGCGCCGGGGCGACGGGCGGAGCGCCTTGTCCTGCTCTGCTGCCGGGAGGTCGCCGTGAAGCGGCAAGAGCAGTAGGTCTGCCTGTTGCGCGACTGCTTCACACGCCTCCCGAGCGCGTCGGATCTCGGCGGCCCCCGGCAAGAAGACGAGGACGTCGCCGTCGAGGCCGTTGTTCACGAGCGCCCGCACGGCCGACGCGACCTGCGAGTGGAGCGGCCGCTCGTCCGGCGCCGCGAGGTACTCGATGGCCACGTCGAAGCGTCGCCCTTCGGAGCGGAGGGTCGGCGCGCCGAGGTAGGTTGCGATGGCACCGGCGTCCAGCGTCGCGGACATGACGACGATGCGCAGGTCGGGGCGCGACTCGCGCTGCAGCTTGCGGAGAAGGGTCAGCGCGACGTCACCGTGGAGGTGACGCTCGTGGAACTCGTCGAGCAAGACCGTTCGGACTCCGCGAAGCGTCGGATCGGAGAGCATGCGGCGCGTGAGCACCCCCTCGGTCACGAAGCGGACGCGCGTCCTCGAGCTCGAGACGTCCTCGAAGCGGACCTGGTAGCCGATGCGGGCGCCAACCTCTTCGCCCAGCTCCTCCGCGACCCGAAGGGCCGCTAGCCGTGCCGCCAGTCGGCGCGGCTAGAGGACGACGATCTCTTCGTTCGGGTCCGCATCGAGGAGCGCGCGCGGGATGCGTGTAGTCTTCCCGGCTCCCGGTGGTGCCTCGAGGACGAGGCTTGCGCGCTCCGCGAGCGTACGAACGACGTCGGGGAGGAGCGGGTCGATCGGAAGGGGGGACGGCATCGCCTTGGCGCCGCTCGATTAGCACGCTTGCGCCAGCTCTTGGCGAGGGGGTGGGTGCGTGCGACAAACGCGGGCACGATGTCGTTTCTCGAAAACGTGCCGCTCGCGCCGATGACTTCGCTTCGGATCGGCGGCAATGCGCGCCGCTTCGTCGAGGCAGAAGACGAGTCCTCGCTCGTTGCTCAGGTCCTCGACGCGGACGCCCGGGGGGAACCGGTGCTCGTGCTGGGGGGGGGGAGTAACCTCGTTGTCGGCGACGCGGGCTTCGACGGGATCGTCGTGCGCGTGAGTTCCCGCGGGGTTCAGGTGACGCCAGAGTCGGACGGGATCCGGCTCGATGTCGCGGCCGGCGAGCCTTGGGACGCACTGGTCGAGCGGTGCGTGAAGGAAGGGTGGAGCGGCGTCGAGTGCCTCTCGGGCATTCCCGGGCTCGTCGGAGCAACGCCCGTCCAGAACGTCGGGGCGTACGGGCAGGAAGTGAAGGAGACGATTCGCGAGGTTCGTGTCCTCGATCGTCGCGCGCGCAGCGTGACTGTGCGCGACGCCGCGAGTTGCCGATTCGCGTACCGCACGAGCGCGTTCAAGGGGGACGAGCGCTTCGTCGTCCTCGCCGTGACGTTCGCGCTGCAGGCACGGGAGGAGAGCGCTCCACTGCGCTACGCCGAGCTCACGCGCTCGCTTGCGGTGACGGAAGGGGACCGCGCGCCGCTTGAGGAGGTCCGAAGGGCTATCCTCGCGCTTCGACGCGCGAAAGGGATGGTGCTCGACGCGAACGATCCGGACTCGGTCAGCGCGGGATCCTTCTTCGTGAATCCCATCCTCGACGAGACAGCTCTCCGAGCGCTCGAGGAGAGGCTCGTCGCACGCGGGATCGATCGGACGCTCTTGCCTCGCTTTCCGGGGGAGGGGGGGCACGCAAAGGTCTCGGCCGCATGGCTCATCGAGAAGGCAGGTTTCGCCAAGGGGTGGGGCGATGGGCGGGTCGGCATCTCGCGGAAGCATGCCTTGGCGCTCGTCAACCGCGGCGGCGCGACCGCGGCCGAGCTTCTCGGGCTCGCGCGTGCGATTCAGCGTGGAGTGCGCGAAGCGTTCGGGGTCGAGCTCGTTCCGGAGCCGGTGATCGTCGAGAGCTCGGGACGACCCTTCCGCTCCTAGCTCCGGCTACGGCAGGAAGAGTCCCTGGAGACAGATGAGGACTGCGGCGACGACGACCGCGTGCGCGAGGAAACGCGCGACCCGGTCGGGTGCCCGGCCCGCCGCAAGCCAGGTGAGAATCGCTGCCATTCCGCCGGCATAGGAGACGATCAACGCGCGCCAGAAGTAGCCCGCGTGCGCGCTCCAGATCACCATCGCGGGGTTCGGCTCCGTGAAGAGAATGAGCTGGAGTCCGCGCAGGAGGGCATAGAGCGAGACCGCGGCTACGCACGCAGCCATGGCCGACAGCGCGAAGCGAGTCATCAGACGGCGCGGTGCGCGAGCACGCGCGGACACTCGGGGTCGGAGCCGTGGACGCCATCCACGTAGCGGGCCACCACCTTGCAACCGCCTCGGCAGACGGTGCGAAGCGCGCACGACGCGCAAGGCTCCGGGGGGGATGCGTTCCACGCGCGCCAACGAGCTATCTCCGGGTCGTCGTGGAGGCGCGTCGCGACGTCCGTAGCGGTGGCCGCCGTCGGCTCTGCGAAGCTGCAGGGCGCGATCTTCCCGTCGATGCGAAGCGCGGTTAGCGCGTCCCCCGCTTCGCACCCAAGGACTCCGAACCTCCGCAGGCTCGCGGCGTCGATACTCGGATCGGCAGACAGGAAGGGGACGAGGGCGCAGTCGATCCGGACTCGGAAGGGTCCCTGGTTGCGTTCCGTGAGTCTGCGGAGCACCGGAGCCAACCTTCGACCTTGCTCCGGCGACAGACGCCGCGCGAGGTAGTCGAGCGACGCGGCACGCCCCGCCGGCTTGTAGCGAAGGAGCTGCGCTTCGCGCGCCCCTAGCGACCGGGCTCGGTCAAGGGTGGCTTCGAGCTGCTCGAATGTGCCGCGCGTCAGCACCACGTTCACGCCGACCGGTATTCCCGCGCGCGCGAGTCCCTGGATTGCCGCTTCGGCGTGACGTGCACCGTCGAATCCGCGGACGGCTTCGTAGGCTTCGCTCGGCCCGTCGTAGCTGACGTTGACCTGGGCGAAGCCGTGGAGCCGTTCGATTCTCTCCGCTGTGAGCCCGAGGCCGCTCGTCGTCAGGACGGGCGTGAGGCCGCGAGCGCGCGCTTCGGCGGCGAGGGAGTCGAGGTCATCGCGCGTCGTGGGCTCGCCGCCTCCGAAGGCTACGGTGAAGACGCCGGCGCTCGCGAGGGCGTCGAGCCGTGCAAGGAGCGTCTCGCGGGGGGGCTCGTAGCCGTCAGGGCGCGCGTCGAGGTAACAGCCGGTGCACCCCGCGGCGCAGCGGCTCGTGACGGCGACATGGACTTCGATCGGGGGGCTGGGAGGAGGAGGGGACGCGTCAGTCCACAGCGCGCCGCCGTCGAGGCCCATTGCGCGGACTGCCTCGCGGTCGAGCGCGACGAGCGCTGCTGGGGAGTCGAGCTTTGCCCATGCGCCCCAGGGTTCGTAACGAAGGATCATGGGCGGCTCTCCTCGTCAGTACGAGGCGTCGCAGGGGGGGGTGGTGAAGAGGCATCGGGCTCGGCGGGCTTGCCGACGACGCGGATGCGCTCTTGGCCGAGTGACGCGACGATGGCCGCGAAGATCGTCCCCCCGAGGACTGCGCTCGCGAAGATCGTGTCGATGACGCTGCCGATGCTGGAGCAGTTCGCGCCGTGCCCCTCGCGGATGACTCGAATGCCCTTCTCGATGCGGGCGCGGCGTTCGTCCGGCGTGGGTTCCCTAGGTTCGGTCATAGCTTGAATCCTTCCAGGTACTGTCCATTCACCGCCTCGAGCATGAGGAAGGCGGCGGCCGCAACGGCCGACGCGCTCAGTGCTGCCCGCCCTATCCGGGCGGCCGGTCCCTTCGATCCAGCGGCGCCCCATGCTCGGCCAATGATCGCCACCGGCACGAGGACCGCTCCGAACGCGAAGAAAGGCTCTGCGTTGCCCGTCTCATACCCGGACGCGAGCGCTCCCCCTACGAGTGCCACGTACCCGGCGAAGGCGAGTACGAGGGGCGCCGTCCTCTTGAGAGCGAGCCTCACCTCCACGAGCGCGCGCCGAGACGCTGCGCGCACGATCGAGACGGCGGCCAGCAACGCGAAGAGCGCCAGGTCGACGATCGCCGCGATGTGCACGTGGCGCCGCCGCAGTAGCTCGGTCACACGTTTCGCCATGCTCGCGTCGAGCGTGCGGCCGAGGGCGAGCGCCGTCGTCTGCGCGCTCGCGAGATCTCCGTCTTCGATGAGGGCCGTCACCAGCTCGTTCGCTGCTTCGCGACGCACGAGGCCGTCGGCGCGCGGGTCGTCGATGACCTTTCGTAGGGCTGCTTCTCCGTCGGCGCGGCGGTGCAGCCGAGAGACATACGCCTCCGCGCAGAGCATGCGCGCTTCACTCCGCGTCGGGCCCGGCGGGAACGAGTCGGCACTGGAGGCGAGGGCATCGATTGCCTTCGGATCGCTCGACACGTTCGGATCGCGCCGCACGGCTTCGAGCTGCGTGAATGGGCCCCAGCCCCCCTCGGAGTGGGAGTCCAGGAGCGCGGCTCTCATCATCGCTTTTGCGGCATAGCGAAGCGAAGGGAGCTTGGCGACGGCGGCGCGGTAGTCGGAGACCGCGTGGGCGTAGTCGCCGCGCGCGTCCTCGGCCTCGGCGAGCGCGAAGAGCGCCGGGGCGGCGACGGCGGGGTCGTTCGACTGTGAGGTGGCCTGGAGCGCACTCAGTGCGGGGTCTTGCGTGGCACTCTCGGCGCCGGCCAACCTCGCGCCCCCTAGGAGAGCCGCGAGCGCGATGGAGAGAGCGACGATCCACGTCCGCACGGCATGGTCACGTTCCCACGCAGGACGCCGACTTGTCCACGCGCTTGCGAGGTGGGCGCGCCTCGTGGTGTATCTCGCCCGATGACGACGTATCCCCCCCGGCTCGCGTCGCTAGCGCTCGCGACCGTCGTCATCGCTGCGGGGCTCGCTTGCGAGGGGTGCAAGGGGTGCCGGGACGATCACCCGTACGTCCCTTACACGATCGACGACGTTCCCAAGGCCGGCGGCGCTGAGGATGCTTCCGTTCCGACCCTCGAAGATGCGGGCGCTTTCCACGCGAGGGAAGCGAGCCTGGCCCCGCCGAACGCCGAGCGTTGGACGCTCGACGGCCTCGGGCTCGTCGCCCCGGCCGAGCGTGTCTTTGCCTCGGGGCTGACGGGAGACTTCGACGGGGACGGTGCGCGCGACGCCGTCGCCCTCGTGACCGTTGCCGGGGATCGCGACGCGGGAGCCGCTACTGGCGAGGTGGTGCTCTACCGTGGATCCCCGAGCGGTGCGCTCGGCGCGCCCGAGCTGATCGCGAGCCCCCCGACGCTCCCTCGCGACACGCGATGTGCCCCCAAGGGGCGTCTCGCGCAGGTGGGGAGGCATACGATCGCCGTCGAGCTGGGGACCGTGTGCGATCCCGCAGGAGGAGGGAGCGGCGCCAGGTGGGTTGCCGCCGTGGTCGTCTCTTCCAGCGGGGTGAGGCTCCACTTCCGAGCCACGGTTCTGGACCCGCCGAACGCCCCAGCCCTGTCGATCGACGTCGACGGAAGCGACAGGGACGGCGATGGGCTGGACGACGTGGCGATTCGGCTTGCGCTCGAGGGGGGCGCCCCTCCCTTCGAGCCCGGGCCGCGCGTGAGCGCGATCGTGCGTTGGTTCGACCGCCCCGCGGGGATGAGCCGCGACCCGGACGAACCTGATGCCTCGCTTCGCGGGCTCGCCTCGGTGGCGGCCGTTCGCGCGGCGAAGGCGAAGGAGGCGCCCGGCGTACCTCGCTACGTCGAGCAGGTTCGCTCGCTCTACCGGGCGCTCTGCGCGGAGGGGGGATCGCCGCGCGTCGTCGATCTGGAGGGGGCGCACGCGCTGCAATGCGGTCCGAGCAAGGGGCTCGAAGAGGCCGGGCTCGCCGAGGTGCGCGCGTACTCGGTGGCTGGCGACGCGCTGCGCGCGATCGGCGCGTTCGACCGGGCGCAGCTCCCTCCGGCGACGCGGACGTCGCAACGAACGACCGATGCCCAGGGGTGGATTGCGCAGGCTGCGCCCGTCCTCGCGGCCCCCTCGGTGCTTCGCGCGCTCGGGGCGGTTCCGCAGATCGATCGGGGGCGCGCTCCGTCCTGGGGGGTGCTCGCCTTCGAGCCGAGCGGGAAGCTACTGGTCAGAACCGTGGCGGGGGTCGTGCGAGTCGATCCGTCGCTCGGAGACGAGACGGCTGCCGGCGACGTCTCTCCGTGGCGAACGGCGGCGGTCTCGCCCGATGGCGCGTATCGGTGGGTCGAGTCGTACGACGCGTGCGATGGGCTCGCGCTTCGGGCAACGTTTGCGCCGAACGCAGGGGGCGACATGCGGGACATCGCGCTTCCGGTTGCTCCACCGCTCGGCTCGAAATGCGCGAATGCGGGAGCGCACGGGGACCCCGCGACGACGCTCCCACTCGCATGGGGACCGAGGGGCCTCGAGGCGATCGTCGCCGGGGAACCGCTGCTCGTGTCTCCGGATCTCTCTCGCGCGACTCTTCTTCTGGCAGGCGGAGGGCTCGATCAGCCGGTCACGCTCGGCGCGCCGCGCTCACCGAACGGGAAGGTGATTGTCGTCCCGACGACGATGGGGATCCTCGTGCGCGGTGCCCGCTCGCGGCTCTTTCGGGCGAAGGAGCTCGAAGGGGGGTACCTCGAGCTCCGCGACTGCGCGGTGTCCGACGACGGTGCGCGCGTGGGGTGTGTGCGAGGCGGGCGCGCGTTCGTCGGCGTATGGGAGGCCGAGTAGGCCTAGCGGTGACGCGGTGCCGTCGTGCAGAGGATGTCCGTCGGGTCGCGCGTGCTCTGCAGACACTGCACCCGCGCGTCGTTGCAGCGAACCACGAGCACGCCGTGCGCGTAGAGGCTCGACAGCGGTTGGCCCCCCCGCGTCACGACGGCGCGCATCGGCGTCTCCGAATCGCAGCCCCCCGCCATCATCAGATCGATCTTCCTGCCGCCGCCGACGATCTCGACGCGGTCGAGCTTCTCTTTCTCGTCCGCGGGTCCCTTGTCGAGCCCGCGGGTGATGGGGCGGAGCTTTTCTGCGAAGTCGGCGGCCCACTGGGGGTCGGCGTTCGGATCGTCGAAGCGCGGCTGGCCCATCGCGGCCATGTAGGCGATGGCTTGCATCTGAACCTCGGCGGGCATGCCGGAGCCGACGGTGGGGCTCGTTTTGG
>JBKQKP010000338.1:0-11033 GCA_052147435.1 Polyangiaceae bacterium | reverse complement strand
GACGGGCCCGGTCGCCGTCGACGATCCACACGTACAGAGAGGAGTTGCTCGACGCGACGTAGTAGGCCGTGATCATGAGGGCGACGAGCGTTCCGCCGAACGCGAGGAAGACGAGCGACGGGAGCTGCTGGCGCAGTGGGGGGCCGAAGGACGCCACGCGGCGCGCGATCGGGCTGTAGGCCATCTCGAAGCGCGCGACGGTACCGTGGACGTCGGTCACCGAGTCCATCTCGGGGCGCCCAGCCGAGTCCGCGAGGTCGGGGAGCTCGTGGGGGAGGCGAGCGGGCGGGTCTTCGGTTGCCTTCACGCCGAGCACTCCTCGTTAACACGAGTGCCACGCGCCGCCTTTGGTCGCAATCTCGACCTTCAGCCGGAACCGTCGTCGGGTGCCTCGGGCGGAATGGAGTGGCTCCGCTTGAATTCACGCATCCCCGAGATCTCGCTCTTCGACGGGTTGATGATGAGGAGCCCGTGGTCGGCATCGACCAGGGCGACGTCGCCGTCGGACGCCCACCGGAAGAGCCCCTGTACGTCCACCACCGACGGCACCCCCAAGAGCCGAAGGAGCGCGCGGGTGCGAGGCCCCGACGCGCGATCGCTCAGGGCGACGCCGACGGGGTGGGCGCGCGCCGAAATGAGGAGGTCGAAGACGGTCAAGCCGTCGCCGACGAGGACGGCCTTCGAGGGGAGCTCCGCTCGCTTGTCGGAGGCCGCGAGCATCGTCAGAGCGTCGCAGAGATCCTCGATGTCCTTCGCGCGCTCCTCGAGGAACGCATCGCGCGTGATCGAGGCGGCGGTGCGCGTCACGTCGCGGGCCACGCGGTCGAGGGCGCTCGCGATCCCGATCCCCTCGGAGACCAGCTCCCCGGCTCGCTCGCGGAACCGCGCGTCGGCCAGGATCTCGACGTAGGTCGAAAGGAACGACGCATCGCGTCCGAGCTCCAGCCTCTTCGCGCGAAGGCTGAGCCCCTGGATCGACTTCTGGGCGACGTCGAACGCCGCGCGCAGCATGCGCTCATCGGACTCGGGCGACGTCTTCGGCGTCGAATCGGGTGAGCGCTGCGCCGGGCGTCGCAGGGCTGCGATCGCCCCGAGAGCGCGCCCGGGGTTCATCGGGCGGCCCGGGAGCGTCACCTTGCGCGTCCCCCCGCCGGCGGACCTTCGCGGCGACCCCTTCTCGCGCTTCGAGTCGATGAGCTCTGCGTGACGGATGCCGGCCGCGATGAGCGCACCGAACGCCGTGAGCAGCTCGATGTCCCGAGGCTCGAACGACTTCTCTCTCCGCTGGATGACGACGGCGCCGAGCGGCCCCGACTTGCCGCGGATCGGGACGGCCAGGAAGACCGGGTAGCGCTCCTCGCCGAGCTCCTCGAAGTGCTTGTACGACGCGTGGCTCACCGCGAGGTCGGCCGAGACCGGGCGTAGGTACTCGACGGCCTCGCCGGTGATCCCTTCTCCGATGTGGAGGCGCACCTGCCCCAGCGCGTCCCGCCCGAAGCCGACGTTGCCTCGCATCACGAGCTCGTTCCCTTCCCCCTCGAGGAGATAGAGCGAGCAGATGTCGGCGCCGAAGATCGAGACGATCCGGCGGGGAGCCTCGTCGAGCAGCGTCACGAGCGGCATCGGTCGCGCGGCGAACGTGACGAAGTCCAGAACGGCGTCGAGGCGCTTGTCGCCGTGGTGGACGTGGGGCTTGGCGGGGGGCTTCGGGAGCGACATGCGTTGGCCTCCATCATTCAAGCGCGGGGACGGGTCTCCGTCCATGTGCTATCGCGGGGGCCACCTACCTCAAGGAGCACACGGACTGCCATGGCCTACGATTTCCCCTCGCCCGAGTGGGCGGCCGCCTACAAGGACGCGATCAACGCGAACGCTGCGTACAAGGCTGCTGCGAAGGACTGGACGCACGGCTCGGTCGCGATGGTCGTGAAGGCGGACCCAGCGCTGCGGATCGACGAGGACACCGCCCTCTGGCTCGACATGCACCAGGGGGAGTGTCGCGGCGCCAGCCTCGTCCCGGCGAAGGAGGCCGAGGCGTCGGCGTTCATCATCGTGGCCCCGTACGCGCTCTGGAAGATCGTCATCCGCGGCGAGCTCGACCCGACCAAGGGGATGATGCAGGGGCGTTTGAAGCTCACGAAGGGGCACATGCCGACGATGGTGAAGTACGTCACGGCCTCGAAAGAGCTTGTTGCTTCGACGTCTCGCGTGCCGACGAAGTTCAGAGACGAGTGAGCGATCGTCTCGCTCGAGGTGTCTCTGAAGGCTCGTCTCTGTCGCTTCGAGGATCGTGATCGCACCATCACCCACCCCTCTCCGGGCTCATCTCGGATCGATCTCGAGGTCGACTCGAGCGCTGACGCGACTGACGAGAGCGACAACTTTCTGATCGAAGATGATCATCTCGCTTGACGGATGATCATCGCGAGATGGAGAATCCTTGCATGCTCCCGTCATCGAACCCGGTCGTGCTCGTCGCAGACGATGAGCCGAGCATGCTCGAGTTGGTCGCGCAGCATCTCAAGACGCTCGACAACCCGCAGCTCGTGGTCCTCGAGGCGAGCGATGGTGAGCAAGCGTGGAAGCTCGCGCGCGAGCACTTGCCGGATCTCGTCGTGCTCGACGTGATGATGCCCGGTATGAGCGGCTGGGAAGTGTGTCGCAAGATCCGAGAGGACGTCGCGCTCGCTCACACGGGCGTCGTGATGCTCACCGGGATCGGCGAGAATTTGAATCAGATGACAAGTCCGCTGTACGGTGCGGATGCGTACATCGACAAACCGTTCGACTTCGAGGAGCTCGACGAGAAGGTCAAGGCGGCTCTCCTTGCCCGCGCGGCACAGCGCGACGCAGTCCAGCGGCCCACGAAGAACGTGAACGGGGTGTCGGGTCCGGCGAAGGCGGCGAAGGCCAGCCGGGTGAGCGCGAAGGCGAAGAGCGCCTCCAAGACCAAGACGAGCAAGACAAGCAACACAAGCAACACAAACAAGAAGAGGAGCAAGTCCTCCTCCAAGACGTTGGCCGCGGCGAAAGCCAAAGCCGGGCTCAGTAGCAAATCGAAACCGAAACCTAAGAAAGGGGAGACGAAAATGGCTGCGAAGAAAGCAAAGAAGGCGAAGAAGACCGCGAAGAAGAAGACCGCGAAGAAGAAGGCGAAGTAGTTCGCCTGTACCGATAGAGAGATCGGACCCGAGCCGGCCGCAACCTTGCCCCGCGGCTTAGCCGCGTGGATTGGACGGCCGGCGACGAGGTGATCTCACGAGTGGGCTTGGAGCTCTGTGCTCGAACGCGCGCGCAACCTCTGTGTTGTGCCGCGAACGGCGAGCATCTCTAAGCCATGCCCTGTGCGCGGAACCACTCCACCGCGCGGCGCACGCTCTCTTCTAGAGGGCGAGAGGGGAGGCCGAGTTCGCGCTTGGCCTTTGCGTTCGAGAAGAACGCATTCCGTTGCGCGTAGCGGATCGAGCGGAACGTCGCTCGGGGCTCCTCGTGAGAGATGTGGTCTGCCCAAAGCTCCATGCTGAGGGCAATGCCGGCGCTCACGGTTTTGGGCAATGGCAGGCGGGGCGTCGGGGTTCCGGCGACCTTGCTGACCAATCCGATGAAGTCCTTGAGCGAGACGTTGTCGTTGCCGAGGATGTAGCGCTCGCCCACGTGCCCTTTCTCTTCTGCGAGGAGGTGGCCCATGGCGCAGTCGTCGACGTCGATCGTGCAGAAGCCCCCCGGGCTCACGCCGGGGATCTGCTTCTTCATGATCGAGACGATGATCTTCCCCGTAGGCGTGGGGGCGATGTCGCGCGGTCCGAACGGGAACGCAGGGTTGACGACGACGATCGGGGCTCCGGCCTCGGCGAAGCGCATGGCTATGCGCTCGCTCTGCCACTTGGTCAGGATGTAGTCGTTGGCGATGTCGAAGAGGTTGAAGCGGGTGGTCTCGTCAGCGAGGCCGCTCCCGGAAGGCTGCGCGTGCTCGCTCCCTTCGACCAGACCGACCGCCGCGATCGAGCTCGTGTAGACGATGCGCTTCACGCCCGCGGCCTGCGCGGCGAGGAGGGTGGACGTCGTCCCCTCGTTGTTGACGCGGTAGATGAGCTCGCGGTCCTTGAGCCAGAGCTTGTAGACGGCCGCGAGATGATAGAGCGCCTCGGCGCCTGACAAGGCGTGGCGCATCCCTTTGAAGTCAGTCACATCTACCGTGACTCGCTCCACGGGAAGTCCGTCGAGGTTGGCCGTGTTTGCGCCCGGCTCGACCAGCGCCCGAACGCTCCTCTTCTGATCCAGAAGGAGGCGAACGACCGCGCTCCCGATGAACCCCGTCGCCCCGGTCACCGCTACCGTGTTCCCCATGGGGGGCGACCATAGCGCCGCCGAGCCTTGCCCGTGGAGATGTTTCGTGTACGAATTATCTCCATGCCCAGCCCGTTCCGCGAAGAGCACAACCAGTTCCGCTCCACCGTCCGCAAATTCGCCGAGAAGGAGCTCTTTCCGTTCGTCGACGCCTGGGAGGAGGCGGAGAACTTCCCGAACGAAGTCTTCAAGCGGGCCGGCGAGCTAGGGGTCTTCGCCGCGCACTACCCGGAAGAGGTCGGCGGCGGAGGGGGGGACTTCTGGTTCAGCGTCGTGAAGAGCGAGGAGCTCGTTCGCGGCGGGATGGCCGGGGTCACGATGGGGCTCCTCGTGCAGGGGGACATGGCCACGCCTGTCATCGCCGACATCGGAACGAAAGAGCAGATCGCGGAGTTTCTGACGCCCGCGATCCGGGGCGAGAAGATCGCCGCGCTCGGTGTGAGCGAGCCGAACGCCGGCAGCGACGTCGCCGGCATCCAGACCTGGGCGAAGAAGGACGGCGACGACTACATCATCAACGGCGCGAAGACGTACATCACGAACGGGACGCGCGCCGACTTCGTCACGCTCCTCGTGAAGACGAACCCCGACGCCGGCGCGAAGGGGTGCAGCTTCTTCCTCGTCCCCACGAAGACGAAGGGGTTCAGCGTCTCGAAGAAGCTGCAGAAGATCGGCAACCACTCGAGCGACACGGCCGAGCTGTCGTTCGAGGACATGCGCGTCCCCAAGCGTTACCTCCTCGGCGAAGAGAACCTCGGGTTCATGTACCTGATGCAGAACTTCCAGAGCGAGCGGGTGATCGCCTGCACGAGCGCCGTCGCCGGGCTGGAGCTGACGCTCGCCGCGAGCGTCGCGTACGGCCGCGACCGCAAAGCGTTCGGCAAGCCGATCATCAAGCGCGAGTACTGGCAGCACAAGTTCGTCGAGCTCTACACGAAGCTCGAGGCAGCGCGCGCCCTCACCTACAAGGCCGCCGAGGCGTACAACGAGGACAAGTTCGTCAAGAAGAGCGGCGTCGACTTCGAGACGACGCGCCTCATCTCGATGGCGAAGATCTTCGTCGGCGACATCGGCAGCGAGATCGCCGACCAGTGCCTCCAGTTCCACGGAGGGGCGGGCTACATCGAGGAGTACCCGATCGCCCGCATGTGGAGGGACAACCGCCTCTTCCGGATCGGCGGCGGGACGACCGAGACGCTCCGGTATTACGTGGCGAAGCTGATGGGGTTCTAGGCGGAGAAGACCCGGCCCAACGGGTCGTGGGAGCACCGACGTGTTAACCTCACGGAATGGCGCGTGCGCGAGCCAGACGTTTGGGGCGGGCGCTTGCCATGGCCGCGCTCGCGCTGGCGGGTCCCGCGTGCTCGATTCTCACGTCGCTCAATAACCTCGATACGGGACCGGGGCCTGGCGAAGCAGGAGCGTCGAACGACGCGCCATCGAGCAACGACTCGGGGGGGATCGTGACCCCCGGCGAGGACGCCGGAGACTCGGGAGAAGACGCCGCCTTGGAGGCTGCGAGCAATGACTCGGGACCTCTGGATGCGACTCCAGACGGCCCGCCGTCGGCCTACTGCGCGTCCTTCAGCCCGCAGTCGCTGTTCTGCGACGACTTCGACGAGGACACCCAAGACGCTGCGGCGCTGGCGGCCCCTTGGGATCAGGTGACGGGCGTCGGCGGGACCGTGACGCGGAGCGGGGGCATCTTCACGTCGCCGACGCTCGCGATGCTCGTCACGACCAAGGCCGGCGCCGCGAGCATCGACCTCTGCGGGTACAAGAGCTTCACCGCGGTGCCCAAGGTGGGGGAGGAGCTCTCCTTGGCGTTCGACCTCTACGTCGTCCAGGCGGATACGACGACGTCGTCCGACGCGGTCCTCGCCGCGATCGAGCTCATCGACGCCCTCGGAGATCGGTGGGCGCTCCAGCTCGAGCTCACCTACGACGGGATCGCGCTGGACGTGAACTTCTCCGAGAACGACAGCGTCGTCGGGGACGCGTCGACGACGTACACGTCTCACCCCGTCGCCACGAGGTTTCCGATCGGCGCCTGGACGCGCGTGACGATGGAGGTCACGGTGGGGCCCCCTTTCACCGCCACGCTCAGCTTCGGATCGACCGCGGTCGCCAAGCAGGTCCCGGTCACGCCGCACACGATCAGCGGACACCCGGAGATCCTCGTCGGCGGGACGTACGCCCAGCAGTCCACGGAGGGATGGATCGTTCGCTACGACGATGTGACCTTCGACGTCGACATCGACCAGTAGATGATTTCGGTCCGCCACCTCGCGAAGCATTATCTCGTGCACCGCCGCCCTCCGGGCGTCCTCGCCGCGATGCGCTCGCTCGTGAACCGGACCATGGACCGCGTCGTCGCTGTCGATGATCTCTCGTTCGAGATCGCTGCGGGGGAACGGGTAGGCTTTCTCGGGCCGAACGGGGCGGGGAAGACGACGACGCTCAAGATGCTGGCAGGTCTACTCCACCCGACGTCCGGGGAGGTGACCGTCTCGGGGTTCACGCCGCGCCTCCGGCAGGCCGAGTTCCTCCGGTCGATCATGCTCGTGACCGGGCAGAAGCAGCAGCTCCTCTGGGATCTCCCCCCTGCGGAAACCTTCGAGCTCAATCGCGCCATCTACGACATTCCGCGCGACCAGTACCGCCGGACGCTCGACGAGCTCGTCGAGCTCCTCGCCATCGCGCCCCTCCTGGAGAAGCCGACCCGCCAGCTCTCCCTCGGCGAGCGGATGAAGTGCGAGCTCGCGGCGGCGCTCCTTCACCGCCCCCGCGTGCTCTTCCTCGACGAGCCGACGATCGGGCTCGACGTGACGATGCAGTCGGCGATGCGGGGGTTCATTCGCTCGTACAACGAGCGCTTCGGGGCCACGGTCATCCTCACGAGCCATTACATGGAGGATGTGGCGGCGCTCTGCCCGCGTGTCATCGTGATCGACCGCGGGCGGCTCACGTACGACGGCGCGCTCGAGGCGCTCGTGCACGACATTCGCCCGGACAAGCGCATCACCCTCCGCTTCGAGCGCCCCGTCGCGCGGGGAGACGTGGAGACCATCGGCGGGCGGGTCGTGTCGCTCGACGACGACGGCGTGGTCTTGCAGGTCGAGGCTTCGTCCGTTCGCGACGTCGTCGGGCGCGCGCTGTCGGCGCTGCCGATCGTGGACCTGAAAGTGGAGGACGCTCCGCTCGAAGAGGTCATCGCGGATCTCTTCAGTCGAAACGCGAAGCTCGCCGTGGCGCGGGAGCAGAGCACGTGAGCGCTCTGCGGGCGGCGCCGACGCTGTTCAAGGTCGGGCTCGTCTCGGCGGTCGCGTACCGCAGCGAGTTCATCGTCTGGGCGCTCTCGACGAACATGCCGCTCGTCATGCTCGCGCTGTGGATCGAGGTCGCGCGCGAGGCCCCGGTGGGGCGCTTCGGCGAGAAGGAGTTCGTCGCGTACTTCCTGGCCACGCTGATCGTGAGGCTCCTCACCGGATCATGGGTCGTCTGGGAGATGAACACCGAGATCCGCCAGGGGGAGCTCGCCATGCGCCTCCTTCGCCCGCTCCACCCCTTCCTCCACTACGCGATCGACGCCCTCGCCGCGGTCCCGATGCGCGCGATCCTCTCCCTCCCGATCGCCGTCGGCGCCCTCTTCTGGGCGGGGCGCGGGCACTTGGCGACCGACGCCGCGCACTGGATGATCGCGCTCGCCGGGATGCTGGGGGCGTGGGCGCTCATCTTTGCCGCGATGCTCACGATCGGATCGCTCGGGCTCTTCTGGGAGAGCTCGCTCGCGCTCTACGACCTGTGGCTCGGGCTGTTCTTCATCTTCTCGGGCTACCTCATGCCGCTGTCCTTCTTCCCTGGGTGGCTGCGCGTCGCGTCGTGGTGGCTGCCGTTCCGGTACACGCTGGCCTTCCCGGTGGAGACGATGCTCGGGCTCGAGACGGTGCGCGAGGCGGCGCGGTCGCTTCTCGTGCAGTGGGCGTACGTGGCGGGGTTCGTCACGCTCGCGCTCTTCGTCTGGCGGCGGGGGCTCGTGCGGTACGCGGTGTTCGGAGGCTGAGGCGACGTGAGCTCGATCCTCCGCTACGCCCGCCTCCTCCGCGTTCAGCTCCGCGCCTCGCTGCTGCTCGCGATGCAGTACCGGCTCGACTTCGCGCTCGACGCCGTGATGTCGCTCTTCTGGACCGGGACCGCGATCATCCCGTTGATCGTCCTGTACGAGCAGCGCTCCGAGGTCGCCGGGTGGACGCGCCCCGAGGCGCTCATCGTCGTCGCCTGGTTCACCTGCTTGAAGGGGATCCTCGACGGCGTCATCCGGCCGTCGCTGGGGAACGTCGTGGAGCACATCCGAAAAGGGACGCTCGACTTCGTGCTCCTCAAGCCTGCCGACGCGCAGTTTCTCGTCTCGACGGCGCGCTTCGAGCTCTTTCGGTTGCTCGACGTCGTCGGCGGGCTCGCGCTCCTCGCGTGGGCGCTGCACGCGCTCGGGCGGGTGCCGACGCTCGGCGCGCTCGCGTGGACGGCGCTACTCCTCGGTGGGGCCGTGGGGATCCTCTACGCGATGTGGATCCTGATCGTGTGCCTGGCGTTCGTGGTCGTGAAGGTCGACAACCTGTCGTACCTGTTCGCGTCGATCTACGACGCCGCGCGCTGGCCGTCGTCGGTGTTCCGCGGGTTCTGGGCGATCGTGTTCACGTTCGTCGTGCCGCTGACGCTGATGACGACGTTTCCGGCGCGGGCGATTTTGCAGAGGCTCGATGTGGGGAGCGCGGTGGGGGCGCTGGGGGCGTCGCTCTTTTCGATCGTCGTCGCGCGGGCCGTGTGGCTGCGGTCGATCGGGAGGTATACGAGCGCGGGGGGATGAGATGCCCCCTCCGAGCGAATGATCTGCCCCTCGGACCGCTGTTAGTGCCCCTCGGACCGCTGTTAATGCCCCTCGGACCGTTATTAACGCCCCTCGGAGCGCTATTAAAGCCCGATCCTCGGTTGATCTCGAGGCTCTGTGGCTTGATCTCGAGGCTCTGTGGCTTGATCTCGAGGCTCCGTGGCTTGATCTCGAGGCCCGGTGGCTTGATCTCGAGCCCGGTAGAGCCACTCATCGAGGAGATTACGACGCTAGCCCTTCGTCGCCCCCTTCTTCTTCTGGTTCGTGTTCTTCGTCCGCTTCCGCTTCGCCGCGACGATCCCGGTCTTCCGCAGCGCGCTCAGGGTCTTCAGCCCCTTCTGCACGACGCTCCCCTGCGGCGCGGCCGTCTGTGCGCGCGAGAGCGCGGTGTCGAGCGCCTTGAGCTCCGCGTTGATCTCGACGACGCGCTGGCCGACGCGATTCGCCGCGTCCTGCAGCCGCGCGAAGCTCCCCGCGAGCGCCTCACCTTCGGTCGCGAGCGACAGCGTCGTCTTCACGTCGCCGCACCCGGAGAAGTTGGCGAGCGGCGACTGGAGCGCGAGGAGCCCCTCTTGCAGAGCGGGCGTCGCGTACGTGTTGACGAGCTTCGTGGACAGCGCCGTCATCGGCGTCTTGCGGACCGACGGCGGCTGCGCGCTCGCCGCTGCGAGATCGGCGGCGGTCGCGACCTCGGTGGTGGACGGGGTTACTGCGCCCTTCTTGCTCTTCGATTTGTTCGCCATGCGCGCCGAGTAGGACGGCCGAGCTCTGGCTGTCAAGGGCAGAGTCAGGAACCCGCCCCTCTAGAACTGCGCTCCGCCCCCGGGCATGAACGACACGCCGAACTGGCTCGTGTACAGCGCCGGCGCCTCCTCGACGCGGATGTCCGCAGCGACGAACCACGGGCCCCCCTTGAAGCTGTAGATCGCCGTGCCGCCGACCCAGAACGCGAAGGACGTCGTCGTCCCTCCGGCGTAGCCCTCGTTGACGCAGTAGACGCCGCCGTAGGTCGCGCACAGCTGCGCGTTGTACGCGCCGTAGTAGTAGCCGGGGTACTGTTCGAGCGCGACGCCGACGCCGCCGTACGGACGCACGAGGACCGGCCCCGCGGCGAACGCGTACCCCCCTTCGAAGCCCGTCGTGAAGCCGGCTCCCCACCCCGCGAAGCCGGAGTTGAAGATGAACGTCCCGCCGAGATAGACGCCGCTCGGGAGTGTGTACCCGCCACGAAGGCCGAGGTCGAAGCCGTACATGCCGTAGCCGATCAGGCCAGCGACGCTGAAGCCGTCCTTCACCTCGGCGGGGTCCAGGGCCATGGCCGACGACGTGCACAGCAAGGTTGCGCCGCCGACGGCCAGCGCTGCGAGCTTTCGAAGCTTCATCCGGGGTCTCCTCCCTCTGATTCCACCCGCCTTTTACATCGGAAGCCCCCCCCCGGTAGCAGAAAAGACCCCCGTACCGGTGGAGCTTCGCCGGAGCCTCAGCCGGCTCGCCCACGCGCGAACGTTGCCCGCCCCCCGCCCCCCCCGTCTATGCTTGCACTCGCGGGCGAACGGTTTCCCGGTCTTGCCCGACCAACTAATGAAGGTTCGTTTTCTCGGCGTCCGCGGCTCGACCCCCACCCCCGGCCTCTCGACCGTGCGCTACGGAGGGAACACCGTCTGTGTGGAAGTGCGGCTCGCCGACGGCACGGTCCTCATCCTGGACGCCGGCACCGGCCTGCGCGAGCTGGGCAACACGCTGATGAGCGAGGGGAACAAGGACACCCTCCACATGCTCCTCACGCACCTTCACTGGG
>JBKQKP010000337.1:0-11294 GCA_052147435.1 Polyangiaceae bacterium | reverse complement strand
CGCGACTGCTCCACGCGATGCGCGCGTACTGGAAGGTCGCCCGCCCGTCCGGTCCGTACGTGTTCCGTGGACGCAAGCCGGGGACCTTGCTGACGCGCACTGCGGTGCACAAGGCCATCGCCGCCGCTGCACGGCGTGCGGGCCTCGAGTGTAGGAAATCGTAGGCATCTCCGCGCTCAAAGAGGGCTCCGAGAGGCGACGTAACGCCGACGTAACGCCTCATTATCGGCCGTTGTCCGCCGGGTCCGTTCGCGCTGGAACGAGCCGACCAAGTTGGTCGCCCGGAAGATCGCCGCGATCACCTTGGCCATGTAGAAGAAGAAGGAGGACTACACGCCCGCAACGACCACGAAGTCATAACTTGTCTCGGCATCAGCACGCGCGTGGAAGCGCGGCGAGATGCGCGGGGGCGACCGCGCCACGGACGCACACGCGGGCCGCGCCGCACTCGACGATGACCTCGAGCGCGTCGTGCGGCGTCGCCGCTCGTCGCTCTCGCACGGGCTCCACGACACCACGGGAAGCACACAGGCCCCGCCCGCACTACGCGACGGCGCTATTCGTCTGCAACGCTCGTCGCATCGTAATGAATGCACCCGCGAAGCACCCCGAGCTCGGTCTGCTCGCAGACCGCCGAGAAGGCGGCCGTGAACGTCAGCAGCGTGTCAATGCCCTGCTCCTGCGTTCCAGGCGATGCCGTGAACTCCTCGACTTGGAAGGTCCCGGAAAGGATCGCGCACGTGGCCGCGTATCCAATGCTGAAATCACCACTCGGGATCACCCGCGCGCCCGGCGGAGGCGTCGAGACATTCGAATACGTGGCGCCTGCTTCCATGGCAGCTCCCGTCCCCCATGTGTTGAACTCGAAATACCAGAAGGGATCCCCCGGGCTCGCCCCTGGGAGATAGACCTCCAAGATCGCACCGTCGTAGGTCGCGTAGTAGTTCTCGGCTTGCACGGCCCACGTGCTCCCCGCAGCGACCGTCTGCGTTCCCGCAAACCACCATGGCCACACATCGGGATCGCCATCCACCCAGAGCACGTTCCCACCGGTCAGGCACGCAGCGGTCGACGGGAGCGCGCCATCCGACGCCGAGCCCGAGTCCGCGGCCGCCTCCTCGGGAGCGTCCGCAGCCGTCGCATCGAAAGGCACACCCGAATCGATCGTTGGCAGCGACGCGTCGGTCGCGGGCCCCGCATCGAGAACGACCGGGGACGAGCTGTCGAGTACCTCGGCCGTCGTAGCGTCGGGTTCAGAGACGACCGGCCCCGCGGGGGCCGCGACGAGGCTCTCATCCTCGAGAAGCTCCGAACGGCCCCCGCAGCCGAGGGCTAGTACAAGACCGCCCACCGTCACGACGGTCGTGACGATAGAAAGCGCATGCATCTCGTGGAACCTCACACTCATTTCTCGCCTTTCGATCGCGACCGAGCCCACACCCGGACACCAGTTTCGCGGCCAGCGCGCCGCGACCTCCGCCTGTGCGACTCCGTTCTGGCCTCACGTCACGCGGTCGACACGGTCCTCGCTACCGAAGAAAGCTCCTGCCGACTGCGCCGACCCCTCATCGGGTTAGGTCGAACTCCGGCGCGGATTGGGCTCCGATGGTCAGCCGCTTTCCAGCGTCGAGAAGCGCGAGCGCATTCGCACCCACCCAGAACGCTTTGACCTTGGTGAAGCGACCCTCCAAGGCCCTCTTGAAACGTCTCATGAGAGCTTGAGACTGAGGAGACTCCGATACCGTGGCAACGCGCCCGTGCAAGATCACGTTCCCGCGCCATACGCCTGCGGGCGTAAGCGTCACAGTGTCCGGATTCGCGAGCTGATCGACGGCGAACCGTTCGGCGCCCCCGGGCCCTTCGATGCGCCTCACGTGGACCTGCATCGCCACCTCGGAAACGAGATACGCCTCGCTGCTTATCGCGGACTCCGCCGTCGCTTGTCCTAGCCTTGGCAATTCCCCTCCCCGAGAGAACGTCTCCGGTTCCGGCTTCGGGAATTGACCCATCCGCGCATAGTGCAACGGTCCTACCCGCTCCACTTCCTCGAGTACGGGAAGAAGGTCGTTGCCCGTCGCGAAAAACAGGATCTGTTTCATCACGGCTTCGCCTTCGGAACGAGTGTCAGGGTGTCATTTGGAAACGCGGCTTCGATCCGCCGCGCCGCGGCCATTTCGTTCGCCGTCGGCGTGATGCCGTCCGCCAACGTCGTCACCGTCTGCACACGGGACGTCGTCGTACCATTTGTCGCGGTGATGTCCACAAACGTCCCACCCGCGGTGCCACCGCCAGGCCCTGGAATCCACTCCTCCGACGCTCTGCCGGCTCCACCGATGACGGAAAAGCCATCGCCCTCGAGCTGGGTCGCAATCTGGGCGTTCTGGGCTCGCGTCAACGCCCCTCCCCACCTGCCTCCAGAACCGCCGAGATAACGCGCGAGAAGCGAACCCTCGCCCGCGAAGGGAATCGCCATGGCGAAGGCCACGCCCGTCATCCTTCCAATCCCGTACCCATCGTCTTGCGACACGTTGGGTCCGGCGAACGAAACCGGAGCGGAGAACCCCGGGATACCCAGACCGTTCGCAAAGCCCGTCGCCAGCGCTCCCGGCGTCAGATACGGATTCGCCGACGGCGCGTAGATCGTTCCTTCCAGGCTCAGGGGAAAGGACTGAAGGCCGCTCTGCCAATTGCCTGGCGGCATCACGCTGGATGATTCGAACATCGCGAACGGATTGATGCTGCCGGGATCGACGCCGGGTTCGGCAATCCACGGAGTGGACTGGCCGTTGAGCGTGGCGAGTCCGCTCGCCCAGGTCCCTTCGTCACTGTACGAATTATCGGCGGGCGCCACGGCCGTCCCAACGACCGTAATAGTCGGAAGCGTCACGACCTCAGAAGGATAGGTGCCGTCTGCAATCGAGTTCGCGACCTGATCTCCATTCAAGACGGTCACCGTCGGATCGAGCCCAGTCGGATCGAATTCCGTCGTTACGCGTCCACTCGCATAGGCGTAGGGATTCAGATCCCCGCGCGCCGTGTGGATCGCAAACGGGTCAGGGCTGATCCATCTCCCCAGCTGCGGCGAGTAGTACCGGGCGCCGAAGTAGGTAAGCCCGACCTCGACGTCGCCCTCCTTCGCCGTGAACTTGAAGTCTTCGCGAAAGTCCTGCCAGCGGTCGGGCCGGTAGTCGGACTCGAGGGCGCCGTACGGGAGGTAGGTCATCCTCTCGACCAGCTCGCTCGTGTCCTTGTCGACAACGACCGCGGTGGACCCGAGCGAATCCGTGAGCTCGAGGTACACGTGCAGCGGCCCGGAGATCGCCGGAACCTGGGTGTTGTAGACGACGCGGCCGAAGGCAGAGCCGCCGAAGGTCAGGTAGACGGCCTCGGTGTCGCTTGTCTGCTCGTACGTCGACGACGCGTCGTCCCACTGCGCGTTGTCTAGACGTAGCGACGGAAAGATCTCAGCGGAGTACGAGGTTTCTTCGCCAAAAGGAGTGGACGCGCGCAAGACGCGCGTGCCGCTCGCATCGTACGCATAGCTTACGTCCGCATTCGGATTCGCCGCGGGGAACGTCGGGTACGCAAAGTTGTAGGGTTCGGGGTTGAGGGTGCATAGATGCAATTCCTTTTCGTTAATGCAGGTCTCTCCTCCGACAAAATCGAATCGTCGCGCCCGGGCAAGCCGTCCCACCTCGTCCCAATCGTACTGAAAGAGTTGGTTGCACCCTGTGCTCGACGTGCACGGCCCGTGTCGCTCGAGGGCCAGCTGCACCATGTTGCCCGCGGAGTCATACGTCGCCGTGAGAGCGCCCGAACTGCCCGTGGAGCTGCTGGCGAGCGCCGCGGACACGAGCTGGTTCGGGCCGGCGGCGCTGCCGCCGTTCGAGATCGTCCCGAGCGAGCGATCGAAGAACGTCTGGGCGTTGTCCGTGCTCGACAAGGTATTGCCGAGGCCGTCGTAGGCAAACGTCTGGTTGAGAACACGGTTGCCCCCCGTCGCGAGCGGGAACGGCGAGGTCGTGTCCGTCGTCGGCGCCACAGGCGCCTGATAGACGTCGACACCGGCGGGGTACGTGCTCGTCACGTTGGTCGCGCGGTACGAGTCGTCGTAGACGTACGCGCGGGTCGTGACGGGCGCAGCGCCTGCCGGCCACTCCCCGACGAGACGACCGTCATTGATCTGGAGCGGGTTATTGACCGCGTCGTAGCCGTTGCTCGCCGGGATGAGGTCGTCCGCGAGGACGGTCTGCTGCGTCGGCTCCGCCGCGCCCGCGGCGGGCGGCGTATACGTCCCCGTGGCGCTTGGGAAGGACCCCTCACGCGAGATCTTGGTCTCCGTGAGTCGTCGGCGAGAGTCTCCGTACGAGTACGCGATCGTGGTCTTCGCGGGGTCCCCATACGTGACGGAGTCGACCCGCCCATCGGCTTCCGCGACGGTGGCGGTGACGATCGGCCCGTAACTGCTGGTGACGCTCGCGAGGATCCCTCGTGGGGAGTAGGTTCCCGTCACGGTGCTGCTCGGGCCGTAGATCGGCCACTCCGTGGCGGACATGAGCTCGGCAACGTTTGCGCCCGTAGTCTCGCTGATCGCGCGGTCGCGATCGTCGTAGCCGGTCGCGGTCGTGAAATCGGTGGCTGAGTACCGCGTCGAGAGCGCCGCGGTGGGAATCCCGGGCTGAGCAATTTCCCGGTCGACTTGGGTCAGTCGTCCTCGTGCGTCGTGGGTAAGGTGGACATGGGAGGCGCGATCGTAGACGTCGCTCACGCGGCCGGTTTGCAAGGCCGCCCCTTCGTACACGTAGTAGGCCTCCGTTCCATCGCCATTCGGTTGGGGGGCCGTCCAGGGATTCTGAAGTGTCGTCGAGCACGGCGAATAGTCCTCGGAGAGCAAGCGCCCCGCGCCGTCGTAGGCGATATTCTTCCCACAACCGCGCGCGTCGCTCGTGCCCACGAGGTCCCCGAGATCATCGTAGGCGTAGATCCAGGATGGATTGGCTTCTTGCCGGACGTTGGACGTGGGAGGCGCGGTGTTCGGTTCTCTGTTCACGACGAGGCGTCCCAACGTGTCGTACTGCATAGTGCGCACGTAACTGACCGCGACCCCGCTGTTGTCGGTACCACTGCGGGTGATCGCTGTGACCTCGCCGGTGGCCTGGTACGTGCTGATCGTCGTGATGTCACCCCCGTTGCCGTAGTCGTCGACCTGAACGGTCCGGCCGTGCCCGTCGCGCGTCGTAAGGACGTACGCCGCGACGTGCGGCCCTGCCGCCTTCGCCTGCTCCCCGTCTCGCGACTCGACCGAAAGCGCGTGGAATTTCGAGGTCGAGGTCACGGTACCGTCGATGTCAGTGGTCTGAGTGACGCGGCTGAAGGCGTCGTAGGACGTGCCTGTCGCCAGCACGGTGGGAGGATTCGGCGAATACAAATTGCTGCCGCTACCCGTCGCAAAGTACGGCACGAACGCGACCGTGGTTCGCCCCCGCTGGTCCCGGATCACTTGGCCGGAGACGATCCACTGGCCCGCGGCGTCCGCCGTGGACGCCGTCTCGATCGTCCGCCCGAACGCATCCTTGTAGGCGTAGATATCCTTCGCGGCATAGCCGGCACCCGCCGCAAGGTTTGTGTGTACGAGCTGACCGTAGGAGGTATCCGTGTACGTGATTGACGTTGTCGGCGCATCGGTCACTCCCGCCGTGACGGGGTCGGGCTTCGCCACGGTGAGAAGTCGTCCGAACCAGTCGTAGGTCATCGCCGAGCGCGCGCCGCCAGGGGATATCGTGCTCGTTTCGACCTCCAGCACCCGGTCGATGTTGTGCGTCGTGGCAATGCTCTGCGCGCTTTCGCAACCCCCGACATCGAGCTTCTCCGTCGTCAGCAGTGCGGAATACGCAGGATCATACGTAAACTCGGTGCAACGACTGGAGGGGTTGTTCCCCGTGCTCGAAGGGAAGTCCTGCTCGGAGATCGGCTGCCCGGTACCGCCTGGATCGTAGGTGATGTGCGTAACGTGGGCGGCCCCGTCCAGAGAGGCACCCGTGGGGCTTGGAGCGCTGATGGAGGGAGTGCGCGCGAGTGGAGCGGTTCCGACGAGCGTCCGCGTCACGTCCGTCAGGTTCCCGTACGCATCGTACGCATATGTGCTCGTGCGACTCATCGGATCCGACGCTGAGGCGCCTGTTGTGACGACATGAGCTCGCCAGGTCCAGTTGTTCCCCGGATCGTCGGTCGGCGGAACAAACCAGGTGGTCGAGCTCGTGATAGACGGGTCCGCTGCCGTCCCGGACGTATCTCCGAGGTCACCATTGTCAACCACCGACGCGAGGTTCCCAAACGCGTCGAGGGTCATTTTTTTCTGGAGGTGGTGGGGCGACTTGCCGCGAAGCCGCACACTGCCGCCGTAGCCGGAGAGATCGGTATCGTTGATGGCGAGGGACTCGAGCGATGCCTGAAAAGGACTCGTGTCGTAGAGGAAGGAATCGGTCTGAGCCTCGTAGATGCGACGAACGCGGCGATCGTCGGTGCCCCAAAAGAGCTGATTCGTCGCGTACGAGTGGTGGACCGACGACAGGTACGTGTCGGAGGTAAAGTCACCGGTCCCCGACGTGACGCCGTTGAACACCTCGACGAGCGTCGGCAGCCCACGGTACGACGCCAAAGGATAGTCGATGCCCGTCGCGCAGGTGACGCCCCAGTCCGCGCCGCAAGCGCCGTAGAAGTACGTCGTGTCCGTGTTCATGAGCGTGTCGTTGTCGCCCGGGGTCGTCTGCCGCACGCGTTGAAAGCCTAGGAACTGATTGTCACGCCCGTCGAAGACGGGATTCCAGTAGGCGTACTTCGTCGTGTAGGAATCGGATGTGGTGTCGCTCGTCGTCAGGCTCGTGACCACGTGGATCGACTGTGGCGAATGCGTGTTCCACGGGACACTGCTTGTCGCGGCCTTGCGCGCCAGGTCGGCCGTCGTGTCGTAGGTCACCTGCGTCGTGAGACCGAGCCCGTTGTTGATCCCGGTGAGGAGCCCTGGACGAAGAGACGCCGGGCCGTCCGTGCCCGCGAGCACATCAACGAAGCCGAAGGCGGTTGCGGCGCTTCCTCCCGCAGGTACCTCCTGGACGATGATGTCGTCCGCACCCGATGCGTCCATGTCCGCAAAGTAGAACGCCGTCGGAGCCGCCTGACCGCTCCAACCGAGGAGCGCGTTAGCGGGAACGGTGATGGGCTCGAGAAATTGCGGCGTATTGCCGAGGAGGACCCCGGCGTTTTCGTAGAAGGAAAATCCGCCGGGCGACGAGACGATGATGTCTCCAAGTCCGTCGCCGTTGACGTCGTGGATCGCGTAGACGGCGGAGTTCGGGAGGGGAACGAGAAGAGGTACCCCCTGCGCCGAGCCGCACGCGCATTGAACGGGCGCGCCCTCGTTCGAGCCGACGCCTTGGATCCCATTGGGGCACATGCCGAAGACGCCGTCGCCGTGGCCCGGCCACCAGGTCGGGACTGTGTACCCGTAGGAAGTCGAGCCGAACTGGACGAAGTCCACGATGCCGTCCCCGTCTACGTCGGCAAATGTATTCAGAGGCGACAGGGCGTTCTGCTGCGCCCCCGTGAGGCCCCCTACGCAGACGTCCGTTCGGGCGCCCGCGATGGGCGCAGAAGCCGACGTTCCGTAGAACGGCCAGTAGGAGTCGTCGAAGGCGCGCTTGCTGAAGCGAACCGCATATTGAACCCAGTTCGACTGACTTACACAGTCGTAGTCATTGGGATCCTGAGTTTGCTCCGTGTACGCCACGATATTGAGTGAATCGGCGATACCATCCCCGTCGATGTCCACCGGTGCAATCGGCGTCTCGGAGCCCTCAACAATCGGGATTCCCTCGGCGCTGATTGGCAAGGGATACATCGCGTTCTGGTTGCAGTCCTCGCCGACGACGGGAGAGAACCAATCCGGGAAGGCCGACCGCAGGCTGAATGTTCCGTTGAGCGAGGGGGTGAGGGTCCATGTGCCATTGCTCTGGGAAATGTTTACGAGGGCGTACTGAACACTCGAGTCGGAAAAGTACAGCAGTCCCGTTGTCGGATCGATGTATGTACCGCCCGAAGACGCTCCTGCGATATCGGCCCACAGCATGTCGAGGCGTCCGTCGAGCTGGAACGAGCCCGTCGCGTACGACGGGCTCGGAGTAAGCTGGTTGATATTGGCCAGGTTGAGAACGTTGCTAGCTCCGAGCGCAAGAGGTTGCTGAACGAAGGTGTTCGCAGCCAGCGCCGAATTGATCCAGACGACTGGGGGAGTCGCCGCGACGTCGAGGAAATCGGGCTGACCATCGTTGTTGACGTCGAAGATGGTCGGGCTCGGTGCCGTGCCCGACATGGACGGCATGGCGACGGCCTTCGGTTCGTAGGGGAGCGTCGGAGCGTACGTGAACGTCGTTGCGGGCCTCGTGGGGCAGCCGTTCGAGGCGGACGGGGCGGGCAGTTGCCCATTAGTTTCGAAGTTGTTGGGAAATGTTTCGCTCGGGCCACCCGCGCCGGCACAATCGCCCTCGAGCTGAACGGAGCTGATCGTGGGGGGCGACTCAATCGAGTCGGACGCTGCGGAGTTGTACGTGAGGTGATAGCGGCGAACCTGCTGGCGCGCCCCAGTTGCGGCGTAGTCTTGGCTCGCCACGTCAACCCGCGTGAGGACGAAGGTGGGCAAGGCGAACCAGACGGGCGCGGTGACGCTGGGGTTCCATATCGGCCCCGTCGCCCACGGTGTCGCCGTGTAGGCGAGGTGGGTGTGGTGAGCGAATGAGTCGGTCGCTGGCGCCGCATCGCCCACGCGAGGCGTATCGTAGATGTCGGTGAGGTATCCGAGCGTGCCGCCGAGGGTCGGCGTCATAGCCGTCCAGACGTAGCTGATGAGATTGGCGGGGGCGGAGCCCGAGATGCGCTCGGCGTCGTAGCGTTTCACGACGTTCCAGCGAAAGATATGGCCGTATCCATCGTTGTCGGTGGCGGCTGTCGTGTGGTCCTGTGACCAGCCGTACTCGGAGATCGTGCCTGACTTGTCCTGCACGACCCAGGTCATGTGATCGGCTGACCAGAAGAATCGCGTGAGGGCGCCGGTTTCCGTTTGAAAGCGGTAGTAGTGCCATCCGCCGGGCGTGGCGAAGGAGGGAAGCTGTTCGCCCGGGAGCAGGAGGTTCTGTCCCTTGAGAGTTTCGTTGCTACCACCGTAAGTGCAGGTTCCTCCCGACGCGATGAAGCAAACCTCGACGAGAGGCTGACCACCGAAGGTGAAGCGATCTTGCGCGGCGGGGTTGACCGCCTGCCCTGGGGCAGGATCATTGAATTGAGGGGGTCCCGAAGGGTTGTGCCTTTCGACGGAGGGAATCCCAAGGGACCAGCCGCGGCCGCCGACCCCGAATGGCGCGGAGGAACTGTACGTGAGCGCGAGCTGGGGCTGTACGCCGCCGCGCGCCTTCGGGAGGTCGAAAGCGATGCTCGTATGGAGCACCCCGGTGGACGGGTCGACGCTGGCGACCGCGAGACTGCTGGCGGCCGAGGGGCTCGACTCCGCAGCGCCCAGGGAAGCCTGTCCGCCTTGAATCGACAGGCCGGTGGGCGGCGATGGTGGCGGTGGTCCGTCGGCGCGCGCGGTCCGGGGGACGAGCGGTCCGAGGAGCACTGCCAACGCGAGGAGCGGTATGACCCGCGAGCGGCGAAGGCGTTCGAGACCTGTCTCTGGGCGGGCGTAGAGCCGTCCACGATAAGGGCGCCCGGGAGCTAGAGCACGGCTAAAGTGCACAAGGATGTTCACGTGTCTTCTCCTTACGAGGGGAGCGGCGTCGATGGGATGTGCCGGGTGATTAGCGGCACGTCGTCGTGATCTGCGTGAGGTTGTCCACGCACTGCTTCCGAAGCGCGGCCCGCGCGGCCGCTCCGCGGCCCGCTTGGGCGGCGAGGCCAGCGCGCGTTTGCTCGAGCCTTTCCTTGGCAATTTGTGCGGGCCCCAGCGAGTCCAGGCAGTGCCCGTAGGCCGTGAGGAAGGCGTCGCACTCCTCGATCGGGCCGGTTGCGTCTTGGGACCCAGTGGCGTGACTCCCGCACGCGACCAAAGGTGCAGCGAGGAGACCAGCGACGAGAGAGAGCCTCAGCAGGGCACGAAATTTCATTCTTCCTCTAGTGCAGTTGAACAAGCCCGGGAAAGCGCGTCCTGGCGCGCGCGGGGTTGGGTCGGAGCGTCGCCTCTGCAGAAATTGCCGAGCAACTCGGCGCTCCAGGTAGCATCGGGCCTTTGTGGCGCCATGGATGTCTCCGGCAAGAGGCCACGCGATCGAGTTGGCCGTGCCGATGTCCCCGGGAACGCGATTCGGTGAAAAGGAGTGCATCTGCTTCCCTCCAAAAGACCCATCGGATCGCTCGTTGCGCGCGTTGCGCGAATTCGACGCGTGAAAGACGAAAACGTCGCAGCAGCGGCTGGTGACCACTCACGCGGTAGCGCCCGTCGCGGGCCGTGGACAGCGCGTAGGCAGGGGCCTTGCACAGAAACAGCACGAGGATCCGACGCATCCTCGGCGTGTCGACCCTCCTGGGTGCGATGGAAGTTCTGCTGAAGAGGAGAAGGGCTCCAACGCCCGGTCGCGAGTAGCACGGGCCAGGGCGAGACGATGTCACCCGATAGGGTTACGGACGGAACCCGAGTCTTCACCGGGCGCGAGGTGCCATCGGTCAAGGTCGAAGGGAGCCGACGGGGAGGAGGGGCGCGGTTCACGGGGGCTCTGTCGGGGGCGCGAAACAGCGCTCCTTCAGAGCCCATCGGATCGGTGGGTCGCTGTGTTGCCTGGAAAGTGATCGTCGCCGGTCGATTTTCAGAAACGTCGCGAGCTGCTGGGGATTCGTGGCGCTTCGCGCGGCGGGCCGTCCCATCCACACCGCGAACGCGTGGTCCGCAACACAGGTTGCGGCACCTTTTCCTGGCGAGCCCCCTGTTCCGGGACAATCGATAAGGCCGACGCCGCCTCGCGCGTCGCGTGGACTCGCGCCGTCCGCCAGGAAGCAGAGAAGCGCGGAATCCCGTGGGCGTACTGGGACGACGGCGCGTCGTTCGAGATCTACGACCCGAAGGCGCGCACGTGGAACGGGGAGCTGATGGGCGCGCTCTTCCGCTAGCGCTTCGCCACGCTCTGCGTGGATTGCGAAGCGGGTACGCGCACCTTCGGCAACCCGTCGTGCCCGTGAGGCAGCTTGCGTAGCCGTCAGCCGGGAGGAGTGTAGGAAATCGTAGGCATCTCCGCGCTCAAAGAGGGCTCCGA
>JBKQKP010000336.1:0-43429 GCA_052147435.1 Polyangiaceae bacterium | reverse complement strand
AGTAACGCATTGAAACTGCGTGCCTTTTCGGCCGTCGCGCACAATCAAACCAACGTGCCACGTCGATTTTCAACGCTGCTCGTTGGTCGAACCAACGTGCCACGTCGATTTTCAACGCTGCTCGTTGGTCGAACCAACGTGCCACGTCGATTTTCAACGCTGCTCGTTGGTCGAACCAACGAGGCACGTCGATTTTCAACGCTGGTCGTTGGTCGAACCAACGTGCCACGTCGATTTTCAACGCAGCGTCGCTACGAATCGACCCCCAGCTCGCGGGCGACCCCAGCGATTCGCGCGTTCGGCAGGGCGCGACGCCAGTACCCCTCGCGGTGCTGCGCGGACGGGATCGTCGCGGCGATCGCTCCGAGACGGCGCACGATCGCCGTGATCGTCCGGCGCGCGGCGTCCGTCTCGCCTCGCGCGCGGTGGACCTCCGCCAGTATCGAGCAGTAGACCGCCCTCGTCAGCCCACCGCAAGGCGGCCTTTCGGAGTCGCCAGCCTACGGGATCCGAAGAACGTCCGGCGCGGCGTTCGCGTCTCCGAGCAGATGGCTCAGCGAGAAGCCGACGAAGGGCTGCCCCGGAATCGGGATCGCCCCTGCGGCGACCCAGAGCTGCAAGCGGCTCCCGTCGAAAACCGCTTCGTACAGCGCGCCGTCCGTCGCGAGGCTGAGGCCGTCGTCGAAGATGGGGGGGCTCGTCACCATCGTCGCCGGATCTACGCGGTCGCGGAGGATCTGCACGAACGACGTCGGCTCTAGCTGGCCGTAGAGCGTCGCGCTCGCCCCCTCGGGTACGAGCTCGCCCAGACGCTCGTAGCGGAGCGTCGAGTGCTGCGGAGGGGGCTGGTTGTCGGTGCCGGCCATCGTCGCGCCGACGTAGTGGTTCGTTTCGTACACGACGTTCCCGTCGAGCGTGCGGATGCCGACCCCGGTGGGGGCGATCTCGTAGATCTCCCCGGCCGCCGCGTTGGCGTCCGACACCCCCATGATCAGGTGCGCCAGCATCGGCGTCCCGGTGACCATCGAACGTGCGTCGTCGAGCGAGCTCGCGTGCGCGAGGATCTCGCCCGCGAGCTGCACTCCGCTGCGACCGTTCACCGGGGCCGGGTCGGAGCTCGCGTAGACGCGGTTCGTCGCGACCGTCAGCCCCGCGGCGTTCATCCCCTGGTACGGCGAGATGTTGCCGGGGAAGCCGATCACGACGTGGGGGACGCCGCCCGTCGGCTGGCGCACGAAGATCGTCGGGTTCTGAACGATGTAGTCGATGTCGTTCCAGTCCATGATCCGCGCGTGCAGGAGGCGTCCGTCGGTGGTCGCACCGCCGGAGGCGATGACCTGCGTGCACCCCGGCTGCAGGTTGACGTTGCTCGGCACCGACGAGCCGAGGTACTCCGCGAGGACGTCGCCGAAGTTGAGGACCAGGCAGTCGGCCATCGTGAAGCCGATGTCGGTCGTCGCGTCGACGAGCCCCTGGCACTCCTCGACGAAGTCCGGATACGAGTACGCCTGCGCGATCGCGACGATCCCCTCCGCCTGCGCGAGGCCTGACATGAGGTGAAGGACAGGGTCCGTCTCCAGCGCAGCGACCCCCTGGACGATCGTGTCGTGGAGCATCTGGCCGTGCTGTTGCCCCATCTCGTACGGGGTCCCCTTGAGCCACACGACTTGATAGCCCTCGTAGCTGATCACCTGCGGCGAGCCGTCGGCGTTCCACGGTGCGGCCGGGCCCGTCGGCGCGGGCTTCGAGCTGCACGCCGAAGGGGCGAGCGCGAAGGAGAGAGCGAGGGGAGCGAAGGCCAAGAGACGAGCGGAAGGGGGCACGGCGCCATGCTTACGCTCAGCGTGCCTCCGGACAAAGTGACGAGTATGTATCTGCGAGTGACCCCGTACGACCCCGCCCCTCCGCCGCCGACCCCGCCGCCGAAGACCGCGAACAACCCGTTCATCCTGTTGGCCGTCCTCGTCGCCATCGGCGCTTTCCTCTGTCTGGGGACCCTCTTCGCGTGGGCCGTCTACCGCGGGTACACGCGAGCGATGGCGGAGGGCGCCGCCTCGCCCTCGGGCAGCGCGCGGTCACCGAAAGCCAAGCTCCCCACCGCGGAGCGCCACGTCCCCCATCACACGATCGCGATCCTCGCGGGGTGCAGCGACGACGACCTCCGCGTCCTCGTGAGCGGCATCGACGGGGCTATCGATGTCGGCGCGCCGCTGTACAACTCCGGCAACTTCGCCGGCTGCTACCACCTGTACGAAGGGGCGGCCGCCGACGTCGAGCGCAAGCTCGGGGGGAGCTGCGCGGGTCCGGTGCAAGCGCTCGAGGCGGGGCGGACGCGCGCGGCCTCTCTCACCGGGGCGAGCGCGCAGGCGTGGGCGATGCGGGATGCGTTCGATGGGTTGCTCGACGTCGTCGCGCGGCGCCGAAACGGGGAGTGATGACGCCGAGCCCCTCCGCGAGCCGGGCGATGGCGTATGGCCTCGACGATCGCGTTCCGCTCGGCACGGCGATCGTCGTCGGGCTGCAGCACGTCGCGGCGATGGTCGTGGGGACGATCACGCCGCCGCTGATCCTCGGGCGCCTCCTCGGGCTCGAGCCCGCGGACACCGCCTATCTCGTGAGCATGTCGCTGGTCTCCTCGGCGATCGGCGCGCTCTTGCAGTCGACGCGACCGGGGCCGGTCGGGTGCGGGCTTCTCAGCGTCACCGGGACCAGCTTCGCGTTCGTGCAGCCGCTCGCGCAGGCCGGGCGCACCGGCGGGCTGGCGCTGATGCTCGGGATGACGCTGACGACGGCGGCCGTTCAGATCGTGCTCGCGCCGTTCGTCCCGAGGCTCCGGAGCGTCTTCACGCCGCTCGTGTCCGGGGTGGTCGTCCTTCTCATCGGGCTCTCCCTCATTCCGACGGCGATGACGAACATCGCCGCGCCGCCGTCGCCCGGTGCCCCGGCGTGGGCGGGAGCCGCGGTCGCGATCACCGTGATCGTCGTCATCGTCACCGGGCAGCTGCTCGATCGCCCCGCCGCGCGCCTCGCGAGCGTGCTCCTCGGGATCCTGGCGGGCTACGTCGTCTGCGGGCTCGGGCAGTGGCTCCACGCGCCCGACACCGGCGACGCGGCGTGGGTGAGGCTGCCTCGACTCTTGCCGCACGGCTTTGCATTTCGCGGAGAGCTCTTCCTGCCGTTCGCGTTCATCTATCTCCTGTCTTCCCTCGAAGCGGTCGGAGACATGACGGCGACCGCGCAGCTATCGGGTCTCGACACGACCGACGCGGACCACTGGAGACGACTGCGCGGCGGCGTCCTCGCGGACGGGCTCACCTGCCTCGCCTCCGCGCTCCTGGGGGCCCTGCCCAGCACGACGTATGCGCAGAACAACGGGGTCATTCAGATCACGCGCGTCACGAGCCGGCGAATCGGTCCGGTCATCGCCGCGATCCTCGCGCTCCTCGGGCTCTTCCCTGCCGTGGGGCGATGGGTGACGGCGATGCCTCCGCCGGTGCTGGGGGCGCTCGCCCTTCTTCTCTTCGGGCTGGTGGCGGTATCGGGGTTGCGGCTGATTCAGCGCGCGGCGATCACCCATCGAGACGCACTGCTGATCGCGCTCTCGCTCGGTGTGGGGCTGGGGGCGCCGACGCAGCCGGGGCTGTTCGCGGGGCTGCCGCCGGCGATGAGGGCGCTGTTCGAGTCGGGGATTGCCGCGGGCGGGGTGACGGCGCTCGTGTTGAATGTGGTGATGCCGAGGGGGGCAGTGGGGGCGCGGGGGGATCTCCAGGTCTAGAGGTCTTGGCTGCGTCCGGCGTTGTGCGGCGCGCGCAGGGCGTGCGTTCACGCAGTCCTTGCGAGCGCACCCGAAGCGCCAGAACGGTTGGGTACAAAGCATGCTTCCTGGAGGCGAGGCCCCCGAAGGGAGGATGAGACGATGAACCTATTGTGGGCTGTCGCTGTCGTTCTGTTTCTGATGTGGATGCTCGGCTTCTTCGCGTTCCACGTGGCCGGCGGGCTCATCCACTTGCTGCTTGTCCTGGCCGTCATCGCAGTCCTCGTTCGAATCGTCACGGGCCGCCGCCTGATGGCATAAGCCGGGGGGCATCATGCACACGTCGCGTTGGGTCTGGCACCGCGAGACGGACGAGGCACATGTTCGGGACGACAACGCGCGCCTTCGCGCCGTGCTCGGTCACTGTCCTACCGGCATCGCCGTGCTCGACGAGAATGGAAACCTCGTCGGCTACAACGAACAGTTCAAGTCGCTCTTCTCCGCACCGCCACCCCTCGGCGAGCCGGTCGCTCAGCTCTTCGAGGAGGGGCCCCGCGCTATGCTCGCGGAGGTCGTCGCACTCGCCGGCACGAAGCAGCGTGCGGGCGCAATCATCTCGATGCAGGCGACGGCCAACGAAGAGCACGCGATCGAGTTTCTCGTCGGGACGCTCCCGGGCGACGCGACCCGCTCGATCGGCGTGGTCATGGCCGCCAACGATCGGACAGAGCGGATCCGCGAGGAAGGCGACCGATCGCTTCTCGCGCGAGAAATCGGCGATGCCAACTGCGAACGCGCGATCAATCTCGCGCAGTCGGCGATGTGCCACGACATGAACAACGTGCTTGCCACGATCATGCTCACGCTGGAGTCGCTCCGGAAGCGGTGCGGGACGGTGGACCCCGAGATCAGCACGATGCTACGCGAGCTCGACGAAGCGTCGAAGCACGGCCGCGAGCTCGTCGCCCGCGCGAAGAGCCGCCCGCAGGACACCGCCTCGCGCCGGGAGGTCGCCGAAGTGCGCACGTGCGTGGAACGCGCGGCGCAGGTGGTCGCGCCGCTTGCACGCAGCGCGAAGGTCACCCTCTCGATACGCGTCCTTTGCGACGCCCGCGTCCCGCTCGGCGGTACGGAGCTCACACAAGTGCTGACGAATCTCTTGACGAACTCCGTTCACGCCATCCAAGACGCGCAGCGGCCGGGTCGAATCGACGTCAAGGTCGAATGCATTACACCCGAGGCGGTCACGCTCTGCGTGCGCGACAACGGCATCGGCATCGAGCCATCCCGGCTCGTCGACAGCTTCGAGGCCTTCCAGACCACGCGCGCCACGCGAGGTGGGACGGGGCTCGGGCTCGCGATCGCGCGCGAGATCATCGAAGGGGCGGGGGGGCACATCGACGTCATCAGCACGCCGGGCTCCGCCACGGAGATGCACATGGAGCTCCCGCTCGTGCTCGCTAACGGGCCGTCACGAGCGTCTTAGAGATCGGAAGCCCCTCGAGCAAGATCGCGCGGTCACGCAAGTAATGCGTCGCTCGAGGTCGAAGCTGCGAGAACGCGGCGGGATCGCGTTGGCTCCACCCTTGCTCTCCGGCGAGGTGGAGGTTCCCGATGGCAGACCGAATCCTCCTCGTGGACGACGATCAGGACTACTGCGAAGTGCTCGGTGCGACCATGAAGGAGCTCGGGTACGACGCCACGTTCACCACTTCCCCCCGCGAGGCGCTCGAGCGTGTGGGGGGGGAGACGTTCGCAGCCATTCTCACCGACCTGGGAATGTCCGACATGGACGGCCTCGAGCTGTGCTCTCGGATCATCGGGACACGGGCCGACGTACCGGTCATCGTGGTGACCGGGAGGGGGAGCATGGAGACCGCGGTCGCGGCGATGCGTGCGGGGGCCTACGACTTCCTGACCAAGCCCATCGATGTGAAGCTCCTCGGCTTGAGCGTGGCCCGAGCGGTAGAGCACCATCGGTTGCAGGAGGAGGTGAAGAGGCTGCGCGAGGAGTCCCTCGAGCGCTCCGCGGTGGACGGGCTCGTCGGGACGAGCCCGGCGATGAAGCGGGTGCATGATCTCGTGGCGCGTGTCGGGGCGAGTGACATCTCGGTGCTCATCGAGGGGGAGACAGGTACGGGCAAGGAGCTCGTGGCACGTGCGCTTCACGCAGCCGGACCTCGCCGGAACGGCCCCTTCGTGGCCATCAACTGCGGCGCGGTCCCGGCCGACCTCCTCGAGAGCGAGCTCTTTGGCCACGTGCGGGGCGCCTTCACCGGCGCCAGCACGACGAGGGTGGGCCTCTTCGTCGAGGCGTCCGGTGGGACGCTGCTCCTCGACGAGGTGGGCGACATGCCCCTGGAAATGCAGACCAAGCTGCTGCGCGCCCTCCAGGAGAGGAAGGTCAGGCCGGTGGGCTCGAACGCGGAGCGCCCGTTCGACGTGCGCATCCTCGCCGCGACCCACCGTGACCTGGAGGCAGACGTCGAGACGAAGCGCTTCCGGGAGGACCTCTACTACCGCATCAACGTCGTGAAGATTCTGGTTCCTCCGCTCCGCGTGCGCAGGGACGACATCCTGACGTTGGCCGCACACTTTCTCCGGAAGTTTGCGGCGACGAACAAGAAGGGCGAGATGTTTCTCTCGCCCCCGGTGGCGGCCGCGCTCCTCGCCTACGATTGGCCGGGGAACGTCCGGGAGCTCGAGAATTGTATCGAGCGAGCCGTGGCGCTCGCCCGATTGGATCACCTCAGCACGGAAGATCTCCCTGAGAAGATCATTTCGTACCGCGCGCCGCGGGCCGTTGACCCCACGGAACAGCCCGACGAGATCGTGACGCTCGACGAGCTCGACCGCCGCTACATCGAGCGCACGCTCGTGGCACTCCATGGAAACAAGTCGCTCGCTGCGAGTTTGCTCGGCGTCGATCGTCGCACGCTGTACCGCCGGCTCGAGAAGTACGAGTCGGAACCGGGAGCGCCCCCATCCCCGGTGCGAAGCGCTTAGCTTTTCGCGCCAACCGATTGGCATGAGCGCCCAATGACACGAGCGGGTCTGCGATCGCAGATCTGCGGAGCCGCCATGGACTTCACCGAACCCGACGAGCTGTCGATGCTGCGGGAGACGTTGCGCCGCCTGCTGTCCTCCTTCGGCCACTCCTATTACGTCGAACGAACGCGGGCGGGGGGGAAGCTCGACGCGCTCTGGCGCAAGATGGCGGAGAGCGAGCTTCTCGGCGTGAACGTGCCGACGGAGTATGGCGGCGCGGGGGCGGGGATCCTCGAGCTCTCGGTCGTGTGCGAGGAGCTCGCCGCGAGCGGATGCCCGATGCTGATGCTGATCCTCACGGGAGCGATCTGCTCGTCGGTCCTCGTTCGACACGGGACGGAGGCGCAGAAGCGCGCGTGGTTGCCGCGCTTCGTCAGCGGGGACGCGAAGATGGCCTTCGCCATCACCGAGCCAAACGCCGGCTCGAACTCTCATCGCCTCGAGACGCTGGCCGTGCGACGCGGCGATCACTACGTGCTCCGGGGCAGCAAGTGCTTCATCTCCGGGGTCGACGAGGCAGAGGCGATCCTCGTGGTGGCGCAGATGGAGAAGGACGGCGGGAAGAAGAGCCGCCTGGGCCTCTTCATCGTCCCCTGCGACGCACGAGGGCTCGAGTGCCGGGCCATGGCCTTCGAGATCGCCTCTCCAGAGAAGCAGTTCGGGTTGTTCCTCGAGGATGTCGTCGTTCCGGCCGAGCACCGGGTCGGCGACGACGGTGATGGGTGGAAGGTCGTCTTCGCTGGGCTCAACCCCGAGCGGATCACGGCCGCGGCCACGGCGAACGGCATCGCGCGCTATGCGCTCGCGAAGGCCGTGAGCTACGCCCGCGAGCGACAGGTGTGGGGGGTGCCGATCGGGGCGCATCAGGGGATCGCTCATCCGCTCGCGCAGGCGAAGGTCGATGTCGAGCTGGCGCGCCTCATGACCATGAAGGCCGCGTGGCTCTACGATCGCGGCCTCGACGCCGGCGAGGCGGCCAACATCGCGAAGCTGACCGCGGCCGAAGCGGCGCTCGAGGCGCTCGACCAGTCGATCCAGACGCACGGGGGGAACGGTCTCACGAGCGAGTACGGGTTGGCCGATCTCTGGGGGGTCGCGCGGCTGCTCCGGACTGCACCCGTCAGTCGGGAGATGATCTTGAACTTCGTCGCGCAACATTCGCTCGGGCTCCCGCGGTCGTATTGATGCCGAGACTCGCGAACAACCCGGCGATCGCCGCCGTGTTCGAGCTTCGCCCCGGGCGGTACCCCGAGGTGACGCCGCTCGGTATGCAGGAGATGGTCTTGGCGCGCGCGCTCGCCGCGTGGGATCTCGACCCGAGGCTCGTGGACGGGCTTCTCGTGTGTCCGGCCGGGATGGCGGCCGGCTCGGGCGCCGACGTGTTCGTCCACGACGCGCTCATCGATCGGTTCGGGATGGCTCCACGCTTCGCGGAGACCGTCAACGCGGGGGGGGCGACCTACGGGATCATGGCGGCACGCGCGGCGACGGCGATCGCGACGGGACAAGCCGACGTCGTCCTCTGCGTCGGTGCCGGTCGGTTTCCGCCCGTGAGCGATGGGGGCGGCGACGCGATGGCGCGTCTCGTGAGCGATCACGAGTTCGAGTACATCTACGGTGCCTTCATCCCAGCTCTCTATGCGCTCGTGGCCGCTCGCCACATGCACGAACGGGGCACGACACGCGAGCAGTTGGCTGCCGTCGCGGTCACCGCGCGGGCGTGGGCTCTGCGAAATCCGGACGCGATCATGCGGGGGCGCGGCGCGCTCTCCGTACCCGAGGTGATCGACTCGCGGCCGATCGCCGAGCCATTTCACCTTCTCGATTGCTCGGTCCCTTGTGAAGGAGGGGGAGCCTTCGTCGTGGCGCGCGGCGACATCGCGCGACGGATCACGGACCGGCCAGCGTTCCTGCTCGGGGTCGGCGAGCATCACCAGGGTCGCGTGAGCCACGCGCGCGATCTCGCCACGATGGACGCCGGCGTGTCGGCCCGGCGCGCGTTCGAGATGGCTTCGCTCGCGCCGTCGGCCGTTCGCACCGCACAGCTCTACGATGCGTTCACGATCAATCCGATCCTCCTCGCGGAGGAGACGGCGCTCGTGCCGCGGGGACATGGCGGCGCGTTCTTCGCCGAGGGGCGCGGAGCGCCGGACGGAGACCTCCCCCTGAACACCTATGGGGGGCTCCTGTCGTTCGGACACACCGGGGACGCCTCCGGCCTTTCGATGCTCGTCGAGGGGGCTCGCCAGGTGATGGGGGCTGCCGGCGATCGTCAGGTGCGCGACGCGAGCGTCGCCCTCGTGCACGTGTATGGCGGCGTGATGGCGGACCACTGCACGCTGCTCCTGGGGAGCGAGCCATGAAGCCGGTGCCTGTCCCGTCGCCGATCACCGAGCCGTATTGGGCGGGGGCGCGCGCCGGGCGTCTGATGATCCAGCGGTGCGCCAACTGCGAGGCCGTTACGCACCCCCCCGGCGCGCTCTGTCCGGTTTGTTGGTCGGGCGTGCTCGAGTGGGTGGAAGCGTCAGGCCGCGGACGTGTGCTGAGCGCCACGGTGGTGCACCACCCGCCGTCGGCGGCGTTCGCGTCTCCTCGGCCCTACGTGCTGGCGATCGTTCGCCTGGAGGAGGGGCCGCAGATGATGGCGAACATTCTCACCGAGGAGCCGGAGCGCGTTCGGATCGAGATGGCCGTGCGGTTGGCGTTCGAACAGCGGGGAGATTTCCGGATACCGCAGTTCGTACTCGCGGACGCGAAGGGGTAGGACCAGCGAGGGCGCCCTGTAGAATCGCCCTCGATGAAAGACCGGGCCGCGGACGACAGAGTGACGCTTGCCGTCCTCGCCCTCGCCTCGGCGAGCGTGGTCGCGACAGAGGTGCTCCTCACCCGCATCCTGTCGCTCGCCGCCTACTACGGCCTCGCCTTCGCGATCCTCACGCTCGCCATGCTGGGGCTCAGCGCAGGGTCGCTCCAGGCGCTCCACGCGCAGCGGAGGGGCGACCCGCTCGGCCCGTGGCTATCGCGACGACTCCTCCTCTTCGCGGGATCCGTCGTCGCGACAGACGTCGTGGTCGCGAGCATGCCGCTCGCGCGCACCACGACGCTCCCCTCCTTTGCCGCGCTGCTCTTCATGTCGGCCGTGGCGGCGACCCCCATGATGTTCGGAGGGAGCATCGTCGCGCGGATCCTCGCGGCGTCCGACGTAGACGTCGCTTCGCTCTACGGCGTGGACCTCGTCGCGGCGGCGCTGGGGGCGCTTTCGCCGCTCGTCCTACTTGGGCCGCTCTCCGGGCCGAGCGCTCTGCTCGCGATCGCCGCGGTGCTGGCGCTCGCCGCCGCGGTGACTGCGACGCCGCGCGCGCGTTGGGCCGGCGCGACGTTGAGCGCGCTCGCCGTGGGCGCCATTCTGGTGACCGAGACGACCTCCGGGGGTCTCGTCGTGCGATACCCGAAGGGGGAGCCGCGGAGCGCGGAGGCGCCGTACTACGAAGCGTGGAACTCGCTCTCTCACGTGTCGCTGGAACAGTTTCGGTCCTACGCGCCGCGGGACTATCTCTGGGCCGCTTCGCCGTTCGTGCCGAACGAGCCAAGGCGCGCCGCGCTCGCGTTGATCGACGGAGCGGCGGGGACCATGGTGCACGAATACTCGGACCTCTCGTCGCTCGACGTTCTGCGCTTCGACGCGACGACGGTGGCTCATCGCCTCCGCCCCGACGGCACGGCCTGCGTGCTCGGCGTCGGCGGGGGACGCGACCTCCTCTCCGCGCTCGTCTATGGCCACGATCACGTGCTCGGCGTCGAAGTGAATCCTTCGATCGTCGCGATGCTCGAGAAGGCCTCGACGATCTCTCCGCTCCTGCGCGATCCGCGCGTGAAGGTCGTGGTCGGCGACGGACGGGCCGAAGTCTCGCGCCCGGAGGTCTCGTGTCGCGTGCTTCAGGCCTCGCTCGTCGACACGTGGGCCGCGACGAGCGCCGGGGCCTTCGCGCACACCGAGACGACGATCTACACGCTCGAAGCGTGGCGACTCTTCCTTCGCCGCGTAGAGCCGGACGGAATCGTCACGTTCTCTCGCTGGTACGAAGCGCCGAACCTCGATGAGACCGTGCGCCTCGTGGCGCTCGCTGTGGCAGCGCTGCTGGACCGTGGCATCGAGCGCCCGCGGGATCACATCGCTCTCGTGACCCTGGGGAACATCGCGACCATTCTCGTCAACCCTGCGCCGTTCTCGGAGGCGGATCGGGCCGTCTTGAGCAGGCTCCGGCACGACCTGGGCTTTCAGGTCGTGCTGGCGCCGGGCAATCCGCCTGGAAAGTGGCTGATCGACAGGATCCTCGACGCTCCTACGATTGCATCGCTCGGGTCCTACGGCGCCCCCTTCGAGATAGACACCTCGGCCCCCACCGACGACCGCCCGTTCTTCTTCCAGCTTCGACTCGCGAGCGCGTGGCTACACCCATTGAACACGCTGCGCGCCGGCGCTCACGGCGGTGTGCTCGCGGGGAACGACGCCGCGATGTTCGAGCTCCTGGTCACGTTCGGAGTCGTCCTCCTGATCGGCGTCGTCCTGCTCGGTCCGACGCTCCTCGAGGCGGCGCGTTCGTCGAGCCCGGCGCTCCCCGGACCGCGCGCCGCGATCTACTTCGGATGCCTCGGCGCCGGATTCATGATGACGGAGATCGCCCTCGTTCAGCGGATGCACGTCGTGCTCGGACACCCCTCGTATGCGCTCATCGTGGTGCTGGGAGGGTTGCTCTTTGCGACGGGGCTCGGAAGCGCGCTCTCCCCGCGCGTGCTGCGCTCACGGCGGGCCGTAGGCGTTGCGGCGCTGCTCAGCGCGCTGCTCCTCGCGCTCCTCCCCCATGTCGTCATCGGGCCGCTCGCGCGCGCGACGGTCGAGAGCAGCCTCGCGTGCCGCGCCGCGTGGGTGGGGGGCTGTTCCGGTCTGGTGGGTCTCGCGCTGGGGATGCTCTTCCCGGCGGGAATGCGCTACGTCGGGCGCGACGCGGGGGCGCCGACGGCGCTGGCGATCAACGGCGTTGCGAGCGTGCTCGGGAGCGCCGCGGCGATCTTCGTCTCCGTCTGGGTGGGGATATCGGCGACCATGATGCTCGCCGGTTTCGTCTATCTCGTCGCGGGCGTCGTCGGTCCCGCGCGCTGGGAGACCCCCGTCACGGAACGTCGCTGAACATCTTCCCGACCGCGTCCGGCTCGACGACGTCGGTCGCGGGGGTCGACGTGAGCCCCGTCGCGCTGCGGCTGCCGAGGTACACGTACGCGCGGCTCGGTTGGCGCACCACCACGTCGGCGAACTTGTCGCCGTTCACGTCGCCTGCCCCCCCGACCGAGATCCCGAAGTGCGTCTGGATGTGCGGTCCGGTGAGGACGATCGCGGGCGTCGTCGCGACCCCGGCGGCGCCTCCGAGGAATAGGTGCACGCGCCCCGTGCTGTTGTTCCAGATGGGCGAGCCGACGAGCACGTCGGCGAACCCGTCGCCGTTCACGTCTCCCGCCCCAGCGACCGACATGCCAAACCCGTCGTTCTCTGCGCCCGCGTCGCCGAGCGTCGTCGCGGGGCTCGGCGCGAGCCCCGACGCGCTCCCGAGGTAGACGTACGCGTGCCCGCGCGCGCCGACGATCAGGTCCGCGAAGCCGTCGCCGTTCACGTCCCCCGCGTTCGCGACGACGCCGCGCGGCCCGGTGAGCGTGACCGCAGGGGTGCTCGCGAGCCCTGTCGCGCTGCCGAAGTACAGGTGCTCGCCGACGACGAGATCGCCGAAGCCGTCGCGGTTGAGGTCCCCGACGCTGGCGAACGACGCTCCGAGCGGCGTCGTGAGCGTCGTGGCAGGGGTGGTCGCGAGCCCCGTCGCGCTTCCGAGATACACGCATGTGTTTCCGGTCGGCTCGTAGGCCGGCTCCCCCACCGCCCGCGGCCTCGGACCCGGGTTGTACGGTGGGTTGACCCCCACGACGACGTCGTCGAACCCGTCGCCGTTGACGTCCCCCGCGCTCGCCACCTGTTCTGCGAACCCCGCCATGGGGAGGCCCTGGCCGGGAGCGAGCGTCGTCGCGGGGGTGACCGCGAGGCCGGACGCGCTCCCCAGGTAGACGTAGGCGCGATTCGCGAGGACTGCCCCCACGACGAGGTCGGAGAACCCGTCGCCGTTCACGTCGCCGGCGTCGGCGATGGACCACCCGAAGCGGCCGTTTCGCCCGTCACGCCCTTCCAGGGTCGTCGCCGGGCTGCTCGCGAGACCGGCGGCGCTCCCGAGATAGATGTGTGCGTGCCCGAGGCCGACGTTCCATCCCGGCGCGGCGACGAAGAGGTCCGCGAAGCCGTCGCCGTTCACGTCGAACATCGTCCGGTGCGAGGCGCTGTGCCGGGTGCTCCGCTTCTGCGACGTGACGGTCGCCGTTGACTGGGCGTCGCCGGAACGGGGTGGCGGCTGGCTCGGACTGCAAGCCGCGAAGACTGCCGCGAGCGAGAGGAACAGCGCCTTCATGTTCATGGTCAGGGCCCCGGCAGTCTCACGATCCCGATGAATGACGCCGCGGTCACGGTGAGCGGCGTCCCGAACGGCGCGAGCGTCCCTGCTTCCGCTTCGAACTGGAACGACACGACGTTGTTCGAATCCTCGTTCGCGGCATAGAGGAAGGCGCCCGTCGGGTCGAGCGTGAAGTCGCGCGGAGTCGTCCCCCCGGACGGGGTAAACCCAGCGAGGGTCATCTTCCCGGTCGACGGATCGATCGCGAAGACGACGATGCTGTCGTCGCCGCGGTTCGAGCCGAAGACCCAGGCGCCCGACGGGTGCACCCAGACCTCGGCGGCGGTGTTCGTTCCGGTGAAACCGGCGGGGAGGGTCGACTGCGTCTCGATCTCGGTGAGCGTGCCGGCGGTCGTGTCGAGCGCGTAGGCGGTCATCGTGCTGTTCGTCTCGTTGATCAGGTACGCGAGCTTCCCGTTCGGGTGGAACGCGAGGTGACGCGGGCCGGCGCCGGTCGCGGTGGCGACCGTGGGAGTCGCGTTCGGGGTGAGCGCGCCAGTGGACGCGTCGAACAGGAACTGCGCGACGTAGTCGGACCCGAGGCACGGGACGAAGACGAAGCGGTTCGAGGGATCGGCGATCATCATGTGCGCTTCCGTGCCTACGGTGAGCGTCGTGAGCGCCGCGCCGAGCTTCCCCCCGGTGAGGACGGGGAGGACGGAGACCGAGCCGCTCGTGTAGTTCGCGACGAAGACGTAGTTGCCGGTGGCGTCGACGCGCACGAACGGCGGACCGTCACCCCCCGACGAGACGGCGTTCAGGAAGGAGAGCGCGCCGGTCGTCGGGTCGATCGCGTAGGCGCCGACCTGGCCGGGGGTGTTCTCGTCGACGGCGTAGAGGTTCGTCGCGGACGGGTTGACGGCGAGGAACGACGGGCTGGTCCCGAACGACGGGAGCCCCGCGTCGGGCTCGAGGGTGAGGACGCCGGTGGTCTCGTCGACCGAGAAGACGTCGATGTTCGGGGCGTAGCCGCTGGCGTAGGCGACGAGGTGGCCGAGCGAGGGGGCGAGGGCGTCGTCGGGCGGGGTGGCCGAAGAGCTGTCGGGGAGCGGGGAAGTGGTTTGATCGGCGTCGTCGGACGGCGCGGGTGCGGCGTCTTGGGCGGACGTCGAGGAAGGGGGTGCCGCGGCGTTCGACGCGGAGGGGGCGGAGCTGCCGCAGTGGAGGACGACGAGCGGAGTGAGGAACGCGAGGAGCGCCGCCGCGAGGGTCGGGGCGGTCCGCGGGGGCATGGGCTACGTTCTAGCACCCGCGAGGCTCGATCAACCCATCCCCCGGGGGTGGGTTGGATCTTAGGGCTCGAACGCCCCAATCGACGGCGGGTCGGGCCGCACGACGTACGCGTAGTCGAACGTCGCCGCGTCCGTGCTCGTCCCCGCGTGCGCCGCGGCGCTCGTGGACGTGATCGTGAAGTCCTGCACGGTCAGCGTGGCCGACGACGTCTCCGCGGCGAGGCCTGGGTCGACCGCCATGAGGTTCGAGCCCACCGGGATGGTCGTGTAGCTCGACGGCGTGGTGACGCAGTTGCTGCTCGAGAGCGGAGCGCCCGACTTCAGCGAGTAGACGAGGTTGTTCGCCCACGTCGAGCCCCCCGTGATCTGCACGCCCGCCGACGAAGGGCCGCAGCGATCGGCGATCGCCACGGTCGTCTGGTTGGCGGCGGTGCCGTTCTGGGCGTCGGGACCTAGGATGACGATGTTGTCGATTACCGAGTTGCCGTTGCCCCAGCTCACGATCTCGGAGCCGCCGTACTGTTGCTGCTGCGTGTTGTCGTTGAAGAGCGTGTTGTTGCGGATCGTGACGTAGCTCGTCGGCTGCCCCCCGCTGGCCTCGATGCCGCGCCCTCCGTTCCCCCAGATCACGTTGTTCTCGACGAGGCTCTCCTGCGCGTAGGGGGTCGTGCCGTACGTGGGGTCAGCGTAGTCGAACGAGTCGAGGATGATCCCCTCGCCGTCGGTCTGGAGATTGGTCGGGATGTCGGACTCGATGTTCGCGTACGAGAGGTTGTTGCGGATGACGATGTGGAAGCCGGGGAGCGTGTCCGAAGCCTGCATCTCCCAGAGGTCGATACCGCTGTCGCCGTAGTCGCTCCGCGTGGAGTTGTTGTAGACGGTGTTCCCCTCGAAGCGCACGTAGTCCGCGTGGAGCGCGCCGAGGCCTGCGCCACCGCTGTCGTGCGCGATGTTCCGGATCGCGGCGATGTGGTGGTAGACGATGACCTTGCCGCCGCTGAGCGTGTTGGTGCCCGCGGTGAAGGCGCTCCCGGTGCTCGTGTCTTCGAGGTCGAAGCCGTCGACCATCACGTAGCTCGCGTTGACCATGAAGCCGTTGTTGGCGTCGGTGCTGACCACCTTCGCGCCGCCCGGCGTGGCCGAGCGGAAGACGACGTAGCCCGTGCACGTGTCGGCGGAGCCGGAGGTGGTGACGAGGACGGTCTCGTTGTACGTGCCGGCTTCGACCGTCACGCACGCGCCTGCGGTGAGGGCGAGCTTCGTGGCGGCGCCGATGGTCTGGAGGGCGTCGGCGAGCGAGGTGCCGGTGTTGGAGTCGCTCCCCGTGGGAGAGACGAAGTACTGCGTGGAGCACGTGTAGAAGCCGGCGTTGATCCCGAGGGCCGCCGCGCAGCCGTTGCCGGGGGTGACGGTGGTTCCGGCCTCCGGAGCGGGGCCGCCGCCGGGGTTGCCGCCGTCTTCGTTCGTCGGGGAGCCGCTGTCTCCCGGGGTGGTGCCGATCGCGCCGCCGTCGGAGCCGGTGGGGCCGCCTTGGCCACCTGGTGTGCCGCCGTCGGCGGAGGTCGTGTGCGAGCCGGACGGGCTGCTCGAGCACGCGGAGGCGATCGCGAGGGGCGCAAGGAGGAGGTGGGCGCGGGTTCTCATGCGGGCAACCGAAGCATCCCATGCGACGAGACCGCCGGGGGGTCGAGATCGAACGCGCGCTCCGTGGGGTGAGGCGAGCGGTGATGCGGCGATAACCCTCAGCCGCCCGCATCCGCGCACGGACGCGGCGCGTGTTCGGAAAGGTGCGCGCGATCGCGAGTGGAGCCATGCGTTCCCGGTGACGGCTCGTGACGGAGCGCTGTACCGTCTACGGGCGGCAGATCGCGCCGCCGAGGAGCCATCGATGAGCGATACGGGCGCAAAGAGTCGGGAGTCGAAGACGGATGTGGGAAACGCGACCGGGCGCGGCAAGGCGCTGGCGCGTCCGGCCGCGCCTGAGGTGTGGACCCAACCCAAGGAGCCCCAGTCGATCTCGCGGACCGTGCGCGAATCGCGCCTCGAAGATCGTTTGCGGGAGCACGAGACAACCGACGAGAACTGGACGTCGGGGACCTCGGAAGCGTCGCCAGCTCTGGGGCCAAGGACGGTCGTGGAGCAGGGGACGGAGTTCAAAGGGGTCTTCGTGTCCGATTGCGCCATCGAAGTGAAAGGACGCGTCGAGGGGGACGTGGCCGCGCCGTCGCTCACGATAGCCGCCTCGGGCGCCGTCGAGGGGAGCGTGAAGGTGGGCGAGCTCTCCTCGGAAGGAGCGATCGCCGGAGAGATCGATGCGGACGTCGCGCGGCTGTACGGCGTCGTGAAGGACAAGACCGTCCTGCGCGCGAAGTCGCTCGAGATGAAGCTCGCGCCGGTGGGGACGAGACTGCAGGTCACGTTCGGCAGTGCACCCGCGGTGACGACGGCGGATGCGCGAGGCACGCCGACCAAGGCGTGACGTCGAGAGCGCGATCCGCGACGGGGGTGTCGCGAGGCTAGCCGCGCTGACGCGCGCTCGAGCGGGGCTCGGCGAGCTTCGCGAGTTTCAGTTTCGGAGACTATGGCGCTGTGCACCGCCCCTTCGTGCAGATGCGATCGCCCTTGCAGTCCACGTCCTTCGCGCACGCGCCCGCGGCGGGCTGAGGACCGGCGGCTGCATTGCCGGGAGCGGGGGTGGCCGCGGGAGCGGGAGCGGGAGGAGGCACGGGGGCGGGGGCGAGCGGAGGCGCCGGGGGCGGGAACGGAACGGGCACGAACGGCTCGGATTCACCCGACACCAAAGTGCAGACCCTGCCGAAGAGGCCGAGGATGTTCAGGTAGTGGAAGTCGACCGTGGAGATGTGCGTGATGCCCGCGTCTCTCGCGGCCGACTTGATGGAGCCGTCACCGACCGAGATGATGCCGAGGATGTTCATCGAGCACGCTTCGCCCGACCTCGTGCCGAGCGAGGCGCCGGTGGCGTTGCCTCCGTCGGTGTGGACGTCGATGAGGGCGAGGCCGGTATGGGAGAAGGTGCCTACGCAGCCGGTTTGGAGAAGGAGGGAGAGGGCGAAAAGGGAGAGGGAGAGGGGGGAGAGAGCGAGTGGCGAGCGGCGCATGGGGTCTCCGGGGGGGCGAGCGAGGCTCGCGCACCGTATCTCCCGGCGCGAGGGGAGGGAACGCGAAACTGCCGAGCCGCTCGAGCCGCTCCTCGTCTAGGATTCCCAATGGCCCGATGTCCGACGACGAGGTGAAGAAGCACGCCGAGGCCCGGCTCGGTCGCATCCTCAAGGGGAAGTACCGGCTCGATCGCGTCCTCGGCATCGGCGGGATGGCGACGGTCTACGCGGCCACGCACCGGAACAAGAAGAAGTTCGCGATCAAGATGCTCCACACGGAGCTGTCCATCCGCGAGAACATCCGGACCCGCTTCATCCGCGAGGGCTACGTCGCCAACTCGGTGGACCATCCCGGCGCCGTCGCGGTGCTCGACGACGACGTCGCCGAGGACGGCAGCGCGTTCATCGTCATGGAGCTCCTCGACGGGGTTCCACTCGACGAGCTCGCGGCGCAGCACAGCCGCCGCGTCCCCGTCGGGCTCGTCGTCTCGATCGGGTATGCGCTCCTCGACGTGCTCGTGGCCGCGCACTCCAAGGGGATCGTTCACCGCGACATCAAGCCGGCGAACGTCTTCCTCACGACCGACGGGCGGCTCGAGGTGCTCGACTTCGGCATCGCACGGCTCCACGACGAGACGAGCACCGGCTCGACGCAGACCGGCGCGATGCTCGGGACACCCGCGTACATGGCTCCAGAGCAGGCGCTGGCGGAGTCGACGAAGATCGACGGACAGACCGACCTGTGGGCCGTCGGGGCGACGCTCTTCGTGCTCCTCACCGGCGAGCTCGTGCACCAGGGGGAGAACGCGTCGCAGCTGCTCGTGAACGCCGCGACGAAGAAAGCGCGACGGCTCGCGAGCGTCGCGCCGGAGGTGCCGGGCGAGATCGCGGAGGTGATCGACCGCGCGCTGACGTTCGAAAAGGCGGACCGTTGGCCGAGCGCCCAGGCGATGCGCGACGCGCTCGCGAAGGCGTGCATGACGGCGACCGGGCAGCCCCCCGCGCCGCTGCCGAAGTCGTCTCGCGCGCGCGCGGCCGACGCGACGATGCCGTCGGAGAAGGACGTCCTTCCCGGATCGAGCGGCGTGGGGTTCGACGCGACCGTCGACGCCTCGAGCCAAGGCTCGGCGCCGAACGCGGCCTCGCCTCTCGCCGCCTCGGTTCCCCAGACGACGGGCGCCGCGGTCTCGAAGACGCGGCGGTCCGAGGGGCCACCGCCCCGTCTACCGTGGAAGAGGATCGGAGTCGGAGCGCTCGCGTGCGGGGCCGTCGCGGCGGGAGCCGCGGCGTATCGCGCGGCCCACGCTCCTCACGTCCGCTATTGCCTCGACATCGCGGACACGAACCAGGGACCGCGGTGCGTCTCCGAGATCGGCGCCGACGTCATCGGCAAGCGCCGGTGGGTCACGATGCGCTTCACGGAGCGTGCGGGGCAGACCGTGCTCGTCGAGGGGATCAACTTCGCGGGTCTGCCGGACGACTTCGACGACGGCGTAGCGCGGATCGAGGTTCGCCGCGACGACACGGGGGCCGTCACCGACGTGATCAAGACGGGCCGCTTCGGCGTCATGCGGGAGTGGCAGAAATGGTCCGATGGCGGCAAGCGCATCGACTACGTCGACCTCGACGGAAAGACCCCGCGCATCGTCTTCGACGCCAACGACGACGAGAACCCGCAATACACGACCCGTCGTGTCGAATACGACCCCCAGGGGCGGCCGACGCACGTCGTCTTCCTGGGGCCGACCGGGCATCCGCGAATGGACGGCGACGGGAGGTACGGCGCAAAGCTCGAATACGGAAAGACTCCGTTTCTTCCGATCAAGGTGACGAACCTGGGCGCCGACGGCGCGCCGGCGCCCATCCCCACCGGCGTCGTCTTCGAGCGGCGCCTCGACAACGGGATGCCGCCTGGCTGGGCGGAGCGGAGCTTCTTCGACGCGAACGATCGGCCGATCCTCGCGAGAGGGGCCCACACGCTTCGCGTCCTCCACGACGCCTACGATTGGACGGGGAACTCCGCGTTCGGGCTGCACGACGAGCCGGTGGCGACGACCGACAACGGGATTCACGGCCTCCGCATCACGTGGGATCCGGCGAAGCGCACGCAGGAGTGGACGTTCGTCGACGAAGAAGGACACCCGCGATGGATCCGCCAGGGGTGGTTTCTCACGCGACGCGACACCTTCGACGAGCGGGCGCAGCCGATCCTTCGCGAGTACCTCGATGGGCAGGGGAACCGCGTGGTGACCAAGTGGGACGCGTCCGCCACGCGGTACGGATACGACGAAAAGGGGCACGAGAACCTCGTGGAGAACCTCGATCCGTCGGGCGCGCTGACGCAAGACTTCTGGGCGTACGCCCGTCGCGAGGCGAAGTTCGACGCGCACGGAAATCGTCTCGAGCACCGCCACTACAACGAAGCAGGGCATCTCGCGCCGTGGAAGGACGGAGGGGCAATCGAGCGGTACACCTTCGACGAGCGCGACCTCTCGCTCTCTCAGGCGAGCTTCGACGCGGACGACCATCCCATCGCCAACCTGCACGGGTATTCCTCGCTGCGCCTCAAGTGGGATCGCCGTCGCAACATCGCGGAGCAGGCGTACTTCGGCCCCGACGGCAAGCCGGTCGTCTCCGACGACGGCTTCGCGATCTGGCGCTGGGCCTACGACGACGACAACGATTGCGTCGAGATCTCCTACTTCGACACGAGCGGCGCGCCGATTCCGCGGGCGCAAGGGTATGCCATCCACCGCGTGAAGTACGACGAGCGCGGCCTCGAGGTCGAGAGCGACTACTTCGACGTCCACGGCGACCCGACGTTCGTCAAAGACGGGTACGCCACCGGGAAAGTGACGCGGGATCGGAACGGCGACGCCATCGACGAGTCGTTCTTCGGAAAGCGCGGCGAGCCGATCCTCCGCGAAGGGGGGTACGCGCGGAAGAAGACGACGTACGACGTCATGCGCCGCCCGGTGGAGGTGGCGCTCTTCGACGCCTCGGGGAAGCCTGCTCCCGGCGCCGGAGGCTGGGCGATCGAGCGGACGACGTACGACGAGCGCGGCGTCGTCGTGCGGCTCGACCACTTCGACCCCTCGAACAAGCCGGTGCTCGATCACGACGGCCGGGCGTCGATCGTGAAGGTCACCGACACGCGCGGGAACCTGCGCGAGGAGACGAGCCTGGACACGGCCGGCAAGCCCGTCGTCGCGAAGGGGGGCTTCGCGACGAAGAAGACCGCGTACGACGACCGCGATCAGGTGATCGAAGAGGCGCTCTTCGGCGCGGACGGAGCTCCGGTCTCCGGCAAGGACGGCTGGTCGGTGAGGCGGGTGCGCTACGACGACTACGGCAACACGACCGAGGAGGCGTTCTTCGATGGATCGCACGAGCCGGTCGTACCGAAAGAGCTCCCCTACTCGTCGATGCGGCAGCGCTACGACGAACGTCACCGGCTCGTCGAGACGTCGTACTTCGACGCGCGCGGCGTTCCGTCGAAGGGGCCCGACGGCGCGGCGATCGTCCGCTACAAACGCGACCCGTACGGGCACGCTCTGGAGACCGCGTATTTCGAAGGCTCCGGCTCACCGGTCGCGTCGAAGGACGGCCGCGTCGTCGTCCGTTCCACGTACGACGCGGCTGGGCGGCTCGTCGACGAGCGCTTCGTCGACGCTGCGGGGGCCCCGCACGCGGGCGCCGACGGCTGCGCGGGTCGCCACACGACGTACGACGCCGTGGGGCGCAAGACTGAAGAGTCGTGCCTCGACGCGAAGGACTCTCCCACGCTCTCCACGGACGGGTGGGCCCTGCGTCGCACGTTCCACGACGCGCGCGGAAACGGCGTCGAGATCGCGACGTACGCCGCCGATCGCACGCTCAAGGCCGACAAGGACGGAGTCGCGCGCCGGAGAAACCGCTTCACCGACCGGAACCTGATCCAGGAGACGACGTTCTTCGACGCGGCCGACAGGCCGTGCAACGACAAGCGCGGCGTGCATGCGGCGCGGTTCACGTACGACGATGCGGGCAAGCAGACGGGGGAGAGCGATTTCGATCTTGGGGAGAAGGCCGTCGTGACGAAGAAGGGGGCTGCCGCGGGGGGGTAGAAGGGGGGAGCGCTCAGGAGCCGAGCACTTCGCGAACTCTCCGTGACAGCGATTCGACAGTGAGCGGCTTGTGTACGAAAGGGAGGCCGCTGCCCGTCGCGCTGCGCCCCAGAGTCTGGTCGTCCGCGTATCCGGACATGCACAGCACCTTCATCGCCGGACGCTTCTCGGAGAGCCTCCGCGCGAGCTCGGGGCCGTTCATCCGCGGCATGACCACGTCCGTCAAGAGCAGGTGAATCGTCCCGGCGTGCCCCGCCGAGAGGAGGATCGCCTCAGCAGCGTTGCGCCCCTCGAGGATCGTGTAGCCGCATCGGAGGAGGATTCCGCGCGCTACGTCGCGCACCTGGTCCTCGTCCTCGACGAGGAGGATCGTTTCGGTGCCTCGAAGCGTCGTCGGAGCGGTCGATGATCGAGCCGCCTCCGCGGCCGCGTGGACCCTAGGCAGGTACACGGCGAACGTGGTCCCCCGCCCGATCTCGCTCTCGACGGCGATGCTCCCCCCGCTCTGCTGGACGATGCCGAGAGCCGTCGAGAGCCCCAGACCGGTCCCCTTCCCCCGCTCCTTCGTCGTGAAGAACGGCTCGAAGATCCGGCTCAGCGTCGCCGTGTCCATCCCCGTCCCCGTGTCCGTCACATTGAGAAGGACGTACTCGCCCGCCTCCGCAGCCCGGTGCGCACGCGCGTGCTCCTCGTCCAGCGCCACGTTCGCCGTCTCGACCTTCAGCTTCCCCCCCGTGGGCATCGCGTCGCGCGCGTTCACGACGAGGTTCATGATGACCTGCTCGATCGCGCCCGGATCGACCCGGACCAGCCCGAGCGGCTGGGCCGGTGCCCAGACGAGATCGACGTCCTCTCCGACGAGGCGCCGCAACATCTTGTCCAAGCCGGACAGCACATCGTTCAGGTCGAGCACCCTCGGCTCGACGACCTGCTGGCGGCTGAACAGGAGGAGTTGCCGCGTGAGAGCCGCCGCTCGCATGCCGGCGCGGCGGATCTCCTCGAGCCCGTCGCGGACGGCCTCTTCCGGCCGCGGCTCTTCGATCAGCATCTCGGCGTAGCTCAAGATCACGGAGAGCATGTTGTTGAAGTCGTGCGCGACCCCCCCCGCGAGGCGGCCGATCGCTTCCATCTTCTGCGCGTGTCGAAGCTGGTGCTCGGTCTCGCGCAGCGTCGCCTCCGCGCGCCGCCTCATCGCGCGCTCGTCGCTCTCTCGCATCGCCCGTTCGACGGCCGGCACGAGCCGCCCCAGGCGATCTTTGAGCACGAAGTCGCTCGCGCCGGCCCTCATCACGTCGGCGATGAGCTCCTCGCCGACGGTCCCCGAGACGATGATCAACGCCAGATCGAGCCCCGACTCCTTGAGCACGCCCAGAGCTCCTAGGGCGCTGAACCGGGGCATCGACCAGTCGGCCAGGGCAACGTCCCATTTTCGGCGTCCGAGCGCGTCGCGCATCGACTCGGCGTCTTCGACGCGTTCATGATCGATCGAGCGCCCGAGCGGGCGTAGCGCCTGGATGAGGAGCTTCGCGTCGGTCTCCGAGTCGTCTACCAGGAGGACATGTAGCGGCTCACTCATTCCCCCCTCCACTCGCCGGTGGCGGCTCGTTCAGGAGCAGCCAGAAGAAGCCGAGCGTCGTGGCAGCCTTGGCGAACTCGGCGAACTCGACGGGCTTGCGTACGTAGGCGTTTGCGCCGAGCGCATAGCTCCGCATGACGTCCTCGTCTTCCTTCGACGACGTCAGCACGACCACCGGCACGAGCTTGGTTCGAGGATCGCCGCGCAAGCGCCGCAGCACTTCGAGCCCGTCGACCTTCGGCAGCTTCAGGTCGAGCAGGATCACCGTCGGGAGTATCGCCGGCTCGCGCTCGGCGAATTGGCCCGTGCAAAACAGGTAATCGAGCGCCGCGGCTCCGTCGCGCACGACGACGAGATCGTTTGCAACGCCGCACTTCCGGAAGGCGAGCACCGTGAGCTTCTCGTCGCTCGCGTTGTCCTCGACGAGAAGGATCACCTTGCTCATTCGGATGCTCCCGGCCCCTGCGTGGGCAAATCGAAGTAGAAGGTGGCCCCCTCGTTGACGGCCCCCTCGGCCCAAGCGCGCCCCCCGTGGCGCTGGACGATGCGCTGCACGGTCGCGAGCCCGATCCCGGTCCCAGGGAACTCGTCGGCGGCGTGGAGTCGCTGGAACGCTCCGAACAGCTTGCTCGCGAACGCCATGTCGAAGCCGGCGCCGTTGTCGCGCAGGAAGAAGGTGCGCGTGCCGTCGCCCTTCTCTATCGACCCGAGCTCGATCCGGGCGACAGGCGTGCGGCTCGTGAACTTCCAGGCGTTGCCGAGGAGGTTCTCTATCAACGCGCGCGAGAGGATCGGGTCGAGCTCCGCGGTGAGGCCATCCTCGACGACAATCTCGACGGCACGATCGGGATCGGCCGCGGCCAACCGCTTCGCGGCCGCGCGAAAGGCGGACGAAAGATCGACGCGCTCGCGATGGAGCTCGCTCCTCGTGACGCGCGAGAGCGAGAGCAGGGCGTCGATGAGCGCCCCCATCTTTCGCGCGTTGACGACGATCTCCTGCAGCCAATCCTCCCCCTCGCTGTCCAGCTTGTCGCGGTAGGTGTCGACGAGGAGCTGGGCGAACCCGTTCATCCCACGGAGCGGGGCGCGAAGGTCGTGGGCGACCGAATAGGCAAACGTCTCGAGCTCTCGGCTGGCGGCCTCCGCGGCTTCCTTCGCGAGCGCGAGCGCGTCCTGCGCCCGACGACGCTCCGTGATGTCTCGCGCCACCTTCGACGCGCCGACAATCCGGCCTTGGGGGTCGCGCAGCGGAGTGCTCGTCACGGAGACGTGCACCTCCGTTCCGTCCTTGCGAAGGCGCACGGTTTCGAAGCGCATGACCTGCCCGTTCGCGAGGCTCTCGAGGACCCTCTGCTCGGCGTCCTCCAGGCCGGGGGGGACGAGGCGCGCGATCGATTGGCCGAGCATCTCCTCTGCCGAGTAGCCGAAGAGCCGACACGCGCCGGCGTTCCAGCTCGTCACGATGCCGTTCAACGTCTTGCCGATGATCGCGTCGTCGGAGGAGTCGACCATCGCCGCGAGGAGGAAGCGATGCTCCTCGGCCTTCCTGCGCTCGCTGATGTCGCGAATCGCGGCGGTGGTGAAGGTGACCTGCTCCGTCCGGAAGGGGCTCAGGCTTATCTCGGCAGCAAACTCGCTGCCGTCCTTGCGACGACCGTAGAGCTCGACGCCTGCGCCCATGGGGCGCGTCCTCGGGGCGCCGCGATAGCTCGCGCGATGAGAAGGGTGCGCCTTGCGAAAGCGCTCGGGGACGAGGTCCTCGATCGCGCAGCCGACGAGCTCGCGCGGCGCGTAGCCGAAGAGACGCTCGACCTCGCTGTTGAGGAGGACGATTCGCCCCGCGTCGTCGACCAGGAGCATCGCGTCCGGGGCGACCTCCAGGAACCTCGCGAGCCGAGCGAGCTCTAGGCTTGGGGCGACTTCTCCTGCCAGAGCCATCCTGCTCGGCGTACGAGCAGGGCACTAGGTGCGCAATCAGGGAAACCCCTAGACGTCCTGGTTCGCGAGCCCGATGCGAATCGCGTAGCGCACGAGCCCCGCCACGTGGCGAATGTCGAGCCGCTCCATGATCTGAGCGCGGTGCGACTCGACCGTCTTTGCGCTGATCCTCAAGCGCTGGGCCATCTCCTTCGTGGATTGACCTTCCGCGATGAGCTGGAGGATTTCGCGCTGGCGGGGGGTGAGCCTCTCGACGGGGCTCGTGCCGTGACCGCTTCCTCGCGCGCGAAGGCCTGCTTCGCTCGCAGGATGAGAGCTCGCGCGGCTCGACCATGCCTCCGCGGCGCGCAGTGCCCTGTCCGCGTGGTCGAGGGCGTCCGCGAGCGCCTCAGCCCGCATCGACCCGCGATGTCTCTCCGCGGCCTCGACGGCTCGCTTCAGCTCCGTGAGGAGCAGCACGAACTGTTCGAAGAGGGCGGCGGCGCTTCGTTGACGCTCCGCGTCCTCGGCGAGCACCACGCCCGAAGCGTCATTCCGCCCCGCTCTTTCCCGGCGCTCTCGGGCGACGGCCGGACCGAGGCGCTGGAGACGGTCCTTGGTGACGTAGTCGGCGGCGCCCATTCGCATCACCGCCACGACGGCGTCATCCATGATCGTTCCGGAGACGACGATGAAGGGGACGCAGGGGGCGAGCTCCTTCGTCGTCGCGAGCGCTTCCAGCGCGCTGAGGCGCGGGAGGCTCGAGTCGGAGACCACCAGATCCCAGTCTTTGCGGCGTAGAGCTTCCCGAAGAGAAGAGGCTGTCTCGACGCGCTCCCATCGGGGTGCAAAGCCGTTCTTGCGGAGCTCCTGGACGACGAGCTTCGTGTCCGTCTCGGAGTCCTCGACGAGGAGGACGTCCAAGTCTGCGATCTTCTTCGTCACCTGTGCTCCTCATAGCGGCTCGGCCGAGCACTCGCCTATCGGGGATTGCCTGAGATCGCCCGATGAATCCGATTGGACACTGGCCCCCGTGGCCCGCCCGAAGGGAGCCCCTGCGCGCCTCACGATCGAGCCGTCGCCTCCCCCTATGGAAGCAACTACCCCCGCGCGTGAGTCCCGCAAGCTCAGGCGGGCCTCAGGCTCTCCGATGTGGTTGCCGTTCGTGTGGCCGCACCACGTCGCTGACCGAGCAAGGGAAAGGCCGAAGGGCTGGGATAGGATCGCCTGCCAATGCGCACGCTATCGATCGCCTTCGCGCTCGCGCTCCTCGTCGTGGCGTGCGCCGCCACTGCGCCGTCGCCCCTCCCGCCCCGTCGGTTCCGATCTGTGCGACGTCAGCGGCCGCGCCCGAGGGCGACGCAGGCCCGCCGTTCCCTGACGCAGAGGCGAGACAGACGCTCTTTTCGGACCTGGTCGCGGCCGTTCGCAAGTACCACCTGTTCTCGGAGCTCACCCGCAAGAACCTCGGGCGCAAGTGGGAAGACGACCTCCCCGCGCTCGAGACCTCCTTCGCGCGAGCGACCGACGAGCGGTCTCTCGCGGAGGCGCTGTGGCGCTTCGACAACAGCCTGCACGACGGGCACCTCTGGTACTCGCCCCCCGAGCGCGTCGGCCGCGGCGATCACCTCGTCCTCGGGCTCACGATCGCGCCGGAGTGGGTGAACGGCGCGCCGCGCTATTACGAGCCTCGCGCTCCGCGCTCTGCCGCGTGGACGGGTGAAAGGGCTCATCCTCGATTTGCGCGACAACCGAGGGGGGAATGACCCGGAGTGGTTTCTCGACTGGTACGCCCCCGCCCCCTACGCCGACGTCTTCACGAGCGTCCGCGTCTACCCCGACTACGACGACCCCACCTTTCGAAAGCGCGTCGTGAACGTCGATGACGACTGGTACAAGTGGTACCGCAAGGCGACGGCCGGGCTCCCCCCCTGGACCTCGGTTCGATCCACCTCGGCCTGAGCCGCGATAGCAGCGGCAAGACGGGGGAGCCGCTCGAGGGGGTCACCGTGCACATCGACTACCCGATCGAGCGGACGTTCGAGGGGAAGGACGGATGGGACGCCGCGCTGCGGTCCTTTCGTGAGTTCAAGTTTCCGAAACGGGTGACGAAGATCGGTCCGTGATGCGGCTGCGCTTCGGGAGCTTCGGGATCTGCGGCGCCGCCATTCAAGCGTACGCGTTGTCCTCGCTCCAGCCACTGGCCGCTTCCTGGGCCGTGATGCGATCCGCGGCCTTGTCGTGCGCGAGGAGCGCGAGCGCGACCGTCCGGCTCGCCGCGGGGCGCCCGTACGGCAGCAGCGCATCGCCGTCTCGCCGGACACCGCGCAGTCGGAGACGAGCGCCCCGCAGTGCTTCGGAGAGCGCGGCGAGGAGGGACGGCTCCTCGCGAACGGCCCAGTCCACGATGGCCCAAGCCAGCGCTGCGTGCCCCGCCTCCTCACGTGCGATCCGAGCGAGCGCCCGGTGAATCGCGGGGTCCACCGCGTGATGCGCTCCGAGCCGGGCGGCGTCTGCGGCGACACCTTCTTCGATGCAGCCGTCGAGGAGCGACTCCACGGCCAGTCGCTGGAGTAGCGCCCCACGGGATACGGCGGAAGGTTTCCACCGGGGAGCAAAGGGAGCCGCGGAGGGCTCCAGGTCCCTTTCGGCGTAGGCGCTCGCGATAGCAAAGCAGATCGCCGCGTGCCCCACCTCTTCAAGCGCCGCGCGTCGTGCGCCGGCCACGAGCTCCTCGGGGGCACCGGCGGCGAGCAGATCCATGGCGAGGTGCTCGAACGCGTCGACGGATGCGCGCTCCGCGCGGGCATCCTCCAGCCAGAGCGTCGCCAGCAGCCGGCGCGTCCTCACCGGCGCGAGCGTCGGATCGGGCTCGTACTCGGAGAACGCGCGGCGGACGCGCTTGCCCCGTCCGCGCACGACGCGCGGCAGGACACGCACCCCTCCGACGCGCATCGCCCGGCCTGGCGCCCCGGCGCCTCCGACGGCGATGAAGGCGAGTACCAGGGCGATGGGCCAGGCGAGCATCCCCAGGAGGATCGCGCCAACGCACTTCAGGACACGCGCACCCGGTCGGAACAGAGCGAAGAGGCCGAGCAACCCGCCGGCCGCGCTCAGGAGGAGGCAGGCAAGGAATCCGATCGCCAGCACGCCGTCGGCGACGCTGCCTCGCGACGACGGACGGTCGAAGCTCAGGAGCAGCAGGAAGGTGACGAACAGGTCGGCGAGCGCGAAGAGCGACAGCCGCAAGGCCAGGCGACCGAGGTCGCGCATCGCGGGTGGGTGTCGCAGCGCCTCGTGGAAGGCTTCCGCGTCGGTGCGTTCGGGGTCGGCCACGGGTACCGAGGTTACACCCGACGGCCTTCTCGCCGGAGGGTGAGCCGCAGAGGATTGAACAGGAAGGCGGAAGATCGGAAGCGGAGAGGGGGGTAGGATGGGACCGCCGGGGTGAAGAAAGCCGAGCTCCACTGCCATTCCGACGCGCTGCTCGACGCCGCGATGCTCCGGGAGCTCGTCGCGGAAGGGTACGCGATCGATCTCGCGCCCGAGGCGCTCGAGGCCGTATGCCCGGCGAAATCGTGGGACGACTGGCTGAGCGGCTACGGGCGCATCACGGCGGGCAAGCTCGACGCGCGCGCGACGATTGCCACGGTCGGCAAGCACGTCGAGCGGCTCGTTCGGCAGGACGTCATTTATGCCGAGCTGTTCGTCAGCGGCTACTTGATGCTGGGGAGACCGGTCGGCGAGGCGATCGCTTTCTACGAGAAGCTGCGCGATGGGGTCGACGCGGCCGCCGCGGGGCGGATTCAGATCGAGCTCCTTGCGTGCTTCGGGCGGAAGGGGCGGCCGGCGGCGGAGGCGCAGTTCGCGCGGGCGATTGAGCTCCATCGACGGGGGCTCATCTGCGGGCTGAGCTATGCGGGGGACTACGCGGGGTGCACCGTGGCGTCGGTCGCCGATCTGTTCGCGGCGGCGCACGCGACGGGCATGGGGATCGAGATTCACGCGGGGGAGACGCGCGGGCCCGAGTGTGTGTGGGATGCGCTCGAGCATGGGCGGCCACATCGGATCGGGCACGGGCTCGCGGTCTTTCGCGACGAGCGGCTCGTCGAGCGGGTCTTGCGAGACGGGATCCACCTCGAGTTTTGCCCGACGTCGAACCTGATCCTGACCGACGTCGGCGCGATCGAGCGGCACCCCATCGTGCGGGCGAGAGAGCTCGGCGTGAGCTTCGGCGTGAGCACGGACGATCCGGCGCCGTTCGGGTGCTCGATGGAGTCGGAGTATGCGCTGCTCGAGACGCGGCTCGGGTTCGGCGAGGGGGACTTCGCGCGGATGCTCGGGGATGCGCGGGCGGCGAGCTTTGCGGGGCGCGGCGGGCGGTGACGGGCGAGGCCACTCTACGGCGGCGCAACCGCCGAGACGCCGACGAGGTTTGCTCGCGTCAGGATCTCGGTGTCGAAGGTGACGAGCGGGAGTCCTTCGCGTTCGGCGACCCAGACGTAGATCGCATCCCCGGTTCGCAGGCGCGTCCGCGCCGCCACGCTCGACGCGGCACGCGCTGCGCGAGGACCGAGCGTCACCACGCGCCCCCGCGCGAGGAAGAGGTCTGCAGCGCGCCGAGCGTCGGCTTGCGCGTAACCCGCACGCACGAGAGAGGCGACGATCTCCACGTCGAAGATGGATGGCACCACGATCGAGTCCGTGCCCTGTAGAAGCGGTGCGAGATGCGAGGCCGCGCGCGAGTGATTCGGGTCGCCCGCTCTTACGGAGGAGATGGCGACCGAAGCGTCGAGCACGAACGCGCTCATCGACGCCCGAGCTTCAGGTCCGCGACCGCGTCGAAGCTGGGATCGCCGAGAGGCGCGAAGCTCTCGAACACCGCGAGGGCCTCCTCGCGAGTCATCACGGGGAGCTTTGGGGTGGACTCGACCATCGACACCGGAACGACGGCCGCCGCAGGCTTGCCGTGGCGAAGGATCACGATCTTCTTCCCCCGGCGCGCTTCCGCGACGACATCCGAGAAGTGCGCCTTCGCTTCGGCGACCGAGATTCTCTTCATGTGGTCATTATGACCCAATCGGTCACGGACGGCCAGTGTTTCTCGTACTCCTGCAGCTCACACCCCTGCGTCGTACGCCGCGGTGATCGCAAACGTCGGCGTCGATGCCGACACGTACGAGAGCACGGCGTTCGTGTCGTTCGTGATCCCGTGGATCTCGTTGGGGGGGACGAACACGACGTCCCCCTCGCGAACGGTCCGCGTTTCGCGGCCGACGCGCATCGTGCCGGAGCCGCGCACGATCACGTAGACCTGCTCGGGCTCGTGGCGGTGCGGATCCTGCGCGGCGCCGGGCTGGACGTCGACCCAGGTGATCGCGAGGTTGCTCCCGGCGCCGTCGCCGCTTTCGAGGAAGACGTGCGAGGTGAGACCGGGGCGGGTGCGATGGGGGACGTCTCTCTTGCTGCGAACGATCATGGTGTGCCCATTGTAGGGTCGCGAGTCTTGGGGACGAGGACTTGGTATCCGTTTTCAGTCGTGGATCTTCAACCCGCCGTCGCCGTCGAGCGGGGAGGCGCTCGCGAAGACGGGGGGAGGGAGGAGGCGGCGGGGCAGTTTCGTGCGGTGCTCGATCGGTGGGGGCGTGCGAAGCCGCGATCGAGGGCGGCGGAGGAGGCGCGGGCGGGGTTGAAGGGGCTGGGGATGTGAGGCCGCGGAGGCCCCAGCGCGCAGCGCTATCCGAGCAGGCCGCGCTCGGCAGCCTTGATCACCGCGCGCGTCCTGTCTCGCACGCCCATCTTGGTCAGGATGTTCGAGACGTGGTTCTTGACGGTGCCCTCGGCCACGAAGAGAGCCCTCGCTATCTCGCGGTTCGAGAAGCCGCTCGCGAGGAGGCGGAGCACCTCGCGCTCACGCTCGGTGAGGTCGGCGATCTCGCCGTCCGGCGCCGCGGGGATCCGTACGCCTCTCGTCGCGAGCTCGCCCTCGGCGCGCGCCGTCATCAAGGGACGGATCATCGTGCCGCCCGCCGCGAGCGTGCGCACCGCGTCGACGAGTCGGTCGAGCGTCACGTCCTTGAGCAGGAACCCCCGCGCGCCCGCGCGCACCACATCGAGTGCGGCCGCGTCGTCGTCGAATGTCGACAGGATCAGCGTCGGCGGCAGAAGCTCGCGCCGCCGAAGCTCGCGGACGACCCACAGCCCGTCGCCGCCCGGCATGCGCATGTCGAGGAGCAGTACGTCCGGACGCGCATCGACGACGACGCGCACGGCCTCGGCCCCGTCCTTGGCTTCGCCAACGAGCGACATGTCAGGTACGAGAGCGAGGAGCGCTCGGATGCCTTCGCGCACGAGCATGTGATCGTCGGCTAGGACGATGCGGATCACGAAGCGGCCACTTTCGTAGGGAGGCGCGCGCTCACCGCGAACGCGCGCGACGGCTCCGACGCAATGCGCAGCCAGCCCCCCATCTCCTCGAGCCGCGCGCGCATTCCGGACAGGCCATAGCCGGCACGCAAGTCGCGCGCTCCATGACCGTCGTCGCGCGCCTCGATCGTAATCGCGCCGTCGGCGTTGCCCATGGTGATCCATAGATTCGCTGCGTGAGAGTGCTTGAGCGCGTTGGTGACGATCTCCTGTACGCAGCGCAGCAGACAGTGGCCGCGCGCCGCGTCCTCGAGCTGCAGGTCGGCAGGGATCTCGAGGTGGACCGCCATCCCCTGAACGTCGGCGCAAAGCGCGCGGAGCGCGCGGCCGAGGTCCGCCCCTGGCGACTCGTGCGTTTCGCGGACGACGTCGCGCACGTTACGCAGCAGACGCGCGCTCAACTCTTTCGCCTTGGCAACGTGGGCGCCCGCGCGCTCCGGCGGTACGTGCGTCGCGACTTCGAGCTGAAGTCCGAGGGCGGCGAGATCGTGGCCCAGAACGTCGTGCAGCTCGCGTGAGATCCGTGTGCGCTCGTGCGCGCGGGTGAGCTCGTCGTTCGCGCGTGCGAGGTCGCGGGCCGTCTCCGCCGCGCGACGTGCGAGGTGGACGGCGACTGCGGCGAAGATCTCGGCTGCGGCGAGGCCGACCACGTGGCTCAAGGCAAATTCGCTCCAGTCCGCGCGCTTCACGACCACGTACCAGAGCACCGCGGTCTGCGCCGCCACGAACACCGCGGTGTGCCGCCTCGGCAGGACGAGCGCGGCCTGCGACGCGAGGACTACGAGCGACAGAGCCCCGAAGTCGCAGGTGAGAAGAGCCGTCATCGTGAGCGTCGCGCACGTCATGACGCCGAGCATGCAGAGCCGGCGGACGCGTGCGCCCTCCGGAATCGACGCGCTGAGATGAAACGCCACCACGAAGACTACGTAGGCGGTAGCCCATGCGGGGAAACCCGCCGAGCCGACCAGGTGATGATCGTTGGAGAACGGGTGCGTCCACAGCGGCTCGCCGACCGCGAGGACGACCGGGTAGCTCGCGAAGCGCAGAGCACGCGCGATGTGCATCCGCTCCAGCCTAGAGCACGGGGCTGGGCCGGGCATGTGCCGAAAGTCACGATCCGCATCGCGGCGCGGTTTCGTGACTTTTGGCACATGGGGCGCGAGGCGCGGCCGCTCTAAGGTGCGAGGGATGAAGATCGCCCGCCCGTTGCGGTTCCGTCGGATCTGCGTGCTCGCCGCCGTGACGAGCGCGACGACTTGCCTGCCGGCAACGCTCCTCGTCGCGTGTGGTGCCGAGCACCGCACCGCCGATGCCCCCAACCTGCCGCGACAGACACCCGCAGGCGCGCCGCCGGACGCCAGCGTCGCCGCCGGCAGTGCCGCGATCGCCGCCGCCCTGCGCGGATCGCACCGCGCTCCCGGCGCCGCAGATCGCGACCAGTACCGCCACCCCGTGGAGACGCTCGCATTCTTCGGCTTCACGCCGACGATGACCGTGCTCGACGTCGGACCGGGTGCCGGTTACTACACCGAGCTTCTCGCACCCGCGCTCGCGAAGGACGGCCTGTACATGGCGACGAACAGCGAGCCCCCGAGCACCGCGCCCGAGCCGAGCACGTCCAGTTGGGGGCCGTACGCCGGGGTGCAGTTCGACGCGATGCTCCGCGCGTCGCCCGCGGTCTACGGCAAGGTCCAGGTCGTTCGCATCGACTACGGGAAGCCGAAGCTGGACCTCGACGGAACGGTCGACATGGTTCTCCTGATGCGCGAGGTCCACATGATGAAAAACTGGGGAACGCTCGACACGTGGCTTCGCGAGATCCATCGAGCGCTCAAGCCGAACGGCGTCCTCGGCGTCGAGGACCATCGCGCCGCGCCGGGGACGGACCCGGAGAAGTGCGCGACGACGGGCTACCTGCCCGAGGCGTGGGTCATCGCGAAGTTCGAGGGGGCGGGCTTCGCGCTCGCGGGAAAGTCGGAGATCAACGCCAACCCGAAGGACACCAAGGATTATCCGAATGGGGTGTGGTCGCTCCCGCCGTCCTTTTATACGGGGCCGCTCTTTTCGCCGCACACGGCCGGCGTGGCTGATCGGGGGAAGTACTCGGCGATTGGGGAGAGCGACCGGATGACGCTGAAGTTCGTGAGGGTGGCGGAGGGGGGAGGGCGCTGAGCGGGGGGGACGCGACACCTACGAGGAGCCACCTCTTCGCGAGCGCCGCACGCCGCGCACGAACGCCGAGTCTTGGATTTGGCCGCTCTTGCGTCGACACAATCGTGCCAGCACACCCTGTCGGTACACCAGACCGTCTACGGAGATCGGGCACTTGCGAGCGGCACTCGCCTTGCTCTCCTCGTCGCCGCGGAGGCCCTCTTGCAGAAACGCGCGTGCTTTTGTCTCGTCGTATCCACACTCGCCGCTTCGGCGGGGTATCTCGCGTGCGTATCGAACAACGCAGGCCCGGGCCCGGCACCCGAAGACGCGGCAGTGGGAGAACCGGAGGCCGGATGCGCTTCGGTCTACGGTCCCGTCCCCTGTGTGGACTCGACGGCACCCGGCCTCGACGCCGCTCCCGACTCGACTCTGGTCGATGCCAACGAGCCCGAAGACGCGAACGCCAACGCACCCGACGCGAGCGACGGCGGCCCCGCGCCGGACGGGGCCACGCTCACGGACGGCGCCGCGTCCGACGGCGGCCCCATCGTCGTCACGAGCGGGCTCGCGAGCCCGAGCATGCTCCTCCTCTCCAACGGCAATCTCTTCTTCTACGAGATCGACACCGCCGACATCGGTGAAGTCTCCGTCAACGGAGGGGCCGTTACCCGCTTTGAAGTGGGCAGCTCGGACCCTGCGCTGACTTTCACCGCCGACGCGAACAACATCTACTGGGCGACCGTGGGGGGCAACGTCTTCCAGCAGGGGCTCACCGCGGCGTCGCCGCTCCAGATCGGGACCTCGGTCGCCACCGAGCCCTACACGCTTATCAGCGACGGTACGTTCGTCTACTGGGTCGAGTACCTCGGGAACGGGAGGGTTCGCCGGATCGCGGTCGGAGGGAGCACTTCCGACGCGGGCGCACTGACGGGCGAGCTCCTGTATCCCTCCGCGATCGCCTTCGTGGGGACGCAGCTCTATGTCGACGTCACCGCAGGGACGCTGTCCGAAGGAACGATGAACGCGCTCCTGCCCGAGGGCGGCCTCGCGCCGATCGTGGGGGGCCTCGTCGACCCCTACACCTTCACGACCGACGGGACCCGGCTCTACTGGTCCGGCATCTACGCCCCGCCGTATCCGGTGGGGAGCGTGGGCCTCGACGGCGGAGGGGCCGTGCAATACGGGGGGACCCCGTCGCTCTCGCAGATCGCAGCGGATGGCGTGAGCCTCTACGTCGCCAGCAGCGCGGGGATTCAGAAGACGCCCGTCGGCTCGGCAGCCTACTCGACGCTCGTGAGCGGCGCGGGCTACACGGCAAACAGCATCGCGGTCGACTCGGCGTGGGTCTACTGGACGGTGGCCGGAACGGGCTCGAACGGGGCCGTCTACAAGATTGCCAAGTAGTAGCTCTCAGATCGATCGACAGCCCGAGTCGTGCGTCGCGTCGTGGGATTGGTCTTCGGGCGGCGTTGGGAGCACGTGCGGTGCCACGGATGCCCTGCTTGAAATCGCGAGGGATTGTCAGGGAGCGGAGTGGCCATGTCGGTTTTCGCGGTGGCACGGGCAGCGTTTGCGAAAGACGCGCACCGAGTACAATCGACGCATGAGCGCCCCGAGATGGCTTCCGCACCTGGTGTCTTGGGTGAGCGCCGTCCTGCTCTACGTCTTCTCGCGCGGCGTGAGCGTCGCGATGGCTCGACCCGCCGGCGATCGATCGCGACGCGCTGTTCGGGCTCGTCGCCGAGAGTTGGAGCTGCGTCTGGAGCTGGAGGGTTAGATCGTGAGCGCCGCTGATTCTCTACGCCGCGCCGCGGACCTCCTCGCAAGCGGGGACTGGCAAGGGGCGCACGCGATCGTGCAGGACGACCCCTCCCCCCTCGCCGCGTGGATGCACGGCCTCGTGCACCTGCTGGAGGGCGATGCCGCGAACGCGCGGTATTGGTACGGGCAGGCGGGGCGGGCGTTTCCGGCACGCGGCGATGTGCCCGGCGAGATCGACGCGGCGCGGGCGGCGGCGCGGGAGCAGAAGCGTTAGCGAATGGGCGAGGGGCGCGGGCGGCGTGGAGTACCCGTGCGGCGTGTGGAGTTCGGCGTTCAGTCTCGTGCGGGTACGCGGTAGCGTCGCCGCGAGGCCCGACGTTCTGCATGAATCTCTACCATCTCCACCTGAACGCACGCGATCTGGGCGTCTCGCGAGCATTCTACGAAACCTACTTCGGGTTCCGTCGCCACTTCCCCGAGGCTTCGGAGCTCTTCTTGGCGAACGACAGCGGCTTCCTCCTCGCACTCGGTCAGCTCACGGAGACCGAGACCCTCTCGTTTCCGGAGTGGTTTCACATCGGGTTTCAGGGGGAGAGCGCCGAGGCCGTACGCGCTCTGTTTGACCGGATGGAGCGAGACGCAGTTCGTATTGCCGAGCCGTGGACCGAGTCCCTGTCGGGAGCGGTGAAGTTCCATTGTTTCGACCCGAGCGGGTACCGGATTGAGGTTCGGTGGGATCCGGTACGATGACGATGCACGTGGTTCAGCATTCGCCGCGAAGAACTCTCTGCGGCATGCTTGGCGGCGACCCAGCGGTTTGTCGGGGAGCGGGCGGCGGGAGGGCACTGGCACGCGGGAGCCTACGGAGCCTCCACGAACCAGACCGCACCGATGGAGATGATCACGTAGATGCCGTCGAGAAGGCCGACGGGCAACCAGGCGCTGAACGGGCGCCGGAGCGCCTCCTCCTGGGCCGCGGGGACATGCTGATAGCGCGACCATGAGGACCAGAGAAGAGCGAGCGAAAGAATCGGACCGAGAATGCTCACGAGAAGGATGCCGATGGCGGCCCACGCGGGCGCCGTCGTTGAGCCGGAGGTTCGCAGGGTGATACCCGGGAGCATGAACAAGGCCGCCTGCTTCACACTGATGGCGGCGCCAACGACCATGAGCGCCGTCCGAGCGAGACCGCCGACGACCCCGAAGAGAAACCGATCCGACAACGACTGCAGGACGGCGCGGATCGCGAGGACGAGCTGTAGCAGAGAGAGGATCATCGAACCGTAAGCGTCGTCGGCGTTCTTCGCGGTGCTCCGCGTGCTTGGTTCGCCGCGGGAGGGAGCGTAGCGCGCTCGCGGAGCGAGTGCAGGTCGCCGTGACGGGGTCGCGGATCGAGCGCTACCTGCACGGCCTCGTGCATCTGCTGGAGGGCGATGTCGCGAACGCGCGTCCGTCCAGTCGCTCAGAACGTCCCTCGTACCCCCACTCCGCTCAGCTCCTTCGTCACCACAAGCTGCGGCTGGACGGAGAAGGCGCTCGCCGCTCCGACTGCCTTCGGAGGCGCACCCTTCGTCTCCCACGAGAGCGCTGCGCCATCGACGACTGCGGCGGTGAGCATGCCGATCCCCGCGCCGACGGCCGAGGGGCCGACGCAGCTCCAGTCTCCGTCCGGGACGCACTTCGAGAGCGCTCCGCCGAGGGCCGTGCCAATCGCGAGCGCCGCGATGCGGAGCGCGAGGTCGGCCAGGGCGATGAGAGGGCGGCGATGAAAGAGGTGAATGAGCGGCGGACCCAACCCGTAACCGAGTGTCCCGTTCAACGCGGAAACGGGGATTGCATTGCTACCGGTGTTGGCAAAGAGGGCGGCGGTCGTGAGCGACGTGGCCGTGTCCGAGAGAATCGTCTGCCAGCCGTACCACTCGGTGGTCGTCTGCTCGGTCGGCGGCGGGAGGACGACGGTGGCCTGGGCGTTTGCCGGGCGAGACACCGCCAGGATGGCGAGGAGCGCGAGCGCCGGAGGAATCAGCGAGAGCCGGAAGCGCATTGGCGCTCGTAGGAGCACCGGGCGTGCCACGCGGTTTCGTCGCGGCTTTTTGAGGGCGCGCCGTCGAAGGGGTGGGCACGATGTTGCGCGATTGCGACAGCGTGACGGGGAGGTGTTCGCGATGGCGGGCGGAAGCCCGCGCCACAACGCGCTCGGCGCGACGGTCATCCACGCCCACGCGCATTCTTCTCTCGGCGCTCCTCTCCTTCGGAACGTCCTGCTCGGACGGCGGCGGGACTCACTTCGCCGGCGGCAGCGGATGAATCGCCGTGACGTGGTCCACGTACAGGATCGCGTCGAACGCGCGGGCCGGCGCGATGTGCGCGAACGCGTCGACTCCGTTGAAGTCGCCACCGACCGAGTGCATTCGCTGCGACGACTTGAGCCATGCCTCGATGGGCGGGTCCGCCGTGCGTAGATCGACGACGAACGCCAGGAGCTTCGCCATCGCGAGGGCGCCGTCGAACGTGTCGCGCGGGGCGCGCCCGACGGTGAAGGGGATGCGGTCGAACGATTTGCGATTCGGGCTCGCGTCGAACGCCAGGAACGAGCCCTCTCCGTACGCGAACCCGATCGTGACGTAGCCGCTCCCCCATTCCTTCCGGAGCCGCCTGCCCATGTCGAGGATGTCGGCAAAGCCGGCCGCGGAGATATGCCCGTTGTGCGCGTCGAGGAGGAGTCTCGGCGATGGAGCCTGGTGGCGCAGGAGCCAATCGATGTTCTCGACCATCTGGGCGTCGCGAGCCGCGTAGTCGCGATACGAGACTTCCGCTTGCTGAACTATCCGCACGAGCTGGCGGACGCGTGCCCAGTCTTCCTCGCTCGACCTGGCCGCGTACGCCACGTGCTTCGCGTCGAAGCGCGCGAGGAGAGCGTCTACCGACTCCTTTGCATGAGCGCGCATCTCCGCGGGGAGGGCGGGGTACGTGCTGTCGCATCCCACGTCGGCGAACGGGGCGAGGGTCGCGCGCGCGTCGTCCTTTGCCGCGGGGTCGACCTTCGCGAGATACGCGACGATGCGTGGGACCGCGCCCGGCGTGTACACATCGAACCCTTCGAAGTGGACCTTTTTCGGGTGCTTCGGATCGGCGTTGTACGCGCGCATCCACTGGACGAGGGCGAGCGTCTCGGTGGTCTCGTCCTTCCAGGTGGTGAGGCCATGAATGGCCGCGACGGGATCGCCTTTGCCGGTGACCACGTAGTCGTCGAGCGCCAGCGCGTCGGCGTAGCCGACCTCCACGGCGTAGACCGTGAACCCCTTGTCGCGAACGAGCGCTTCGAAGACGCGGCGCCTCCAGTCCGGGAACTCCGCCGAGCCGTGCGTCGCTTCTCCCATGGCGACGAGCGGGGCGTCCGCGGCGATTGCTTCGAAGGCGCGGGACTGCGACGCGTCGAGATCGCCTTCGGCCGTGAGGGGGGTGGCGCGGGTTTGGAGCCAAGCGGTGATCGCATCGTCGCTCGGGCGCGGAGGGGGGGGAGGCTCGAGCGAGAGGTCGACGCCGTGGGAGTCTGCCGCCAAGTGCGAGAAGGCGCGCGGGTGTGGCGGGGCGTCGACGACGACCCACGAGTCGACGTGGCCGGGGAGCGTGAATGCGTAATGGCCCTGGGAGTCGGTGCGCGTGACGTAGACCTCGTACTCGCGTTCGGACCAGGGGCTCGCGAGGATGCGCGCGAAGGACGCTGGGGCGCCGGTTTCGGAGCGCACGGTGCCTTCGATGGCGGGGCCCGACGGTCCGAGGTGGAGGGTGACGTGCAGGGGGGCCGCGCGAGGAGTGGACGGTGGCGCGATCAATGCGCGCGCGCCGGCTGGAGGGAGCTCCAGAACACCGGCGTAGGCGGCGGTCTTTCCCGGGGACGTTGCGGTTATTCCCCATCGCCCGGCGGGGAGGGACGCGAAGCGAAAGTGGCCGTTCGCGTCGGTCGTGACGTCGTGGGGCGGATCGGAGTCGTCGAGCTTGAAGTGCGACCAGGCGGAGACCAATGCGGCGGCGACGGGGGATCCCGTTGGGTCGAGGACGTCGCCTTCGATGGCCGGCGGCGTCTCCGGCGGTGGGGGCTCAGGCTGTGCGGACCGCACCGTGGGCCGGGAAGGCGCGCACGCCGCTGCGAGTGAAGCGCTCAGCGCGATGGTCCACGCGGCGCGCGCGAGCATGAACGGAGGCTACGACATGCGGGGCTCGTGGTGATCGACGAGCTCGAGCCCCGGCAAACGCGCACGGCCGCCGCGATCCATTGCTGGACCGCGGCGGCCGCTCGCTCCCTTCCGTACTGTCGCTAGCGTGCGCTAGTGCCCCGCTCCGTTCACGACGCCGTTCACCAGCGCCGCCGCGGGAGACGCCGCCGGCGACGATGACGCCGGAGTCGCCACCGCTGCCGGCGCCGCGACCGCAGGCGTCGCCGTCGCCGTCGCCGCCGGCGCACCCGCTGTCCCCGCGGCCTGCTTCTCCGCGAGCGCCGCCTTCTGCGCCGCCTTCGTCGTCGCCTTGCCGACTTTCCCGTGCGTCGGGAGCTCCCCCTTCGCCTCGGCCTTCTTGTTCGCCTTCTTCGTCGCCGCCCCCTTCTGCGCGATCGACTGCTTCGCGCTGAGGAGCTTCGCCAGCCCCGCGTACTTCACGACCAGCGTAGGGTCCCGATTCGCGGCCAGCGTGAATGCGGGCCGGAGCGCAGCCATTTGCGTCCGGATCGCCTTCCACGAGAGCCCCTCCTGGAGACTCGCGTAGCCGTCGAACTTCGTGCTGGCCTGGCGGATCGTCGACCACTGCGACCCGACGCCGAGCGACTGCTGAACCTCGGAGAGCTGGGGTGCAGTAGCGCCGAGGGTCGAGTCGTAGTCGGTGAAGTTGGTCAGGTCGGTGACGGCCTGCGGGAGAGCGGCGAGCTCCGACTGTCGTGGAACGACGGCCGTGAACTCGTTGGGCGTGGCGGGGACGTAGTTGTCCGGCACCCCAGGCACCGTCATCCCCGGCGGAGGCGGGCTGACGAAGACCACCGGGGCCGGAGCGGGCTGCGCCGGTACGGTCGACGCGACCGCAGTGGCCGCGTGAACGGGAGTGCTCGTGGCGGACGATTCGATCTTCAGTCTCTTGCTGGGCATGGCGGACCTCTTCTTGCTGGTGGACTTCGACGACGACGGCGTAGCGGTCTTCTGGCTTTCGCGGTTCTTGGTGGACATGGCGGACCTCTCTTTCTTGGTGGTGGTGGCGGACTTGGATGACGACGGAGCGACTGACTTCTGGTGCTTCTGGTTCTGGATGGACATGTCGGACCTGGTTTCTGGATGAGTGGTTGAGAGACAAGTGAACGAGCGAAACGAACGACGAGACGACGAAGCGAGCGATCAGGCGGCGAAGATGTCGGGCGCCTCTCGACCGAAGCGCGCCGCGAGGTGGAGGAGCGCGCGGCGACGCAAGCGCTGGCAGCGCTCGTAGATGTCGGCCCGGCCGCGCGGGGTCATCTCGGGGTGCCACTCGGCGATGAGGTCGACGAGCGGCTCTCGCCCTGTGCGGGCGCGGAGGAGCACGTCGAGCACGAGAGGCGCGTCGCTCCCGAAGAGCGAGTGCAGCTCGCTCGCGAGCTTCCGCTTCTCTTCTTCTCGCTCCATGAGGGCGGCCGGGCTCTCCGTGCGACCCATGACCTCGTCGAGGTCTCCCGATCGCGAGCGCTCGGCCTGCGCGTCGACGAGAGAGAGGGTCTCGGGCTCCTGGCGCGACTCCGCGCGACTCGGGAAGACGCCGCGCTCGGTCGCGTGCCGAAGGTGGAGCGCGAGGACCGAGGGGGGATGCGCGAGCGAGACCTTCTGGAGCGCCTCGAGGAACGCGAGGAAGACGCGCTGCTCCGCGTCGTCCTTCGCCTCGCGCGTGCCCGAGTCCCGTTTGCTCCCTTTGCTGCCGCGGTCCCGAAGGCGCCGGAGAAGGTTGGCGAGCATCGGCTCGTACGCGATGAGGAGGAGAGTCTGCCAGAGCGGGTGCGACGCGCGCTGGTGCAGCGTGATGAGGGCCAGGGTGATCGCGTCGCGCTCGGCGTGCGAAGCAGACGACGCAAGGGCGAGCGCGCCGAGGAGCTCGTCGATCGTGGCGAAGGGGGCGAGCGCTTCGGCGGAGGCGCGGCCACGCGCGAATTCGGCGGGGAACTTCGAGAGGGTGGTCTTCAGCGTGTCGATGGTCTTCATGGGACGTTCTCCTTTCAGAGGCCTCAGCGGCCGTTCATGAGAGAGAACTCACACGAGACGAGCGAACCTGAGCGAACGCCGGAGCGAACGCGGGAGCGAACGGGAAGGGTGAGGGGTTACGGGGGGATGGCGATCGCGGAGGGGGAGGCGTTCGCTAGGAGGGGGAGGGAGCGAACGGGGGACGGGGCGTAGACCTGGACGATGCGCTCCGCCGACTGGTACGGGCAGGCGAGGCGGCCGTTCCCAGCACGCGGCGATGTCCACGACGAGATCGACGCGGCGCGCGTGGCAGCTCGCGAGCCGAAACGCCAGCGAAGGCCCGGCAAGTTACTCGAGACCGTACTCCTTGCGGAGATTCAGCCGGAAGTACCCGTGGATCGCCTTCGCTACGTGATCGACGATGACGACCAGGAACACGTCCTTCTCGCCGAAGCTCACGAGCACGTGCGAGAACGCCGCGTCGGACGTGATGTACACGTGGGGGATCTCGGCGCTCTCGACGGATGCGGTGGGGCCCATAATGCGGAGCGCTTCGAGAACACATTCCTTGATCGAGAGGCCTGGCGTCGGGGTCGGTTCCTCGATGCCCATTCGACGCATCGGGCCGTGCATGGTCGCGCGGTACTCCTCCTTGGTCAGCTCGCGGTACAGGCCCACGACCCGAGCATGCGCTACAGGCGGGCGTCCAACAAGCTCCGAGCCGACTACCGCGCGAAGCGCATGGCGAACGCGTACTCCTGCGCGATCTTCTCGGCATACTCACGCCGCGAGTCCGAGCCGACGTGGCCGACGTTCCACTGCACGCGGAGGAGCACCGGCCCCCCGCGCGTTGCCGCTTGGAGAGCCGCAGCGAACTTGCGGGCGTGCATCGGGTGGGCCCGGTCGTCCTTCTCCGACTCGGTGACGAGCACCGGCGGGTAATGCACGCCGGCCACGACGTGATGAAGCGGCGAGTACGCGAACAGCGCCGCGAAGTCGTCGGGATCGTCGGGGTCACCATATTCCGGGGTGCCGTCCTTCCCGTACTTCGCGAACCGCACCATGTCAGTCAGCGGCTGATCGCAGATCACCGCGGCGAAGAGGTCAGGTCGCTGCACGGTCGCCGCGGCCACGAGCAGTCCTCCGTTCGAGAAACCGCTCGCGACGAGGTGCGAAGGGCTCGTCACCCGCTCGCGCACGAGGGTCTCGGCCGCAGCGATGAAGTCGTCGAAGACGTGCTGCTTGACCACACCGAGAAGAGGTCCTCCGCCCACATCGTATGAGTCGTCACATCGAACGAGCCTATCTGACCGGGAGCCCAGGTCATGCCGGGCCCGACAGCCGAGACATCTCCAATCGGGCTTTTGCTTCGACACACAGCAAGAAGCATCTGCTCCAGCCTGACGACGTCGGCCGACCTCTCGGGACCAAGAACGATGTTGATTCGAAGATGCTTCGTCTTCGACTTGTTCTCTCGGATCGCGCTGAGAAGTTTCGTGCGCGCCTCTGCGCTCCCGTGCAGCTTCAGGACTCGGCAGAGGCCCGCGTCGAACGTGACGATCGTGTCCTCGCGAGAGAGTTGGCATGCCCACCTCCGGGG
>JBKQKP010000335.1:0-8021 GCA_052147435.1 Polyangiaceae bacterium | reverse complement strand
GAGCGTCTCCATCTCCTCGGTCCGCCCGACGAACGGGACGTTGTACGTCTCGTGCCGCTCGCGGGTGGGGTCGTCGGTCCGGACGTCGAGCGCGCGCAGAAGTGACTCGGTCGTGGGGCGCTTCTTGGGATCGAGGTGGAGCAGCGCCGCACAGAGGATGTCGAGGTCCGGCGGAATCCCCGGGACGATCGAGCTCGCCGCCGCGGGCTCGCGCTGCTGCTTCTGGACGAGGATCGAGACCGACGGGCCCTTGAACGGGAGGGTGCCCGTCAGTGCCTCGAAGAGCACGACGCCCACGGCATAGAGATCGGCGGCGGGTCCCACGGGATCGGCCAGCGCCTGCTCGGGCGCCATGTACGCGGGGGTGCCGACGACCTTCGCCCCCGACGTCTCGTGCTCGTGCTTCTCCCCGACGATGTCGCCGACGAGCCCGAAGTCGAGGAGGACGAGGCGGCCCGTGCTCGTCACGCGGATGTTGTTCGGCTTGATGTCGCGATGAAGGAGCCCCGCCGAGTGCAGGGCCGACAGCGCGAGGGCGAGCTGGCGGAGGCACGAGCGGAGGCGCACCTCGTCGAAGGAGAACGCCGGTCCGCGGTCGGGGCTCGACGCGAGCCGCGCGCGCGTGAAGCGGACGGTGGGGGCGAGCGCGAGGTCACCGGGAGGCGGCTCGGAGGCGGCGTGCGGCTTCGGGGTGGGGGGCAAGCCTGCGCCAGCCGGTCGCCCGGACGGATGCCGGTCGAAAGGGCGCACGTAGGCGAGGAAGTCGACCCCCTCGACGAGGTCCATCGTGAAAAACCACTCGTTCCCCTCGGAGATCAGCTCGCCGAGCGTCACCAGGTTCGGGTGGTTCACGTGCTGGAGCGCGCGAAACTCGCGCTTGAAGCGGACGAGCGCTTCCGGGGCCATGTCGTCGAGGCGCTTCACGGCGACGCGAGTCTGTCGCTCGGTGTCGAACGCCTCGTAGACGACGCCGCTCCCCCCCTCGCCCAGCTGCTTGATGATGCGAAAGCGCGGAGGGGTCTTCATCCGACCCGTTCGGCCGGGCTCAAGGATTCGCCGGAGGTCCGATCGGCGCAGGCCGCTGGCTCGCCGGCACCTCGAGGTTGATCGGCGTCTCGCCGTGCGATGCCGTGTCCGACGCTTGCGTGAGGATGTCGGGCGCCACGGCGTTGTCTACGGGGCGCCCGCTCACCGCGCCGTGGCAGAAGCCGCAGAGGTTGTCGAAGAACTGCCGCTGGAACCCCTGGTGGCAATACTCGCCGGGGGAGAACTCCATCTCTTCGCGCTGCCAGCGCGGGAGCTTGTTTTGCGTCGAGATCGTGGTGTTCGGGAGGTTGACGACGAGCGGCAGCCCGCCGAACGTCACGAAATGCGTCGAGCCGTCCGGCTGGAGCGGCACGTGCCCGAGCAGGCGGCGGCGCACGTACACCTGGCCGAACTGGTCGCTCGCGACGTTGCCTGGGTTCGCCGTCCCGAAGCTCGTCTCGGTCGAGAGGGGGGGGAGATCCTCGTACAGATCGAACGTGTTGAAGTCCTCGACGAGCCGCCCCGTCGGCGTGTTCTGAAAGAGAATGGACGCCAGCGCGGGGACGTCGAGCATGTTCACGTCCGCCTCGGGGGCCCCCTGGTGGATCGCCGTGAAGCCGTTCGGCTCGTCCCCCGTCGCGACGAAGATGCCGCGCGACACGCGCCCGTAGACCGCGACCGCGTCGACCTCGGCGGTCCCCGGGTTCCCGACGACGAGCGTCCGTGTGTTCGTCGTCCGGTTGTACAGGTACACGTCGTAGTCGCCGCCAAACTTGCCGGGGTCGGTCGCCGTACCGAAGCTCACCAAGAGGTCTCCGTCGGGGAGCGCCGACGGATGCGCATATACCCCCGTCGTCGCTTGCCCGATATGCCCGCTCACGCTCGTGTCGGGGAAGCTCAGGGAGCTCAGGAAGAAGCTCGGCTCGGGAGACGTGGTCGACGCGGGGTTGATCACCGTCGGGTCGATGAAATAGTCGGCCGGGTTCGTGCTCGTGAAGTCGATTCCGATCGATCGATTGATGAGCCCGAGCGTCCCTCCGCCGTGCGGCGTCCCCTGGTCGCCGAAGATCGCGATGAAGTCCTTGTCGGCCAGCTCCACCGGCTCGCGCGCCTCGTAGTAACCGACGCTCCCGCGCTGCGAGAAGAGCGGGTGGTAGTCGCTGCCGTCGAGGTTCTCGCGCCGCAGCGCGAGCTCGTAGAACTTCGGCTCGCGCTTCTCCGTCGTGAAGATCATCCGCCCGTCCTGCATGAACGACGGGAAGCGCTCCATGTCGAGGAGGAACGTCTGCTGCCGGATCCGGAACGCGCCGGTCGTGACCGTCGGGTCGAGCTCGTAGACGTACAGGTTCGCGTTCGGCTTCGTCGGATCGGCCGGAGTCCGCTGCGGGCCGGTGTAGTCGTAGACGCCGCTCGCCGTGGAGAGGTTCCCGCGCGTGGACGCGAAGACGATGCTGACGTTCCCGTTCTCGTCCGGCGGGCTGAAGACGGGGTCGAAGTTGTGGACCAGGATGCCGTTCACCGTGGTCGGGCCCGCGTCGATGGCGGCGTGCTGCGCGCACGTCGTCCCGTCGGCCGACATCGTGTAGACCTCGAGCGGCGCGCTCGCGCTGTTGCGCGCCGCGAACGCGATCTGCGTCCCGTCCCACGAGACCGTGGGCCTGCGGATGTCGGCGTTCACGGGGTCGAGGCCGCAGACCGTGTTCATCACGGTGTCGGCGCCGAGCGTGATCGCGCCGGCGTTCAGCGTCGCGCCGACGAGGTGGAGCGTGGCGCCCCCCGAGTAGACGTCGAAGTCCTGCGGGCGGTCTGGGAGCGGCGGGATCGTGCGGCTCACGTAGGCGATCGCGGACATCGGGGCCGGGGCTCTGTCGGCCTGCTCGCGCCGGTGCCACTCCTGGATCATGCAGAGCGCGGGGATGTCGTCGATCGGGTCGTTGTCGTAGTCGTACGGCGCGCCGTCCGGCGTCGTGCCGGTCGCGCAGAGCGAGCCGTTCGCGTCCACGCCGGGGAAGTCCTCGAACAGGGGGCCGCCGCGGTGCGCGATCCCCACCTGCTGGCCGCTGAGCGACAGCTCGGGGCGGAAGACGTTCTTGCGCACGAGGCGGCTCGTCATGATGTCGTCGCTCTCGAGCGCGATCTGCCCGATCGAGAACGTGTAGTTCCGCTCCGTCGCCGAGAACGAGAAGCTCCCGGCGGACCCGCCGCGCAGGCGGTAGTCGTGGAACATCGCCGCCGAGTGGCACTGGAGCATCATGCACCCCTTCTTCGCGAGGACCGGCTGCACCCGGTGCGCAAAGAAGGAGAAGCCCGCGCACGCCGCCGGCGTGTCAGGTCCACACGTGCCGGTCGTCGGCAATACGGGGGGGCCGTGCGCGGTCGCCCACGCGAGGAGCGCCTGATAGCCGGAGTCGCTCGGCGACTGGAAGATGATCCCCCCTTCGTGGAACGAGCCGCCGGCCGCCGGATTGAGCGGCCTTCGCAGGAGCTCGCTCTGCTCGGGCGTCTGCGCGAGATAGAGCTGTGCCGCGAAGTAGTTCCAGCGGATCTCTTCGGGCGTGTTCCCGCACGTCAGGTAGAGATCGTTCACCGTCGTGCCGTGGCAGTTTCCCGCCGAGCAGGTGCTGTTGAAGAGCGGGTTGACCTGGCTCTTGAACGTCGCGAAGTCGGCGGTGGCGGGATCGGTGCCGGCGACGGCGGCCGTGAACCCGGGGGCCGTGCCGATCGTGTCGGTGCACGGAAGCCGGAAGGTGCTCGCCGGCGGAGGGCCCGAGTTGGTCTCGGACGCGCCGTTGCCGATCCACCGGGCGAGCACCTGATAGGCGCTCGCCGTCGGATCGAGGATCGGTCCGCCGCTGTGCTTGATGTCGGTCGTCAGCGGGATCGTCGTCCCGTCGTAGAGCTGGAGCGAGATCTCGACCGGAGGGATGTTCTTGACGAGGATCGCCGGCTGGCCGTACGGCCCATAGTTCTGCAGGAGGTCGCGCCGCGCGTTGACCCCCGCGAACGAGGAGAGATCCAGGTTCCCGAACGCGTTCCCCTTCGCGTCGGCGACGTGGCAGCCGGCTCCCGTGTTCGTGTGGACGCACGACGTCTGGAGGACAGGCGCGATCGTCTGCTGGAAGTAGGTGTCGTTCGTCGGCTCCTGCGTCGTACACGACGAAGGGAGGAGCGCCAGGGTGGCCGCCCCTCCAATCGCCAACGCAGTAGCGAGCGCTAAGGATCTCACGCTGATTCGGGAGTGTACCCGCTCGGACGAACTACTGGACCATTAGAAGCGCGATGTTCGCCATGTCTTGAACCAGCCCACTCGAGTCGCTCGCGGCGATTGACTGGAGGGTCGCGATTTCTCCCGGTGTAGCGTTGCCGATCGTCCCGAGCGCGTGGCAGGAAGCCAGGCGGACCGTGTCGACCGGGTCCCCTTTGGCGAGGGCCGTGATGGCCGCGACGGCGGAGGAGAGGTGCATCTCATCCATGAGCTGCACCGCGTGCTCCCGCGTGAGCGGGTCGGAGCTGCCGACGAGGCCCGACAGGACCGTGGGGAACGTCGGGTCGGACAGGACGTTCACCCGCCCTGCCGCCTCCAGCGCCGCCACGCGCACGCCGGAGTCGCTGTCGCCGAGGGCGACCGTGAGCGCAGCCGGGAAGACGGTCCCGAAGTTCGAGCCGTCGTCGTTGAGCCGCCCGAGCGCCGAGGCCGCCGCTGCGCGCACCCCCGGGTCGGAGTCGGTGGTGACCGACGTGATGAGCGCCGGAATGCCGGAGCCGATGAGGAACTCTCCGATGGCGCTCGCGGCATACCCGCGCCGCGTCGGGCTCGGGTCGCTCGCCAGCGTGGTCAACGTCTGCTCGTAGACCTGGCCGGGGCCGAACACCCCGAGCATGCGCCTGCGGAGCCACCAGGCGGAGATCTCGCGGTTCTTCGCGTTCGAGTCGTAGAGGAGCGGGGCGACGGCGCCGATGCAGTTCAGGCACTGCACCTGCTCGCCGTGCTCGAGCGTCTGCCAGAGCGCCGACGGCGCTCCGGACGACGCCATGCTGATGATCGAGGCCTCCGTGGAGAGGAACTCCGTGGAGTTGGCCATGATGGGACCCTGGCCCGCCCCGTAGACCGCCGCCATTCCTCCCGGGAGTGCCGGGTCGCTCTTCGCGTCAGGCCCCACCGCGAACGCGGCGGCCGCCACGACCGCGCCGACGGCGAGTCCGCGTAGCGCGCGGCTCGGTCCACGACTGAGATTGCATGCCTGGAGTTTCTTCGTATTCATGACTGCTCTCCTCAATCTCACTGAGCCGTGGGGGCGACTGGGTCACCGCTGGTGAACGGAACGAAGCCCGTGTTGTCCCGCGCGTAGAACTGGCCGCCGAGGTCGTCGGTCAGGATGAGGGTCTTCCTCTCGTCGGCCGTGAGCGTCACGCCGACGTCCTCGGGGTGGAGCGGGTGGGTCGCGATCGGCCAGGCCGTGGTGCCGTCGGGGGCGACGATGTTGATCTTCTCGATGAGCGCCGAGGTGCGCGCGCTCGCCGGGACGCCCCACATCGGCGGGACCTTGCCGGTGACCTTGATGTCCATGTCCATCGCGAGCGACGCGGGGTAGAAGATCGACACGTACGAAGCGGGGTACGTGTACGCGCTCTTGTCGTAGAAGGCCGTGACCGGCGTGCTCGAGAGGTCGAGGTACGGAATGTTGTACGTCGTCTGCAGCCCCGTGACCGGGTCGGTCTGCTGGAGCTGGTAGTACGTCGTGGTGCTCGAGTTGTGGCAGGAGACGCACTTCGCGTCGAAGATGGGCTGCGCCTTCACGTTCCAGCCGTACTCGTTCTGAACGCGCGTCGCGACCGGGAGCATGTAGTTCTCGGCGCCGTGCTGCTCGGCCGCCGTCGGGTTCTGACCGAAGGCCGGCACGCCCTGGCCGGTGCGCGACTCGTGGCAGCCGACGCAGCGGCGATCCTCGCCGGGCTTCCCCTGGATCCAGGTCCCTTGCGAGCGGATCGACATGCCGAACTTGTCGATCGGCTGGAGGTGGACCGGGATGTACGGCGGGATGTTGGCGAGCCAGCTCCCGTCCGGATAGACCGGCGCTTCACCGAGGACCGAGGCCCCTTCGTGCATCGTGAGGCCGAACATCGAGACGCCCTTCGCTGCTTCGCTCGAGAACCCCTCGATGATGCGCACGTTCGTGGCGCTCTGCAGGGCCTGGGCGAGCGGCGTGTTGCTGAGCTCCGCGCCGTCCTCGCTCTCGATCAGGCTCGTGTTCGTCACGTTGATCGAGCCGAGGCGAACCGCGACCGAGTCGGCGGCTCCACCCTGGAGCGAGCCGATCGCCGGAGGCGTCGTGCGCGGGAAGACGGCCATCGCGTTCACGTCCCAGACGGTCTTGTCGTTGTAGACGAGCTGGTTGGTCTGGGTGGCCGGGTCGAAGACGTAGATCCCGAAGTCCGGGGGGGTCGCCGCCTGCTCGTTGAGGTCGTTGACCGGGCCGGGGGCCCACGAGGTGAGGATGCGTCCGTCCGGGAGGACCGACGGCTCGCGGTAGCGGCCGACGGGGGACGGGCTCGAGTCGAGCGGGACGTTCGGGGTGAGGACCTGGAAGGTCGCGTTCTGCTCGTCGATGCAGGCGTGGCCGACCATCTGCGCGGCCGTGACGTTCGGGATCATGCAGGTCGGGTCGGCGTGGTTACGCGCGTCGATCTGGATGAGCGCCCCCGCGTGGATCGTCCGCTCGCGGTCGGTGCCGATGCCGATCATGACGTTCGGCGTCGAGGTCTCGCGGACGCTGAAGAGCGAGTTGCTCGGCTTGCCGTGTTGCCCGGCGACGGCGACCATCTGCGTCCCGTCGGGGTTCGCGGCGAAGAGCTTCACGTCGTTGGTCGGGCCAAGGTGCTCCCAGCGCGAGTAGCTGATCTTGCCGTCGGCGCGGAGGAACGGCGCGACGGTGTGCGAGAGGCTCTGCGGGAAGAGGACGCGGTCCGCGTCGCCGCCGTCGACCGAGATCGTCGCGACCTGGACGACGACGCGCGAGTGGTCGTACTCGTCCGCGCGGGTCCCCATGTCGGTGTACATCTCGTTCGTGACGAAGCCGATGAGGTTGCCCGGCATGTAGAACGGGTTGATGTCGTCGTAGTCGCCGGCCGTCTTCTGGTGGAGCTCGTAGTTGCCGTCCGCGCCCGTCGAGAGCTGCACGGTGTAGATGTGGTAGTGGTCATCGCCGGTCGTCTTCATCGAGAAGACCGCTTGCGTCCCGTCGAACGAGATGTCCGCGCCGTTGAAGTCGGCGGTGGGGAACGCGCTCGTCAGGTTGTAGACGTGCCCGCTGGGCACGGGGGGCGACAGGAGGTTCAAGCTCCCGCCCGGCTCGTACCGCGAGTAGTCGATGACCTGACCGTTGCCGCCGGCGACGTCGATGTTGACGACACCGTTCGTCACCGTGGTCGTGACCCTCTTGATGAAGAGGATCGACGAGACCCCGTTGATCGTCGAGGAGGAGCTGGTGCTCGAGGTCGAGCTGTTGCAGCCCGCCACCACCGTGGGGGCGACCATCGCGAGCACCAGACCGAAACGGAGTGAGAATGCGCGGGTGCGGTTCATAGCGTCCTCCAGCCAGCCGAAAGCGCCGGCTCGGGGAGACCTAGAGCACGCCGCGTTCCAACTCAGGATCGCGCTTATTTTGCGGGGTTTCGAGGTCTACGGCGCCGCTGCGCGCGGGGCGTGGGCCCGAGCCCCGGGGGCGGAAGACCCCTTCCGTCTCTTGCAACCGGTCAGCGCGGCTTCCTCTTCCTGAGGATGCTCCCGTCGAATGCGTCCGGGAGGAGCTTCGCTAGGGTGGTGTCGCGACGTGTGAGACGACCGCTCTTCTCGGCGACCAGCGCGATGGGCATGTCGCGCGCGAACTCGCGGAGCACCTGGCGACAGATCCCGCACGGTGAGCCGGCGCGCGGTCCCCCCGTCGCGACGGCGCACGCGACGGGCTCGCGCTCTCCCGCGGCGATCATCTGGCAGA
>JBKQKP010000334.1:0-14484 GCA_052147435.1 Polyangiaceae bacterium | reverse complement strand
CTCTCCGTCCATCCCCAGAGAACGCGCCGAAACGAGCCAAAATTCCCCCCAAACGGTGAGATGCGATCAATGGTGAGCTGCCTGCGGGGAAGGGGGCCGGGGGGAAGGGGTTGCGCGCGGGTCGACGAATGATCCCCAGCCAACGTGAGACTGTTAGAGCCAGCTGGGGTATCGGTTTGGGGTGAGCGTTCGAGTCATCTGATCGACCGCACCATCTCGATAATCCCCTCGCGGAGTGCCCCCTCTCGACGGCGAAGCGACGAGGACGGTCGGGACGATCTCAGAGATCGATACGTCCATCAGGAGCGCTTCACCGTCGATCCTGCGGCACTCACCGCGGATCCTCCTTCCTTCACCGTGAAGCGCCGCACTTGCGCGGCGAGGCGTCGACCATGGTGCGGTGAAGACCGAGACATGCGCCGCGAAGACGGAGAGACTCCCCGCGAAGGTCCCGACACTCGCCGCGAAGAGCCGAGGCTCGGCTGGTGAATCGCCGACCTCGGTCGGTGAGTCGCCGACGACGAACGGCGTAGTAGCCATCCTTCGCCGCGGACCTCGCGCCTCTCGACGCGGAGCACCCGACTCCGCCGTCGGAGTGCGATCCGTCGTGACTGAACCTACCGCGTAGACGGGCCGCACGAATTCCTCGAGGTTTTCGCGGATCGTACGCGTATCGTACGCGTACGGGGTCGGTCAGAGGGCCCCAACGCGTACGCTACGCGTACGGACGGGCGCGACGTTTTCGACGACATTCCTCGAGTCCCTGGCAGCAACGAATTCACCGGATGGCCGGTGAGCCGGGGGCAGAAAGGAAAATCAAAACGTCATGTCCCGCACAACTGTTCACAGTACGAAGAGTGAAGAGAGCACGAGCAGCTTGAGCGAGCCGAGCCACCACGGCAAGGCGAGCAAGAGCAGCGCGAGCGGGGTCAACGCGGACGAGGTCAAGAGCTTCCTCGCGTCGATCACGGCGACCGCCGGCCCCCCGCTGGCGCTCACCGCGAAGGACAAGGTGCGTGCCGTTCGGCTTCGCAAAGGCGGCGAGAAGGTCATCCCGACCATCACGGCGCTGAGCCAGCAGTTCGGCATCAACCTGCCCTCCCATCCGATCTCTGTGATCACGGCGAATGTCGAGCAGGCCAAGAACCTGACCGCCATTCAGAAGCAGCTGGTAACCGCGACGAAGCAAGTCTCGGATGCCATCTTCAAGGCGCAGTCGACGAGCTGGGAAGGGGCGACTGTGCACTATTCAGTGCTCAAGCGCATCGGCAAGACGGATGGCGATCTCGCCACCGCTCTTGCTCCGGTTACCGAGTTCTTCGCCAAGAAGACGCCTGCTGTCGTGAAGGCAGAGGAGGAGAAGCGGGGACATCGCAAGGGCGTCAAGGAGCCGAAAGGCACCAAGACGGCTCCGGCGGGAGGCCAGGCCACGAGCGCGCAAGCGCCTGCGGCCCCGGCTTCCGCTCCGGCAGTGACCCCTGCGACGGCCCCGAATGGCGCGGCGCACTCCTGACCTGATCGGTCGGGAGCGAGCCGGTAGCCCATGAGCCGCGGTACCGCAGTGCGCCTCGGTCGGAGCAAGTCACCGGATGGTCCGGTGAGCCGAGGCAGAGAGGAGAAGGAGCGCCCACGACGCCCGGGATGCTAGCCCGCTCCGACGCCACAGTTCGGCGTCGGAGCGGGCTTCTTTCTTGGACGGGCTGCGTAGCCGCGACCTGGCCGCGACTCACCGCCGCGCACCCAAGTCGGCGTCGGCGTCGGCGTCGGCCCCTCTCACCGCCGCCCCCCCGCACTCGGCCTCAGCGTCTTGCAGATCTCCCGCTCCCCAAACGCATCCCGACCGCTCGCCATCGTCTGCCGGTCAGGCCGACTGTCCTCGCTCCACACGAGACACACGGTCTCCTCCTCGTTCCCCGTCAACCGGAACGCCCCCGGCAGGGGCGCGTCGTTGCCGCAGGCGAAGTGGCTCGCCGGCGAGAGGGGGAAGCTCGCTCCCTGTGCGTCGAAGACGACCAGGTCGAACGTGAGGCTCGCGCCCGGGGGGCAAGTGACGATCGCCTTGAAGCGGTCGCCGTCGCGGTAGATCCCCCCAGCTTCGACAATTCGCTCGTCGTCGTCGCGAACCAGCGTGAACGCGACGGCATCTCCCTTCACTCGAGAGGCGACAGGTCCTTCGGCAGGGTGGCCCGTTCGCCATCCGTTGCCCACACCGAGGAGCGCGGCCGCGGCGAGCGCGAGACCACCCGCGATGGCGAGGACGCCTCCGAGCCGGAAGCGCAACACTCTCCCAGTGCGCGCCTCTTTCCGGACGGGGAGCGGCGGCAGCGCGACGGCTTCGTCTTTCTCGAGGCTCGCGTAGCACGCGGCGCACACGGCGCAGGCCCCCAGGTGCTTGGCGATCTGCGCGCGCTCTTCCGCGCCCACCTCGCCCAAGTGGTACCGCTCGAGCCGGAGCCACGAGATCGGCTCGCTGATGCAGCGGGCGCTCATGGCGTTCCTCCTGGTTTCGCTTGCGCCGCCGGCTCCGAGCCCGCGATACGCACCACCGCCTCGCGGATTCGATCGAGCCGGTGGCCGATCGTCTTCCTGCTCAGGTCGAGGAGCGTCGCGATTTCGTCCTGCGTCATGTCGTCCAGGTAGCGGTACGCGAGCACTTCGCAGTGCTCGGGGTCGAGCTCGCGAACGAGCTTCGCGAGGAGGTCGAGAGTGATCGTGCGTTCTTCGCAAGCGGTGCGCGGCGAGGGGACGAGCGCGCCGTCGTTCCGTTCGAGGAGGCGCGCGCGGTTCGACTCGTCCCGCAAGAGCGAGAGGCAGCGGTTGGTGACAGCGCGATAGAGATAAGGCAGGTCGAGCGGGACGTCCCGCTCGTCTCGTCTGCCGAGCAGATCCATGAAGAGCGCCTGGACGACGTCGTTCGCGTCGTCGGCGCTGCCGAGTATCCGCGTGGCCTTCCGGCGGAGCGCCCGTCCATAGCGTTCGTAAGCCTCCATCCTCTCGATCTCGGGGTCAGTTCACTGGCAGGTTCCACCGATCGCGCTGAACCACGAGCAGTTCGCCGGGTCGCTCGGGGCGATCGTGTTCAGGTCGCACGTCCCGGCGTCCGCGAGGAGCGGCGTCGGGGTCGCGTTCAGGCAGACGCCGCTCTGGCAGTCGCTGTCGGCGATGCAGGGAGCCGTGGAAGCGCCGAGCCCATCTCCGGGGCCGCACTGGAACGGGAGAAAGACGCTTCGCTGCGCGCAAGCGACGCCGCCGGTGCAAGGGCTCTCCGCGGAGCACTGCGAGCAGTAGCCCGTCCCCGCATCGCCCTCGAGCGCGCATACGAGCCCCTGCTTGCACTCCGAGGTCGCCGCGCACGAGCCGCCGAGGCTGAAGAGCGGGTTCAACGCCGGAGGGGGCGCGGTGCACCCGGTCGTCGACTGGATCCGCATCTCGGCGAGAACGGCGGTGCCGGTGCCTTCCTTGGCCACGTAGAACGTAATTCCGTTGTAGCCCGCCGGCGCCGTGATCTCGGTCTGCACCTGGGTCCAGTTCGCCGCGCCGAGCGGCGCCGTGTAGTCGATCGTGCCGTCGTTGTCGAAGTCGGCCTTCACGACCATGTTGGCCTGAGGATCGATGTTCCCGACGCTCGTGAAGAGGATGCAGGTCGCGCCGTTCTCCTGCGTCACCTGCGAGATCTCGGTCCCGGGGGGGCGGCCATCGGCGTTGTCGAGGAACGAGACGCCGAAGTCCTCCGCAATCCAGGTCGGCACCCGCTGGATCTGGCCGTAGTCCGTCTGCCACGCGCAGAGGTTGGCTCCGCACCAGTCGCGGAAGGCCGGGTCGTTGACGATGTCCCCCTGACAGTCGTCGCCCATCATGGCGAACCCGAAGAGGGCCACGCACGCGAGAGTCAGACGCGAGTACTTCGTCTTCATTGTTCGCCCCCGAAGCGGAAGCGGAGACCGACGACGAAGGATGGCCCTCCGCTGTCGTGGGTGTCTCCGATGAGGTTCTGGATCGCGGGGGCGTAGTCGTAGCCCGCCTGTGCGAATACCGTTGCGACGCGCCTGAACCGCACCGTGGCACCAACCCCCCCGCTCACGAGATAGCCGAGGTACGTGTCGGTCGTGGACGGCGGAACGCCCGTCTGCTGCGTCTGATAGCTCAGGACCCCGAGCGTCACCCCCACCCCCCCCTGGGCATAAACCCCGAGCCATCGCCCCGCGACGTCCATGTACGCGCGGAGGTAGAGCGCGCCGCCGTAGGCGCTGAACGACGCGCTGTCCGTGCTGTTCTGGATCGACCGGGAGTAGGTGTCCCCCGCGAGCGTCGCGACCTGAAAGACTCCGGCGAGATGCGGCACGAGGATGCGCGAGACACCGAGCGTGAGGCGCGCGCTCGGGAGATCGACGATGCCGGTCTGCTTCTGGTAGCCGAACTGCTCGAGCGACTGGGTGTAGCCGTCCGTCTGGCTCCAGATGAAGCCGGCCGCCCCTTCGACCTCCCATCGATCGACTTCGCGCATCCCGGGCGCCGTCTCCTCCCCTTTCGACGCCGCGCGATCCGGAACGACGGTCGGACAACCGGAAGTGTCGAGCGACGTGACCTGATCGTCGGTCACCGCGAAGTGACACTGGACGATGCGCGCGGGTTGCCCCACGACGGCGTCGTACGCGCCCGCGATGAGCGCAAGGCGAATGGGGGGACCTGCGACCTTCTGCAGCTCGGCGACGACCGCGCCGCTCGTTCGCTGTTGCACGAGGACGCGCCCCTCGAGCGGACCCGGGAGCTCGAGCTGCGCTTTCGCCTCGGCGGGGAAGGTCACCGCGACGTCGTCGTGCCCGGTGAGATCCGTCTCGAGCGTCACGTGCTGCTCGCCGACCTGGGTGAGCGCCGTCGATGCGAGCGTCTGCCGGTAGGCGTACCGATAGGCCTCGTCGAGCGAGACTCGACCATCGCCGTCAGCGTCCCCGGCGCCGCGGAGCGCGGTCACGAGGTGATGGGTGAAGTACGACCCCTTCAGCTCGTCCGATTCCTGACTTAGCTCCTGCGACGAGCTCGACGCCATCACCGCGAGGCCGCGCTGCGTGAGGTGCGAGACCGAGTTGTACGTGAAGTCGGCGGCCCGCTCGGCCCCCTTCACCCGCGCGAAGGCGCCGCTCTGGCACGCGTCGAGGACGACGATCGTGAGCGTCGAAGGGAGCGCGCTCAGCCGCTCGCGCAAGGTCGTGAGCGGGATCTCCTCGCCCCCCAGCGAGACGGCGTTCGATCGCGCGTGCCCCGAATAGTAGAAGACGACCTCGGATTGCTCGCCGGCGGCGGCGTTTGCGCGCACCTTGGCGGAGAGCTCGTCGATCGCGCCGACGGCGTGGGCGGCGTCGGGATGCAACAAGACGCGCACGTCGGCGTCGGCGTAGTGCCCGAGCTCACGGAGCACATCGGCCATGCGCCGCGCGTCGTCCTCGGCGAAGTGGAGAGGCGCCTGCCCCGCTCCCCCCACATTGCTCCCGATGAGGAGGGCGTAGGTGTGTGGGCGCGCGCCCGCAGGGGCAGCCGGTCCCGCCGCCCCCTGCGCGTGGGCGATGCCCGGCGCGCCCGCGAGGACGACGGGCAAGAGCGATAAGGAGAGCAAGAGCTGGCGCATGTACGTCTCGGGCCGCCTTTCCCAGTGTTAACTCGCCGGCCACAGGAAGTGGGAACCCTCGGCGTGCGATTTCCCAGGAGCCTGGGGAAACGGGCGTCACGGCCGTGAATAAGTCTCTCGCCCCGCGCGTATGACCTGGGTGATGCCCCCCGCGCCCACCCCTTCGGCCCCCTCTCCTCAGGCACGCTCGCGCCTCGGCGGGCTCACGCGCCCCTTCGCGGCGGTCGGTCTCGTCGGCAGCGCGATGGTCGCCGACCTGCTCTTCGGCCCGTTCGGGACGACGACCCCCTTGGCCCCGTTGACCCCGCAGTTCCCGGAGTCGCTCCGCTACTCCCTCGCCGTTATCGTCTCCGTCACGGCGACGTGCGGGCTCCTCGGGAGGTGGGCAAGTCGACGCGGCAAGGGGATCTTCCGGAGCGGCTTCCTCCTCGCGGGGGCCGTAGGAATCGCGGGGGCCATCGCCGGTGCGCTGAGCGGCGGCATCGCGGCGCTGACCGAGCTCGTCGCCGCGTCGAGCTCGTCCAGCGGCGAGACCGGGTTCCTCATTCCGGGGGGGATCTACCTCGGGCTGATCTTCTCCGCTCCGTTCTATCTGCCGCTCGCGGCGATCTACTTCACGTGGCGCAGCACGGGCGAGGCACGAGAAGGCTCGATCCTGTCGCGCAGCGAGCGAGAACGCGTCTGGGTCGTCACGACGTGCATGCTCGCCCTCGGCGCCCTCGCCGCCGCGGCTCTCTGCACGACCTCCCACACCGCGCACGTCGCCCTCGTCGCGGCCGGCGCCACCGGCGTGCTCGGGCTCCTCACGGTGGTCGAAGCCCGCCGCCTTCGCGGGATGATCGCGCTCGTCCGTGGGCTCGTCCGGATCGAGCACGACGTCCCCGCGGACGCCGAAGTGGATCTCGGGATCGGCGACGAGCGCTGGATGTCGGGGGTGACGCGCGAAGCTCCGTACCGCGGCGTCGAGCGGAGCGAGCGGAGCGTCCGCGGCGCGGTCTTCGATGCGCAGGGGCGGCTCACGAGGGCGGTGCTCGTCGACGCGGGGCTGTTCGGAGCGTGCCTCGTCGCTCTTCTCCTCTTGATCGCGCAACGCCCGCCACCCCCCCCGGTCGTGAGCTTCGCCTCGCCGCCGCCGCCGAAGCCGGCCTCTACGCTCCCTGGAGCGGGGGTCAGGTGGCTCAGCTGGTATCCGTTGAGCCCTCCTCTCCTCGTCGACATCGACGGCGACGGACACGAGGACATCGTGGGGCTCCGCTGGAACTCCGGTGACGAAGCGCACGCCCTGTCGGTCACCGCCACGAGCGGCGCGACCCTCGCGCCGCTGTGGCAGAGCACGCCGATCGCCTGCCAGTGGGCCAACCCGCAGATCCGTCTTCTCCGGAGCGGCGACCGCCTCTTCCTGAGCGACTCGGAGAAGCTGATCCACATCTACGACCTTCGGACCGGTCACGACGTCGGCGAGGCGCGCGCGATGCCGGAGAGCACGAGCATGCAGTGCGCCGACGTGGACGCCGACGCGGACCCTCGCGTGTGGCTCTGGGAGTACCCGAAGAGCGCGGCAGGCAAGGGGGGCTACCTGCTCGACGCGAGCGGGCTCGCGTCGTCGAAGGAGCCGAAGTGGTGCGTGCGACCGGTCGCCCATCCCCGCTGCGTGACGGGGGCGAAGGGGAAGGCAGGCGCCGTGGAAGCGGCGTCGGCAAGCGCGACGACGGCGTGCGAGGCGGACCACGACTACCGGGCGCCTCCGATCGCGCCGATGTTCAACGAGCGGTACGCGCTCGAGGAGGGGGACGATGCCGTGGCCGTCGGATTCCGCCGGACCGGCGACTCCTGGACGACGGAGGTCGACGCGCTCGTCGGCTACGACGCAAAGACGCACAAGATTCTCTGGGATCAGCCGGTCGCACGAGGGGGCGAAGCGCACGCGTTTCCGCGCACGCAGGTCGACCTGAACGACGGCAAGGTGTTCACGTTCTTCCAGGTGAAGACGGGCGCATGGGAGCTCGCAGCACGCGAGGCGCATACCGGGAGCGCCCTCTGGTCGACCGAGCCGCCGCGCGCGATGGAGGGGACGAACTTCGACTCGATGACGATCAGCGCGCAGGGGGTGTACCTCGGGCTGAGTAACCGGCTGGAGGTGTTCGATCCGAAGACGGGAGGATCGCGCGGCGTGGTCTGGTAGGCGGTGCGGTATGCTCTGGGGCCATGCGGGTGCCCCTCGCCGTAGCCCTGTCGCTCGCCACCGCCGCCTGCGCGAAGAGTCTCCCGCCAAAGGCGCATCCCGCGGACCCGACGTACGACATCCCCGCCGCGGCACCGGAAGAAGCGTCGGAGCCGCCGGCCCCCCCCTCGCAACCCGAGGTGCACAGCCTGACGTTCGCGCAGAAAGACGACGACGCCCGAACCGTCAGCGCCGACGAGCGGTACGGCGTGGACCTCGTCGTGAAAGCGGAGCGCGGGAGCGACGGCGTCGGCCAGACGACGGACATCGTCATCGAGACGCGCGACCAGGTGACGCTCGAGACGCTCGCGACGGAGCCCGTGCCGAAGTACCGCGTGACGTTCGGTGATGCCTACTTCACGCGCATCCACGACGGGCGCGAGACCCGCGGCGACCTTCCGGTCGCCGGGAAGACCTACCGCGTGACGCTCACCGAGCGCACGGCGTTCATCACCGACGACAAGGGGGGACACATCCCGAAGGACGAAGGAAAGCTCCTCGCCCGGCGGTTTGCTTCCTACGCCGCGAAGAAAGAGGCGCTTGCGCGCCTCGCGAACGAGCCGGTTCGGATGGGGAGCCGCTCCGACGCGCTCGAGTCCCTCCTTCGCGCCGACTTCGCGGGAGGGGTCGACGTGGTCAGCGTCGATGGGTTGACGGCAACCCTCAACGACGAGCGGGCGGTGGACGGGGTGCTCTGCGGGGTGTTCGACATCGGGGCGCACGTCGTCGTTCGGACCGAGCAGGGGTGGACTCTGGCGAACGATCTGTACGGCAAGCTCTACATACGGACGACCGACTCGGGCCTCGCGCGGAGCGACCTGTCGGGGCCCGTGCAGCTCACGGGATCGACGCTGGGGGTGAACGTGCAGGCGGAGGGGCACGCCGTCATGAAGGCGGTCCACACGTACCCGCACCCGGCAGCAGCCACGCCTTGATCCGGACTTGGTCCCTCGGTCTCGTCAGTTGTCGCACGTCCTCAGCCCCAGGATCGCCGCCGCCGTCCCGTTCTGCAGGAAAGACTGCACCTGATCCTCGCGCCGGTGGAAATAGCACTGCGTGTGCGCCTGCCGCAGATACCCGTACTGGTAGATCGTCGGATTCGCGTAGTCCGATGTCAGCGTCGCGACGTCGAATCGGTAGTACGCCTCGCGCCGCGCGACCACGGCCGCCGCTGTCGTCGACGTCGCGGTCGCCTCGTTGAAGTACGACTGCGCGCTCGCCGCGTCCCCCTGCGCGTACGCGAGGATCGACCGGTAAAGCTCCGCGGCGTGCTGGACGCGCAACCGTACGATCTCGATCCCGTCCCAGAGCTCGTTGCACCACGGCGCGAGCTGGGAATCCGTGCTCGCGCAGCGCGCCGCCATGCCGTCCTCGAGCGGTTGGACCTGCGCCGCCAGCGCCTCGAGCTCCACGACGACGCTCGCCTCGAAGGCCGCCTGGTCCGCGGGCCCCATCGCCACGACGTCCTCGAACTGGACTCGGCGAGGGATCGTATAGACCTGCGTCTCGTACCCGAGGTCTACGGTCGCGTCCTCTCCCATCACGTACGGCGCGAGGCGGTCGTCGAAGAGGTACTTCGTCTGGAGCGCCGTGAACTGCGACAGGGTGCTCGCCACGCCGTCGGCGCAGCTCCCGTACGACGAGGCGTAGTCGGCGAAGAGCGAATCGACCGTCGCGGTCGGGTTCCAGAGCATCTTCGCCGTGAGGTAGTCGGTCATCCAGTACCCCCACTCGTGCCCGGACGTGAACATCACGTGCCCGTTCATCGCGGGGAGCCCGTTCGTCGCGATGTCGCTCGCGAGCCCCTGGATGTCGTTCAGCCTCGCGACGACGTACTCGGGGAGGAACGCGGGGACCGAGATGTCCGCCGTGACCCAGTACGCCGACTCCGGGAAGTAGTTGACCCGCCGCGTGGGGAGCTCCTTCAGGAGGAAGTCGTGCTGGAGGTGGAAGTCGGGGTGCGCGTACATCGCCCAGTCGCGATAGAGGTCGAAGTAGTAAAGCGTGTGGACGCTCATCCCGAGGCGCGGATCGGAGAACTGCGGGAGCTGGTAGTAGAAGATCGTCTGGCCGTCGTACGGGACCCAGAGCTGCGGGTAGTCGCCGACGTGGTTCTGCGCGTTCACCTGGACCCCCGGGTTCGTCGTCGCGAGCTGCGACGTGGCGTACGAGAGCCAGGTCACGACGGAGCCCGGGTCGGTGGCCTTGAACTCGCCGAGCCCGATGTCGACGACGTCCCACGGGACTTGCATCAGCTGCGCGAGCTGGGTGTTCATGTCCGACTGCCAGGTCGCGGGGTTGGTCACGAGGTCGTAGTTGTTCTGGAGCGCGGCGCCTGCCCAGAGCTGGACGACGCACCCCACGCGAACCCCGCGCGAGTGCGCGTACGTCACGATCGACTGCGCGTACGGCGCCCAGGTCGCGAAGTCGACCGTCGAGAGCAGCGCCCACTGCACGTAGTTCTGCCCCGTCTTGACGAGCCAATCGATGACCTTCTGCGCGTTCGCGAGGTTCGCGGAGGACGGCTCGTTGAAGACGGCGAGGTACTCGATCGGGTGCAGCGTGTGAAACTGGAGCCCCCTCTGCTGGACCAGCGGCGCGCGCTGCACGTCGAGCGTCAGCGGGAGCGCGGCCGAGCCCCGCCGCGGAACCAGCTCCTCGAGCGGGTGGAAGAAACGGATCCCGAGCTCCTCGAGGAGCGCGTACGCGCCGAAGGCCAGGTCCGCGACGTCGGGCGCGTAGACCACGATCGAATCGGCGCCGCTCGCCCGCTCGATGGCGTACCCGCTGGTGATCGTGACGCCTGCTTTGGCCATGGCCGCGGCGCTCGTGGAGAGCCAGATGGTTCTCTTTGCGGTGAAGTCGGGGACCGTGCGGGCGACGGTCACGGAGCTCCCCCACGACGTTCCGAGGTAGCTCGCGAGGTCAGCGACGACCGGATCGAGCAAGGGATCAGTCGTATCGACGTAGACGGCGACGTCGGCGGGTGAGACCGACTCGGACGTACCGCCCGTCGAGCTCGTCGAAGAAGAGTCGCACATCGGCGCCGCCGGCGCGGGGGGGGAGGAGTTGCACGAAGAACCGGCGAGTGACGCTGCGAGAGCCAGAACAGCGACGGACGCGTACGAGGCGACGCGGAGCGGGACGGCCATGAGCGCCGATCTAGCACTCACGCGGTCCCGGCGCTTCGTACTAGGGTGCCCGCGTGCCCTCGTTTCGCATGCTCGCGGTCGCGGCGCTCGCACCGTTGTGCGTCGTCGTCGGCTGCTCCTCGTCGAGCAGCAACGCCCCCCCTCCTTTCGATGCAGGCCCCCTCGACGCAGGCGACATCGACGGCTCGCTCGGTCCGTTTCTCTGCAACCTCCCCGTCCCCGCGACCTGTCCCACCACCGCGCCGTGCACGTTTGCAGCGTGGGACTGCAGCGCGCCGGTGTGCGACGGGTACTTCGTCATCACCGACGGGACCTGGATCTACTACTACTCCGCCCCAGGAGGAGAGCTCGCCGGGGAAGTGGCGGTCGCCGACTCGAGCTTCGTGGCGTGTCCCTACGCGTTCGTTCCTCCGGCGTCGTGCCCCCCCGTCGTCGCCGGCGAGTGCTCGTCGGACGGAGGGGGCGAGTGACCTTCGCCAGGACGTTCCTGCTCTTCGTCGTCACCGCGGTGGCCGAGATCCTGGGCTGCTATCTCCCCTATCTGTGGCTTCGCGAAAAGAAGTCGATCGTGCTCCTCGTTCCCGCGGCGCTCTCGCTAGCGGCTTTCGCGTGGCTCCTGACGTTGCATCCGACCGCTGCGGGGAGGACCTACGCGGCCTACGGAGGGGTGTACGTCAGCGTGGCGCTAGGTTGGCTGTGGGTCGTCGAGAAGCAGGTGCCGACGCTGCGCGACGTCGTGGGCGTAGTCATCTGCCTCGCCGGAATGTTCGTGATCGCGACCGGCCCCGGGCCCGCCCATCGTCCTTGACCCTCGCCACGCGAGCGGTCACCACCCAGGAGATCGAGATGCTGTTCATGGTGATCGAACGGTTCAAGGGGCGGGACGCGAAGGCCGTGTACACCCGGTTCGCGGAGAAAGGCCGGATGCAGCCCGAAGGGCTCCGGTACGTCGGAAGCTGGATCGAGGAGGGCTTCGATCGGTGCTTCCAGGTCATGGAATGCGACGACGTGAAGCTGCTCCACGAGTGGGCCGACCACTGGAAGGACCTGATGGACTTCGAGATCGTCCCCGTCCTCACGTCCGACGCCGCGCGGGCGTTGGCGCTCTCGAAGCCTTCGGTGAAATAAAGCGGACTCCTCGGGCGAATGGGCGTGATGCACGCCTTCCCCCGCCCCCGCCCCCTCGCCTTTGCCTCGGTTCTGGCCGTCTTGCCGTTTCTGAGCGGTGCGTGCGCACGGAGTACCTCCGGCCCGGTGACCACGGAGACCCGCTATCCGCAGACGGCGCCCACGCAGGTGCCTGCCGCCGGCTCGTTCTCGCGGATCGACCTTCGCGGATCGATCGACGTGGTCGTCCATGAGGGGCCCACCACGGCTATCGCGGTCACGGGGAATCCGTCGACGCAGGCGCGCGTGAAGACGCGGGTCGAAGGGGACACGCTCGTCGTCGACTTCGACGGGGATTCCGACGAAGGGTCGTGTTTCGGCATCTGCTTCGGCAACGGAGAGAGAGGGGCGAAAGTCACGGTCGACATCCCTGCGTTCCGGTCGGCCACGATCGAAGGATCGGGCGACCTCACGGTCCAGGCGAGCGGCGCGCATCCCGAGGTGGACTTCGACGTTCGCGGGAGCGGCGACGTTCGGTACGACGGAGACGCCGACGTCGTCCATTGCACGATCGACGGCTCGGGCGACGTCGTCCTGCGCGGCGCCGGGAAGCGACTCGAAGCGCGCGTTCACGGGTCGGGCGACATCCGGGCGCGAGGGTTCCCGGTCGAGGGGGGGCTCTACGAGATCGACGGATCGGGCGACATCGCGACCGTCGTGCACGGCGGCGAGATGACGGTCCAGATCAACGGCTCGGGTGACCTCCTCTACGGAGGCGAAGCGCGGATCACGAGCCTCGACGTGTCGGGATCGGGCTCCGTCCGCCAGCTTGGATCGCCCCACCGCGACTGACGCGGGAGAGAGACCACCGCCAGGAGACTGGACGAAGCCCCCTACCGCCGGGATACTCCCGTCGTGAAGTCGAGGAGGCCGAGGGCGAGAGCCGCCGCGAGCTCGGTGTTAGTCGTGCTCGCGCTCGGGTCGTGCAGCAAGACGCCGGCTGCGACGAACACCTCGACGGCCTGGAGCGTCTCCGGCGGTTTCATCCGCGACGCGCAGGGGCGCGCGGTGACCCTCCGCGGTGCGCAGATCGCAGGCGACCAGAAGAGCGCGCCGTACATCGATCCGAAGACGATCGCGGACTACCAGCGGCTACAAAGCGCCTGGGGATTCAACTCGACGCGATTTCTCATGGTGTGGGCCGCGATCGAGCCGCAGGAAGGGCAGTACGACGACTCGTACCTCGACCAGCTCGCCGAGCGCGCGGAGTGGGCGGAGCAGCTCGGCCTGTCGGTCATCGTCGACATGCACCAGGACATCTACGGCGAAGGCTTCGGCTTCGACGGCGCGCCGGCGTGGGCCTGTCCGGCCTCGTACTACGCCGGGTTCGTGCCGGCTTCCCCATGGTCGCTCAGCGCCGTCAACCCGAACGTCGAGGCTTGCACCGACCTTTTCTATACCGACCCCGTGACGCGAGCGCACTTCCTCGAGGCGTGGCGGCGCGTCGCGCAGAGGCTCGCCGGGATCCCGTCCGTGATCGGGTTCGACGCGCTCAACGAGCCGGAGTGGGGGACGTATCCCATCACGTCGTTCGAAGGGGACAGGCTCGAGCCTTTCTACGAGGCGGTCGTGAACGTGGTTCGGTCGGAGGCGCCGCAATGGATCGCGTTCCTCGAGCCGGGTGCGAGCCGCAACCTGGGTATTCCCACGAGCCTGGTGCCGTTCCCGTTCGGCAACGTCGTCTACTCGCCACACTCGTACGACACCACCGCCGAGCAGACGGGATTGTTCCCCGCGGAAGACGTCCCCGACATCGAATCGAAGATCAAGGCGCTCCAGGCCGAGGCGGAGAGCCTGAATGCCGCGCTGTGGGTCGGTGAGTACGGCGGGCAGTGGAACGACCCGAACATCGGCCTGTATATGGGAGCTCAATACACCGGGACCGGGGCGGTCGCGGCGGGGAGCGACCTCTGGGACGACAGCTCCGGAGGGGGCTATAGCCCCGTCGCCGCCGACGGGAGCGAGAACATCGCCCTCGCGAACGCCATCTCGCTCCCCTACCCGTCGCGGACCGCCGGCGACCCTGTCTCGTACGCGTTCGACGACACAACGTCGACGTTCACGTTCGTCTACACCCCCGACCCGACCATCTCCGCGCCGACCGAGATCATCGTACCGAGCCGCGTCTATCCGCTCGGGTACAGCGTCTCGTGCGGCGGGTGCGAATCGAAGATCACGCTCACCGGCGTGGAGATCGATCGACCGGCGAACGGGACGAACGTGACGGTCACGTTGCAGCCGGCGTCGGCGCAGTAGATGCTCCCCCTCAGCAGGGCGCGAGTCTCGATCAACCCATCCCCCGGCCCCTTCCCTGCGAGCAG
>JBKQKP010000333.1:0-6913 GCA_052147435.1 Polyangiaceae bacterium | reverse complement strand
CCGGAACCGCCGCGAGCGCGTTCGACTGGTTCTGGTGGATCCCGGTCTGGTCGAACGTCTCCACGCCGTCGATCAGGACGACGGCCTGGCCGAGCTGGCAGCACTGTTCGCCGATCGTCCCCATGAGGGCGATCGCTCGGCCGGTGAACTGGATCGACGAGGGGAGCGACGAAATGTCGTCCGCCACGTAGACGGCCTGATCCCAGGCCGCTGTGTTCGCGGACGCGATCCCTGCCGGCGATAGCCCCCCCGCGGCAAACGCGAGGGACAGCCCGCCGTTCGCCTGCCACTCGGTGACCTGCGCGGGGGGGGCAGGTCCGTCGAAGAAGCGACCGTAGACACCGTTCGACGCCCGAGCGCCGGCGATCGCCTGCGCGTTGGTCAGAATCCAGTCTTTGGCGAACGACTGGGCGCCCACGGTCGCGAGCTGATACATCGCCTCGATCAGGGGCTCGACGACGTCGTCGTCCGTCTGGAGATCCGCGTAGACGCCGCTCGCATCTCCCAGGTACTGGCTCACCGCCTGGGCCGTGCCGATCGCGTCCTGGAGATACGACGACTGCCCGGTCGCGGAGCTGAGCGCGAGCCCGTTCCAGATCATGTTTCCGTTCACGCTGCCGTAGAAGCGCCTCGCGATCTGGGTGCAGCTCGTGCCGTCGTCGACGACGTAGACCGTGTAGAGCGGCACGGAGGGATCGAGGTAGTACTGCCGCACGCTGGCGTACTTGGCGACGGCCTTGTCGAGGTAGGTCGCGGTGCCCGTCACCTGGTTCAGGAGGAGCGCCGCCTTGATGTAGTTCGAGTCGGTCTCGAGCGTCTTCAGGTTGGTCGTGCCGCCGGCGGGCATTTGGTAGTTGATCGCGGGGCACGCGCCGAGCGCGAACTGCGTCGCGGTGTCGACGTAGTTGAACGCCCCTTCGGCGCGGGTGAGCGCGTCGGCCGCTCCCGTGACCAGGTTCTCGTGCGTGGCCGCGATGGAGTCCCACAGTGGAACGTCGCTCCAGCTGTTGCAGCTCTCGGCCGTGCACGTGTCGTAGCTGGGGCCGTTCGCGTCGAGGAGCGCCATCATCGGGACGATGGCCGCGTCTTTCTCGATGCTCCAGCGCAGGTAGAGCGCCGCGGTCATCGAGTCCGCCCCCCAGTCGAAATCGTCGTCGGTGAGCCAGCTGCACGACGTCGGCTCGCAGAGGTTCCAGTTGCCGGCGGCGTAGAAGACGCTCTGCAGGGTCTGCAACGCGTCGTTGGACGACTCCTCGAATGTTACCACGGGGCCTGCGTCGACCGCGGGGGGCGAGGCGTTCGTCTTCGAGGTGCAGCCCGGCGCCGACGCCACTGCGATCATCACGGCGAACGCACCGCAGAGCGGGAGCCTCGAGAGCGTCATGGCTCGCGCTCGACGCTCACGGGGATGCCCGTAAGGATCGAGTTGCCGAGGATCGGCTCGACCCACGTCTCGTCGGTGAGCACGTTGATGTTGGCGCCGGGGAGCGGCCCCGCCACGTGAAGCGTATCGGCCGCCGCCGCGTGTCCATACCCGTGCGGGAGGGAGACCACCCCAGGCATGATATCGCGCGTGATGGCGACGCGCGCGCGCACCTCCCCCGCGCGGCTCTTGACGCGGCAGGTCGCCCCCTCGACGAGGCCGTGTCGCGCAGCGTCGTCCGGGTGAACGAGGAGCGCCGAGCGATCGGGCCCTTTCACGAGCGACCGGAGGTTGTGCATCCACGAGTTGTTCGAGCGCAGGTGCCGCCGTCCGATCAGGAGGAGCCCACCGTTCCGGCGCTCGGCGAGCCAGGTCTCGACGCGCGACACGTCGGCGAGGAGGACCTCGGGGGCGAGGTCGACCCGTCCGTCGGGGGTGCGCACGCGCTCGCGTCCCATCGGGACCAGCGGCCCGAGGTCGATCCCGTGCGGCGCTTCGCGCACCTTCGCGAGGGTGAGCCCCTGTCGCCCCGGTACGAAGTGGTCGCCGTAAGGGCCGAGGCGAAACAGCAGCGCGAGCGCGTCGTCCGTCGAGGGGAGGAGCTTTTCGAGCGCGCGCTCTATCGTTCGCCCGGTCGCGCCGTCTCCCGCACGGCGCCCTGCAAGCCGTTTCGCCAGCCCCGTGAGGATCTCGTAGTCGTCGAGCGCGTCGTCGCTTCGCGGGAGAACCGGCTCCGAGTAGCTCACGGTGTTTCTGACCGAGACGGCGTTGAACAGGAGATCGAAGTGCGAGGTCTCGAGGGGGCTTGCGGGGGGGAGGATGACGTGCGCGTGGCGCGTGGTCTCGTTGACGTACGGATCGATCGAGACCACGGCGTCGAGTCGCGCGAGCGCGTCTGCGAGCCGCGCTCCCCCGGGGATCGACAGGACGGGGTTGCCCGCGAGCGTGACGAGCGCGCGGATCTGCCCCGGTCCCGGGGTGGTCATCTCTTCGAGGAGCGCTCCTGAGGGGAAGCTCCCGAGGAACTCGGGGAGCCCGCGCACCCGCGATCGCCAGCGGCCGTGGTGGTTGCCGACCGCGGCGCGCGCGAGGGGGCCGATGTCGGCGGCCGGCTTCGTGAACATCATGCCGCCGGGGCGATCGAAGTTCCCGGTCACGACGTTCAACGCTTCGACGAGCCAACTGGCGACGAGACCGAGCTCGCTCTGGCAGACGCCCACGCGGCAATAGGCGACCGCTGCCTCCGCGCGTGCGAGCTCCCGCGCGATGCGCGTGATTGTGGCAGGGGCGATGCCCACGGCCTCCGCCACCCGATGTGGCGGGAAGCGCTGCGCACACCCACGCAGCGCCGCGAGCCCGCGCGTCGACTTCGCGAGCGACGCGACGTCGGCGAGGTCTTCCGCGAAGATCACGTGGAGGATCGCGAGGACGAACGCGGCGTCGCCCCCCGGCCGGATCCAGTGGTGCTCGTCGCTCCAGTCCGCCGACTCGGTTCGCCCGGGATCGACGAGCACGATGCGCCCCCCCCGCTCGCGGATGCCGCGAAGGCGCGCGCGCGCGTCTCCCATCGTGAGCATGCTCCCGTTGGACGCGGCGGGGTTCGCCCCGAGGATGAGCAAGTATCGCGTGCGATCGACGTCAGGGATGGTGAGCGAGAGACCGTCGCCGTACATCTTCATGCAGGCGAAGATCTTCGGGTTGCCGTCCTGCGAGTTCGTGTCGTAGTGATTCTTCGTCCCGAGCGCGGCCTGCAGGATCGGGATGCCGAGGAGCGCCGCGTAGTTGTGAGCCACGGGGTTTCCCACGTAGAACGCGACCGCGTCGGCTCCGTGCTTTGCTCGGACGTCGCTCAGCCGATTGGCGGCCTCGTCGAGGGCGTCGCGCGACGAGATCGGCTCCCAGACCGACCCGACCCGGCGCACCGGACGTCTGAGTCGATCGGGATCGTCATGGAAGTCGCGTAGCGCGGGCCCTTTGGGGCAGATGTGCCCGCGGGAGAAGACGTTCTCCTTGTCGCCCCGGATGTCCTTGACCCGCCCGTCCTCGGTGTTGATCGCGAGGCCGCACATCGCGTCGCAGAGGGGGCAGACCCGGTAGTGAGTCGTCGTCTCGCCCGTCTCGCGCGTTTCGCCCACTAGCTCGAGGTTACACCCGGAGGATTAGGACACACGACGTCGCGCGATCTTCGGCGTCGATCCCGTCCACCGCTTGAACGCGCGGTAAAATGCGCTCGTGTCGCGGAAGCCGACCAGGTAGCCGACTTCGCGGATGCTGAGCTTCGGGTTGTCGAGGAGCTCGAACGTCATGTCCCGGCGCACCTCCTCGACGAGCGCCTTGTGCGACGTACTGGCTTCCTCGAGGCGCCGCTGCAGCGTGCGCGCGCTCGTCGCGAGTCGCTTGGCGGTCATGTCGAGCGACGGATCGCTCCCGTGGAGGCTCTCGGCGATGGCGAGCTTCACGCGCCGCAAGAAGGCGGGCGCGCTCGAGACCCGCTCGAGCATCCCGTCGGCGTGCCGGTCGAAGAAGGTCGCGAGCGCGGCGTCGTGCGCGACGCAGGGGGTATCGAGCCACGCGGACTCGAAGACCATCTCGTTCTGGAAGCAGCCGAAGCGGACGGGCGCTCCGAAGAACCGCTCGTGGGCTGCGTCGCTCTTCTCTTCAGGAGCCGGCGCTCGGAAGCGAACCTCGGTGAGCGGCCATGGCCTGCCCGTGAGCTGCCGTCCGCGCGCGAAGAGGATGGCGAAGAGGAGCTCCGTGGCGACGCGGGGGGACGTGGTCACCTGCCGCGAGACCGCGAGGCGCGCCACGGCCCCCTGCTCCTCGAGACGAAGCTCGCTGAGGTCGTCGATCAGCGCGTAGTAGCGGGCGGCGCGCGCGAGCGCTTCGCGCATCGTCAGCGAGCTTCGCATCGCGAAGTCGAGCACGTCGATCGTACCGAGAGGAACGGCCTCGGCGGCGTGAAGGGAGAAGGCTTCGTCGTGCGTGAGCGCGCCCGCGCGCTCGATGGCGCGGAACACCAGCTCCGCGGGGAGGCGTGCATCGCTCTGATCGAGGAGTGACGGCAGGATCCCCAGCTCCTTCAGGAGATCGTCCCCGCTGACCCCGGCTCGGGCGAGCGCGACGTGGAGCGCGCGGACGACGAGGATCGAAAGGGTCCCGCTCATGTCAGAGGTGATCTCATGGCGTGTCGAGCAAGGCGTGCGCCACGCTCGAATGGCCGGCGTGAAGCCTCGATCGCGCCGGAAGGAATGAGCACGGTGTCACGATAGGACACTCGAGCGTCGTGCGACGACACACGCGCGGGCCCTGAGGGTCCGACGGCTCAGGCCTGATGCAAGCTCTGTTAGCTTCCGACGCCAACCGAGCGGCGCGCGCGTCCATCGGCGCGAGCTCGTCGCGATCGCCTCGCTCGCGCGCGAGCTTCGAAGTCGCGTCTTTTCTCGACGTGTGGTGCGAAGGCAGGTGACGCGCACCGTGCGCGACGCGAAGGTGCGCGCACGTCAGGTACGTCCGCTGCAAAGCGCACCGGCATGAACCAACTCGTCCGAGCCGTTCTCCTCGCGCCGTTCGTGCTTCCTGTCGTCGCCTGCTCATCGGCCCCGCCCGAGAATAGCGGGGCGTCGAGCGCGGCGCTTCAGGTCGGCCCCGCGGCTCCGGGGCTCGACAACGCCGGCGCCCTGAGCGTCGGCGATGCGGTCTACTACAAGTCGAACTACGGCATTCAGTGGTCCGGAGCGTACATCGGCGGGCCCTGCAACGGAGGCTCGGGCTGGACGCCGTCGGTTTTGTCGAGCATCAACGCGGCCACGGGGTGGCAGTTCATGCCGATCTACGTCGGGCAGAACGGGCCTGGGATCGGCTGCCCGACGAACCTCACCTCGGGCCAAGGCACGGCCGACGGCGAGGACGCAGTCGCCGTCATGAAGAGTTATGCCTGGGCGCCGCACGCGAACATCCCCGTGTGCCTCGACGTCGAGTCCGAGACGTACGGAGGCGATCCCGGCGATACGACCGCGTACGTTCACGCGTGGCTCGACGCGGTCCACGCCGGCGGCTACCTCGCGTACGTCTATTCGAACCCCGACGCGCTGATCGCCTTCGCCGACGACGGCTTGCCGATCGACGGGGCGTGGGTCGCCAACTGGGAGTTTTCCGGCTTCACGGCCGGACTGTCGCCGCACTCGGACTCCTCTCTCCCCAATTCGATCTATCCGAACCGCATTTGGCAATACACGGACTCCAATGGGGGAATGGACTTCGACACGGCCAACATCCTCCTCGCCCCCGCTCCCGGGAAGACCAACCAAGCTCCACGGCCAGCGTTCACCCACGGCCCGGGGACTCCGATCGCGCTGGACGCGAACGGACACTTGACCCTCTTCGCCGTCGGCGGAGGGGGCGCGGTCTACGTGGACCGCCAGGATCCGTCCGGAGTCGGAGGCTGGGCGGGGTGGAGAGAGATCGACGGTGCGTTCACGTCGAGCTCGAACCCGTCGGTCGGCGTGAACGCGGACGGGCGTCTCGAGGTCTTCGCCGTGGGGACGGACGGGCAGATCCAGCACGTCTGGGAGAGCACGGCCGGCGCGGGTGACTACGGCAACTTCGTGCCGCTCGGCGGCAAGGCGGTCGGGAACGCGGCCGTCGCGTTGAACTCGAGCAACCAGCTCGAGGTGTTCGTGACAGGAACGGACGGGCACATCTATCACCGGTGGCAGGACCCCACGGTGGCCGGAGGGTGGACCAGCGAATGGGTCGGGCTAGGCGGCGGCTTCGTCTCGAATCCCACGGTGCTCAAGCATCCCGACGGCAACCTCGAAGTGTTCGGCGTGGGGACCGACTACCAGGCCTACCACGCGTGGCACGACGCGACGCAGCCCGGGGGCTGGACGCAGTGGTACGCGATGGGGGGCAACCTCAACAGCGACATCGGCGCGGCGATCAACGGCAAAGGGCTCGCCGAGACCTTCGCCCTCGATACGAGCGGAGTCCTCGATCACGACTTCGAAGAGTCCTCGGGGCAGTGGTTCGGGTGGCCGAACGTCGGCGGCGACTCGTGGTCGGTCCCCGCGGTGGCGCTCAACTCGCACGGCGAGCTCGAAGCGTTCCTCGGCGGCTCGGGCTCGCACCTGTTCCACACGTGGCAGGCCTCGACGACCACCGGGTGGAGCGACTGGGCGAGCCTCGGCGGAGAGTTCTCGAGCAACTTCGTCGTCGGCACCAACGCGGACGGAGGCCTCGAGGTCTTCGGCATCGGCGGCGGCGGCCAGGTGTTTCACAGCTTCTACGACGTCTCGACGGGGGCCTGGAGCGGGTGGATGGGGCTGGGGGGCTCGGTCAGCAAGATCTGAATAGTCTCGCGTTGGCTGAGAATATCGCTCGACCCCCGCGCAACCCCTTCCCCCCGGCCCCCTTCCCCGCAGGCAGCTGAGCATTCATCGCATCTCACGCGGGCATTCGCGATCGATCGAGCGCGCGAAGAGAAGCCCCCCA
>JBKQKP010000332.1:0-20232 GCA_052147435.1 Polyangiaceae bacterium | reverse complement strand
GACCTCTTCTGCAGGGACCGATACTTCCCGCCAACTTCCGCGAACACCTCGTGTCCCTCTTCGCGCATAGCCAATCGGCGGCGGTCTAGCAACTTTGCCGTGTGCGAGAACCACCGGCCGCGCTCTTGGCCGTGCGCGCGCTTGACAGACGGGGGCTCGCGAATACCGTACGCGCATTCTTCGGGCCGGCGACTCCGCGCGGCCCGCTCCTTCCTCCGCGAACACCACCCATCCAGCTTCAAGAACCCAAGCACGCGCGCTGCGCGCCATGGCACTTTGCCGCGCTCCGCTTGCCCCAGCCGAAGTCAGAGGCGTCCTCGAAATGCACCTGCGCGAACTGAAGCAGAAGTCGATGGCCGAGCTCGTGAGCATGGCCAAGGAGATGGCCCTCGAAGGGGTCGCCGGCATGCGAAAGCAGGATGCGATCTTCGCGATCCTGACCCACGTTGCCGCCAAGGACGGGAACATCTACGGCGATGGAGTCCTCGAGTGTCTCCCTGACGGCTTCGGCTTCCTTCGCGCCCCCGACTACAACTACCTCCCCGGGCCGGACGACGTGTATGTGTCGCCGTCGCAGATCCGCCGCTTCAACCTGAGGACGGGCGACCACGTGCAGGGGACCATCCGGCCGCCGAAGGAGTCCGAGAGGTACTTCGCGCTCATCAAGGTCGACAAGATCAACGCCGAGGCGCCCGAGATCGCGCGCGACAAGATCCTCTTCGACAACCTCACGCCGCTCTATCCGCAGAGGAAGTTCGACCTCGAGCTCTCCGCGAGCGTAGGCGGCAGCGGCAGCGCGAACGGCGCAAACGGGAACGGCAGCGGGCGAGGCAACGGGACGGCGGGAGCCAACGGGAACGGAACCGGGCCGAAGGCCTTCTCGCAACGAATCATCGACATGATCGTCCCTATCGGGAAGGGGCAGCGCTGCCTCATCGTGTCGCCGCCGCGCGCCGGCAAGACGGTGCTCCTCCAGAACATCGCGAACTCGATCGCCTTGAATCATCCGGACGTGCACCTCATCGTTCTGCTCATCGACGAGCGACCCGAAGAGGTCACCGACATGCAGCGGACGGTGAAGGGAGAGGTCATCTCCTCGACGTTCGACGAGCCGCCGACGCGCCACGTTCAGGTGGCGGAGATGGTCATCGAGAAGGCCAAGCGCCTCGTCGAGCACAAGCAGGACGTCGTCATCCTCCTCGACTCGATCACGCGCCTCGCGCGCGCCTACAACACCGTCGTCCCCCCGAGCGGGAAGATCCTCTCGGGTGGGGTCGACTCGAACGCCCTCCACAAGCCGAAGCGCTTCTTCGGCGCGGCGCGAAACGTCGAGGAAGGGGGCTCGCTCACGATCATCGCGACGGCGCTCGTCGATACGGGCTCGCGTATGGACGAGGTGATCTTCGAGGAGTTCAAGGGGACCGGGAACAGCGAAATCCATCTCGACCGCAAGCTGATGGAAAAGCGAATCTTCCCGTGCCTGGACATCAACAAGAGCGCGACGCGCAAAGAGGAGCTCCTTCTGCCGGACTGGCAGCTCCAGCGCGTGTGGCTCCTGAGGCAGCTCCTGCACCCGCTCAACGTGATCGACTCGATGGAGTTCCTCCTCGACAAGCTGGCGCGCACGGAGTCAAACCAAGAGTTCCTCGAATCGATGAACCAGTAGCGGGACGCGGTGCACGCGACGTGAGCGAAGAGGTCGTCATCGAGGGGCTCGGACTCCATGGCGGCGCGAGGGGGCGGGTGACGCTTCGCGCGCGGGAGGGCGAAACCACCCTCAACGGTGTACCGCTCGGTCGATGGCGCGCGGTCCCGCAGGAGCGCTCGACGGCGATTGTGTACGGCGAGAGCCGCGCGCGGACGGTGGAGCATCTGTTCGCTGCGCTCGCCGCACGCGGGCTCTGGCGGGGGGTCGACGTACGTCTCGAAGGGGAAGAGCCGCCGATCCTCGACGGGTGCGCTGCGGACTGGATGGATGCGCTCGAGGGGCTCGGCCTCCGCGCCGCTACGAGCACCCTGGCCGTCGCGAGCGAAGCGGTCATCGACGTGTCGGCGAGCCGGTACGCGTTTTCGCCCGGGGGAGAGGCCCGCGTGTCGGTCGAGCTCGAGCTCGCAGATGACCGCCTTTCTCCCCATGCGACGTGGAGCGGGGAAGTGAGCGACTTCCGAGCCCGGATCGCGCCCGCCCGCACTTTCTGCTTTGCGTACGAGGTCGAGGAGCTCGCCCGGCGCGGCCTCGCGTCCCATGTCAGGCCGGAGAGCGTGGTCGTCATCGGCGCGGAGATCCTCGCCGCCGGGCGCCCCTTTCAGCCCGACGAGCCGGCCCGCCACAAGCTCCTCGACCTCGTGGGAGACCTCTTCCTCTACGGCGGTCCCCCGCGGGGGAGCGTCGCCGCGTACCGTCCGGGACACTCGGCGACGCACGAGGCGATCCGCATCGCGCTCGAACGGGGTGTCCTCGTTCCGCTGCCTGCCGGCCGCGAGCCACGCTAACCTCGCCCCCCGATGCACGGGCGCGCAGTCACGCTAACGCTGGCCGTGTTCGCCCTGTCGCCCTCGCTCGCGCGCGCGGACGGTCCGGTCTCCGTCGCGCGCGCGGACAGTTCGGTGGCCGACCCCTACCGGCTCCCCGACGCCCCCCGCGCGCTCTCCCTCCCGGAGCTCACCCACCCGGGCATCGAGTGGACGACGACGACCGCGATCGGCGCCCTCGCGACGAACGGATACAACTCCCCCGCGGTGCTCGAGCGCATCGGCGTCGAGAGCGCGCTCGGCCCGCGCCGTTGGTACCTCGGGCTCGCGTACGAAGCAGGGTATGGCGCTCCCGTGGGGCAGCCCCCCGGCCCGGCGAGCTCGGTGGGGGGCAACTTCGAGCTCTATGGGCGGACGGTCTGGGCCACGCGCACCGGGCTCGCGTTCGGCGGGGGGATCGGGTTCATCCCGCCGACGGCCCAGGGATCGAGCGAGGTCGCGACCGCCGTGATCTCCCTTCAGCCCTGGGACTACGCCTTCTTCCGCACGGGTGTCTTCACGGCGCGTCCGTTCGTCGACATGCGCTCGATCTTCGGGCGCTTCGTCGTGCAATTTCGCCAGTCGTTCGATTTCTCGATCAACGTCAACGACATCGTCGAGCGCGACGTTGCTTCGGCGACGACCATCTACTTCGGCTGGCTCGCCACGCCGAGGGTCGGTCTCGGCCTCGAGACGACGGAGTACTACCTCGTCGACGCCGCCATCGCGGACAACCAGCGCGCGAAGCTGGTCTTCGCCCCGAACGTGCGCTTTCTTTTGCCAGGGGTCGAGCCGGCGATCGGCGCGTTCGTCGGCGTGGGGACGCCGATCGCCCCCGCCGCCGAGAACATCTGGGGACTCCGCTTTGCGCTCACGTTCGTGTGGGAGCCGCACCAGAAGTTCTTCCACGCACTGAGAATGAGCGAGTAGCGACGCGCCCTCGCGAGCGGTCGCCTTCCGTCGCCTAGTTGACGGTCGTGATCGTCTCGGACGACCTGCGGTCGCCGCGCACCCGTACGGCCTGCCGCTCGAGCGCCGCGCGGACGAAGCGAGCGAACAGCGGATGCGGAGCGGCCGGCCGGCTCTTGAACTCCGGGTGGAACTGGCACCCGATGAAGTACGGGTGGTCCCGGAGCTCGATCATCTCGACGAGCTTCTTGTCCGGAGACGTCCCGCTCAGGACGAGGCCCGCGGCCGAGAGCTGGTCGCGGAAGTCGTTGGCGAACTCGTACCTGTGGCGGTGTCGCTCGCTGATCTCCGTCGCTCCGTAGGCCTCCGCGGCGAGCGACCCGGGAAGGAGCGAACACGGGAACGCCCCCAGGCGCATCGTCGCCCCCTTGTTCCGGAGGCTACGCTGCTCCGGCATCAGGTCGATGACCGGGTACGGGCAGTCGCGATCGAACTCGCTCGAGTTCGCCCCCTGGAGCCCCGCGACGTTGCGCGCGAAGTCGACGACGGCGAGCTGCATCCCGAGGCAGATCCCGAAGAACGGAATCTTGTTCTCGCGCGCGTACTTGATGGCCGCGATCTTCCCCTCGGTCCCGCGGTCGCCGAAGCCGCCGGGGACGAGGACCGCGTCGAGGTTCGACAGGAGCTTGTCCACCCCCTCGCGCTCGATCTGCTCCGAGTCGATGTACTCGAGGTCGACCTTGCAGTCGTTGTTCATCGCCCCGTGCACGAGCGCCTCGTGCAGCGACTTGTACGCGTCCTTCAGGTTCACGTACTTGCCGACGACGCCGATCTTCACCGTCCCCTTCGTCGGCTTCGTGAACCGCTCCACGATCCGCTCCCACGAGCTCACGTCCGGCTGGCGGCTCCAGATGTTCAGGCGCTCCGCGATGAGCTCGTCGAGCCCCTCTTCGTGGAAGTAGACGGGCACCGCGTAGATGCAGCTCACGTCGATGGCGCTGATGACCGCTTCGACCGCGACGTTCGAGAAGAGCGCGATCTTCTCCTTCGTGGCCTGCGAGAGCGGGCTCTTCGTACGGCAGATGAGGATGTCGGGCTGGATGCCGATCTCGCGCATCTCCTTCACCGAGTGCTGCGTCGGCTTCGTCTTCAGCTCGCCTGCGGTCTCGATGTAGGGGACGAGCGTGACGTGCATCGACAGTGCGTTCTGGGGCCCCACCTCGATCTTCATCTGGCGGATCGCCTCGAGGAACGGGAGCGACTCGATGTCGCCGACGGTGCCGCCGATCTCGATGATCGCGACGTCTACCCCTTCGCACGCGTCGCGGACGCGCGACTTTATCTCGTCGGTGATGTGCGGGATGACCTGCACCGTGGCGCCGAGGTACTCGCCGCGCCGCTCCTTCGAGATGACCGCTTCGTAGATGCGCCCGGTGGTGAAGTTGTTCTGGCGCGTCATGCGCGCCGTCGTGAAGCGCTCGTAGTGCCCGAGGTCCAGGTCGGTCTCGGCGCCGTCGTCGGTCACGAAGACCTCGCCGTGCTGGTACGGGCTCATCGTGCCGGGATCCACGTTGATGTACGGGTCCAGCTTCACGTGGGTCACCCGCAGGCCGCGCGCTTCGAGGAGCGCGCCGACGGAGGCGCTCGCCAGCCCCTTGCCGATCGAGGAGACGACTCCACCCGTGACGAAGACGAATTTCGTGGGTTTCCTCATCCTTGGGGCTCCTTTCAGCCGGCGTTCGCCAACCTGCACGGTGGGCGTGCGCTTCCTGATCGGCCGCGATTAGCATACCGCCGCGGGGGGCGCGAGGCTAAGCTCGCACAGGTGCGGATCGGGGCGCTAAGCGGGAGCCCGCCGCTCGGCGGTCGGTACGAGCTCGGCGCAGTCCTTGGCTCGGGGGGCTACGCGACGGTCTATCGCGCCCAGGATACCGAGGGGAACCGCGAAGTCGCCGTCAAGGTGATCCCGACGGCGCTCGCGTCCGGCGCGGGGATCGAGCCGCAGGCGGGGGAGGACGAGGACATCCAGTTCGATCGCTTCCGGCAAGAGGCCCTCGCGCTCTCGCGCCTCCGTTCGCGACACATCGCGCGCGTCTACGACTTCGGGCGGGACGCCGCCGTCGGGCTGTTTCTGGTCATGGAGCTCATCGAGGGGGTCCCGCTCGACGTCCGGTCCCTCGGGCGGGCGCTCCTCCCCCACGAAGTCCTCCGCGTGGCGCGAGGGCTCCTCGCCGGGCTCGCCGAGGCGCACTCGCAGGGGATCAGCCACCGCGACATCAAGCCGTCGAACCTGCTCATCCCGCGCGGCGGTCGCGGGCTCGACGAGCCGCGCATCCTGGACTTCGGCATCGCGCGCGACGAACGGCGGGCGAGCGTCCTCGCGGAGGCAATCGGGCGCAGCGACGCGCAGACGGGGATGACGCTCGGGACACCCGCGTTCATGGCCCCCGAGCAGCTGCGCGATGGGGTATCGAGCCCGGCGTCGGACGTGTACTCGGCAGGGCTCGTGCTCTTCGATCTTCTCGGGATAGGACTCCTGTTTCCGAACGAGACGGTGCACGGGCAGGTCGGCGCGAGGTTGCTGGTGGACGCGACGCTGGAAGGGCGCGTGGCGCCGCCGCTGGGAACGCTCCTCGCGCGCATGCTGGAACGGAGCCCCGAGCGACGCTTTCGTCATGCCGGCGAAGCGCTCGAAGCGATAGGCAATCTCGAGACGGCGCCCGTGACGATCGGCGCGGTCTTCGAAGGCGACGGAGCAGAGGAACCGACGAAAGACGGGATTCCGGCGGACCGCCCGAGTCAGAGCGTTTCGCCAGGGGTCGAGCGCGCTGCGCGTGGCGCTGACGCGCCATCGGCGACCCCGCCGCCGGTCGCCGTCGATCGGTCGAGCAGCCGCCCTTCGCACCCGCCAGTCCGGTCGGATGCGCCGCCGTCGGGGGTCTCGCCGTCCAAGCCCGTGCCGGGGCTCGCTTATGGCGGGAGGCGTCTCTCGCGCCTCGCGCGCGACCCCGTCGGGGCGCTCATCGAGGCGTTGCACTCGCTCGATCTGGCGATGATCGACGCGCTCGCGAGACGAGAGCGCGGGTCGACCATGGCGCGGATCGCGCGCGCCGTAGCGCTCGCGTTGCGGCTCGAGCTGGACGCGGCGGCGTTGATCCTCGAGCCGCTCGGCTCGCAAAGCGACATGGCGCGCGCCTTCGGTGCCACGCTCATCGCGCCCCGCGCGCGACGCGCGACGCGCGCGCGCGTGGACACCGACAAGGGGGACGCTTGGGTGGAGACGGTCGACCCCGAGCTTGCCGCGATGCTCTGCGCCCTCGGCACCGCCATGACGATGCGCGACGACGCCGCGCGGAACGAGGACCGGTGTCGCCGCGCGATCGAGCGCAGCGCGGGGATCTCGGGGACGACGTTCACCACCGTGCGCATGGCGCAAATCGGCGCGGGGATGGTCGCGGGCTCGGTCACCCCCTCGTCCGCGATCGCCGACGTCCTGCGCCTGCGCGACGCGGACCGGGAACCGCCGTCGCCGTTCCTCGGCCTCGTGCGGGCGCTCGTCCTGGGGCTCGTCGGGTTCCGGGCGGACGAGCACCTGGCGCGCGAGCAGCTCGAACGGGCGACGAAGATCGCCGCGGAGACGGGCAACACGCTCCTGGAGACGCGGTCGATCGTCGCGTGGGGGGGAATGCTGGTCGAGATACCGGAGCGGGTCGAGCAGGGGCTCGGCGTGCTCGAGCGCGCGACGACGCTCCTCGCGCACGGCGATGCCCCGTCGCTCGAGCACATCGCGGAGCACAACCGCGGCGCGGCGCTCGTCATCCAGGGGCGGTACTCCGAGGCAGCGCCGCACCTGCGTCGCGCGCGCAACGCCGCGAGGGGCGAGCTGTCGCTCGAGCATGAGCTCCTGTCGTGCATGAACGAAGGGCTCTCGCACGTGGCGCTCGGGGACCGCGAGGCCGCAGCGCGCATCGTAGACGAGCTGTCCGACGCGCGGATCGGCCAGTGTAGCGCGCGGACGGCCGCGTACTGCCACGCGGTCCGCTCGATGTACGCGACGCTCTTCGACACGCCCGAGCGCGCGCAGACGGAGCTCCGCCGCGCGCACACGCGGGCCGCGGAGGCCGAGGCGGAGGGGGCTGACGCGTACCTCTTGGCCGAAGCGCTGGGCATCCTCTACGCCGCCGCGCGCAACGAAGAGGTCGATCTCCTGTCGCGGGCCGGCGAGCTGCAAAAGCTGGCGCAGGACCGGGGGTTCGTGTCGTTCTACTGGTTCGAGGTGCTCCGGGCGATGGTGACCCACCTGCGCGACCCGCAGCTTCGCGCCACCGTCGGGGAGACGCTCGAGAGGCTCGTGGTACTGCTGGGGCCGGCGCAGATGGCTCGGGGGTGATCGCGGGGGCTTTTGACGCAGCGCTCCTCTGCTTTCGTATGGCATACGTACGCAAATGAGCGGCAAGGAAAGCCTCGGCCTGATCGGGTACGACTCGTTCCACTTCGTCGTGGAGAACTTCGAGCGGTCGCGCGAGTTCTACACGGAGAAGCTCGACTTCAAGGAGGTCGCGCGCGCGAGCGATGAGCTCACGCAGCGGAGCGGTCAGCAGGCGGTCGTCTTCGGCGCCGGGGACGTGCGCGTGTGCGTCTCGACTCCGCTCAACCGGAGCGGGAAGGCGTCGCGCTACCTGCAGCGCCACCCGGCCGGCGTGATGAGCCTCTCGTTCCGCGTGCAGAGCCTCGACCGCGCGATCGCGTTCCTCGACAAGCGCGGCGGAACGCTGCTCGCCGATCCGATGGAGGTGAAAGACGAGCGGGGGGGGACCTACCGTTCCGTCGAGGTCGCGACACCGCTCGGCGACGTCGCGTTCCGCCTCATCGAACGCAGCGACTTCCGCGCGTTCGCGCCCGGCTTCGTCGACTCCGGCGTCGGCAACACGGCGCGCCCCGAGAACGTGTTCGGCATCAGCGCGATCGACCACGTGACGTCGAACGGTCTCACGATGCAGCCCATCGTGAGCTGGTACCGCGACGTCCTCGGCTTCGAGCCTTTCTGGGAGATCTCCTTTCATACGAAAGACGTGGCCAAGGAGCGCGCGAGCGGCTCGGGGCTCCGGTCGATCGTCATGTGGGACCCCGAGAGCGGCGTGAAGTTCGCGACGAACGAGCCCCTCCGCCCGTACTTCCGTGAGTCGCAGATCACCAAGTTCGTCGAGGACAACGCGGGGAACGGCGTGCAGCACGTCGCCTTCGCGGTGAAGGACATCCTGTGGTCGGTCGAGGAGCTCGAGCGGCGCGGCGTCGAGTTCATGAAGACGCACCCCGCGTACTACGCCGACCTGCCCGCCCGGCTCGCGAAGCTCGGGATCACGAACGTGAAGGAGGACCTGAAAGAGCTCGAGCGGCGGCAGATCCTCGTCGACGGAGCGAACGACAAGTACATGCTCCAGATCTTCATGCGCGAGGCGGCCGTCCTGCACGACGACCAGCGCGCCGGCCCGTTCTTCTACGAGATCATCCAGCGCGCGGGGGACCCCGGGTTCGGGTACGGCAACTTCCGGGCGCTCTTCGAGAGCATCGAGAAAGCGCAGCGTGAGTCGGAAGCGACCGCGAAGGCAGAGAAGGCGAAGTCGTGATCGATCGGCAGTGCGCGGGGCTCCTCCCCGCAAAGCCGCACACCGTCCTGCGCGATCCGAGCGGCAATCTTCTCTACGAGGAGATGCACACGCGCCACGGCTTCGGCGGCGCGTTCACGTACTTCTACCATCGCTATCCCGTGACCCCGCACACGGAGGTCGCGATGTCGCGGCGCGGGTTCCCGGCGCCGGTCGCCGAAGAGGACGGCCGTTTCCCGATTCGACGGCGCCTGTACCAGAGCGACAAGATCGCCGCGGGGGGGCAGCTCCTCGATCGGCGCACGCCGGTCCTCTTCAACGACGACATCGCCATCTACCTCGCCCGTCCGACCGAGAGCGACGACGCGTACTTCGCGAACGGCGACGGCGACGAGCTGTGGTTCGTGCACGAGGGGAGCGCGCGGCTCGAGTCGCCGTGCGGATGGCTCGACGTGAAGGGGGGGGACTACGTCTGGGTCCCCAAGGCGCTGATTCACCGGTGGCACGTCGCCAAGCCGGGCATGCGCGCGATGGTGTTCGAGTCGCGCGGCGGCTTCAAAGTGCCGGACCAGTTCCGCAACCCCGTGGGCCAGCTGCAGATGGATGCGCCCTACACGCACCGCGACTTCGTCCGCCCGGTGGGCCCCATCGCGACGGTCGACAAGGCGCCGGAAGGGCCGCGAGAGCTCTTCATGAAGCGCGCGGGGAGGTTCCAGCGGTACGCGCTCGAGCGGTCGCCGATGGACGTGGTCGGGTGGGACGGGTTCGTCTACCCGTTCGCGTTCGCGATCGAGAAGTACCAGGCGAAGACGGGGCTCGTGCACCTGCCGCCGACGATCCACGCGACGTTCGCGGGGCCGGGGTTTCTCGTCTGCTCGTTCGTCCCGCGCGTGACCGATACGCACCCCGAGGCGATTCCGTGCCCGTACCCGCACTCGAGCGTCGATTGCGACGAGGTCATCCTCTACCTGCGGGGGAACTTCACCAGCCGCCGCGGCGTGGGGCCGGGGGCGATGTCGCTGCATCCCGCGGGGATCGCGCACGGGCCGCACCCCGGGGCGTACGAGGCGAGCATCGGGTCGAAGCGGACCGACGAGATGGCGGTGATGGTGGATACGTTCGCGCCGCTGTTGCCGACCGCGCAGGCGGTGAACATCGAGGACGGCGGGTATCACGAGTCGTGGAAGACGGGGTGAGGGGGGGACGCCCCACTCAACGGGGAGTGAGGACACTCAACGGCGAGTGAGACCACTCAACGGGGAGTGAGACCACTCAACGGGAGTGAGGCCGCAACGGCCACGCCTCCCCTGCATCGACCGGTGTCTCTCTCTCGACCCGAACGCCCGTCCCACCGCAGCGGACGCTGCCCGCGTGCTGAAGGACGCTCGCGTGGACGACGACCCGACCTCGGTTCCGAGCGCGCGGGCGATGGGAGGGTGAGCGAGCCGCTAACTCGCGGGCCGTCGCAGCACCGTGATCGCGATCCCCACGAGGGTCACCACGATCCCCGCGTAGCTTCGTGCCCCGAGCACGACGCTGCGCTCGCCGATCGCGTCCACGGTGAGCGCCACGATCGGCTCGACGAGCACGAGCGTCGCCGAGGTCATGAGCGTGACCCGCTTGAGCAGGTAGAAGTAGGCACCGAACACGAGCGCCGAGCCGACGATGGCGAGGTAAACGAGCGCGATCGTCGGCGCCAGCGGCGGAGGCCACGGAACGGGCTTTCGGTCGACGAACGCGCCGAGCACGCCGAGCGGCAGCGCCGCGGTCGCGAGGAAGACCCCGGTCGTGGCCAGGGGGTTCACGTCGTGCGCGACGTGCTTGAGGATCGTCGAATAGAGCGCCGAGACGATCACCGATAGGAGCACGAGCACGATCCCCACCGCCTGCGCGCGCGACACATCGAGACGATCGCCGAACACGACGCCGATCCCGGCGAACGCGACCACCGCACCGACGAGCGCTCGGCGCGGGACCTTCTCGATGCCTCCCATCGTCGCGAACAGCGCGGTGAAGAGGGGAAATGTGCCGTACACGACGCACGCGATCCCCCCCGAGATGCTCTGCTCCGCCAGGTAGATGAGCCCGTAGCTCGCGGCGCTCAGCAGGCCACACCCGACGAGCGCGCCGATCTGCCGCGCGCCCCGCGGTCCCGGCCGCGCGAAGCCGAGCGCGTACGCCGTACCGAGCGCGCCCGCGGCGAGGACGAATCGAATCGCCGCGGACGTGAACGTCGGATAGCCCCCCTCGCCGATGCACCGGCGAATCGCGTACCAGGTCGTGCCCCAGATGATGCCGGACGCGAGGTAGGCGGCGACGATCGTGCGGCGGGAGGTCATCGGGGTGGGTACGGATTCCTGGCTATCTCGAACCGCGAAGCGCCTTCAGTACGGCGTCCCGTCCTTCTTCGTGTACCGCCCCTTCCCCGAGTACCTCGCCCCGGTGAACTTCATGTCGATGTCCGAGTACTCCCCCTCGTCGGCGTCGCTCCTCGTCCCGACGACGAGCATCACGGCGTCTGCCGACGAACGGTTCTGCAGGCAGTGCCCGTCGCGCACCCCCGCTTTGAACCCGGCGCACTCTCCGGGGCGCATCGTCTCCTCGCCGGCATCCGTGACGAGAACGAGCTCCCCTTCGAGGACGTACACGAGCTCGTCCTCCTCCTTGTGCCAGTGGCGCTGGCTGGACCAGGTGCCCGGGGGGAGGCGGACGAGGTTCACGCCGAACTGAGTCAGCCCGGCGGCCTCGCCCAGGCGGCGCCACGACCGGGCCTTGCACGGGGCGTCGAAGGGGGCCGGGTAGCGCGAGCCGGATGCTTCCGGCAAGGTGTGCGGAATGATCTTGGGCATGAGGCGTTCCTAGCATGCAGGCGCGCTTGCCGGCGCAGTCGCGGCGCCCTAGAGAATCGGGCGCGCGTGCCCAACCATGAGTGACGAACGGAAGCTCCCCCAAGGCCGCCTCTCGCGATTCGCGCGGCTCGCGGCCACCGGCGTCCGCACGGGGGCGGGGCTCCTCTTCGACCGCGACGGGAGCAGCACCGCGAAGCAGGCGGCGGAGGCGCTGGGGACGCTCCGCGGGCTCGCCGCGAAGATCGGGCAGATGGCGAGCTACGTGGACGGCATCGTCCCCGAAGAGCACCGGCACGCGTACGAGACCGCCCTCTCCGCGCTCCGGGCCCAGGCCCCGACGTCGGCCCCCCTCGCGGTCCGCGCGGCAGTCGAGGAGGACCTCGGCGCCCCGATGACGGAGCTCTTCGCCGAATGGGACGAAGCCCCCGTCGCGAGCGCGTCGATCGGCCAAGTGCACCGCGCGCGCCTCCACGACGGGCGCGAGGTCGCGGTCAAGGTTCAACACCCTGGCATTCACCGCGCCGTCGAGAGCGATCTCGCGAGCGCGTCGATCCTGGAGAGCCTGGCGTCGGTCGGGGGGGCACGCAAGTTCCAGACGAAGGACGTCCTCGCCGTCATCAAGCAGCGCTTCCGCGAGGAGCTCGACTACGCGCTCGAGGCGGAGCGGATCGGGCACTTCACGCGCGTGCACGCCGGCGATCCCACCGTGCGGATCCCCGCGCTCATCGCGTCACGGTCCGGCAAGCGCGTGCTCACGACCGAGTTCGTCCGCGGCGCGACGTTCGAAGAGGCGTGCGAGGCGAGCGAGCCGGAGCGCCGCGCGTGGGCGGAGACGCTCTGGCGCTTCGTCTTCAAAGGGAACCTCGTCGGAGGGCAGTTCAACGCCGACCCTCACCCGGGGAACTACATCTTTCACGACGCCGGGCGCGTCACGTTCCTCGACTTCGGCTGCGTCCAGCCAATCGACGCGGGGCGCTTGGACTGGGCGCGGAGGATTCACCGCGCGGCGCTCGTTCGCGACGAGCCGACCTTCCGCTACGCCGTGTGCGGGATGCTCGGCTCGAAGCCGGGGCGACTCGAGAAGATGGCGGTCGACTACACGCGAAAGTGCTTCATCCCCCTCTTCGAGTCGCCCCACCGCATGACCCGCCCGTACGCGGCGAGCTTGGTGGACGGGATGAAGGAGATGGCGATGGTCGGGCGGAAGCTCGAGGACAGCGAGTTTTTCACGATGCCGTCGGACATGGTCTTCATCAACCGCCTGCAGTTCGGGTTCTACTCGGTGCTCGCGCGGATGGACGTCGAGGTCGACTACGCCGCCGTGGAAGCGGCCTTCATGCCGGGGGACACGACGGAAGCGGCCTAGGCCCAGCTCGTGCGTGGTACCTTCGGGAGCTTGGTGCTGGCCTCTCTCGCCTCCTTTCTCGACCCCCCGAGCGACGCCGCCGCCGGGATGACGGCGCTCTGGGAGCACATCGCGCAGCGCTGGGCGTTCGTCGCGCTCGGCGGGGGAATCGTCGGCGTGGCGTGGCTCGTGAACCGCTTCGCGCCGAGCAAACGGCGGCGCATCCGGCGCACGCTCATCCCTTTTCTCATCTACCTCGTCCTCTGGGCCATCTCGGCCACGTTCGCGGCCGGCCACGCGCAGGACTGGGCGGACCGCGTGCACGTGGGGGCCGAGCTCTTCGAGATCTACACAGTCATCAACCTCACGGGTCTCGCCGTCTTCGACCTCGCGCTCCCCGCGCTCAAGGTCGACACCGCCACGATCGTGGCGGATCTGATCATCGGCGGCGGCTACATCCTCGGGACCATCGGCGTCCTGCGGAGCAACGGGATGGAGCCGGGATCCGTCGTCGCGACGAGCGCGGTCGTCAGCGGCATCCTCGCGCTCTCGCTTCAGGCGACCTTGGGCAACATCCTCGGCGGCGTCGCTCTGCAGCTCGATCACTCGCTTCACGCCGGCGACTGGATCCAGCTCCCCGACGGGACGCAGGGGAAGGTCCGCGCGGTGCGATGGCGACACACGGTGGTCGAGACACGTAACTGGGACACGCTCCTCGTACCCAATTCGTCGCTGCTCGCGCAGAACATCGTCATCCTCGGCAAGCGCGAAGGGTGCCCCGTTCAGCACCGGATGTGGGTCTACTTCAACGTCGATTTCCGCTATTCGCCGAGCCACGTCATCGCCGTCGTCCAGGAGGCGCTGCGCGGCGCCCCCATGGAGCGCGTGGCCATGGACCCGCCGCCGAACGTCATTTGCTACGACTTCGCGAAGGACGGAAGAGACAGCTTCGGCTACTACGCCGTGCGCTACTGGCTGACGGACCTCGCCATAGACGATCCCACGAGCTCCGCCATCCGCGAGCACGTCTACGCGGCGCTCCGCCGCGCGAACATCCCCCTCGCCCGGCCGACGCAGACCGTCCTCTTCGCCCCCGACGACTCGCACGACCTCGAAGGGCGCGCGGCCCGGCACCGCGTGGCGAGGGCGAAGATCCTCACGCAGGTGGAGCTGTTCAATCCGCTGACGGACGCGGAACGGACGCACCTCGCCGACCACCTCGTCTACGCCCCGTTCGCGAAGGGGGAGACGATCACGCACCAGGGGGCCGTCGCGCACTGGCTCTACATCCTCGTCGGGGGACGGGCGGAGATCCGATCCAAGACCGACGACGACACGAAGTCGCGCCTCGTCGCGACGCTCCAGGCGCCGGCCGTCTTCGGCGAGATGGGGCTCTTCACGGGCGCGCCGCGAACGGCCGACGTAGTCGCGGCGACCGACGTCGAGTGTTACCGCCTCGACAAGCCGGGCTTCGAGCAGATCATCCACGACCGCCCCGAGATCGCCGCGGAGCTCGCGAAGACGATGGGGAAGCGCCGGATCGAGCTGGGAGCGGCCATGGACGGGGTTCCCGTCGAGTCGCGTCGCGGCGAGGAGCTCGGAGAGTCGGAGCGCATCCTCGGCCGGATTCGTGACTTCTTCGGACTGGCGCGAGGGGACGGGTGATCGCGAGGACACTCCCCGCGCGGACCCCGGAAGAGATCGCGCGTCTCGTTCGCGCGCTCGGCTCTCATCGCTACGTCGCCGGGCGGCTCCTGCTCGTGCATGCGTTCGTGTTCGACGCGATCGCCGAAGCGAGCCCCGCAGACATGGAAGCGCTTCAGGAAGCACGACTCTGGGCGGGGGCGACGCTCGCGAACACGGAGATCGATCGCGGGTCGCGCGACGAGCGTCTGTGGCGCAAGGCGAGCGAGCGTGAGCTGGCGACGGCGCTGGGGGTGCTCTGGAGCAGCGAGCCGGACGGAATGAGCGCGCGCTCGAGGCTCGCAGCGCACCTGCGCTCGATCGACGCTCTCCCGAGCGAGCCCGCTCGGCCGGAGACGCTGTTCGACGAAGCGGCCGAAGACGACATGTTCCCCACCCTCGTCGACGCGGGGTGGGAGCTGCTCCCGCTCGCGGCGCTCGACGCCGAGCGACATCGCGGCGCGATCGAGGCCTTCGGCGACCGGCTCGCCTTCGACTGCGCGAAGTTCGACGAAGAGAGCGCCATGGACGCTTCTTCCACCCCTTGCCTCCTCCAGGAGCTCCCGGCGATCGGCCCCCTCGAGATTCTTCACGGCGCCGAGCACGGCATCCTGCGCGCGCCGCTCGTCCTGTGGACGGAGGGGAACGAGACGTACCTCGACTACGTCATGCGCGGTGTCCTGCGCGCCGCGAAGCTCGATTGAGCTACTTCTGACCCTGACGGGGGGGGGACGACGACGTCCGCGGAGCGTCCTCGACGCGGACCAGGATCGTCGTGATGTTGTCGCGTCCGCCGCGGGCGTTCGCCATGTCGATGAGCTTCGCCGAGCAGGCGTCGAGATCCTGCATCGCCCCGAGCGTCGCGCTGATCTCTTCGTCGGTGACCATTCGACTTAGACCGTCCGAACAGAGGAGGTAGACGTCGCCGGGGAGCGGCGACTCCATCGTGAGGTCGACCTCCACGCGCTCCTCGACGCCGACGGCGCGCGACAGAACTGACGAGCTTCGCCCCTGGATGCCCGCCGCGCCGAGCGTGTGATCCTTCGTGAGCTGCGAGAACGTGGTCCCGCGGTAGCGATAGCAACGGCTGTCGCCGACGTGCGCGATGTACACGCGCTGATTGTTCGGCGAGAAGTAGCAGGCGACCACGGTGGTCCCCATTCCCGCGTACTCGTCGACCTCGTGGGCCTGTGTGAAAATCTTCTCGTTCGCGACCAGAATCGAGTTTCTCAGCTGTGTCGCACGTTTCGGTAGCGCGCCGTCCGGCGTCCAGCTCGGACGGATCCCCTTCCCGAACGACTCGGCGATCGCCTCGACCGCCAGCTTGCTCGCCACCTCCCCGGCGGCGTGTCGCCCCATGCCGTCGGCGATCACGAAGAGGTGATGGTCCTCGAGGATCGAGTAAGCGTCCTCGTTGTGCTTTCGCTTCAGGCCGGGATCGGTGCGTCCGACGGCCGAAATGAGGATGAGGGCGTGCGGGCCGGTGGGCTCCTCTTCCTCCTCGACGTCGATCTGAACCTCGGCGGAGGCCGAGGGGCCGATGCTCGACGTGGTGACAGGGGCCGGCCCGGGGGCCGCCGATTTCGTCAGCGCCACCTCCGGTGGCGGTGCCGCCGGAATCGTCTTCGAGCTGGGCCCATCGTCCAGCGGAGGCGCCCCTCCGGCGGTTGCCGGCACCGCGCCCCTGTTGGAGGCGTTGGAGCCGTCCGAGATGTCCCCGGCGCGCGTCAGAACTGCAACGACCCACGCGATGAGGGCCAGCACGACGACGGCCGTGACGACGTAGAGGACCTGCGGATCCGGCATCCTGGCGAGAATCCTACCGGAAGGGCGGCCCTGGAGGACAAGAAGTCGGAACGGACGCGCAGGAGAGAGCTGGGACGCGCCAGAAAGGGCTCGCCCGGCGAGGTAGGTACCTTCGGCACACGGCAGCGAACGCGGGGGTGCGGGGGTAGGATGCGTCCACGATGAGCCTGGACGGCTACAGAAAGCGGATCGATGCGATCGACGACCAGCTACTCGACCTCCTCGCGCAGCGAGCCGGCGTCGCCCAAGAGATCGGTGTTGCGAAGCGCGAAGCAGGCGCGGTGACGCTTCACGACCCGGAGCGCGAGGAGCGAGTCCTCGGCCGCCTGGCCGAGAAAGGCGCCGGCGCCTTCCCGCGAGGGGCGATCCGCTCCGTGTTTCGCGAAATCATCAGCGCCTGCTTGTCGCTCGAGCAGCCCGTGGCGGTCGCCTTCCTCGGACCGGAGGGGACGTTCGCGCACATGGCGGCGCGGCACCTCTTCGGGCTGGCCGCGCACTACCGCGAGGCGACGACCATCGACGGGGTGTTCGATGCGGTGCGCGCCGGAGACGCCGTCTACGGCGTCGTGCCGATCGAGAACTCGACCGAAGGCTCCGTGACGACGAGCTCCGACGCCTTGATCGAAGGCGACCTCGTGGTGCGGCAAGAGCTCGTGCTCGACGTCGCGCACGTCCTCCTCGGGCGCGCAGGGCTCGGTCTGTCGTCGATCGACCGTGTGTATTCCCACCCCCAGGCGCTCGCGCAGTGCCGGCTCTGGCTCGCGAAGAACGTCCCCGGCGCGCAGCTCGTGCAAACCACGAGCACCGCGGCCGCCGCGAGGGAGGCGATCGCCGACGAGCGAGGAGCGGCGATCGGGAGCCGCCTCGCGGCAGAGATCTACGGGCTCGAGGCGCTGCGCGAGGGGCTTCACGACCGGCCGGAGAACGCGACCCGGTTCTTCGTTCTCGCGAAGAGCGACGCGCCGCGAACGGGGAAGGACAAGACGACGCTCGCCTTCAGCGTGAGAGACGGACGCGGAGCGCTCAGGGACGTGCTCGGGGTCTTCGACGACGCCGGGATCAACTTGACCCGGATCGAGTCGCGTCCGAGCCGCCAGAAGCGCTGGGACTACGTCTTCCTCGTCGACCTGGAGGGGCACCGCGAGGACGAGGCCGTCGTCCGAGCGCTCTCCGAACTGGGCGAGCGGTGCGACATGGTCAAGGTCCTCGGGAGCTACCCGCGCCGGGCGTGAACCGCGATACGCTCGGCCTTTCGTGCTCCCTCCTCGCGCGCGCGCACCGAGACCGGCCGTCCCCTTCGTCGCGCGCGTCGTGTGTCTGGCGCTCGCTCTCCTCTGCGCTGGATGCGGCGACGTCCACCCGGCCGGTACGAACGACCTCACCATCGTCTACCAGACTCAGGAAACTCCGCCGTCGAACCTCGTCTCCCTCGTTCGCGCGCGCATCGCCGCGGCGCGGATCGTCGCCGACGTCGATGCGACGACCGACGGGGTGAAGGTCAAGGTCGACCGGGACGAATCGGGGACGGTCGACGCGCTCCTCACGTGGCGCGGCGGGCTCGCTCTTTACGAGCTGGCCCCTGAGGCATCGATCTCGCTGCCCGACGTCGCAGGTCTCGAACCGAGGACGGAGACGCATGCAGGTGGGCTGGTCGAGCGGTACTACGTCGGCCCCGAGGGGACGATCGCCAGGGCGGTCCGGCAGGCTCCGATCGGAAAGGGGCTGAAGGCCCTCGTCCAGAACCTGGACGCCGACCGCGCGCGGACGTTGATCGTGCGCGATCCTCCCAAGGTCGATCTCAGCAGCGCGGTCGACCGAGCGATCGCGAGTGACCGGACGCTCGTGATCACCCTCTCGTCCTTCAGCACGACCGAGATCGAAGCGGTCTCGCGCGCTCTCGACGGGGCCTCCGTCGCGCTCGCCCGGGACCGGAGCGCGCTCCTCGTCGCGCCGCTCGCGCCGGACCGGAGCTCGATCTCGATCTCGATGGGGGACGACCTCGCTGCCTACGCTTCGGCGCGATCGCTCGCCGCGCTCCTCTCCACGCCGACGCTCCCCGTCCTCACGCGAAGCGCTGCGACGCGCGTCCCCACGGATTGGCCGCTCGTCGTCGCGGGCACCGCCGTCCCGCTCGTCCTGTCGATCGCCTGGCTCTTCTTCGTACGACGCTTCGATCGCGCCCAACCCGAGCCGTGGTGGCTCGTCCTCGTCACGTTCTTCCTCGGATGCCTGAGCGTGCTCCCCGCCGCGCTCGCGGAGATCGGCTGGATGCGCGTCTCGGAGTGGCTCGACCCATCGCTCGTGACGATGGGGGGGGCGATCCAATCGCTCCCCATCGCCCTCCCCGTGTTCGCGCTGGTCATCGGGCTGAGCGAAGAGGGGTCGAAGTTCCTGGGGGCATGGTCTTTGGCCTATCACCGGCGCGAGTTCGACGAGCCAATCGATGGGATCGTCTACGGCGCCGCGTCCGCGCTCGGGTTCGCGGCCGTGGAGAACGTGAAGTACTTCGCGGTTGGGCGGATGACACCCTCTCTCATCGTCGTCCGCATGTTCATGTCCGTCCCGGCGCACCTCTTCTTCGGCGCCATCTGGGGCTACGCCCTCGGGCGAACGCTGATCTTCCCGAAGACGCGGATCTTCGGCTACCTCCTGCTCGCGGCGCTCGTGCACGGGGCGTTCGACACCTTCCTCTCCTACCCACACCTCGCCGGCTTCGCGTTCGCGCTCAACCTCGGGATGGCCACGCTCTTCGTCCTTCTCCTTCGGCAGTCGCTACGACACGGCGTCGTCACCCCGGGGACGAACGCGATCGACCCGAACCGCCGAACCCTCTTCGCCGTCGGATCCGCCGGAGGATTTCTGGCGTCGGCGATCGCGCTTCACGTCGTCGCGGCGCTCCTCTTCGTCTCGAGCGCGTACGCCGTCGGAGCACAGACGCGCGTTGGGCTGCTGTTCGTCCTCGGGATGTCGTCGCTGGTCACGCTCCTCGGCGTGTTCGCCTATCTCCTGTCAGCGACGATGCCGCTCGACGCCGTGCTCGACGACTACGGCCTCACGTTCGCCGGAGCGACGCGCCCGTGGCACTCGATCCAGTCGATCGCCCCCTCCCCCCGCGGGCTGCACGTGCGATCGAGCCAGGGGGACGTATGGATAGGACCGGCAGGGCGAGAAGCGATCGCGCCGCTCGCACAGGCGATCGCGCACCGCATCGGGTCGAAGCGGGTCGCACGAAAACCCTCCCCCGGCCCTTGATGCGCGCCTCTACGTCCAGGACGAGAGCGACGACTTCATCGACGGTCGGCGGACGCCGTGTCCGCTCCGCCCCCGAAGCGTATGCGAACCGTCTGCGCCGCCGCTTCGCGCTCGGCGACCTAGGAGCCTGTCCCCGAAACATTCGTTTCGGGACCGGGCTCCGTCGTGACGGGTCTCGTGGGACCTGCCGGTCCCCTCCAGCCCTCCGGGCTTGAGCCTCCCCCGCATCGCCGTCGGCGACTAGGGGATCGCGCGACAGGAGAGGAGCGCG
>JBKQKP010000331.1:0-18331 GCA_052147435.1 Polyangiaceae bacterium | reverse complement strand
GCCGCGAGGGTGACACCCGCGCTCACCTTCACCGGGACGCACAGGATCGGGATGATCATCGAGAAGCTGGGGGATGCCGGCGGCGCGTCGAAGTTCTTGTTCACCGCCGTGGTGAGCGATCCGCCCGGGTTGTAGAGGCTCACGCCGAACGCGGCGAAGTTCCCGCTGTAGTTGGCTGTCCCAGGAGCGGTCGAAGCGTTGAGGTTCGCCGAGATGATGTCCAAGTTGTTGCCGAAGACCGTGACCCCGGCGCTGAGCGACCCCTGGACGGTCGTGACCACGCCGTCCACGGTCTCGGAACCCCCGGTGCCCGGGCCTTCGGTGAGCGCCGCGCTCCACGACGACCCGTATTGCGCCCACGCGCTGAAGTACTTGTTGCCGACCGAGTGGGTGTCACCCATCGATTGCCCGACGGTGATCGTGCACCCGTTGACGTTGCCGCCGTAGGCGCAGGGGCCGACGGCCGGGTTGGGAGTGACCGAGCCGCTCGGCACGCTCGTCGTCGCGTTCATGTACGTCTGCTGTGTGGCCTTGAGCACCTGCTCGTACTCGGCATTGAGCGTGTCGCGGTTCTCGTAATCGTTGAGGTAGTTCTCGAACGATTCGAGGTTCGACGCGAACCCCGCGGCGGTCGGGAAGTTGGGGGTGCCCGCCGCCGAGAAGACCGCGACGTCGAGCGGGAACTGATCGCCGGTGTCGGCCATGCAGCGGTTGTACGCGGCCTGCCGCTGCTGCTCGAACATGCCGATGTACGACTGCACGAACGTCGGCGGCGAAAAGTCGCAGATGTTCGCGTACTGGCCGCCGGCGAGGCCGTAGAGGCACCCGTTGTTCGGCAAGCTCCACTCGTTCTCGAGCGCCTGGGTGATCTCGCCCTGCACCGTCGCGATCTGGGCCTGTACCGCCAGCATCTGCTGCTCGACCGCCAGGGCCGCCGACGAGCCCGACCCCGACGTGCTCGGCGGCGGATTGGCGGCGACGAGAGCCGTCGCCGCGCTGGCGTACGAGACCGCTGCCGCGCGCCGCGCGCCCGGATCGGGGAAGTAGTAGGACGCGAACGTCGGCGTCGCCTGCGTCGTCGAGGGGGCGGCGGCGCCGCTGAGGAGCGGCGCGCTGATCTGCGGGTACGCCGGCGGTACCTTCGTGACGCCGGCGCACACGCCGTTCGAGCAGTTGAGGAGGCCGTAGAGCTCGTAGCCGAGCGAGGTCAGCTCGACGTTGAGGTCGCCGAGCTCGGCGAGGAGCGAGGTATAGGCGTCGAGCCGCGCCTGCGCCGAAGCGATCGCCTCGTTGTCGGCGAGGTCCTGCGGAATGGTCATCGGGTACCACTGCGTGTCTTCGCTGCAGTCGGGCGGGGTGATCGCCTCGGGGCGCGGGCGGGCGATCTCCGGCTGCCCGACGGGGCTCTTGACCGGCGGGGGCGCGCACACCTTCGTGGTCACGCCGTAGTCCCAAGGGTTCGGGCCGACCGTCGTGGCGCAGCCCAATTCGCCGCCGCCGCAGTCCCGCATCCAGTCGACGTCGTTGAGGTCGTTCTGGGGGTTGGCCGCGCCGATGACGATCGGGTGCGCCTGCTCGTTCCGGATCGCCGCGAGGATGGCCGACTGGGTCGGGTCGGTCGACGACAGCCAGGTGGGCGTGAACGACAGGAAGGCGCTGCGGGGGAACGTCGCCCCCTCCGCGTAGTTATAGAGGAAGGGGGTGGCGTTGTAGACGAACTGCAAGCCGTCGGACCGGACGGGCAGCGCGAGGCCGAGATAGGTGTAGGTCTGCGACGCGACATAGTTCGGGTCGTTGATGCCCGCGCGCGCGGCGTCTTCCCATTCGACGTACCCCTGCCACTTCTTCCAGACGTACTCGTCGCAACTTCCGATCTGTTGGCCCGTGTAGCGTGGGTTCGCGATGACGTCGTTGAAGGCGGTCTGCGCGTTCTGGAGCTGCTGCGCCGTCGGCCCGGCCGTCGAGCCCACCTGCGTCGCGGTCGTGAAGATCGCCATCTGGTTGCCGAGCACGGTCGACTTCGTGCCCGTCGAGACGCTCGTCACGGGGATCTCCGCGTGACCCACGCCGGTCACGATCGTGCTGCCGCCGTCGATCGAGGGGGGAAGTACGAACTGCGACGCGTTCGCCGCCTGGTTCTGCTCGTAGGTCTGCGCCAAGAGCGTCTGCAGCCACGGCGTGCACGTCGCTGCCTGCGCCGAGCAGCACGCGAGGTAGGCGGCGTTCGCGCACGAGCCGGTCGTCCCGTCGGGGGAGATCGTCGGCGCCGTCGCGGCGCACTCGGCCGCCGTCCAGCTCGTGCAGCTGAGCGGGTCCGCGCCGCCGTCCACGAACGTCGGGGTGCCGACGACGGGGCCGGCGTCGAGGGGGGGGGTCGTCGCCGTGACGGCGGACGACGACGATGACGCCGACTCGGGGAACGGCGAGGAGCACGCCGGGAGGCTAACGAGCGGGAGGGCAAGTGACGCGAGGAGACGAACGGCTCTCATGGGTGGGGGACTCCTTGGAGAGACCCCTCAGCAATCCCGGTGCCCGCATGATTCCCGCGTTTTTCCTAGGTCCCGAGCGGGACGCCGGTTGCAAAACGCAACACGGGATGCAGTCTGCAACCCGGCGCCGGGCGCGACGAAGGCGCTCACGCCGGCGCAGCGGGCGTTGCTCTCATCGAAACGGATCGCGGCTACGCCCTAGTTCGACTCCGTGAACTGGATGTACGGCTCCGAGCCCCCCACGCCGCTGCAGGCACCCAGGTTCAGGTTGTTGGTCTCGCCGGTCGTGCCGTCGTCGGCACCGCAGATCAGAGCAGCGGTCGAGCCGTTCGTGACGGCGATCTTGACCGTCACCGACGCACCCGTATTGAAGGCCGCCTCCGAGCCTCCACCATCGCCGATGACGTTGAACTCGGACGCGTCCCAGGCCGTCGCCAGATCCGTCACCGTGTCCTTGCCGCTCGTGGTGTACGCCTCGGTACCGTTGGTGAACACCAGCGAGTCGTTGCCGCCGCTCACGGCGGTGCCCGACATCTTCAGGTTCGCCAGGTCGGTGATCGCAATCTTGGGAACGGACACGGCCGCGCTGTTCTTGTAGCAGTCGCCCCCGCCGGCGTTGATCCAAGAGCCGCCCTTGGGACACTTGCCGATACCAATGAGCCAGTACTGCATGAACGCGGACTTCTCGCTCGACGAGTACACGAACTGCGACCACGACAGGCATCCGGAGACTCCGTTGCATGCCGCCGTGCCGCTCATGAAGTTGGAGTTGAGCTGGATCGAGTAGGTGTTCGCGCTGCGACCATCCTTCTCCGAGGTAAGCCCCGTCACCGTCGGGAACGTGCCGACGCTCTGCGAGATCAAGCTGGCCGACTCGGCGGCGAAGTCCGCGCCATTGCCCACGGTCTCGGACAGGGAGCCGCGACGTGGCCTGAACGCCCGGTTCGGAGCCGCAACGCAATCGACCATCGACCACGTCATGCTCGGGTACGACGCATGGAAGCAGCCGTCCTGCTGGGCCGGGGCGTGCGCGATCGCATCGCGCCAGGCCTCACGGTTCGCCGCCTCGGCCGCATCGCTCGCACCGTCGGCCATCGCCGAAGAGCCACCGAAGATGCCGATCAGGATCACGGCGCCGACAACGTGCTTCGTTCTAATCATGGTTAGGACCTCGCGCGTGGGAGAGTGCAATGCGGACTTGCGACAAGAACGCCACCGCAGGTTTTGCGGAAAGAAGGAGCGCGTCCAATGAAAAGGGCCCGCGCTGTCGGCAATTGAAGTGACGATCGAATCGTCGCGTACTCGCACTGTCGCGCAGCCATGGCCGTCGCACCTGGGCGCACATGACTCCCCAAACGTTCATTCCCGCTTGGCGAACCCAGGCGCGAGCATCGCGGTCATCCGGGCGGGGTCCTTGATCATCTCGGAGGCCATCCAGCCTTCGGCGGCTCGAACGAGCTCGCGTCCCTCGTCGCCGCCAATCATCTTCCCGAGGGTGCGACGGGATGCGGCCGCGTAGAGCGCCATGTCGACGGCGTCGAACCCCGCGACACCTTCCCGCAGCAGCGCGACTGCCTGGTCGATGCGCCCGGTCTCGGCGGCGATCCCGGCGCGCAGCAGGGTCGCGCCCGGTGTCGCCCACGGCCTCCCTTCGCCTTCGATGCGCGACGCGGCGCGACCGGCCTCGCCTAGGAGGCGGTCGCGATCGACGACGCCTTGCTCGGCCGCGGCGATCGCGCTGCGAGCCCGAGCCTGCAGCGAGTGCACGCGCAGCTTCAGGATCGTCAGCGGCAAGAGCGACCGGCGCAGCGCCGGCCAACGCGCGCCGATGCACGCGTAAGCGTCCCGGCCCCTGCGGCTGTAGAGGAGCGCGTTGGTTCGCGCGATGAGCTCGTAGTAGTGCTCGAGGCGGAAGCCGGGCTTGGACCACTCGGACATCGCTTCGTCGATGTTCGCGAACGCGGCGCCGACGTCGTCGCACGCCAGCCAGGCGATGTTCGCGAGCCCGATGCGCAGGTTGATCGACTGGTAGAGGTGCCCGCGCTGGCGCGCGTCGCGCTCGGCCCTCGGGACCGCCAGCGCGACGCGGCCGATCTGGCCCAGCTGCACGAGGCAATCGGTGGACAGCGAGAGCATCGTGTCCTGCTCCCAGATCGCCCCCGGCACCTCCGCGAAGAGCGCTCTGGCGCGATCCATGTGCACGATCGCGCTCTTGTATCGACCGAACTGGTATTCGGCGAGCCCCGACATGCCGTGCGCCCACGCGATCGCGTGCTCGTTCCCGCTCTCGTCGGCGAGCTTGTGTGCTCGCGCGAGGAGCGTCGCGGTTCGTCGCATGTCCACCCCGCCGACTGCGCTGCGGAAGCCCGCCTCGAGGGCGATCGCGCGCGCGATGCGGTAGCGCTCGCCGCTCCGCAGCGCCAGGACGAGGTTTCGCGAGTTGAACGCGGCGCCCCAGAGCGGCTCGACCATCCCCAGGCCGAACGCGAGCGACCAGCAGATGTCGATGCGGGTGAGATCCGTCGCGAGGATCTGACTCTCGTCGCGCGGACGAAAGCCGAGCCCACGCACGCGCAGGTAAAAGCGGTACGCAAGAAAGACGAGGAGCGCCGACAGCGAGCTCCGGGGCAACATGAGCCCGAACGCGGCGAGCACCCGCCCGATGGCTGCGAGCCCTTCGTCGAAGTGTCCGGAGCGAAGGAGCTGGTCGGCGCCCCGGCGCTGCAGGTCGAGCGACCGGGCGGCCGGCGCTCCGCGCGAGGCGTCGGCGTATGCCTCCGCGGCGCGCTCGCCGCGACCCGCGTTCGCGAGCGCGTCCCCGAGCTTCTCGAGGAGGGCGCTGCGCGCCGGGCTCGCGTGCTGCCCGAGCTCGATGGCGCTCTGGTAGAGGGCCGCCGCGCGATCGAACGCCAGGGCGCCCGCGGCCTCGTCGGCCGCGACGGCCGCGTACCGGGCGGCCTGCGCCAGATCGCCCGCCCCGCGCCAGTGCAGCGCGAGCGCCTGCGCGTCGGCGTGGGGCGCCTGCTCGAGCGCCCCCGCGAGCGCGCGGTGGGAGGCGACGCGATCGTCTTCGGCGATCTTGGCGAGCACCGCGGCGCGGACGCGGTCGTGGTAGGGCTCGATCGTGTCGCTGCTGCGCGCGCCCGTGATGCTCGCGAGGTGAGCCACGCGAAGCAGCGAGATGTGCCGTTCGAGCTCGGCGCGATCCCCGCCGACCGCGTCCGCCAACACCTCGTACGTGAGCGGGGCTCCCGCGACGGCCAGCAGCTGCATGACCCGCTGCGGCGCCGGCGCGAGGCTCGCGACGTGCGCCCAGAGCGCGTCCTCGAGGCGCATGCTCCCCGCGGCCGCCCCCGTGGCCATGGAATGGCGCACGAGCGCGTCGATGAAGAGCGGATGCCCGCCAGCCTCGCGCGCGATGGCCTCTGCGAAGCGGGCGGCTGCGGGGGCGCCTCGATCGAGCAATCGAGCCGTCAGCTCGCGCGCGTCCTCGTCCGGCATCGGAGCCATGGCGATCGTGCGCGCGCGGCCCGCCAATGCCGTGGCGATGCGCTCGCGCGCCCCGAGCGAAGCTGCGTCGGTCACGTCGAGAGCGGCGACGCGCACCGTACCGACGAGCAGCAGGCCGGGCTCGTCCGGCGGCCGCATGATCTCGGCGAGGAGCGCCAGACTGTCGGCGTCGGCCCACTGGAGGTCGTCGATGACCACGACGCAGGGACGCCGCGCGGCGAGTCGCGCGAGCATGTCGCGCATCGTCGCGAAGGCGCGGTTTCGCAGGTCGACCGGATCGGCGACCGTCGTCGGCCCCCGCGTCGCCTTCGCGAACGCCCCGACGCGGCGCAGGACGGGAAAGACCTGGGCCAGAGGGGCGGGGTGCGTCGGGAGGATCTGGTTCGCGAGCGCCTCTCCGTCCCGGATGAGCACGCGCGCGAGGGCGTCGACGACGCCGTCGAGCGCCTTGTAGGGTACGGCCTCCCGCTCGTAGCAGCGGCCCGCGAGGACGATAGCGTCCGGATGCTCGACGCCCAGCGCCGTCACGAAGCGGCGCACGAGGCAGCTCTTTCCCATGCCGGATTCGCCCTCGACGAGGACGGAGACCGCGGCGCCCTCACGGCTGTCGGCGAACGCTTGGCGCAACGCCTCGAGCTCCCTCGTGCGCCCGACGAAGGCTGCTTGCTCGGTGGCGGAGGGGCGTGACGCGCTGGTCGCGGTCGTCCCGAGCGCGCGCCGGATGCCCGAGGCCGTCGGGCGCGCCTTCCGATCGAACTGGAGGAGCGCGACGCAGAGCGCGTCCAGATCCTCGGGCACCGCGGGGGCCAGCGCGCGCGGCGGATCCGGCGTGTGGCTCTGCTTCTTCATGAGGATCTCGAGCGGCGCGCCTTCGAACGGCACCGCCCCCGTGAGCGCCTCGTAGAGGAGCACGCCGACGCCGTACCAATCTGCTTCGGGCCCGACGTCGCCGGAGAGGGCCTGCTCCGGCGCCATGTAGGTCGGCGTGCCTCCCGTCTTCAGCGCGGTCGAGCGGTCCTTGCTCGCGTCGATCGCGAGGCCGAAGTCCAGCAGGACGAGGCGACCCGCGGGCGTGATCCGAATGTTGGACGGCTTGACGTCGCGGTGGACGACCCCAGCGGCGTGCAGGGCCGAGAGCGCCTCGGTGAGCTGCCCGAGGGCCGATCGCAGGCGGGTCTCGTCGAACCCGAGGGGCTGCGCATCGCGTTCGAAGCGGGCCGTCGGGGCCACGGCGAGCGCACCATCGCTCGGCAGGCTCCCGTTCGACGGCGCCGTCACGGAGCGCCACCCGATCTCCGAGAGACGGACGTAGTCGAGGAAGTCCCCCCCCTCGACGAGCTCCATGGAGAAGAACCAGTCGCGCCCCTCGGAGAAGAGCTCGCCAAGCGTGACGACGTTGGGGTGGTGCACGTCGGCCAGCGCGCGGAACTCGCGCTTGAAGCGCGCGAGCGACTCGGCGTTCAGATCGCGCACGGTCTTGAGCGCGACCCGCGCGCCGCGCTCCTCGTCGAACGCTTCGTAGACGATACCCATCCCCCCCTCGCCGAGCTGGCGCACGACGCGAAAGCGCTTCGGCAGGGAGACGTCGAGCACGGGGCGCACGGAATCAGCCTAGCGCACCGGGCGCCGGACTCGTCTCTCGAAGCGGAGGTAGCGAAGCGTCGAAGCGAAGGGGGTGCACAGCGCCCAGTGAAGCGCTTGCGCGGCTCGCGCAGCGGTGCACGCCACTTCGCTCCAGCGCGCGGAAAACGCGGCTCCCGACGCAGGCGCGCCCCTTGCTGAAGGCGCAGCGTCGCTCACTCCCCTCTTCAACAGGATGACCTCATGAACCTTCGATCTCGGTTACCGCTCGTTCTCGCCGTCTCGACCCTCGCCGCGTGCAGCTCCTCGCCGGGTGCCGACTCGTCCGCGCCCCCCCAGCAAGCGGGCAGCACCGCATCGACGCAGAGCGCGCCCGGTCTGCTCCGCCTCGCGGGGCACGTGCCGTCGCTCGCTCGCACGACGCCGATCGTCCGCCACCTCGATCCCGCGACGCCTCTGTCGCTCGCGATCGGGCTCCCGCTCCGCGATCCCGAAGGCCTGCGCGTGACGGCCGCGCAGGTCGCCGATCCGTCGAGCCCCTCGTACCGCCACTACCTGACGCCGGAGGAGGTCACCGCCCGCTTCGCGCCGACCGAATCCGACTACGCGGCCCTCGTCGCCTTCGCGCGCGCCTCGGGGCTGACGGTCGCGCAGACTTTCCCCAACCGCATCCTCGCCACCGTCTCCGGCGCCGCGGGCGACGTCGAGCGGGCGCTCCACGTCACGCTGAGCGTGCATCGTCGCCCGGACGGAACGGAGTTCTTCGCGCCTGACGACGAGCCCATGGTCGACGCGGCGGTCCCTATCGAGCACGTCGCAGGCCTCGACGACGCGATGCCCGTGCGGCGCCTCGGCGGCGGGTCGTGGTCCAACGGCTCCTTCGACTCGAAGGACCTGCGCAGCACGTACGCCGGCTGCGAGCTCGGCCTCACGGGCGCGGGGCAGACGCTCGGGCTCATCGAGATCGGCAACTTCCAGCTCTCCGACCTCGAGAGCTACGCCAGCGGGCAGAGCATCACGCGCGTGCCGACGAACGTGATCACGATCGCCGGCGGCCCCACCTCGAACGTCACGGAGCCCGACTTCGAGACCACCGGCGACATCGAAGTGGCCAACGGCATGGCGCCCGGAATGAAGGAGATCGACGTCTTCGAGCTCCCGTCGGAGACCACCGCGCAGGGGACCGCGCAGGCCGCGTTCGATACTGTGTTCGGGACGATCACCACGATGAGCGGGCGTCCGAACATCGTGAGCATGTCCGTCTGGCCGTCGTACATCGACAGCACGCTCCTTTCGGCCATTCAGATCATGGGGACGCAAGGGCAGTCGCTCGTCGTCGCTTCGGGCGACGACGGATCCGGCAACTACCCCAGCGAGAACATGGCGATCGCGCCCGGGGTCACGCTCGTCGCCGGCACGCAGCTCTCGCTGAACCCCTACTCGGAGGTCGCGATGAACTTCTTCTCGAACGGCGAGCACTTCTGGAACGGCGGCGGCATCGAGAGCGACCCCGTCTACGTGACCCAGACCGCGCTCCCGTCCTACCAGGAACACTTCATCAGCGCGGCGAGCGGCGCGTCGAGCACGAACCGCAACGTCCCGGACGTCTCCATGGTCGGGGAGAACGTCCACATCGTGATCAACGCGGAGACGGGCGCCACGTTCGGCGGCACTAGCGCATCCGCGCCGGAGTGGGCCGGCTACCTCGCCCTCGTGAACCAAGCCAGCGTCGCGAACGGGCTCGGCGTGGTCGGCTTCGTGAATCCGGCGATGTACTACCAGGCTTACGGAGAGCGCGAGTACGACGCGCACTTCAACGACGTCACGAGCGGGACGAACGGCGCCTACGACGCGGTGACGGGCTACGACCTCGTGACCGGCCTCGGGACTCCGCAGTGCGCGCTCATCGGGGCGCTGTCGACCAAGTGCCCGGCCAACGAGGTCTACATCGACCAGTGCACGTGCCCGGTGCTGACGCGCTGGAACCCGACCGCAGGCGAGTGCGTCCGCGAGGAGTAGCCGCGCATTTTGCCGGCCGACAACCACTTCAACGAAGGAGCCTTTCATGAACACGTCTCATCGCAACGCCATCGCCATCGCCATGCTCTCCGTCTCTCCCCTCGCGCTCGGTGCCGTCGGTTGCGGGGCCCCCGACGGCTCGCCGGGATCGCCCGCCGCGGCCTCGGCGCCTGCCGCCGTCGCGCGCATCACCCCTCTCCCGCCCGTCGCGCCGGCGCAGGACGACACTTCGTCGTCGCGCGCCCACCCCGATGGCATCGTCTCCGGCAAGAATCCGGGCCTCGAGCCCAGCTACCAGGGGGGGCCCCTGATGACCGGCACGATCGACGTCGTCCCGATCTTCTACGGGACCTCTTGGCCCACCAACTACGAGTCGACCATCCTGTCCTTCCTTGGCTCGCTGTCGTCGACGTCGTACTGGGCGGTCGTGGAGGGGTATGAGGATGGCGCGTCTCATCACCCGGGCGCGCTCAAGATCATGCCGGCGGTCTACGAGAACGACCACGCCCACGGCACGCTCGTCGGCGGCACCGACACCCTCGGCGACGCCGACATCATCGACATCGTCAACGAACACGGCACGCCCGTGCTTGCCTCGAGCTCGGCGGTCTACGTCGTGTTCACGGACGACGAAGTCGCGGTGAGCGACGAGATCGGTGAGCTGTGCGAGGACTACCTGGGCTGGCACGAGCAGGGGACGCTCACGAAGCCCGGAGGAGGCTCGTTCACCGGGCAGTACGCGCTCATCGGAAGCCCCGCGTACTGCTCCGCGCTCGAGGGGAGCGCGTGGGGAGGCGGCGCGTGGCTCTACGGGCCGAACGGGTACGCAATCGACGAGGCGAACACCGCGGCGTTCCACGAGATCGCCGAGTCGGCGACGGATCCCGGCGCCGACGGCAGCGGTTACTACCCCGAGATCGGCGACATCTGCGCGTGGATCCCGGGCCCGCTGACGACCGTCTACTACTCCCTCGGGGTCTCCCCCATCGAGGCCAAGCGCTCGGGCGAAATCAGTCTGCTCAAGCACTACAACTACGACCTCGGGGAGGGGGCGCCTTACACGTCCGATCAGTACGGGCACCTCGCAAACCAGGGGACCGAGTACCTGGTCCAGACGATCTGGGACACGCACCAAGGGGGGTGCGCGTACGGCCCCGCGCTCGACGACCTCATCATCATCCAGTGACGATCGCGCGGCGCGCCCGGATGATACATTCGCCGATCGGTGAAGAAGCCGTCATCGCTCGAGGAAGAAGCGTTTCTCCGCGCGGTGGCTCACGTCTCCGAGCGGGCCCTCCCGGCAACGAGGAACGAGGGGAGCCCGCCGGAAGTGTCTGGGGCGGGGCGAGGGACCGAACAGGGCACCACGGGGGGCGAGCTCTCGCCGGGTGCGAGGCTCGGTCGGTACGTCATCCTCAAGCACCTCGGGCACGGTGGAATGGGGGTGGTGTATCTCGCGTTCGACGGCGAGCTCGAACGGCGCGTCGCGATCAAGGTCTTGCGAGCGGAGGCGACGGCGGGGCTCTCGGCGGGCGAGACGCGGGCGCGGCTGCTGCGCGAGGCGCAGGCGATGGCGAAGGTGTCGCACCCGAACGTCGTCTCGGTCTACGACGTCGGCACGTTTGGCAACGACGTGTTCATCGCGATGGAGTACGTGCGCGGCACGACCCTGCGCGAGTGGCGGTACCAGACGAAGCCTCGGCCCCGCGCGCTCGTGGAGATGTACATCCAGGCGGGGCGCGGTCTCGAGGCCGCGCACGCCGCGGGGATCCTCCACCGCGACTTCAAGTCCGACAACGTGCTCGTGGACGAGCAAGGGCACGCGAAGGTGCTCGACTTCGGCCTCGCACGGCTCGAGGAGCGCACGGAGGAGGCGTCCGAAAAGACCGACAAGATCGCGCTGAGCGAGACCGGGGTCGACCACAAGGCGGGGCTGTCCACGCCGATCACTCGCGTGGGCTCGATCCTGGGGACTCCTGCGTACATGGCGCCCGAGCAGATCCTCGGGGAAACGGCGACGGCGCGCAGCGACCAATTCGCATTCTGTGTAGCGCTCTACGAGGCGATCTGCGGCGTCCTGCCGTTCGAGGGGGAGAGCCTGACGACCCTCGCGAGCAACATCTACTCCGCACGCATCCGGCCGGTGCCCAGCGGAGTACGGTGCCCGCGCGGAGTGCGGCGTGTGATCGTTCGTGGGCTCGACGGAACGGCGAACAAGCGCTTCGTATCGATGAGCGAGCTCCTCGAGGCCCTCGAGCGAGCGCTAGGGGCTCCTGTTCGCTGGCTGGCAAGAGGAGGAGCCGTGGCGATGGCGGCGGGTATGACGGCGCTCGTGGCCCTGCGGCCGGGGCCGCCGAAGGTTTGCCGCGGCGCCGAGCAGGAGCTCGCGCCGGCGTGGAGCGCAGCGCGCGCCGAGGAGGTGCGGCGGGCTTTCAAGGCCACGGGCAGCGAGCTGGCCGACGAGGCCTTCGCCCACACGAAACCGATCCTCGACAAGTACGCGGCGTCCTGGATCGCCGCGAGCACCGACGCCTGCGAAGCCACGCGCGTGCGCGGCACGCAGTCCTCCGAGGCGCTCGACCTTCGGATGGGGTGCCTCGGTCAGCGCTCCAAAGAGCTGAAGGCCACCGTGAACCTTCTCGCTCATGCGGACGACAAGACCCTCGACCGATCCGTCGAAGCCGCCGCGAGGCTGACTCCGGTCGACTCGTGCAGCGACGTCTCCGTCCTGCGCGCGCCGTTCGCGCCGCCGAAGGACGAGGCGCAGCGACGCGCGGTGGACGACGCGCGGAAGAGGCTCGCGGACGTCCAGGCGCTGTTGAACGCGGCGAAGTTCGACGAGGCGCTCCCCCTCGCGACGGCGCTCGCCGCGGACCCCGCCGTCGCGGGCTACACGCCCCTTCGCGCCGACGCCTCGCTCGCCGTGGCGGACGCTGCGGCGAGCATGGGCAAGCCCCAGGTTGCCTTCGACGCGTACCTCGATGCCGCCATCGACGGAGAGCGCTCCAAGCACGACGTCGCCGCGGCGCACGGCTGGACGGGGCTCGTGTGGGCGAACGGCGCGCTCCGGACCTTCGCAGAGGCGGAGCGGGACGCACGCATCGCGGACGCCGTGATCGCCCGGGTCCCAGACAACGATCTGCTCCGCGCCGATCTCTTCGTCGCGCGTTCTCGCGTCGAGCAACGGCAGAACCAGGACAAGGAGGCGAGACAGGACGCGCAGCAAGCGCTCGCCATCCGGGAGCGGGTCCTCGGGCCGAACGCTCCACCGACGCTCGAGGCGAAGTCGCACCTCGCCGACAGCCTCTGGTACGAGGGGGCCGTCGAAGAGTCGATCCCGCTCTACGAGGCGCTCTACCGCGATCGCGTCGCGCTTCTCGGGGAGGCGAACGTCGCATCTCTCCGGTCGCTCGGGGATCTGGCGGATATCAAGAACGAGCTCGGCGACTATGGGGCCGCCCAGACGCTCGCGCGCAAGGAGCTCTCGCTCGCGCGCGTCGAGTGGCAGATCGCAAGCGCGCGGATCTACCTGGGGCAGGCGCTCGCGTGCTCCGGAAGCGTGAGCGAGGGGGAGACTTCGTTCGACCAGGGGATCGCCCAGCTCGACGGGGTCCTCGGCAAGAAGGGGAGTCACGAGTCCGGGACCTTTTGCGCGGACTTCGCGCGGCGGCTCGCGCAGCGGGGGCTCTATCACGAGGCGGAGCCGGAAGCGGAGCGCGCGCTCGCGATCTTCGCGCGCGAGGGGAAGCCGGGCCCCGAGAAGGAGTCGGCCATCGGCGTCGTCGCCCTCTGCAAGGCGCATCGCGGCGATTCGGCCGGAGCGATCGCGAATGCGACGCAGGTCCTCGAGTCGAGCGAGAAACAGCTCGGGCGACGCGGCGACATGGTGCCCCTGCTCGCCCGCGGCGAGGCACTCCTCTCCGTGCACCGGAACGCCGAAGCGCTCGCCGACCTCGAGCACGCGCGAGAGATCGCCGATACGACGCGGGGAGAGCCCGCGATCCGCGCGGACGTCCGGTTCGCGACGGCGCGCGCCGTCCTGGCAGAGACGAAGGACGCCGCGCGCGCCGTCGCCCTCGCCAAACGCGCGGCATCCGAGCTCGAGGCGGCGGGGCTCCCGGCCGAGGGGGCGAAGGTGCGCGCGTGGATCGCCGCGACCGACGCCGGCGCGGCCGACTCCGCGACCCGCTGAGCGGGGTGCAGGCGCTCTTGTCTCGCTCCCGAAGAACGCGTCTACTCCGTTCCATGTGCGACAACGATTCCTTCGACGACATGGTCGCGTACCGCCTTCGCGCCGAGGTGCTCTCGCGGCGAGGCTTCGGCTCTCTCTCCGTAGGCGCAGGGCTCGCGTCGCTCCTGCCGCTCGGGTGCAAGTCGGCAGATCAGACGCACGCGCCGACGGCGGCGGCATCGGGGGCGGCTGTCGCTCCGGCAGCCAACGCGGTGGAGACGACCGAGTCGGAGGTCAGCATCACGACGCCGGACGGCGCCTGCGATGCCTACTTCGTACATCCGGCGACCGGCACGGCTCCGGCGGTCCTCGTCTGGCCCGACATCTTCGGTCTCCGTCCGGCGTTCCGTCAGATGGGGAAGCGCCTCGCCGAGTCGGGATACGCCGTGCTCGTGGTGAACCCCTTCTACCGGACGAAGAAGGCGCCGACGTCATCTCCACATGCGGATTTCAACGATCCGGCGACGCGCGACGCGCTGATGGGGCTCATGCATTCGCTCACGCCGGAGACCGAGGTCACCGACGCGAAGGCGCTCACGGCGTGGCTCGATCAGCAGCCGTCGGTCGACAAGTCGCGCAAGATGGGGACGACCGGCTACTGCATGGGGGGGCCGCTCGTCCTTCGCACGGCGGCGACGAACCCGGATCGCATCGGGGCCGCGGCGACGTTCCACGGCGGAGGGCTGGTGACCGACAAGCCGGATAGCCCGCACCTCCTGATTCCGAAGATGAAGGCGCATTTCCTCATCGCGATCGCCGCCAGCGACGACGCGAAGCAACCGGACGCGAAGGGGGCGCTCAAAGCTGCGTTCGCCCAAGCGTCGCTCCCGGCGACAGTCGAAGTGTTCGAAGGGACGATGCACGGCTGGTGTCCGCCGGATGCCCAGGTCTATAACCGCGACGCGGCGGAGAAGGCGTGGGGGGAGCTCCTCTCGCTGTTCAAGACCGCGCTCGCCTAGCGCTGCGGCGCGCGCGACGTCACCGATGTTAGTTGAGGCGGCCCCGTCGGCGACGATCTCGGCGCAGCAGTCGTGCTCTCCGCCTACGGCCGCGTCAGGCGTGGAAGTGGCGGAGGTGCCCGGCGTCGATCCGCCTGAGCATGCCGGCGTCCATGGGCCCACGAGGAGCGCGAGGCCGGCAGCGCCGAGAGCCAGGAGGTGCCGCGAAGCCGGGCGCATGAGAGGACCTCGATACAAATGGCGTGCCCGTGAGTCGTCGAATTCGCACGTCTTGACGCGTAGGCCCACGAGTGGACAATCGTAGGATCGTGAGCGGACCGAAGAAAGAACCCCCGCGCAAGCGCCTCGAAGCGACGGTCCCCGATCCGGTCCTCACGAAGACGCTCGCCGCGAAGGTCCGCCAAGACATCGCGCAAGAGAAAGCGGGCGGCACGGAGGCCGACGCGACGGCCGACGGCGAAGCGAGGGTCGTGGTCGTACTCGGACCGGACGGGGTCCCGCAGCTGGCGGACGAAGTGGACTCCGCCCCCGTGACGATCCGCGTCGATCTCGACGAGCCCAAAGCCGACAAGCACTGAGAAGAGGGGCTCCGCCTGCGAACGTCCTCGCGTACTATTGCCGGAGTGACGATGGCCCGAGCACGATGGCTCCTCCTCGGTGCAGCCCTCCTTGCGACCTCCACGGCGCGCGCGCAGTCCGGCAGCGACGTGACCACCGCTCAGGCGCTCTTCGAGGAGGGGAAGCGCCTGATGCAGGACAAGCATTTCGCCGAGGCGTGCCCGAAGCTCGTCGAGAGCCAGCAGCTCGACCCAGGTGGGGGGACGCTGCTCGCGATTGCGCTCTGCCACGAAGGAGAGGGGAGGCTGGCGACGGCCTGGGGAGACTTCAATCTGGCAGCGAGCGAAGCGCGCAAGGACCACCGCACCGATCGCGAGACGGCTGCGCTCGGACACGTGCGAGCGCTCGAGCCACGCCTGACGCGCGCGCGGATCGTCGTCGCGATGGGCGTGCCGGGCCTCCAGATCTCGCGCGATGAGAAACCCGTCGGCTCGGCCGAGCTGGGGACGCCGCTCCCGATCGACGCGGGGGATCACACGTTCGAAGCGCGGGCGCCCGGGAAGGAGACCTGGCACAAGACGATCACGATCGCGGGGGAAGGAAAGACGGTAGACGTCACCGTCCCGATCCTCGAGGACGAGCCCAAGCCGCCCTCCGTCGCGCCCGCGCCCGTTCCCACCGCCCCCAGCGCCCCCCCTCCCCCCGCGCCGACGGCGCTCCCCTCGACGATCGCGCCTGCACCCACGACGAGCGCGACTCCTGCGCCCGCTCCGCCACCACCGAGTGACAGCGGTTCGTCGATGCGCACAGCCGGCTTCGTCACGGGCGGGATATCTCTCGCGGTGGCCGCCGTCGGCTTCGGGTTCGGCGCGAGCGCGCTCTCGACGTGGCATCAAGCCGACACCGGGTGCAACGGGACGGTGTGCTCGAACCCGAACGCACCGTCGCAGAGCGCGAGCGCCGAGCACGCGGCAGACGCTTCCTCGGTGCTGGTGGGCGTGGGGTGCGCGGGGGTCGCCGTGTCGGCGCTCTTGATCATCCTCGCGCCGTCGAGCCCGGCGAAGACGCACTCGGCGCTCCGCGTCGCGCCGATGATCGGCCTCGCCAACGGTCTCGTGATCGGAGGCGACCTTTGAAGCGCGCGCGCCTCCTCGCGTTCGGCCTGATCACGCTCTGCGGGTGCCGGGGGATCCTCGGGATCGAGGATCTCACGTACGAAGAGGACGCGAGCGTCGGCGGGGGTGACGCGACAATCGCGACGGACGCGGCGACGGACGCGAGCGCACCGTTCGACGCGGCCCACCCTCCCGACGGGAGTCACCCCCCCGACGCGCATGGAGACGGCCCGCCTCCTCCCCCACCCGACTCCGGCGCCGGCGAGTGCGACGCTTCGGCGCAAGGGGGATGCGGTGGCTGCTGCCGCAACACGAACGGCGCGGCGATCGCGGTGCTCGAAGCGTACGCGGTCGACGCGGGTTGCCTCTGCACCGACACGGCGTCTTGCCTCGGCGTTTGCGACGCCTCCGTATGCGGCGGCAACTTCGGCTCTCCGTCGATGCAATGCGCCCAGTGCGTCGACCCCCTCATCGGCCCCGCGAACACGAGCTGCTCCGCGGCGACGACGTGCCAGTCGGACCCAACCTGCAGCCCCTACTTGCAGTGCCTGATGAACTGCGGCGGGCCGCCGTGATCGCGGCGAGCGACGGCACTCGGGGGTGAGCATGAGAGACGGGCCGCCGCATCCGTTCGTCACGTCGCTCATCGGTCAGAAGATCGCGGGGCGCTACATCGTCGAGCGGGTGCTCCGCGCGGGCGGCATGGGCGTCGTGGCCCTAGGCCGGTATCCCGAGCTCGAGCAGGAAGTCGCGATCAAGTTCATGAAGCCGGAGTACGCGGCGTACGACGTCCTCTGCGCGCGCTTCCTCCGCGAGGCCCGGCTCGCCGCGCGCGTGAAGAGCCCGCACTTCGTCCGTGTCTTCGACTTCGGCCGGATCGAGCCGAACGTGCCGTACCTGGTCATGGAGATGCTCACGGGGCGCGACCTCGCCGACGAGATCGACGAAGGGGGGGCGATGCCCGTCGCGCTCGCCGTCGACTACGTGCTCCAGGCCTGCGTCGCGCTCGCCGAGGTGCACGGGATGGGTATCGTGCATCGGGATCTGAAGCCGTCGAACCTGTTCCTCGCGAGCGTCGGTCGCTCCCGGATGCTCAAGGTGCTCGACTTCGGCGTCTCGAAGGAGAGCGTCGGCGAGGCGCTCACGTCGACGGGGGCGCCTATCGGGACGCCTCACTACATGTCGCCGGAGCAGGTGAAAGAGGCGAAGAACGTCGACGCGCGCACCGACATCTGGGCGCTCGGCGTGATCCTCTACGAGCTCGTCACGGCGTGCGTGCCGTTCGGGCAGGAGGGGCAGCCGATCGGCGAAGTGTACGGGATGATCATGCACGTCGAGCCGACGCCGCCGCGCCAGTACATGCCGAGCCTCCCCCTCGAGCTGGAGGCGGTCATCCTCAAGTGCCTGCGCCGGGACCCCGCGCTGCGCTACCCCGACGTCGGTGCGCTGGCCGACGCCCTCTGGCCGTTTGCGAACGCGGAGAGCGCGGCGCGCGTTCGACACGTCCACGAAGTGTCCGCCTCCTCGGTGCGGCCACCCCCGTTCACGCCGGTCGATTCGGATCGGTCCGCAGCGCCCGCCGCGTCCGGTCCGTTTGCGAGCGAGCGGCTCCTGCCGTCGGGGGGGGCGGCGAGCAAGGCGGCGAGCACGCCGTTCCGCAAGCCGCTCCGGAGCGGCGGGGCGATCGAGGGGCCTCACGTCGCGGACGAAGAGTCGCTCGGGCCGACGCGCGCGATAGGTCCGCCCGCGCGCGTGCGCCCGGAGACGTCGCTGACGGCGACGCGATCGCCGGACGCGTCCGCGCCGGATCGCGCGCCCACGCCGAAGCGAGGCGCGCTGATCTTCATAGGGGCGCTCGCGTTCGTGGTG
>JBKQKP010000330.1:0-3525 GCA_052147435.1 Polyangiaceae bacterium | reverse complement strand
CCGCTGAGACCGATCTGCTTTTCCATCTCGTCGACGATCTGCGTGACCGCGAGCGCATTGACCGGATTGGCCTGCGCCGCCGCCGCGAGCGCCGGGATCAGCGTCACGGTGAAGATGCTGGGCAGATTGGGGATCTCCGCCATCTGCTTGCACTCGTCGAGAATGACGGTCGGGTTGTTGGTGTTCGCGAGGATGACAGGCCTGTTCGCGGGGGCGGGCGTCGGCAAGAGCATGCTGCTCGGCTCGATCGCGCGCGGCGTCGACGCGGACGCCGTGGTCGTGGCGCTCGTCGGTGAGCGGGGCCGCGAGGTGGGTGAGTTCCTCGAGCATGCGCTTGGTCGCGAGGGGCGGGAGAAGAGCGTCGTCGTGGTTGCCACGAGCGATGCACCCGCGCTGGAGCGGCTCCGCGCCGCCCAAGTGGCGACGGCCTACGCCGAGTCGTTCCGGGATGCAGGCAAGAGGGTCATGCTCCTCGTCGATTCCGTCACGCGCTTCGCGCGCGCTCAGCGTGAGGTGGGGCTCGCCGCCGGAGAACCCCCGGCGCGACGCGGTTTCCCCCCGAGTGTCTTCGCCGTCCTCCCTCGCCTCCTCGAGCGTTCCGGGCAGGGGCCGCGGGGGTCGATCACGGCGGTCTACACCGTCCTCGTCGAGGGGGGCGATCTCGACGAGCCGGTCGCCGATGAGACCCGGGGCATCCTCGACGGACACATCGTCCTCGACCGCACAATCGCGGCGCGCGGCCGGTACCCCGCCGTAGACGTGAGCCTCTCGCTCTCGCGCGTGATGGACTCGATCGTCTCGCACGAGCACCGCGAGTCGGCGGCGCGCCTGCGCGGGATGATCGCGACGTACGAGGCAAAGCGCGATCTCGTGACGCTCGGCGCGTATGCCAAGGGGAGCGACCGCGACCTCGACGCCGCCCTCGCCCACATGCCGGCCGTCGAGCGCTTCTTGCGGCAGGACTCCCGAGAGGCCGTGTCGTTCGACGATACCGTGAGGGCGCTCAGCGACGTCGTTCGATAGACCGCGTCGAGCCCGTCACTCCGGCTTGCGGGCGACGACGTTCACCAGCGTCTCGACTCGATCCCCGCGCCTCTTCGGCGAAAACCCCAGGCGCTCGAGGATCCCCAGGTCCGGGCGGCTCCACCACAGGTAAGGCAAGGACACGTTTCGCTCCTCGAACTCGAAGCCGGCGGCGCGGACCATTGCCAGGTATTCGTCGGCCGTCCGCTGCACGTCCATCGGGTGCGCGAAGAGGAGGCGGATGATCCACGAGTGGATGTAGGCCCTCGTGGACTCGGCGAAGAGAAGCAGACCCCCCGGCTTGAGGACTCGGCGAAACTCCCGCAGTGCTTTTTCCTGCTGGACGAGGTGGTGGAAGGTCTGGTGGCACAGGAGCAAATCCGCGCTCGCGTCCGGCAGATCGATCGCTGCGCAGTCGTTCCTGAGAAAGTCGACCTCGATCCGCTCCGATTCCGTGCGCTTTCTCGCGGCCTCGAGGTTTTCGTCCTCGTAGTCGATGCCGATGAGGCGAGTCGGGCGAAAGAGAATCTTCATGAGCCGAAACGACCGCCCCATGCCGCACCCGACGTCGACGACCACGGGGTAGCTCTTCTTCCGGTCGTCGATGAGGCGAAAGAGGTCGAGGAGCGCCACCTTCAAGACCGACTGGAACCACGTTTCGGTGCCAAGGAACCATCGGCCGAATCTCGTCTCCGGGACGAAAAGCGGTCGTTCAGCGGCGGTGGACGAGACGAGCATGGTTCCGAGCGGGGGGAAGGGGGAGCGTCAGCGCGGGAGCCAGCCCGGCGCTCTCGCCCACCCACGATACCATGCTAGGTACGGCTCCTCGATGACCGTCCTTCAGGTTGCCGGGCTCGGCTTTGGTTACGCCGGCGACGTTCTCTTCGAAAATGTGACGTTCAGTCTTGCGCTCGGCGAGCGCGCCGCTCTCGTCGCCCCCAACGGCGCCGGAAAGTCGACCCTCCTCCGCCTCATCGCCGGAGAGGCGGAGCCGGACGCGGGGACGGCGGTGATCAAGAAGGAGGTCTCGCTCGGCTACTACCGCCAGTCGCACGAGCTCAAGCCGGAGGGGGACGTTCTCGGCGCGTTCCTCTCGGGCTTTCGCGACGTGATGGCGCTCCGCGAAGAGCTCACGAAGGCGCTCCACGACGCGGCGAGCGGCGACGCGCGTGCCCTCGACCGTCTCTCGAACGTCCAGGATCGCTACCACCTCGCTCGCGGCGACGAGCTCGAGCGCGAGGTCGGGATGCTCGCCCACAAGCTCGGTTTCAGCGACAAGGATCTCGAGCGTCCCATCGCGTCGCTCTCCGGAGGGGAGCGCGGGCGCCTGCAGCTCGGCGTCGTCCTGGCCCAGCAGCCAGATCTGCTGCTCCTCGACGAGCCCACGAACCACCTCGACCTCGACACGATCGCGTGGCTCGAGTCGTGGCTCGTCGGCTACCGCGGCGCGGTGCTCGTCGTGAGCCACGACCGTCAGTTCCTCGACAACGTCTGCCCGCAGACCCTGGAGCTGGGCTCGCGGATGCTCCGCGTCTACCCCCTCAAGTACAGCGACTACGCGGTCGCGCGCCAGGAGGACCTGGAGCGCGAGAGGGCGCTCGTGGAGAGGCAGCAGGCGCTCATCGGCAAGACGGAAGACTTCATCCGGAAGAACATCGCCGGGCAAAAGACGAAGCAGGCGCAGAGCCGTCGCAAAATGCTCGACAAGATGGAGCGCCTCGAGCGTCCCGAGGACATCTGGCAAGCGGCCGAAAAGATCGCGTTCCGCTTCGCGCCTGCCAATCGGACCGGGGACATCGTCCTCGAATGCCGAGGGCTCGAGGCCGAGCGGGGGGGCCGCGTGCTGTTCGATGGGGTGGAGATCCTCGTTCGTCGCGGCGAGCGAATCGGGATCGTCGGGCCCAACGGTGCCGGGAAGACGACGCTCCTGAAGCTCCTGGCGGGGAAGGGTATGTCGGGCGACCGCGGGGACGTCAAGCGGGGGACGAACCTCCAAGAAGGCTACTTCGACCAACACCTCGGCGAGGTGGACCCGTCGCTCACCGCGGTCGACAACGTGCGGCGAGTACGCGGAGACTTCACCGTGGAGACCGCGCGACAGTATCTCGCGCGATTCCGGTTCTACGGTGACGACACGCTCCGCGTCGTCTCGGGATTCTCGGGGGGCGAGTGCTCACGCCTCGCGCTGGCGAAGCTGCTCCTCGAACCGCGCAACCTGCTCTTCCTGGACGAGCCCACGAACCACCTCGACATTCCCGCCGCCGAGATCCTCGAGGAGGCGCTCGTCGGCTTCGAGGGGACGGTCATCCTCGTTTCGCACGACCGCCGCTTTCTCGAGAACACGACGACCCGAATCGTGAGCGTCCGGGACGGAGTCGTGGACATTTACCCGGGCGGATTTCAAGACTTCGTGGCCGCGCATTCGGCGATCGCCAAGCGCGACGAGAGCGAGCGTGACGGGGCGACCAAACGGGCTACCGCCACAGATAGGAAGAGCGTCGG
>JBKQKP010000329.1:0-11556 GCA_052147435.1 Polyangiaceae bacterium | reverse complement strand
CGGAACGTTGGGTGGGGACACTGCGGCGCGAGTTGCTCGATCACGTGATCGTGCTCGGCGAGCGCCATCTGCTCCGTCTCGTCCGCGAGCATGTCGCCTATTACAACGAGGATCGTCCGCACATGGCACTCGGCGGAGACGCACCCGTCTCGCGAGCCATCGAGAACGTGGGAAAAGTGATCGCTCTCCGCCGCGTCGGCGGCCTTCATCATCGGTACGCTCGGGCCGCATGATGACCCCGAACGCTTTTCTCACCACCACAGGCTCGAACAGCGCACGCTCGCGTAACCAGACGAGCGTCTTTGCGAGGCGACCGGTCCGGTCCGTTCCGCTGTCCTCGATCGCTTTCTTTATCGGCGCAAAGTTCCCAGCGGTGGCCTTGCTCTTGACCTCTGAGCAGAGCAAGAGATCGTCGGGGCCCGGCGAGGGCCACGAGGGCAGCACGAAGTGGACGACGTCGGAGTACGGCGCGGGTTTGGTGCGATCCTGCTTCAGGCGCCACTTCCGGGGCCCTATTGCCGCCTTTGGAAGCGTCTTCGCTGCTTGGTAGAAATAGACGAGGATCTCTCCGAAGTCGCCCGACATGGTGGAGCCCGCGTCGGGGAGCTTCGCTTTGATGAGCTCCTCCTCCGAGGCACCCGTCGCCTCGGCCCTTTCCTTGACGACGATGTCGCTCACGTAGCAGCGCCGAACGGCTACGCCGAGCAGAGAGGTCCACGCCTGCACGTGTTCCTCGCTCACGCGGATGAACACGTAGGGCGGCGCATCCTTCTCGTGAGGGAACCACGAAAGGGCATCCTCGAGGTTGAGCCCGATGTCGTCGGGTGGAGGGGCGCCTCCCTTCACGATGATTCAGCCCTCGGGGAGGGACCGACGGAACTCGCACCGTAAGTCATCGACCTCCCTCCCTCGCGCGTCGCAACGGTGTCGGCGGAGCGCAACGCCGCCCTCGCCATCGTCGCGCGGAATCGGGTAGACGGGAAGGCTACCGCGACCCCACGTTCGGGACTCAGGTCGAATGAGGAGGGCGAAATGCCTCGCTGACCGCGTCTCACCGGCGCGCGGCCGAAAATAGATCGAGGTGCGGAGCTGCGTAGCCGTAGGGCGTGGCGGAGCCACGTGGCGCGGGACGCTGCCAAGTGGACGGATTCGCGGACGCGAATGCGTGGCGCGGACGCGTCGCGCCGCAGCGTCGCGGCGCCACGTAGCGGTGCAACGGGGTCGCGAGACTGGCGCGGTTGACCGACCGTCGAATCGTTCGCAGGAGGTGACGCGAAGGAGCGTGAACGGCGAATAGGAGATCCTTGGCACTTCGCGCGGTGACGCGGAAGCCAAGCCGCCCGCGGGTAACGGAACCCGCCCTATACGCACTGCGCTTCTGCTCGAGGCGTAACCGCCGACCAAATTGGTGACCGCAGGCGCCTTGCGCCGAGCACCTGCGAGTGGGGGCACCCCTCACGGACTCCTCGCGCACCGGAACCCGACCGCGCTGTCCCGAACCGGATCGACCGAAAAGAACCGGGGAGAGAGCACCGACCCGGGATCGTCGTACGCCGAGTCCTGCACCGCCACGTAGGGCAGCCCGGTCTCGGTCAGGTAAACGCAATCCGTACAAGGATCGACGTAGGCGGCGTTCGCATTCCACCAGTCCAGATTCCACTCGATGAGCTCACCGGCGAGGTCGAGCTGCCCCCACCGCCCCGCCCCCAGCGTCGTAGTCCCCACCGGCGCGATGTTGGTGACGCCCGTGCAGTTGAGGTAGCTGCCGTCCCCCGTCCCGGACGGGTAGTAGCAGCCGTAGATCGCATACTCGTTGCCGGTCCCGGGGGCGGTCGAGCCCCACGGGTATTGCAGTTGCTCGCTCCCGCCCGCCGCCGCGTACTCCGCTTCCGCGTCACTCGGCAGGAACCCCCCGTCCCAGATACAGAACGCATACGCCTCCCACCAGTTGATGCAGGTCATCGGGAAGCTCTCTTGCGTGCCCGGCGAATTCGTCCACGTGTCGTAAGCCCCTGCACACGACAGATTCGAGTCCGTCGGGGAGATTTGTTGATCGTCCGACGCGAGCCAACCCGGCTCGTACGCAACCCCGGCATCTTCCTCAGCAACGTCGACGAGGCCCAGGCCGCCGTTCAGGTGCGTGTGCTTGCCGGAGCCGGCGGGGGGCACCCAGCCCGCGCCACCGTCGGGGAGCACGGCGGCGCCCACGAACTGACGGAAGCGCCCCACCGTCACCAGGTACTCGTCCAGGCGGAAGCCGCTGACCGTCGCGGGGTCTGCCTCAGCGGTCGGGCCCGCGTCGGTGCTCGTATACGTCCTGTAGAACGTGCCGCCCGAGACTTCCAAGCTCGCGCAGCAACTCACCCCGGCGTCAGCACCGCATGTGCTCATCCCCGCACCGCCGTCTCTGCAGCTCGATGCTGTCGTCGTCGACCCGGTGCATGCTCCGCCGCTGCATGCGCCGGTTGCGCAGGACCACGGAGTACCCCACTGACCGTTGGCGCCGCACGTCTCGACAGCCGAGCCCGTAGAGCACTGCTGCGCGCCGGGCACGCAAGCCCCGCAGCTACCGCCCACCGCGCCGATCGTACCGACGCAGGTGAACGCGCACGTCGTCGCCGCCCCCCACTGGCCGTTCGTCCCGCAGGTTTCAACCTGCGTCGCGCTCGTACACTCCGTCGTTCCGGACACGCAGACCCCCGCGTCGCCCCCGCCGTCGCCCGTCCCCGAATCGCCCCCATCGCTCGACCCGCCGTCCGATCCGCTACTGCTTCCCGAGCTACTCCCGCTCCCGCTGCTCGAACCGCTGCTGCTTCCGGAGCTGCCGCCACTGCTCGAACCGCTGCTGCTTCCGGAGCCACCGCCACTGCTCGAGCCGCTGCCGCTTCCGCTACTCGAACCGCTGCCGCTTCCCGAGCCGCTTCCGCTTCCGCTGCTCGAGCCGCTGCCGCTCGCCGAGACGCTGCCCGAGCTACTGCCGCTGCCAGCCCCGCTGCTGCTCCCCGAGCCTCCAGAGGAGCTGCCGCCGTTGCCCGCCGGGCCGCCTCCTCCGCTACACGCCGCCACGAGGAGAGCTAGCGAGCCCAGAGCCAACGCGCCGCTGCCTTCCATCGTTCTCCTCGCGAGGTGCGGCCGGTGGCTCCGGCACGACACACCAGCCCAATAGCGTACGACGCGGCGGCACCCGTTGGCGAGTAGGGCCCGCGGCAAGTGAGCGTCCCAAAAGACGCCGGTCCATCCGCATCGCCTCACGGCCCGAACAGAATCCGGTACGCTACGCTGACCATCGCGTGCGAGCTCCTCTTCGGGAACCTCAGCGCCTCGAACGCCTTCGTTACGCAGGCGACGACCGCCTTGTCCCTCAGCGTGGAGCCCGCGTCTCTCGCCCTGCTCACCGAGCCGTCCTGTTCGATGAAGAACATGGTCGCGGTGGTCCCTTCGCGCTTGGCGTCTCCCTTCGCGCTGGCCGCATAACACTCCCTGAACGCCGGCAGGCTCTGACGAATGATCGCCTGGATCGTCACCGGAGGGAGGTGTCCGTTCTCGTCCATCGAAGCTCGGGACGCCAGCTCGGGAGCGGAGCTCGCCTTGGCCGCATCGGTCGAGAACTCGTATCCATAGGAATGGGTACCGTCGTCGCGAACCGGCTTCCCGTGCTCGTCGAGGAAGGCGGTCTCCTGGACCAGGTTCCGCTCGTCGAAGCGCGTCGTGTGACGCGCGACCCCCCATTTGTCGGCCTTGAGCGCACCATCCGGACCATACGTCGACGTATCGACCGCGTTGCCTCGCGCGTCGCGCTGCGTACGCTCGATGGCCCACCCGTCCGCCGACAGCGTGACGCCGTCCTTCGCGTCGAGGCACGCCTCCTCCACGACGTGCCCCTGCGGGTCGTACTTCGTCCGGCGCCCCGAGCAGCCGTCGCTCGCTTCGCGCGACTTGCCCGACGCATCCACGAAGCGCTGCTCGATCAGTCGCCCGGCATCGTCGTAACGCGAGAGGACGACGACCTTCCTTTCGTTGGACGCCACCGGTGTCCCCGTGCCGTCGAAATACGAAGTCTCGATCACGCGCCCGTAGGAGTCGCGCTTGTAGCGAACGATCGCCGTCCCCGCCTTGCCCCCTGTCGCGGGGGCGCCCCCTGCATCGAAGTACGCCTCCTCGACGAGTCGATGACGCTCGTCGAAGTGCTGCCGCTTCGACGCGTAGGCGCCAAACTCGTTGTCGTGTCCGCGTGCGACCGGCCGGTGCGCTGCATCCAGTGACGTCTCTTCGACGACGTCTCCGAAGTCGTCGTACCGGATCCGCCGCAGCGACCACCCCTCCGGGCCGACGACCGCCTTCCCGTCCGCGCCGAAGAGCGCTTCCTCGATCATCTCGTCGCGGTCGTCATACGCCGTCTTCTTCACCGCGAATCCGTCGGGCGTGGCGATCGGCTTGCCGTCGAGCCCGAGGCTCACCTCCTCGGTGACGTTGCCGCGCGAGTCATACGCCTTCGTGCTCGACGCGCGCCCCGCTCTGTCGATCGCGGGCGCCTTGGCTGGGTCGAAGTGATCGACGCGAACGGCGAGGCCGCGATCATCGTACGTCGTCCGCTCGACGGACCATCCCTGCTCGCCAAAGACCGGCTCCCCGGACACCCCGAAGAGCGCCGTCTCGATCGCGCGCCGCTGCGTGTCGTACGTCGTCTTCTTCGTGGCATATCCCCCTTCACGCACGATCGGCTCGCCGCTCCTCCCGAAGTACGCTTCCTCGACGACGTCGCCGTTCCTGTCGCGCGTCTTCTTCACGGAAGCGTAGCCTTTCGTTCGCAGCGTCGGTTCCCCGTGACCGTCGATGTAGTCTTCCTCGACGATGAGGCCGCGCTCGTCGTTCTCCAAGCGTTCCGTCGCATACTCCCCCTGGTACATCGTGGGCGCGCCGTCCGCATCGGAGTAGGAAACCGCGACGAGATCGTCGTTCTCGTCGTACGTGAGGCGCTTGATGGCGAACCCCTCGTCGCTCACGGTCGGCTTGCCGTCGGGGCCGAAGTACGCAGCCTCGGTCAGATTGCGCAAGCGATCGTACTTCTTGTGCTGCGACGAGAAGCCGTGGGCGTTTGCGACCGGGTGGTCGTCGGCATCGAAGCTCGACTCCGTCAGCTCGAGCCCCCGGTCGTCGAACGTTGACCGTTGAATCGCGCCGCCATCCTTCGATGGAGCGAGATGCCCGGCCTCGTCGTAGAAACGAGATTCCGTCCGGTTGTCGTGCACGTCGTACTTCGATTCGCGCCGCGCGAACCCTTCGGCGCCCGGGGTCGGTGCGCCCGCCGGTTCGAGCTCCTCGAGCAGGACCTCGTGGCGTTGCTCGTCGTAGTGAGAGCGCTCGGCTGACGTCAGGTTCTTCGGCACCATCCGATTTCCCTGGCCATCAAGGTATTCGTGGAGGATCTGGAGCCCGCGCTCGTCGTAGGTCGAACGCGCTACGTGCCCGGAGCTCGCGCGCCCCTGCGCGTCGAAGGTCGTGCATTCGACGGTGTGCTTCGCTGCGTTCCAAGTGCAACGAATCTCGTGAATCGAGGTAAGCGAGACCGGCTCGTCGTGGAGCCCGAATGCGGCTATCGCGCTGGTGGCGTAGTCGTCGCGCGTGGAGGAACGCCAGGTGTGCACGTGATCCCGGGCGACAGGCTGATCCTTGGCGTCGAAATAGCTCACATCGCCCTGTGGCGAACCGTTGTCGGAACGGCGGTGGAAGACTGCCCCCGATCTGTCGGGCGCTGGCTGCCCGTCGAAGCCGAGGTCCGTCTGCTTGATACGGACCCCAGGGGTGTTTCCGTACTCGTAGAGGAAGCCGTAGCGCCCCGATATGTCGACCCGGGGTCGTCCAGTTGGACCCACGAGAAAAATGCGCCGGCGCCGTCCCTGGGCGTCGTACTCCAGCTGGAAGCTCGTCGGCGGGTTGGCACGCTGGTCGTCGTTCAAGACGAGGCTTACTTCAGAGAAGACGTTCCCGACGTGGCGTGGCGTCTGCCCGTCGATGTCGACGAAGTCGATGCGCTTGCCATCGCCCGACCACTTCTGCCACTCGACGTTCGCGCCGAAGCGGTCGTACTTGATCAACTCCCGCACAGCGCCGTTTTCGTCCCGCACGACCTCCAGGCGCGCGAATCCATCATCCGGATCGGAGGAGAGCCCAGCGAAGTTGACGTGCTCGACCGAAACGACACGACCTCTCCGCTCCGTAACGCGACTCGCGCCGCGAAAGCGCTTGCCGAGAATGTCGGCGCCCACCTCGAACACGCACCTCGGTCCGTCGTTGGTGTCTTCCGTGTCGAGGCAATAGCGAATCCGCGGTGCGTACGCCGCGCGGTAGGCCGCCACCCCCCCCGCGACCGCGAAACACGCGAGCGCCACCACGGAGATCCCGCGCCACGGTAGCGCGCGTCGCTTCGCCCTCTCGCGCGGCTCCTCGCTCCGGCTCTTCGCGACGGCCGCGTCGGTCGTCAGCGCCGGCGCGCCCGCGCCACCACTCTTCGCGTCCACCGTCGGATCGAACCCCGCTCCGCCCGACCCGGGCGACACGTCCCTGTCCGACGCGATCGTCGCTTCGAGCCCGGTCACCTTCTCCGTCTTCGGCAGCGGCGCGACCGGCCCCCCTGTCGCCTCCACGCACGCCTTCGCGAGCGCCTCGCGCATCTCCTTCGCGCTCGCCCACCTCTCCGCCTTCTGGAACGCGAGCGCCTTGTCGATCACCGCGGCGATCGCCTTCGGGACCTCGGGAGCGACGCTCGAGATCGACCGCGCCCTCTTCGTCGCGGCGCCTACCAGGAGCTGCGACGCGTTCTCCCCTTCGTGCACCAGCTCCCCTGTCAGCAGCACGAAGAGCGTCGCCCCGACGGCCCACAGGTCGGTCTGCCCATCGACCTTGCTCGATTCGGCCAGCGCTTGCTCCGGCGCCATGTACGCCGGCGTCCCCATCATCGCCCCGGTTTGCGTGGCCCCCGTGCTCGTCTCGTCATGGAGCCGCGCGATCCCGAAATCGAGCACCTCGAGCCGCCCGTCGTTCGTCAGGAAGAGATTCGCCGGCTTGATGTCCCGATGAACGATCCCCTTGGCGTGCGCCGCCACGAGCACGTCGAGCAGCGCGTCGCCGATGGACACGACGAGCGCGAGCGGCACGCGCCGCCCACTGTTGCCCTGCTCCACCGCGACCTGATCGACCGGCGCGCCGTCGAGCAGCTCCATGACGACGAACGCGCTCCCATCCTCCGCGACGTCGTCGTCGTGCACCGCGACGGCCCCCGGGTGGTCGACGGAGTTCGCGACGTATCCTTCGCGAAGGAAACGCGTGCGGATGTTCTCCCGGATGGAAAGCTCCGGGTGGAGCATCTTGATCGCGACGCGCTTCTTGTTCCGGTGGGTCGCGGCATACACGACGGCCATGCCGCCGATCCCGAGGACGCGGTCCAGGCGGTACTTCCCCTTGAGGACCCGACCGAGGCGCGACTCCGCCAGTTTCTTCAGCTCGTCGTCCGGCATTCCGCGGACGGTGATCGTAGACGCTTGTTCCCCGCCTCGAACCGAAATGATCCTCCCCCTGATCGGACACTACCGAGCCGAGGAGACCGATGCTGTGCGAGGCTCGCCAATTTGGTCGGCGGTTACGCCTCGAGCGGAAGCGCAGTGCGTATAAGGCGGGTTCCGTTACCCGCGGGCGGCTTGGCTTCCGCGTCACCGCGCGAAGTGCCAAGGATCTCCTATTCGCCCCCCTCGGCTACGTTCCGCCGGTGGAGTGCGAGAGTGCGTACTATCGTCAGCTAGCGATTTCAGTCTGCGCCTACACGGAAGGCTGACGATGGGGTCGCTTCATGGCCCGCACCCACCTCGCCGGAGGCGTCCGAGCGCCGAGCACTCACCAAATGTACATCGTCCCTCGCTCCGGAGAAGGAACGTGAATCTGAAATCCTTCCGAGTGTTCTCTCGGCGGGGTACCTGGCCGTCATTCCCTATGCGGCGCTGCCAAAACGACAGTCCGAGGAAGGACATCGATGCAGGCGAGACCCAGGCGATCAAGAACGCCGGCGGTATCCTGGCGATCTGGCCGCGGGCTTCGGCAACGGGGTTCCTCCTCGCCATAGAGGCCACCATACACCATACTTAGGCCCGCCTGATGAGACTGACGATGAGAGTGCTCGGGTTCGCGTGGGCGCTCGCTTGCTCAGGTGGCTGGATCTGGGCAGCAGGCTGCGGTGGCAAGGCGCTCGGCACGAACTACTGGAGCAGCGATGGTGGCGCCCCGGGCGCCAGTACGGGAGCCAGCTCTGGCGTTTCCAGCTCCGGCAGCGCCTCAGGGAGCAGCTCCGCGAGCAGTTCGAGCGGTAGCTCGGGGAGCGGCTCTGGCGGCAGCTCGGGCAGCAGTTCTGGTAGCAGTTCCAGCGGCAGCAGCAGCTCGGGCAGCAGCTCCGGGGCCGGGGCGCCCGTCACGCTCGTCTCAGAGCAGAGCTTCCCTGGGGACATCGCCGTCGACGCCACGAACCTCTACTGGACCACCGTTGGCAATGATGGCACCGTGATGAAGATACCCTTGGGAGGCGGGACCCCCGTCACGCTAGCTTCCGGACAAGACATCCCTCTCGGTATCGCCGTCGACGCCACGACCGTCTACTGGGTCAACTCGGCCGTCAGCCAGTTCAGCACCGACACTCCCGGTTCGGTGATGGGGATAAGTCTCAGCGGCGGAACTCCCATCACTATCGCATCGGGACAGACCGAGCCCGAGTCGATCGCCGTTGGCGCCACGAGCGTATTCTGGACCGCTGCGGGCGTATCGCCCTCGCCGACGGGCTTCGTGATGAAGACGCCTATTCAAGGCGGGTCGCCGACCACGCTCGCGGCAGGGCTCTATTCCTATGGCACGACGGACGACGCCTGCCAAATCGCCGTCGATGCCACGTCCGTCTACTGGACCAACTCCACCGGCACCGTGATGAGCGCACCCGTCGGCGGCGGTCCGGCAATCACCCTCGCGTCGGGCCAGAACAGTCCGTTCGGCATTACCGTCGACGCCACCAGCGTCTATTGGACGAATCAGGGCGCGTTAGGCAACGAGTTCGGTGGCACCGTGACGAAGGTGCCCCTCGATGGGGGCGCGCTCACGACCCTCGCCTCCGGACAGGAATTTCCCGGGTGCATAACGGCCGATGCGACGAGCGTCTACTGGGCAAGCGAGTCCGCCATCATGAGTGTCCCGCTCAAAGGCGGCACACCCACCACGCTCGTGTCCGGATCGGGGGAGCCGTTCTACATCGCCGTGAGTTCCACGAGCCTGTACTGGACGACCGAGAACGCCATCATGCAGCTCACGCCCAAGTGAGGACGGAAGCCCCCCGAGGACCCTGTCACCATGAACCAGCGGCGAGACCGCCCGCCGTGCTCGGAAGCGTGCTCTGACTCTCCCAGGTCGAGACGTTCTGCGTACCATCATAGAGCCAGGTAAATATCCTGGCATCCGTCCCAACGTAACTGATTGAGAGCCTCTGATAGCCCAGCGCCACAGTTGTTGGGTCTGAGGCTGCATCGATGGTCGTGCCGCCGTAGGTGGGCATCGCTCCGGGCAGCGAGTCCCAATAAAAATATCCATTCGACTCGTTAACATATCCATGTCGAACGACCCCGCCACTATCGCGAATGGCTATATCGATCCGATAGTTGCTCCAGGAGGTAGCGGATGGTGCTCCCGCAAGCGTCCAGCCGTTATTACCGAGATTCGTCCACCCGCTAAAAACACCAGTACTGATAATGCCGCCCCACAGATTTCAGTCGTCACCGAGCCCAAATACCGCTGTTTGCCAAGTTAGGTAGTCCGTTGCACCCAAGCCATAGCAGTTCAACGAAGTCGTCGACGGATTTGTCAATTCCTGCCACCCGCTCCAGCTGCCGTCGTCCCAATTCGACCAAAAAGCATCGGTTGTTATCTGAAGCGCCACCTCGTTGCAGAACATTCCGAACACGTCTAATTCGTAATTACCGAAGGACGCTGCGGCCGATCTGGTTAGCTTGTTTCCAAAATATCCACCCCAATTATCAGTATAGACAGATCCGTAGCCCCACCCACCACTGGAATAGATGTGTCCCATCGACCCATTCGAAGTGAGCGCGAAAGTATCATCACGAGATCCCCCTGGACCCCAGATGGCGTAGCCGGGGCCGGTTTCGCCGCCCCATGAGTAGTAGTCGTAGCCGCTAGGGAGCCATGGATCGCCGTAAGTCACTTCGACGTTCGAACCAGTTGCACCAAGCACATAGTCGTCGCTCTGCCAACTGCTAGCGCAGACCTCTGTCCCGCTTGGATAATTGCTGTATGGATATATGATGTAGTCTGGAAGCGACAGGGGATACGGCGTACTAGGATCTATATACTGGTATTGCGGTTGGGCTGACCTGCCTGGCGAAAATTGGTCCATCCGGGGCTAGAAAGTTGACCCTCTCTGCGCGAAACGGAGAGAGGCGATGCGGAAGAGCAAGTTCAGCGAAGAGCAGATGGTCCGGATCGTTCGCGAGGCGGACAAGGCCCCTGTACCCGAGGTCGCGAAGAAGCACGGCATCAGCGACCAGACAATCTACGTCTGGAAGCGTCGCTTTGGCGGCATGAGCGCCGACGATGCGAAGCGGCTGCGGGCGCTCGAAGCCGAGAACACGAAGCTGAAGAAGATGCTGGCGGACCGTCTCCTCGAGATCGAGGTGATGAAGGAGATCAACGCAAAAAAATGGTGACGGCGCCCGCGCGTCGCCGGCAGGTCGCGCATGCAACGAAGCGCGGGGTGTCGGAGCGGCGTGCGTGCGCCCTGCTCGGCGTTGCTAGATCAGGACTCGGCTACGCGTCGAAGCGGGACCAGGCCGATGCGCCGCTGCTCGCCCGCATGCGCGAGCTCGGGGCGCAGTACCCCCGCTACGGGTACCGCTTCGTGCGCATCTTCCTGGAGCGCGAAGGTCACGCGATGAGCGCCGACCGCGCGTACCGGCTGTGGAAGAAGGCAAAGCTGCAAGTGCCGAAGAAACGCCCGCGTCGCCGTGTTGCGACGAGCCGCCCGCGTCCGCTGCCGCCGAGCGGGCCGAACCACGTTTGGGCGATCGATTTCGTGTTCGATGCATGTGCGGACGGCCGCCAGATCAAGTGCCTCACCGTGGTCGACGAGTGGACGCGCGAGAGCTTGGCGATCGACGTCGCGGGGAGCATCCGCTCGGCCCGCGTCATCGACGTGCTCGCGCGCCTGGTGAGCACTCACGGCGCACCTCGCCATCTGCGCTGCGACAACGGCCCGGAGTTCATCTCGAAGGCTCTGCTCCGCTGGATGACCGACGAGAAGATCGGCACGGCCTTCATCGACCCTGGAAAGCCCTGGCAGAACGGGACCGACGAGAGCTTCAACGGCCGCTTCCGCGACGAGTGCCTCGGCCTGGAGTGGTTCCGCAACCGCACGGAGGCCGTAGTCGTCATCGAGACCTGGCGCCGCCACTACAATGAGGTAAGACCGCATTCCAGTCTCGGGTATCAGACGCCGAGAGAGTTCAAGAGAAAGTA
>JBKQKP010000328.1:0-6407 GCA_052147435.1 Polyangiaceae bacterium | reverse complement strand
GTTCTCGGGGCGGGGGGTGGGGTTCTCGGGGCGGGGGGTGGGGTTCTCGGGGCGGCGGGTGGGGTTCTCGGGGCGGCGGCCCGTGGAGTAGGAATTCTCCTCGGTGTTCTCGTCCTGGCGTTCACCCTCGCCTGCACCCGCGACAAGCCCCCTCCCTCCGCGATCGCCGCCCGCGTCGTCTCCCTCTCCCCCTCGACCACCGAGGCCATGTTCGCCATCGGCGCCGGCAAGGAGCTCGTCGGCCGTTCCCGCTACTGCGACTACCCCCCCGAGGCGCTCGCGCTCCCGCAGGTGGGCGGCTACGTCGATCCCAACCTCGAGGCGATCCTCGCCCTCCGTCCGGACCTCGTCGTCGGCGCGCGCGGCCCCGCGGGGCCCAAGCTCGCCGACAAGGTCGGCTCGCAGGGGGCGTCCACGTTCTTCCCTCCGACCGAGTCGCTCGCGCAGATCGACGACATGCTCCTCGGCCTCGGCACGCGCACGGGGCACAAGGGGGACGCCGAGCGCGTCGTCGGTGCGCTCGATGCGCGCGAGGCCGCCGTCACGCGCGCCGTCGCCGCTCTCCCGAAGGTGCGCACCCTCCTCGTGTTCGACGTGAGCCCGATCGTGGCGGCCGGCCCGGGGGGGTTCCCCGACGAGCTCGTGGCGCGCGCGGGGGGCTCGAACGTCGTGACGCAGGGGGGTGCGTACCCGTCGCTCGGAGTCGAACAGGTGATGGCGCTCGATCCCGACGTGATCCTCGACGCCGCGTCGGGGCACGGCGGCGAGCGGATCACGCTCGACTCTCCGGGCTGGCGCGAGGTCGGCGCCGTGAAGCGAGGGCGCGTGGTCTCGCTCAACGACGAAGCGGTCCTCCGCCCCGGCCCCCGCATCGCCGACGGCCTCGTCACGATCGCGCGCGCCCTCCACCCCGACGCCGCGCTACCGTGACTCCGTGGCCAAGGCGCGCATCGATCAGCTCCTCGTCGATCGCGGGCACGCCGACTCGCGCGCGAAGGCGCAAGCGCTCCTCCTCGCCGGCACCGTGTACGTGCGCGGGCAGCGCGTCGACAAGCCCGGGACGACGTTCCCCGACGACACCGAGGTCGAGGTCCGCGACGGAAAGCTCCCGTACGTCTCGCGCGGCGGCGTGAAGCTCGCGGGGGCGCTCGACTCGTTCGGGATCGATCCGCGCGGGCTCCGGTGCCTCGACGTCGGGGCCTCGACCGGCGGATTCACCGACTGCCTGCTCCAGCGCGGAGCCGCGCACGTCGTCGCGGTCGACGTCGGCTACGGCCAGCTCGCCGCGAAGCTCCGGAGCGATCCGCGCGTGACGAACCTCGAACGGACGAACGCCCGCACGCTCACGCCGGAGGCCATCGGCGGCGCGGCGGATCTCACGGTGGTCGACGCGTCGTTCATCGGTCTCGCGAAGCTGGCCGACGCGCTCGCCCGCTGCACGCGCAAAGGGGGCACGCTCGTCGCGCTCGTGAAGCCGCAGTTCGAGGTGGGGCGCGCCGAGGCGTCACGCGGCAAGGGGGTCGTCCGCGACGAGGCCGTCCGCGCCCAGGCCATCGCCGACGCGCGAGGCGCGATCGAAGCGGTGGGGTTCGAGGTGCGGGGGGAGGTCGACTGCGTGCTCGCGGGGCCGAAGGGGAACGTGGAGGCGTTCTTTCACGCGGTTAACCAAGCGGGGCCAGTGGCGTGGGGTTCCCCTGTGGGGTTCCCCTAGTTCTGGCAGCAGTAAACCGTCTGGTCTTCCGGAGTGACCGACCCCTTCGCCTGTCCGCCGCTCGGCGTGCACGCCCCTTCGCTCACGACCCCCGCGTCGAGCGTCACCGAAGACACCGACTCGGGCGGCGCGAAGAGCCCCCCGTGGCACGCGCCATCCGCCGGAACCACGACGGGCGTCCCTGCAGGACCTCCGCACCCCGGCCCCGAGTAGAGCGACGCCGCGCCGCTGCAGCTCGCCCCGCTCGCGCCGCCGCAGCCGCAGCTCGTGCACCCGCGCGTATCCGTGAAGCTCGTCGCGCTCGGCATCGTCACGTGCGCAGAGCCGTATCCCGCGGGGCACTCGGCCGTGCCGGAGGTCGCCACGAAGACGCACGCGCCATGGAAGCCCGCCGGCGGCTTCGCCACGCACACCGATCCGGCGCTGCACCCGGCGCCCGGCCCTTCGGTCGCCGCGCACACGCGCGAGAGCTCACCGAAGTTCACGGAGGGGAGCGTCGCGGCCCCTCCACCGGCGGTGCACGACCCCGCCGTCGCGGGGGGAACCGAGAGCGTGCACGAGGTCGTCGGGCCGAAGGGGGCGCCGGCGTCGTAGGGGGAGCACGCGGGACCGACGACCGCGCTCACGCCGCCGTCCGGGCCGCACCCGGGAGGCGCGCTGGTCGTGCACACGAGCGTCGAGTCCCCACAAGAGGCCCCCTCCGCCGTGCACGTGCACGCCGAGCAGGTGGCCGGCAGGACGATGAGGTCCTCGTACGTGTTCGTCTGCGTCGGGTACGACGCCGGGCACGCCGTCGTCTGGGTGGGCTCGTAGATCGCGAACCCCGTGAACCCGCCGTCGGGGGTCGCCGCGGGGACGCACGTGTACCCGGCCGTGCACGCCGGATCGGCGCAGTCGGTGAGCCCGTTGCAGTCGTTGTCGATGCCGTCCAGGCAGTTGGTCTCGATCGGGGCGCACGCCGCGTCCCTCCCCGCGTCGGCGTCGGCCGCCGCGTCGGGCGGGGGGCTCGAGTCGGGGGGCGCGGTGTCGATCGTGGCGTCGACGACGACGGAGCTATCGACCCCGGCGTCGGTCCCGAAGGGGGCGAGGCCGTTCGAGTCGAGCGAGCACGCGTTGAACGACGCGACCACGGCGCCGAGTGCAGCCGCGGCCATGACCGCAAGGACGCTTCGCCGGCGCTGCCACATGTTCGTCATCGTCGGCGATCGCGCGTCGCCGGGGCAATTTCGCGGAGAATCACGGGCAGCAGACGGTCACGATCCCCGTCAAAGTGACGCCGCCCGTCGGGGAGACCGGCGAGGGGGGGCACCCCTCGCCGTCCACGTCGGCCGCGTACTCGTACGCCACGTACGTCGGCGCCGCCCCGCTCGTGACCGGGAAATTGTTGCACTTGTCGTTGGCCTGAACGGTCTCCCCCCCGGTCGTGCAGGCGGCGTTCGTGTAGAGCGTGAGCGTTTGCTTGCTGCAGGTCGCCTTTGCGCCGCCGCACGAGCACGCCGTGCAACCTCGCGTGTCGTCGATCCCGCTACCGACGGTGTGGGAAACCGTGAACCCGGCGGGGCAAGTCTGCGTGCCGGTCTGCGCGATGCAAAGGGTGAAGCCCGTGGGGGGGTCCACGCACGAGCCACCGTTCGGACACGCGCCGTTCTCCGACCCGGTGCTCGTGCAGATTCGCCCTTGTCCCGTGTACGTCACGGCGGGAATCGTCACCGAGGGCTCGGCGGTGCACGACCCGGCCGTGTACCCGACCGGGTCGACCTGCATCTTGGGTTTCGTCGAGGGGGTGTAGTTGTCGGTCGCCGGGGAACAGGCGCCGCCGTTCGCAGGGCTCGTCACGGGGAGCGACGAACAGCCGGCCGTCAGTCCGTCCACGTTGACGGTGAAGTTCCCGGTCTCGCAGTTGCCTGGCGTCGTGACGTCGCACGCGCAGCCACACGTCGCGGGCGTGCCGGTCGGCCCCTCGAGGACGTCCTGCGGCGAGCCGTAGCCCGTCGAGCACGCGGGACGTGACGTCTCCGCGTACTCCGCGATCGCCCAGCCGGTGGGAACTTGGCTGACGGTGCAGCTCCCCACGCAAGCGTCGTCCCCGGCGTCTTCGCCGGAGTCGACGCCCGAGTCGATGCCGGAGTCCACGCCCGTACCCGAGTCGACGCCAGAGTCGAAGCCCGCGTCGGTCCCCGAGTCCACGGTCCCCGTGTCCGCGCCTCCGCTGTCACCGCTCATCGCGTCGCCGCCACTCCCCGCATCCGCGACGGTCGCGTCTTCGCCGCCCGAGTCCTCGTTCGATCCGGGCCCGCTGTCCGCTGGGGGGATCGTGACGTCGCTCGAGCCATTCGCGTCGTCGTTTCCGACGGTGCCGTCGAGTGTCGGCGCAGCCGCGTCGTTCTGCGCCTCGCCTGCGTCCCCTTCCAGGAGGCCGTTCGCATCGAGCCCGCAGCCCGCCAGGGCGATCGCGAGGCCGCCAGCGACGACCAAGTGAAGAAGACGCACCAGCCTACTTTGAACGCCCTACGCTCCCGGTTCAAACTCTTCGGTATTTCTCGGTCTTTCAGTGGCGGGCCGGGTGGCACGGCATCCGACATCGCCCGCGTCACGCCCCAGGAAGCACGAGCACCCAGATGTCGTAGAGCGCGTGGGCCCACACGGCGGCGGCAAATCCTCGCAGAACGAAGATGAGCGTGAGGACCAGCCCCAAGACGACCCGGAACACGAACGACGGGAGGGCGAACGAATCCCCGAGCGCCCCGACGTAGTGAACGCCGCTGAAGACCGAAGCGGACACGAGCGCCCAGAGGAACGCGACCAGGACGCCTCGCCACGTGAGCCCGTTCCCGGGGCGCGCGACCCGAACCGCCGAGGTGCCGTCCCCGACGACCAGGTAGGCCTGGTGCGTGAACATCCAGACGAGCACCTTCGCCCCCAACCCGAAGAGCAAGACGCGGAACGCGAGCTCCTCGTAGAAGCCGGCGCCGAGCGACATGACGAGCCCGACGAAGGGGTTCGGGTGCGCCATCGCTTCTGCTCCCCCCCCTCCGACGACCGCGAAGAGCCGCCCCACGACGTACGCCGCGCCGAGGCGCATGAGGACGGCGTAGAGGACCCCCTCGAGCGCGATCTGCACGAACTTCTGCGGCCGGAACGCTTGCCCGCGCCCGACGAGCCCGAAGACCCCGGCGAAGACGACCCCGATCGACGCCGTGATGAGGAGGTACACCGCGCGATTCCCCTCCGAGATCCGGAGCAGGGGCCCGGTCACCGGATCGGTCGCGTTCTGGACGTGAAGGAAGATGACCCCGGCGTGGTAGGCGACGAAGATCGGGAGCGTCAGGCCGAGATCGACCCAGGCGCCCGGCTTGTCTCGGAGATCGCCGGCGTCGCTCATCTCACGTCGCTCACGCCGCGCTCGGTCGCAGGCGATACACGATCGCGACGATCACGATCACCCACAGCATCAAGTTGATCACGAACGGAACGTCGCGCAGCATCTCCTGCGTCGGCGACTCGGCCTTGAGCCCGCGCCCTCCCCGCCCCGAGACCAGGTAGAGGAACCGCAGCAGGCCGACCGCGGTGAACGGCGCCGTGAGCCACAGGTAATCCGAGTGGAAGAACTCGCGCGTCGTCGCATCGAGCGTGTACGCGACGTACGTCACCCCGGTGGCCGCTCCCGTGACGGCGAGCGCGATGTTCAGCGACACCGGCGTGTACGCGCGGAGCGCTTGGCGCTGCTTTCCGGCGTTCTCGCCGGCGAGCTCGTGGCGGCGCTTGCCGAACCCGAGGAAGAGCGCGAGGAGCGCCGTGCACGCGAGCATGTACCCGCTGACGTGCACGCTCGTCGCGAAGCCACCCGCCACGACGCGCAGGACGAAGAAGAGCGCGAGGAGCGAGACGTCGAGGAACGCGATGTGCTTGAGCTTGAACGTGTACGCGAGGTTCATCACGAAGTAGCAAGCCGACACGGCCGCGAACGCTGGCGAGAGCAGGTAGCCCATCCCAAGAGATAGAACGACCAGGCCGGCCGCCATCATCTTGGCGAGCGACTCCGGCACCTCGCCGCTCGCGATCGGGCGCATGCGCTTCACGGGGTGCACTCGGTCGGCCTCGACGTCGGCGAGGTCGTTGATCGTGTAGACCGCGCCGGCGAGCAGACAGAACACGGCGGTCGCCGCGAACGCGCGCCCGGTGACAATCAGGTTCAGCGCCGGGACGCCGTTCGGCCCCGTCACGAACACGTCCTTGTGGAAGACCATCGGCGCCGCCACGAAGAGGTTCTTCACCCACTGATGGGGGCGGATGGTCTTGATCAGGCCGCGGAGCATCGAGGGGCGCACTTTACCCGAACCCTCAACGAGCGGATCGGCGGCTGGGGCGGCGCCCGGGGTGCTCCGTGTGGCAGAAGTCTGCGTCATGCGGGCCCTTCGAGTGTTTAGCCGGTCCGGCGCCCGTGCGCGAGGTCACCGCTCGGCGTCGTCCGCGCACTTCGCCAACCCCACCCCCCCGGCCAGGGCCGGGGGGGTGGGGTTGCAGACCGGGCTGCATGGCGCTCAATTGCCCTACCGCTGCGCGCCATCCTCCTTGACGGAGCGCGCTGGAGCCACGACAACGTGGTTTCCCGTGTCTCGACCGCGCTCTCTACTCGCTCGACTAGCAGCCGCAAGCGCGCTCACCGGGCTCGGCATGCTAGCGCCAGCCGGGGACG
>JBKQKP010000327.1:0-67363 GCA_052147435.1 Polyangiaceae bacterium | reverse complement strand
GCGCGCGCCGCGCCGGCCGCGGCGCGCGCCCCCACTCTCAAGGAGCCCCGATGACGGATCTCTTTTGGCCTTGGGTCCTGACCGCCATGGTCACCTGGGCACCCCCGCGAACGGACGCCGATCTCGCGCGTTACACGAGCATCGCCGCCGACATCGAGACGGTCGCCTACGACCCCGCTGAGGAGCCGATAGCGCCAGGGCCCGACGGCCGCGCACGCACGGCACTCCTTCTCGCCTCCACCGCCTACGACGAGAGCTTCTTTCGCGCTGACGTCGATGACGGCCGCGCGCGCGGCGACGGCGGCAAGAGCGTCTGCGTGATGCAGGTCTGGGTCGAAGGCCACACACACGAAGGATGGACCGCCGAGGAGCTCGTCGCCGACCGCCAGAAGTGCCTCCGCGCCGCCCTGCACATTCTGCACGGCTCGATGGCGTGGTGCCGCGCCCTCCAAGGGGGCGACCGCCTCGGTGGCTACACACACGGCAAGTGCGTCTACCCCAACACGATCGGCCGCGCGCGCTGGGCCCGCGCCTTCGCCTGGCCGATCCCCGACATCGCCAAGGAGGACGATCGTGGCTGATGCGTTGATTCTTGCGGGCGCCGTCGCCAAGGGAGCCTGGACCGCGGGCGCCTTGCGCGTGCTCACGGAGCCCGAAACCCAGGCGCGTCTGGGGCTCGACATTCGGCGCATCGCCGCCGCGAGCTCGGGCGCCATCAACGGGAGCTTCCTCGCTTCCCGCCTTCGCGACGGGAGCGAGGCGGCGGAGATGCCGATGCTCGAGGAGCTTTGGATCGCGCTCGGAGATTTCGCGAGCGTGTTCGATGTGAGCCCGCGCGCGCTCGCCGCGCGCCGCGGGATCTCCACGAGCAAGAAGGTGCGTGCGCTTTTGAAGAAGTACGTCCCATCGCGCGTCGGAATGCGCCCCATCGACCTGGCCGTCGTCGTCACGAACATCGACGGCGAGGTCGACATCGTGGACCGCGAGCTCGCCACGACCTACGAGCGGTGCGTCCACTTCACCGACGACGTGTTTGGTGACCCCGCGCGGCTCGAGACGCTTTACGACGCCGTCGTCGCGTCGGCGGCCTTTCCGGTCGCGTTCGAGCCGGCCGAGATTCAGCTCGGCGCGCGCCGCGTACGCTGCGTCGACGGCGGCGCCGTCAACGACAGCCCCGTCAAGTACGCCCTTGGCGACCGCGGCGACGTCGACCGGATCTTTGTCCTCGCGCCGTTTCCCAAGGTGCATCAGACGACGCGCAAGCTCCACGGCGTCGCGCTGTTATCCCATCTCGTCGACGTTTTGGTCGAGGAGAGGTTGTTCCGCGACATGCGTGAGGCGCACGAGGTGAACCGCGCCCTGCGCGCGCTCGCGCGCGCCCTGCCGCTCGCGAGCCTGCGCGAGCGCGCACTCGGAGCACTCGGCTGGGAGCACCGCCGCGTCGTCGAGATCATCGAAATTCGTCCGCCCGAGGAGCTCAAGGGCGACGCCTTCGCCGGTTTCTTCTCTCGCCGACTTCGCGAGGACTACGTCCAGGCCGGCGCCCACGCCGCGCGCACTGCGCTCGCCTCACGATGAACCGCCCAGGCGTCAGGCGGCCCGTGTTTGGACCGCGGCCGGTCCTTCGCCCGACCGCTCCCGGCGTAACCGTCCTCGAGTGCAACCGGCCACAACCCGCTGTCGCGCCCCGCGCGCCTCCGCCAATCGCCCCGCGGGCGGCCCCATCCCCGGCGCCGTTCACGCCCGCCCCGCCCATACACCCGACAGACCCACGACAGGACCCCATGCCCCGCAAACGTCACGATCAGATGACCGCCGACGAATGGAGCGATCTCCTCGAAGCCTTCGAGGGCCTGCACGCGCTCGACACACCCTTTCCCCGCCACGTCGACTTTCTCGACGTCCACGTCCGCGCCTTCGAAGATCGGTGCGGGCCCGGGGGCCGCCCGCACTTCCTCGCGTGGCACCGGCACCTGCTCCACCGCTTCGAGCGCGCCCTCCAGGAGCTGCGCCGCAGCGTGTGCATCCCGTATTGGGACGTCTACACCGACCCCGCGATCCCCGCAGCGCTCGACGATCCGCGCCGGCTCGAACGCTGGCGCGTGACCCGCCACTTCCGCCTGCATGAGATGCCCACGCGCGAGGAGATCGACGTCGTGCGCGCACAAAAGCGATTCGTGTCCTTCGAGCGCATGATCGAGGCGCTCATCCACGAGCCGGTGCTCGCGGCCACCGGCGGTCTCGACGCCCGCGGCTATCCCGGCACGATCGCCTCCGCCACCGCCACGCTCGATCCGCTCTTCTGGTGTCATCTCGCCAACATCGACCGCCTGTGGGTCGAGTTTCAGACGCGCCTGCCCGCCGAGGTCCCGCGCAACGCGCGCGAGACCCTCGAGCCGGGCCCGCTCTTCGGTGTGCAGGTCCAGGCGGTTCTCTCCATCTCTGCGCTCGGCTACGGCTACGTGTGAGCCGGGGGTCGGCCTCTGCCGCGTTTCCGGGCAGGGCGGCAGGGGCCCACCCCTCTTCGACTCTCGAAACACTCCCGGGCTTCTCCGCGTGGGGTTCCCATGAAGATCGCTCCTTGCTCCGTAGGCGCTCGAGGCTTTGACACGGCGACCGCGCTGGACGCCGCCACGGTCGCCGCGCTCAAGTCCGCCGGCTTCGACTTCGCCGTGCGCTACCTCGGTGGCGTCGACGTCGCTGAGGCGACGCTCATCTTGAACGCCGGGCTCGGGCTGCAGCTCGTGACCTACTCCGCCGCGCCCGGATGGACACCATCCGCCGCCCTCGGAACGCTGGAGGGCCAGACGGACGTGACCCAGCTCCGCGCGCTCGGCGCGCCGACCGGCCTGACCGTCTGGATCGACCTCGAAGGTGCTGCCGGAGACGCCGCATCGGTGACGGATTGGGTCAACGCTCGGTCCGGCGTGCTCGTCAGCGCCGGCTTCGTCGCGGGGCTCTACGTCGGAAACGCGAGCGTCCTCGACGCCGCCGCGCTGTACGCGCTTCCAAACGTTTCCCGTTACTGGCGTGCCTTCAACGCCGGCATCCCGGAGCCAGCATGTGGCTTCTGCCAGATGCAGCTCTACCCCCCGAGCCAAGTCGTCCAGGGAGTCGACGTCGACCTCGACGTCGTCCAGGAGGATTACGAGGGGCGCCTTCCGACCCTGCTCGTCGCCTGACCCGCCGGTGGCGGACCCACCCCAAGCGTTGCTGCGGAGCGGGTTCGCACTCCCGGATGGACGTAGGTCACGCGCTCACGTGCAGATCCGGCGCGACCGGGTCGGCAAAGTACGCGGCGGCTTCGCGCTCTCCAAGCGCTTCAAGGAAGTGGCACGCTGCACGGCGGAAGAAGTCGAGCCGGTTGCGAAACCCGCGACGACCGCAGACGCCTTCGACCGCCGCCAGCGTGTCCGGGTACTCGCGGAGGGTCACCGCCTTCGCCTCGCCGCGCGGGGTGCCGTCCGCCGCCGTCCGGCGGCTCCGTCGCGGCGCCGCGGCGGGGCCATCCCCGAGCCGCTCCGCGCGAGTGATGCGCCAGCATAGGTACGGCACGTCCGCGCTCTTCGTCGGCCGGCCCACCTTCTCTGCGAAGACGGCGTGCAGCTCGGCGAGCGTCATCGCCCGGAACCTCGCCGGAATGTACCGCCGACGTGCTGGCTTACCGTCGTCCTCTGGCGGCGCGCTCGACGGCGCCGCCTCGGGCGCACCCGCGCTCTCGGCCTGCCCTACCGCCGCGACGGTCTCCGCCGCAGCCTCGCCTCCGTCCGAGGACAGCAGCACCGCCGCCGCCTCGGGAGATGCAGGCGTCGCGACGAATTCCCGCGGCTCGGCTGGAGTCTCCGCATCGTCCGCACGCGTGACGGGAGACGGCTCCGGGTCCGAAGCGGTGGGCGCCTGAGCGACCGAGCTCTCCGGCGGCGCGGGCTCGACCGCCGTCCCCCGCGCGCCCCCTCCATCCCGGGGTCGTCGGGCCGCACGCGCGGCGGCGCGGTCGACCGCCTGACGGGCTGCGGCGGCCTGCTCCATCCGTTTGAGCATCCACAGCTTGTTGCGTTTCTCCGGCGGCTCGCCGACCAGCGCCTCGAACGCCGCCGCCAGGTCGTTCATGTTCATCGCCCCGCACTTCGCGCGATCAAATCCTACTCGGGTCATCTCGTTCTCCTTGGGGTTCAATGACCGGGTGCAACTCCGATGAGCGTTTTCGCGGCAGAGCGTCCGACGCCGAGCGCTCGGACGTGCGCCGCCACCGCGTCGTTGATCACGGCGTCGAGAGGGCGCCGCATCGCCCGCGCCGCCCACATGAGCGCCTGCGCATTGCCCTCCTCGAGCTGCACGTCGAGCTTCATCATCCGTGGCGGCGACAGGTGCCGAAACACGTCGAGATCCACCGCGCGCACGTCCGACGTCTCGCGCCCCCCCTCGACCCGCACCCGCACGACGTCGTCCGCCGTGACGGGCCAGTCCTCGAACTCCGAGTCGTCCGTCTCGACATGCAGACGCCCTGGCGCGGCGCCCCGCGCGCCGCGAATGACGCCCGCCACGACAAGCCGCCGCGCCCTCAGCGACCCGTCGTCGCCGGCATACCGGCACTTCAAGCCAATCACGTTCATCGGTCCTCCTGATAAGAGCGCGAGCCCCACCGCGCGTGGGCGCGGTGGGCGCTGCGCCGTTCGGATGCACCCATTCGCTCGGAGGGCGCACTCCATCAAGTCAGATTCGTCTTCCGACGTGGATGCACCCCCCGCCTCACGACCGCAACGCCACCCTCAGCGGTACTCAGGGCGCGACTTGAGCTTGGCGAACGTCTTCTCCACGTTCGGGAACGGCTTCCCTTCGATGTACGCTTTGGATCGGACCACCACGTCGTACTCATCGAACTTGACACCATCGATGGTTGCCCCACGCATATACGCCCACTCGAATTCGATCGCCGTCAAACGTTCCGACATCTCTGGTTCTCCTTTCACGCGCTTCATCTCGTCCTCGACCTTCATTCACGCGTTGCCGATGGCGGGCACATCGCAGTGTGCCAACGCCCACTCGAACCAGAAGAGCAGCCAGTGAAGCTGCGCCAACGGCATGTGGTTCTCCCAATGCGGGACCGCCCTCGGGTGCCTCTTCATGTACCGCGCGATCGCGGCCCTGACGGCGCCCGCGTGGTGCTCGTCAAGGCGCACGATGCCGGGGTGCGCGCGAAGGAGCCCGACCTTCTTGTCGTAGAAGGTCCCGACGAGGCCCGTCGCCGTGCAGAACTCCGCCCAATAGCTGTAGCTCGACGACCACTCGTTGCTCGTTTCGTCGCCGCCCGGAATTTCCGGACCGCTCACGCAGTCCACGCGTGGCACGACCCCGTTCCGAAGCCCCGCCGCTCGCACCCACTCTCCGATCACAATCGATATGGTCATCGCGCTCGCCTGGTCGCCCGCTCCGCGGGCCCTTTCTCGAGCACGCTGTGATGCGCGTGCTGTGCCTGCGGCCGTGCGACGCGAGCGCTCCGTCTCTACGGCGCTGTCGCGGCGAACGTGGGGCCGGTCCCGCGCCCGACCGGGTTCGGTAGCCGCCTACCCAGCAGAAATGTGGAGGTCCCTGATGGATCCATCACACTCGCATCTGCGCAAATCCTTGTGCGAAGAGCCGAGTGAGGGGACGCGCCCCTGACCAACGCATCACGGTCCGATCGAACTTCCGATCTCGAACTCCGCGTTCCCAGGCCAGGTCTCGCGCGGCACGGACGTCGCATTCGTCCGTCCGAGAGCGGCGCAGAGAAAGAGACCCGCCACGAGGAGTGCCGAATGAACGCCTACAGGAAGATTGCCAACGCCAATCACGAGGAGATCGCCTGCGCTACGACCCGCTCGACCTCCCGGCACGGCGTGTCCCCCTCGCGGCTCCGGACGAAGCGCGCCTACAATCGCGCGGCGAAGCGTCTCGACGCTCGCTGGCATCAGTCCTCGCAGGAGGCCACGTGACCACGGCCAAGCGTCGCGCGAAGGACGCGCCGGCGCGCTGCACCCACGTCGGACCCGCGAGCGGGCCGCTCGGTCGAGGAGGTGGATCGGGCGGCGAGGGAAGACCATCTCCGCAACGTGGAGGGCGGTCGCCCTCGCGCGCAGGGAACAACAAGGAAGGAACCGAAAGGGACTGCGATGAATCTCGAGACGATGAATCTGACGGCGCTGCGAAGCGAGTACAACCGAGTCTTCGGGCTCGAGACAACCTCGAAGAGTAAGGACTACCTGCGTCAGCGCATCTCCACGCGCCGCGCCGAACTCGCCCGCGAGCGCGCCGCACGCCATGAGGGCACCCGCGAGCGCGACCCGCGCCTGCCACCCGTGGGAACCGTCCTCGAACGCGATCATGAGGGCAAGACCCATCGCGTCAAGGTCACCGACGTCGGCTTCGAATACCGCCGTCAAACGTACCCGAGCCTGTCTGCCGTCGCCAAGGCCATCACGGGCACCAACTGGAACGGCTTTGGCTTCTTCGGGCTGCTTCAGGGCGCCTCGGCGGAGCAGAGCGCCTCATGATCGATTTCGCCCGCACCCACATGGGGAAGAGATTTTTCGAGTCGACGCTGCCGGACCTCGTTCTTCAGGTCCGGCGCGTCGCCAACGCCCTCGAGGCCATCGCCGACATCCTGCGCGCCGGAACGGAGCGTAAGGACGAACCTCACACGCCAAAGGAGACACGCGGATGACCGAGCCCCGATTGACGCCCAAGATGACCGCCAAGCTCGACGCCATCAAACAGGCCCAAGCGAAGCTCGACGAGCGCCACCTCAAGTGGATCGTGGATGCGGCGATCGAGCACTTCTCCGACGACGTCGCCGAGACCGAGGCGACGATCGTGCGCTACACGGCGCTCCCGGAGCTGCCGATCTACTCGCGCTTCGGCAAGGACCGCGGCGACGACTACCAGGGAGCCAAGCGCGAGAAGGAGATCCCGAAGCTCCGCGCGCACGTCGACGAGTGCTACGCGATCCTCGACTTTCTCCAAGCGCTCTCCGATGCCGAGGTCATTCGCAGCGCCGAGGCGTTCGCCGCCGCGTTCCGCGCCTCCGGGGGCTCCTTCGGGGGCGCCCCCGGCGGCAGAACCAAGTCACGAGGGGACCGTTGATGGAGGCGGGGACGCGGCCGAGCGCTCGCGCGCCCGGTCGCGTCCCTCAATCACCGGCGCCGCGCGCAGTCCCAGGCCGCCTTGCTGCCGTAGCGAAGCTGGCTGCCCTCCACCAGAAAGACATCGCTCCGGGGAAGCTCTCCCTCGGCCGCCGTCCACCGATCGCGAGGCGGTCCCTCTGCCGGCTCCCCTTCACCGTCCATCTCCTCGTCCTCGTCGCGCTCGGACATTTCGCCGCGCGAGACAAGGCCCTGAACGGAATGTTCAAACGGCCAGTGAGGCTGGGACATGATGTAGACCTCGGCGTTCTCCTCGCACTCTTCGAGCATCGCAATCAACTCACGAACCTTCATCGGGGCGCTCCTTGTTGTCCCCGACGTGATGCGTGACGTGTGCCTGGAGCACTCGTGCGGTGCAGCTCTCGCGCGGCGCCCCCGATCGCCTTGAATCTCGGGCGCTCCCACTCGCGGGCGCTGGGCGAGAGGGATGCGCCCCTCAGCAGAGAAGTTCGAGCCGCGATTGGAGAATCATAGCGATCACCGCGAGAGACTCGGCGATGGGCACCTCGTCCCGGACATGTGAATCACAGTCCTTCCCGCAGAGCGCGGGACATCGCGCGATGCTCGCGCAGGCACACGTCACGCATCACTCCCCCACACGAACGGCGAGGGAGAATGACGATGAAGACGCTGACCTTCGGAGTGGAGATCGAGACGGTGGGCCAGGATCGCGACACGGTCGCGCGCACGATCGCGCAGGCGATCGGCGGCCGAAAGGATCCCTACTCGCCCAGCGCGAGCGACGCGCAGGGCCGCGTTTGGAAGGTCGTCACCGATGGGAGCCTCACCGGGATCCTCAACGGCGAGGTCGTCACGCCGATCCTCAAGTACGACGACCTCGACGATCTGCTCAAGGTCGTCCGCGCCCTCGCGGCTTCCGGAGCGCGCGTTGATCAGAGTTGCTCGATCCACATCCATGTGGGGACAAAGCACCTTCGGCCACAAGCGCTCGCGAACCTGGTGAAGATGGTTCACAAGCAGGAGCGGCTGATCGAGCACGCGCTCGGGGTGCAGGAGCGGCGCCTCGGCCGCTACTGCCGCCCCGTCGACGAGGACGTGCTGCGCCGGCTGGAAAGGTCGCGGCCGAAGACGGACGCCGCGCTGAATCGCGCCTGGTACGGGCGCTTGGTGCACAACCCGGACCGCTATCACGATTCGCGCTACCACGGCGTCAACCTCAACTCGCACCACTACCGCGGCACGACGGAGTTCCGGTTCTTCGAAGGCACGCTCGACGCCGACAAGGTCAAGGCGTACGTGCAGTTCGCGCTCGCCCTGGTCGCTACCGCGCGCGACGCCAAGGGCGCGTCGAGCGAGCGGCGCCCCTTCAACCCCGACACGGCGAAGTACGACTTCCGCTGCTTTTTGCTGAAGCTCGGCTTCGTCGGGCCGGAGTTCAAGACGGCGCGAAAGCACCTGCTCGCACGCCTCGGCGGCAGCGCCGCCTGGAAGGGCGCGCGGCGCGACAAGCGCACGCGCCCGGCCCCGGCGCCGCCGCCCTCGGGAGAGGAGGGCCAGGCCGCCGCGTGACCGGCGAGAGAGGGGGGCGCGCCCGCGCGAGGGCGCCCCCCCATCGCGACCACCCAGCAACTTCTGCGAGGGCCTGATGCACGAATCACAAAGAACCTCCGAGAAATGCGACGGGCCGGATTCTCATGTCCGAGTCCGTGCGGTCCCGCCCGGGACAACAACCGAAGAATCGGCGACGAGTGCGCAGGACCACTTCACGCATCGTGCAGCGGTCATGAACGACGCGATCATGAGCACCGCCACGATCCGAAATCTCCGCGCGGCGACCCTCACCCCCTCGATGGGCGAGAGCCGCTACGGCACCCCGGAGCCCCAGGTGGATGTGCGGTTTCTACGCGGCACCCACTACCGAAAGTCGAGCGCGGCGCTTCACGCGCTCGCCGCGGTCATCGAGCTCGCGACGCCGACGAACGAGGGCTGGGTTGTCGTCGTCGACCCCAACGGCGACGAGGTCGGGCGCGTCTACCTCGAACTCGTGAAGGGCGACGAGGCGGAGGCACGCCGCGGACTCGAGCTGCTCAAGCGGACGATCGAGTGAGACCGTTGCTTCCTCTCGCCTGGGCCTACGGTAGCAACCTCGACGTCGCGCAGATGCGCGCACGGTGCCCGAGCGCACGCCTGCTCGAGCCAGCGATGCTCCGCCATGCCCGCTTGGTCTTCCGTGGCCACTCCAAGCGATGGGGAGGCGCCGTCGCCACCGTGGTGTGGGACCCCTCGTCCGTCGTGTACGGTGCCCTATACCGCCTCGAGCTCGCGGACCTGGCGCGGCTCGACGCGTTCGAGGGCGTCCCCTTCGTCTACGCGCGCGTCCGCGTCTCGCTCTGCGACGTCTACGGCCGGCGCCGCCGCGCCCAGGCGTACGTGCGCGCGCGCGGTGGCCGCTGCCGCGCTCCTTCACCCGATTACCTGCTTACCATCCTCCGGGCGTACGAGGCGCTCGGCTTCGACCTCGCGCCTCTCTTGCGCGCGGCCTTCTCCGAGGAACCATGAACCATCTCGTCTTCGTGTACGGATCTTTGATGCGAGGCCAAGGCAACCATCGATTGCTCGAGCGTGCGCGGTTCGTGCGAGCGGCGCATACGAGCGCGGCGTTCACGCTCGTCGACCTCGGCGCGTACCCCGGCCTCTTAGCCGGCGGCACGACCGCCGTGCGCGGGGAGGTGTACGTCGCCGACGACGAGACGCTCGCGGCGCTCGACCGGCTCGAGGGGCACCCGAACTTCTACCGGCGACAGGGGATCGCGCTCAAAAGCGCGCGCGAGCGCGTCGAGGCGTACCTGCTCCCCGCCGAACGGTATGCGAGCTATCCCATGGTCGTCGGCGGCGACTGGCAAGCCCACCTCGCTAAAGAGCTAGCATCAAGTGCCCAACCCGACCGTCGGAGCCGTTGAGGTAGCGTGACAGCATCCAGGGCATCATTGGAGATCCCGCGTCTCCATCACATGGATCTCCTCCGTGGCGCGCTGTCAACGGTGCCCCCGTTGTCCCCCGAGCGCCGCGCGTACCGCGTCGAGCAACATGTCGCGGGTACAGGGCTTCCGTAGCACAGGATGCACGTGCTTCACGGCGATCATGCGGGCCGCAGGGAGATCCGGGTCGGCTGTCATGAAGATGACCCGATCCACGACATCGGGGCGCGCGAGCCGGAGCCATCGCAGGAATCCGAACCCGTCCATCCGAGGCATGTCTACGTCACTGAGGATGACGTCGAACGACGCGCCCGCGAGCAGCAACTCACGCGCCGCGACGCCGTCGACCGCCCGAACGATCTCGAACGAGCGACCGAGAAGCCGAGCGATTGCTCCAGCGACCGCGTCGCTATCTTCGACCAGGAGGACCCGCGTCGTTCGCTCGTCCTCCTCTTCTTCGCGCAGCCTCGCCGACAATTCCTCGAGCAACTCGCCCAATCGACGCGCCGCGGCCGTTCGATGGGTCAGCTCTCGACCGGATGCGAGGACGACATGGAGAGTGAGCGCGGCCCACGCCGTTGCTCGCTCATCCCTTTCCAGATGGCTGACGAGCCGGTCCAGCACGAGCCGTAGGTCCGTGGTGGCCATCGTCACGACCCCTTCGACCCGCTCGAGCCCGCGAACGAGATGACGGTCCCGCCCACGACACGCACCCTCCCCCCGCGCCCAGTGACGAAGAACCACAGCGATCGCCAGCCGCAGCCGACGCAGGACCACCGGTACTGAGGTCCCTCTCCAACCATAAGCGCCAGGGTGAGCGCTTGGCAGCTCAAGCACCTGAGCCGCGAGCGCTGGCTGCGCGCGCGCCACATCGACGAGAGCACATCTTCCCCGTCGGCGCCCGCGATGGGGGCGCCGCTACTACTTCCGTCGTCCATAAAGAAACGCCTTTCGCCCGTTCCCCAGGAAACGGCGTTCGCGTCGCGCGCACAGGGTCGCGCGAACTATTGATGTTCCTACTTCAAAGCACTTCGAGCGTATCCATCACCCGCAGAAGCTCGCCGCTGACCAGCGCAGGTGTCGCGCCCGCATGAACGATCTCGACGAGATCGATGCGCCGATCGCTCCGGACCAGAATCTCCCGACTCAGGTTCACGTATGGAGCGCGCTGCCCTTTGGTCACTCGACGAACGACGTACTCGCGACCTTGATTTTCCCCCAGCACGATCGGGATGCTGCGACCGAGAATCTCGGCGCCCTTCGCTTTCGTGTCGTCCTCGTAGCGGCCAAGAACCTCCCGCCAAGGATCCGCCGGCGAGTCTTCGCGCTCGTAGATCGCGACGAGGTAGCCATGCGGGGCGACGTATTCGATGAACCGCTTCTCCGGCACGAGGCTGGCGCGGCGCACCTGCCATCCCACGGGCCGTGACAGCCGTACGGTTCCACCCAGGACGGTCACACCGATGTAATCGCCGACGTGGCCAACGTTGGCGTTGAGAGGCGGGTACTCCTGCTCGAACAGCGCTCGACCCGAAGCACCCGGCTGCTGATCGTCGGACTCATAGAATGTTCGGTTCTCGAGCGCGACGAGCGGCGGTCCGCCAGCGCACCCCGCCACGCTGATCGCGAGAGAGAAGCCAAGTAAGGCAGTGCGATCCATGGTCTGACCTCGTTTCCTTCGTGACGCTGATCCGTGGCTGAGCCGCTACAGCTCGCGGTACCCCCCGGGAACGACGTACGCATCGTCCCGTCCGGCCACCGTGAGCACGCCCCAGCACGCGAGCCGCGTCTTCGCCGCGAAGTCCAGGATCCGCTCGACCGTCCCCCTCGGGGCAAGGACGGCGAGGTTCGACCGATGGACTCCCCACCATCCCGTTCCGTGTTGAAGGAGCGCCCGGTGGAGCTCCTCGCCTGCTTGTGACGACGACGGGAGAAGTGCGACGCGCAGGCGAACTCGATCGTCCATCGTCGGACCCGTCTGGAGCTCCACGTAGACGAGGTCCGCACGCGCTCGCGCGACACGGGCGCGATAACCGTCCGCCTGCAGGAAGTCGACGAGCGCACGCTCGTCGAGCGCGGTGTACCTGGGAGCCATGTCCACGCCAGCGCATACACCCGGTCGTAGTCGTGCGCTCTCGAGCGACGTTCCTGCCGCGACCTGCTCCACGCCCACACTCGCGGTGGCCGGAAGCAGGGACTCGCCACCGCACCCCGCGAGCGCGAGCCCCAACGCCGCGAGCGCGAGGCGCGCGATCATTGCCGGTCCAGCTTGCCCACGAGCGACAGTGCCATCGAGCCGCCCATGTTCTTGAAGTGAGGCACCATCTTGACCTCGTAGCGGTACCAGCCCGGCTCGCCCGGGACGTCCGTCACGGTGACCTGCGCTTTCTTCAACGGGCGCTGCCCACGGATGGCGGCGGTCGGGGCCTCGCTGTCGGAGACGTACTGACCGATCCACTCGTTCTGCTGCCGCTCGATCTCCGCGCGCCCCGCGGACGTCCCGATCAGATCCCGCCCGATGACCTTCAGGTAGTGCGCGATCCGGGTAGCGATGAAGAGATACGGGAGCTGCGTCCCGAGGCGATAGTTCGCTTCGGCCTCCTTCCCCTCGTCCGTGTTGGCGAAGCGCTTGGGCTTGTGGATGCTGTTCGCGCTGAAGAACACCGCCGTGTCCGAGTTCTTTTCATATGTCGGCGCGATGAATCCCTGCTCAGAGAGCTCGTACTCGAGCCGCTCGGTGATCGCGACCTCGGTGGGGACCTTCACCTTCGACGAGCCCATGTCGTCGTACACATGAAGGGGGAGTCCCTCCACCGCACCTCCGGCCTGCGGACCGATGATGTGCGCGCACCACCGGAACTTCGCGAAGCTCTCGGTGAGGCGGGTCGCCAGCATGAAGACGTCGTTGCCCCAGAGGAACTGGTCGTGATCGGCCGCCGCCTCCTCGTACTGGAACGACTTCGCAGGCACGGTCGTCGAGCCGTAAGGTAGTCGCAGCAAGAACCGCCGCTCGACGAGGCCCGTGTAGATCGTGTCGGGGTTCTCCCGCAGCGCGCGCCATCGCGTGTACTGCGGCCCCTCGAAATGGGACTCCAGGTCCTTGATGCGCGGCAACCCAAGAGTGTCCTGCAAACCGAAGAACTCCGGACTCGCCGCCGTAATGAAGGGGGCGTGCGCCATCGCCGCGACGGCCGACGCCTTCTCTAGCAGGAGCATGTCCTGCGGTCCCGGCCCGAGCTCGTAGTTGGCGAACACGGCTCCGTACGGCTTTCCGCCGACGGTCCCGTACTCGTCCGAGTACGCGATGCGATACAGGCCGCTTCGCACGATCTCGGGCGCGTCCTCGAAGTCGGCGAGCAGATCCTCCTTCGAGACGTTGAGTAGCCGGATTCGGATGTTCTCGCGGAAATCGGTTCGGTCCACGAGGAACTTCAAGCCCCGCCATGTCGACTCGCGCTGCTGGAAGTCGGGGTGGTGCACGACGGCGTCGAGGAGCTTCGACAGTGCGCGATCGATCTCCGCGATGCGCGCGTCGATCATCGTCTTGTCGACCCGCTCGACAGGCTTTGAGTCTTTGAGGATCTCCGCCAGCAGGGCGCGGACGCCGAGACCGGTCGGCGCGTAGGCTTCGTCCTCCTTCTTCAGCTTGGTCTCGGCGAGGATCTCGTCGAGGAGCGGCGTGGTCAGGTTCTGTGTCGGCACGCTCGGTTGTGCGGCCTTGGGATCGAGATCGGTCATGTCACGTCTCCTCACTGTGGGTGCCGACACCGAGCTCCGCGAGGAGCGCGTCGCGCTTCGCCGGGTCCTTCACGATCGCTTCGACCTTCCGTCGGAAGGCGGGGACGTTCCCCATCGGCCCCTTCAGCGCGGCAAGTGCGGAGCGGAGCTCGAGGAGTTTCCGAGCCTCCGGGATTTGCCGGGCAACGGCGTCCGGTCCGAAGTCGGAGAGCTTCTCGAACTTCAGCTCGACCTTGAGCTCGCCCTCCTGCTTGCCGGCGAGCACGTTCGGGACCTGAATCGTCATCCCGACCTCGTGCTCGGCGAGCACGCGATCGAAGTTGTCCTTGTCGATGCTGATCGGCTCGCGCTCCTCAAGCGGCCGCTCGTCCGACCGCCCGCTGAAGTCGCCGAGGAAAAGCAGATGGAGGGGCAGTTCGACTTCGGACTTCTGGTCGCCCGTGGCGGGTTTATAGGTGATGTTGACGCGCTCTTTCGGCGCGACGGTCTGTTCCTTGGCCATCGTTCATTCTCCGTTTCGTGATGCCCGCAGCCGGAAGGCCTGGGCGGGGTCCAGTGCGAGCAAGCGACGAAAAAGGTGACTTCGCAGGGTCGCGCGCTCGCGATCGACTTCGACGGCGTCGAGCGTCTCGACGTAGGCCGCGAAGAGGTCGAGGCACACGCCGGGCTCCCACGCCTCGAGCGTGGCGTCGACCTCGGGGAGCAGGTGTTCACAGAGAGCGAGCGCCACGTCGGTCTCCGCGCGCTTGCGGGCGACAGTCGCCACGTTTAGCGTTGCGAGGAAGCGCTCTCGCCGAGACGGCAACGCCCGCGCTCGCGAAACGAGGTGCTCGAGCGCGGTCTCCCCGTCCTCCCCTGGGCTGGCGCCCTCCGTGGCGAGCGTCGGTTCGAGCGAGTCCGCCGGCGGCTCTCCCTGCGCGACCCCCGAGACGGGCTGCTCGGCTCGAACCTCGTCCTCCGAAGTGTCGCTCTGCTCGTCACACGACGGCTCGGCTTCCGCCTCCTCGGTCGGTGGGGTCGGCGGGATCGACGGCGGGGCGCTCGGCTCCTCGGGCGTGGGAGGCGTCGGTGCGTCTTCGGGCAAAGAAGCGATTCGATCGCGAACGACCCGTCGGAATGGAATGGCGCCTGGATTCGCATCGCCGAGGCGCGCGGCGAGGGCCGCGTCGAGCTGCGTGACGAGCGCCTCGACTTCGTGAAGGTACGCGCGATCCGCCGCCGCCACCGCCCGCTCCGCGAGAGCGCGGGCGAGCCCATCCCAGAGCCAAGCGACGAAGCTCGTTCGGGCCCGCGCTCGCTGCGGGTGCGCCGTCGGCCAGAACCGTTCGACGAACGCGGCGTACCCCGCGAGCCCCGCAGCCACACCGGCCCAACCTGACAGGTGCGCCGTCGCGACCACGAGCCACGACGCCGCGCGAAGGTCCTTCGCCCGATCTCGAAGAAGACGCGCGCTCTCCGCTTGAACGAGAGTCCAGTTCGTGACCTGTCCCTGGATGGAGCGGCTCTGCTCCATCTCCTTGCTCAAGCGAAGGAACTCGGGGTCGTACGCTGGGTCGTCGCCTACCGGCGCCGCGGCGGAGACCGGAGCCGTGAAGCACTCCTCCCACGACGGGCTCCCCGCGTTCATTGGCGCCCCCGGATGGAACCCACTGTGGGGAACTCGTCGAGGTGCTCGACGCCGTCGTCGATCTTGTTCCCGTCGAGGAAAAAGGAGAGCCGCGGAGCCGCAACGCCACGCGCGCGGCACGCTTCGTCGGCGTCGTCGCACGCAGGGGCGTCGCATGATCCATCCGTGGATGCGGGAGGGAGCTCTGCGCTGGTGACCCAACTCCGCCCTTGGGGATTTTGGAAGAGGGCCACAGCCGCGATGTTCTGAACCGCTTCGGACCGGTCGAACTTCACGTCGACGCGCGAGCCGGGATACACCTCCTGCTCGTCGACCTTCACGAGCTCGTCGCCCAGCGTTGTCTTGTCGTTTCTCCAGACCTGCTCGAACGGTGCATTCGAGAGCCGGACGTCGGACTTGAGTTGATAGAGGCGCACGACGACCGCCCGGGGTTCGCCGCTGGGCGTCGGGTTCACGCGCGGTGACGTGAGGATCGACACCGTCACGACCTGCGGTCCGCACTTCTCGGGTGCCTTCGCGACCGCGGGCGGAGCGCCGCAGCCCGACAGCGCGATCGCCGTCGTGAGGACGCTCGCGCGGCGAACCACGCGATGGCCTCCGGAGAAGTCCAAGAGTCTTGACGCCGCGTTCATTGCGACCGGCTCATCGCAACTGACGTGCCGAGGCCCGCGGCGAGCAGAAAAGCCTTGTTTTCACCGCGTCGAGCCGTCGGCCGACGCCGACCTTCGCGCGGTGTCGGGTGGTAAGGGGTGGTAAGGGGTGGAAAGTCGAAGTTGCCAGCGCGAACGCCCTTATGGAGGCGCGAAAACGCGCGGCGCTCGCACAAAGAGTCGTCAGCGCGGCTCGTCCCGAGGCGGCACGTCAGTTGCTGAGGACGTCGGGCACGAAACCACGAAGCTCGGCGCGAACCAACGTCGCCGAGCCATGAACGCAAGGAGATCGAGCGATGGGGCACACGTACGCCAAGATCACGGGGAAGGATCAGAAGGACTTCAAGGGGGAGTGCACGCGCAAGGGCCGCGAGGGCTGGGTGGAGCTCTCCATGAGCTTCAAGTCGGCGTTCCCCGTCGACCCGAACACGGGCAAGCCGAAGGGATCGAGAGAGAGGAGCCCCGTCGTCTTCACGAAGGAGGAGGGGGCTGCGTCTCCGAACATCCTCCAGGCGCATCTGCGCCACGAGACCATCGAGAAGATGGTCATCGAGAAGGTGAAACGGGGGGTGGACGGCAAAAGCGAGGTCGTCGTCTCCCGCGTCACGCTCGAAGACGGCAGCGTCGCCGGCTACAACGCCTTTCCGAGCGGCGCCGACACTGACCAGCGGAACGATCCGCGCCACCTCGAGCAGTTCAGCGTCTCGTACCGGAAGATCAAGTACGAGAACGTCGAGGCGAAGAACGCGACGGAAGAGGACTGGAACGAGCCCAACGCCTGATCAGAAAGCAGGAGGGCTTCACCATGAACCGACTTGCGTCCTTCGTTGCAGGGCTCCTCCTGCTGGCCGCTCCCGCCCGCGCGTTCGCGGACGATCCTACGGCGCGAAGCGCCCCGTGGCAGACGGCTTCGATGGCCACGGCCGTCGCAGCGATGGGCTCGCAGGTGCTCATGCCGCGCGTCTTCTTCTCAGACCCCGACGCGACTGTGGGGTGGAAGGCGCGCTGGCATGTCTCCGTGCTAGCACCCGCGATGACGCTGACGGCGCTCGCGTTCCTGAACGAGGGCGTCGTGAAGAACGCGCTCGCGTCCTATCGCCCAGGATGCGGTCCTAGCAACGAGGGGACGGGGAACTGCCTCGACTACGGCTCGCTCTCTTCCCCAGCCTTCATCGCGTCGTCGGCGTTTGCGCAGGGGACTGTCGTGTTCGTGGTCGACACGCTGAAGTGGAGCGACGGTCGGCTGAACGCCGGATCTCTTGCCGGCAACGTCGCTTTCCCTCTCATCCTATCGGTTCTCACGGACGTCGGCCGCGTGGCGGGAAACTGGGAGGATTCAGGACAGGTCGCCGTCTCGAGCCTCGTCGGCGTGGGCTTCGGTATAATCACCGGGGCCGCCTACGCCCTCCTCGCTCGTCCCGAGTGCCCGTACGGCTCCGGCGTCGTGTGTTGGTAGCGCGCCCATGGGCCGGAGCGCATTGTCCTTCGTCATCGGCGGGGCGGCGGCCGCCCTGCTCGTTGCGATGACCCTTCTTCGCGGAGGGTCGACGGGACGACCGCTAACTTCGTTCCTTGCACCACCACCGAGGACGTCGCCCGTCGTCAATGAACGGCGGCTCTCCCCACTCCCCGTCGAACCCGCCTCTCTCGGCGCAGAGAGCGCGGGGCTCCGTGCTCTGGCTGCGCGCGGAAGCGCTCGGCGCGGAGCGACTCCGAGGACCGTGCTCTTCGCGTCAGCGCCCCCGGAGGTGCCGAGCTACACGATGCCCGTCGGTCTGCGCCGTCCAGATCTCGGAGGGATCGACGACGAGGCCGCGGGCGCATATCTCGCGTACCTGTCCCAGGACGAACGCGGTCACGACGAGCTCGCGCGCGCGCTCAAGCGCAGCGGCCGGTATCGCGCCGAGGTGGAGCGCATCCTTCAGGCCTGGCACCTACCCGAGGATTTCGGCGCCATCGCGTTCGTGCTCAGCGGCTTCCAACCGGGATATGTCGCGTCCGATGGCGGCGCGGGTCTCTGGTCCATGCCAGAGGATGTCGCGCGAGCGTACGGGCTCGTCGTGACCGCCCTCTACGACGAGCGTAGAAGCGTGGGGCTCGCCACCGAGGTGGCGGCTCACTATCTCGCGGACCTGCGCGAGCGGTTCGGCTCGTGGCCGCTCGCCGTCTGCGCGTACGCGGTCGGGTACGCCGCGGCCGCTGCTGTCGTCGGCGAATCCACGAACGGCGGCGCGGTGGCGTCGGATCTTCCTCCCGCCTGCACGTCGTTCGTACGCGCGGTCACCGCGGTTGCAACCGTGGTCGCAAATCCCGACCGCTTCGGCCTCGACGCACGCGTCGATCCTCCGATCTCCACGAGCGACCTGGAGGTCCCCGCGGGAGCGCCGTTCGCGCTCGTCGCACGCGCCGCAGGGACGACCGCCGAGCGCTTGCGGGAGCTCAACCCCGAGTACCTCGCCGGCAGCGCGGTGCCCAACGCAGGAATCGCGATGGTGGTCCATGTGCCCGGAGAAGGGCTCGCGCGGGCGAAAGAGATGTTGCTCCCTCTCCTTTACGATACGTCCGGCGATTCTCGGCTGGGACAGGTGGGCGGGCCGCCGAAGACGGGCGCCAACGCCGCCGCGAGCGCCTCGGTCGTCCGCGCGGGAACCGATCGCTTCTACTACCGCGTCCAGGACGGCGAGACGATCGAGGCGGTCGCCGACCGATTCGGCGTGTCGCGCGAGTCACTCGCTCATGACAACGCCCTCGACCCAACGGCTGGCCTTCGGCCGGGTCAACTGCTTCTCATCCACGCGGCCACGGCTCCTTCGGCGAGCCCCGGAGATGTCCATGCTCATCGCGGCACCTGAAGAATTGACGCAAGCGCTCCACCCCCTCTGCAAGGGCGCCCTCGAGCGGGCGGCGGGCGCATGCTGGACCAGCGGGCACCACGAGCTCACGGTCGAGCACGTGCTCTGGGCGCTTCTCGACGAGCGCGGGAGCGACTTCGTGGCGCTCTGCGAGCGCTTCCGCGTCGAGATGCCGCACCTTCGCGCCCGCGTCCAAGAGGCTCTCGAGGAGCAGCGCGCGGGAAGCCAGAGGCGTCCGGTCCTGAGCCCCGTCCTCCTTGAGTGGTTCCAAGACGCGCTCGTCCTCGCGTGTGCGACCTTCGGAGAGACCCGGATTCGATCGGGAGCACTGTTGTCTCGACTTGTCACCGCGCCCGCCCGCTACGTCTCCCGTCCACTCAAGGATCTGGAGGTCATCCCGCGCGACGACCTGAGAGCCCGGCTGCGCGAGTGGTGCACCGGAAGCGACGAGGCACCCGCGCATCCGTCCGCAGCATCGTCCGCGCTGAACGCGAACCGGCGTCCGCCGACGGACGCCAGCGCGCTCGCGCAGTTCGCCACCAATCTGACCGAGCAAGCCAGCCAGGGCGGCCTCGACCCCGTCCTCGGGCGCGAGAGCGAGGTGCGCCAAGTGATCGACATCCTCTGCCGCCGTCGAAAGAACAATCCGCTGATCGTCGGCGAGGCCGGCGTGGGCAAGACGGCAATCGTCGAGGGGCTGGCCTTGCGAATCGCGGCGGGCGATGTGCCCGAGCCGCTCCGCGACACCCAGCTCTTCACGCTCGACTTGGGGAGCCTCCAGGCCGGTGCGAGCGCGCAGGGCGAGTTCCAGCGGCGCCTCAAGAGTGTGCTCGACGAGGTGAAGGCGTCGCCGAGACGGATCGTGCTCTTCGTCGACGAAGCACACACGCTGATCGGTGCCGGCGGGCCGCAAGGGGGAGGCGACGCGGCCAATCTTCTTAAGCCGGCGCTCGCGCGCGGGGAGCTGCGCATCGTCGCTGCGACGACGTGGGGGGAGTACAAGCGCTACTTCGAGCGGGACGCCGCGCTCGATCGCCGATTCCAACCCGTGAAGGTGGAGGAGCCCTCGATCGACCAAGCCGTCGCGATGCTCCGGGGGCTCGTGCATCGCTTCGAGGAGGCGCATGGGGTCATCGTGCGCGACGGAGCCCTGCGCGCCGCCGTGACGCTCTCGAGCCGGTACGTGACGGGTCGGCAGCTCCCCGACAAGGCGGTCGACCTCCTCGATACCGCGTCGGCGCGGGTGAAGCTGTCGCGCGCGCTTCCGTCCCCTCTTGAGGATGCGCGAGCGCGTCTCGCTATGCTCACGCGGGAGCTCGCGGCGCTCGATCGCGAGGAAGCCCGTGGGCATGCAGTCGCCGAGTCGGATCGCGCGCGCGTTCTCGCGGACCACGCCGCGGCGAGCGAGCACGTAGGCGCCCTCGAGAGCGACTTCCAGGCGCAGCTCGGCGTGCTCGACCGGGTCGATGCGGCTCGAGCCGCGGGCGCTCGAGATGCGCTCAGGGACGCTCTCGCGGACCTGCGCGCGATCCCGCGCGAGCGGCTGCTCGTCAGCGCCGACGTCGACGAAGACCTCGTCGCCAGCGTGATCTCCGATTGGACCGGCGTCCCGGTGGGACGCATGGTGCTCGATGACGTGAAGGCCGCGCTCGAGCTCGAAGAACGCCTTGGCCTGCGCGTGAGGGCGCAGGAGGGTGCGCTGTCCGTCGTGGGACGCGAGCTGCGGGCGGCTCGCTCGGGCCTGAAGCCTGGGGGCGCGCCGCTCGGCGTCTTCCTCTTCGTGGGTCCGAGCGGCGTTGGCAAGACCGAGACGGCGCTCGCCCTCGCGGACCTCCTTTTCGGAGGAGAGCGGTTCCTCGTCAAGATCGACATGGGGGAGTTCGGGGAGAAACACACGGTCTCGCGGCTGATCGGCTCGCCGCCCGGCTACGTGGGCTACGGCGAAGGCGGGCGGCTCACCGAGGCTGTTCGCCAGCGACCCTACTCGGTGGTCCTGCTCGACGAGGTCGAGAAGGCGCACCCCGACGTCATGAACCTGTTCTACGGCGTCTTCGAGAAAGGGTTCCTCACGGACGGGGAGGGACGCGCGGTCGACTTCAAGAACACGGTCGTGGTGATGACCTCGAACCTCGCAACCGACCTGCTCGCCGCCTCGGCGCCACCCGCGCGCTACGAGGATCTCGTCTCCCTCGTGAAGCCTGCGCTCCGCGATTTCTTCCGCCCTGCGCTTCTCGGACGCATGACCATCGTCCCGTACCTCCCCATACGTCCGGACGCGCTCGGCCAGATCGTACGAACCAAGCTCGCCGCGGTCTCGGAGCGCGCGCGAGAGGCGCACGGAGTGGCCCTCACGTTCGACGAGAACGTCGTCTCGACCGTCGTGTCTCGGTGCTCGGAGACCGATGCCGGCGCCCGCAACGTGGATCACATCCTGCGTGGCGCAATCTTGCCGCTCGCCTCCGGCGCCGTCCTGGGGGCGATGGCGCAGGGCGAGGCGCTGAGCGCGCTCCGCGTGATCGTCGACGAACGGGGCGAGCTTGGGACGGAGAGCCAAACATGAACCGCCCCCGGCTTCGCGTACAGAGACCTCTCGCCGCGCTCGTGCGCGCGGCGCTCTGCGTCGCGTCCCTTTCGGGGTGCGTCGAGCAGCCGGCTCGCTCCCAGCCGGAGGACGAGACCCGACGCGTGGCGCCGCTGCCGGCGTGCGTCCTTCGCCTCCCGCCGCGAGGCGCTCAGAGCGAGGGCACGGTCAGGCGCCTTCGCGAGGAGGAGATCGTCAAGCTCATCTTCCCGCGATTCGACGCGAGCGGGCGGCTCCTTCCGCAGGGCGCGGCCACCTGCACGGGGGACGCGCTGTTCGACGATCCACTTCTCGTCGGCGGCACGCCGATCCGCCGTGGATGGCCCTGGCTCGAGGAGGACGGAGACATCCTCTACGGAGCGGGGGGGGACCGCATCAAGGTGATCTGGCTTCGGGTCCTAAGCTTCCCGGACGGCACCGTTGGAGGGCCGCTCGCCATCCTTCGAGGCACCGAGCAGTTTGCAGAGCTCTTCGCGCTCGGCGCTTACCGCGCAAGCCCGGACCGCGTCGCACTCGGCACGGCCCGGATGGGTTCCGATCTCCTTGTGACCGCCGAACGCGACGGTTGCACAGATCGAGTAAAGGGTTCGCCATGTGAGGCTCTCCTATCGGTCTTTCTTCCCCGGCTTGGCACGCTTCGGCGCGTGGTCGACGCTCCGACCGAGCGCGTTGCCTACGGGCCGCCCGAGGATCGTGGGTCCACGGGAGACCTTCAGTACCGGCTGACGTCGACGGCTGACTATCGGCCGGACGGCGTGCACCTGCTCGAGCAGATCGTCGTCGGCGACGAAGGGGGCTCAGTCCTCCGCAAGACGGAGCGCGAGCGCGTTTTCATGATGAACCAAGCCGAGACGCTCGTGGCGAGCGTTCCACCGCTATGGGACAGCACCGTCAAGCTCGAGAAGAGGCGCGATCCCTCTCCTCGTACGGCTCGCCGGCCATGACGCGCGTCCGGCGCGCGGCGCAGACCCGGAGGTTGCTGGCACGCGCGGGTGGCACTGCGCTGCTCGTGCTCCTTGCGGCTGCGCCCGGACACGCCGACGAGCCACCGCCCGCCCGTCCGTCTCTCGCGGTACCGGCGCGGGTGGCGAAGCCGGTGATTCCCGCGGGCTACTTCCACACCGTTCGCCAACTGCACATGCCGGCCCCGGGCCAGAAGATCCTCCTCGACGACGCCGGCCGTCCGATGCTCGTACTCCACGCCCTGTACGTTCGCGAGACCGTCTCCCTACGGGCCGCCTCGGACGAGGGGGGCTTCGTGGCGAGCGATCTGGATCGTGCAGCGCGCGCGCTCCGCGATCCGAGCACGGGGGACGAGCACCCCATCGATCCTCGCACGGTCGATATTCTCTACCGCATCCAGCGCCGATTCAGCGCGACGGAGATTCGCGTGATCTCTGGATACCGCACCCCCAACGCACACTCGAGCCAGGGACTCCACGGCAAAGGAAGAGCTGTCGACTTCGTGGTGCCCGGTGCGACCGACCAGGACGTCGCCCGCTTCGCACGCGAGCTAGGCTTCGTCGGCGTTGGCGTCTACCCAGCGGGTTCGTTCGTTCATGTTGACGTGCGCGAGCGGAGCTACTTCTGGGTCGACCGCAGCGGCCCTGGCCATCGCAGTCGAGAACGCGGGATCCTCCTCGACGTGGCACGGCGCAGCGACGCCGCGGCTCGCGCTCGCGGCGAAACCCCGGCCCGTTCGGCCGGCATCGGGGACGATGTGGACCACGGGGTCCGCGCAGTTCCATCCACCGCAGTGAGCGCGGGTAAGGAAGAGGACGAGGGCTTCAGTCCATGACCGGGGGCCCCGTAGGACCAATCAAGTTCAATTGCCAAGCACGCGGCGCGCAAATGCATCGAGCGTCGCGCGCTCGACGACGAGCGCATCGCCTTCGCCTTCGACGTAGCTGCTGCCATCCAGGGGCTGCATGAGGACAATCGTTTGGGCTCCCTTCGCTGTGCTTCGGTGAACGACGTAGACCGTCTGTCCGGCGCCGAAGAAGGTGGAGCCCACGCGCCAGAGACGCTCCACCGCAGTTCCCACGTCCGAACCCAGGATGAACGTGGCCGTGCGGCAGAAGGGACCGCCCGGCAGCACCTGGTCGCTGACGATCGCTGCGTGCTTCGTACTTTCGTGGATGAAGCGCACCTTTCGGTTGACCCCCTCGGCGAGCAGCCATCCGACGGGCGTCGGTTCGAGTGGGATCGCCGCGACCGCGTCGAAGCTGGGATCAATCACTCTGGCGATGTCGTCTTCCGTCAGCTCGCTATCGAGGTACACCGGTTGATTCTTCAACGGCCACTGGAGCTGCAAGCCGAGATCGCCCGCCTCGTTGGCGACGAGCGAGGCGCGGTAGCGTGCGCCCGGCTTCAGACCAAGCGATGTCGCAGCCTCATGAAGCTGTCGCGCAGCGAGCGGTCCACCGTCGCGCGGCCAAAAGAGGATCGTCCACCACATGACGCCGTCCGCACCCGGACCTTGCAGCACATCCACAACGATCCCCAGCCGCGGATGAACATGCCGTCCCCCCTCCACACCCCATCCCGGCCGCAGCTTCATCTGTAGTCGGCGATGCGTTTCGTATCGGATCGGCGCCCCCTTCCCCCATGCCGGCGGAGTTCCATCGCTCATCGGCGTCTCGTTCCCTTCCCTCCGACCCAGAGGACCGTGCGCGAGGAATGTAGGAGTCCGGCGGCAGACATCAACTACTTTCCCAGGGGCGCGAGACGGGAGGCGCGGCTGCCGCCCCCTGCGGGATCCAGTTCATGACGGAGAGCGTGAAGAAGCGATCCAAGTAGCGCAGGTGCGGGCGAATCTGGATCTCCCCGCGGTTCCACCCGGGGGACTCCGGCACGGGCGTCACCCGAACGCGCGCCCCTCGCAAGGGGTGCCGGGCGCGGAGTGCGGCGGATGCCGAGTTCATCTGGAGCACGTACTGCGAGAGCCACTCCGTCAGCGCGCCCTCTATCTCTTCAGCCGAGCGATGTGCCCCGATCATCTCGCGCTCCAACACCTTGATGTAGTGGGCGAACCGGCAAGCCACGTAGAAGTACGGAAACTTCGTCCCGAGCAGGTGGTTCAGCGTCGCCTCGCGACCCCCTTCGGACGCGCCGAACTTCTTCGGGCGCTGAAGACTGTTCGCGCTCGGCAGGAAGATACGCGGACTATCGGTGCGGTGTCCCAGAGCGATGAGCCCCGCGTCGCGGAGCTCTTGCTCGAGACGCGGCGTGATCGTCACCTCGAGAGGCGGTCTGGTGTAGCGCGAGCCGAGCGAGGGGAAGGACAGCGTCGCGGGCGCCGGGCAGGCGTCGTCGTCGTCCCCGACGATCGCCGCGAGCGTACGATGCCGCGCGAAGCTCGCGGCGAGCCGGGCTCCCATGACGTAGATGGGGCTTCCGAACAGGAGCCCCTCTCCGTGCGCGCCGATCGTCTCCGTGTAGTCGAAGCAAACGTCAGCCGGTGCTCCTCCGTACGGCGCGCGATGGAGAGGGCGTCCGACGAGCAAGCCTGCGGTGCGAGCATCTTCGGCATCCCGCAGGATGCTCCACGCACGTTGCGAGGTGGCCTCGAAGACTGCGCGCGCGCTGCGCACCCGGGGCAGCTCGCGCCAGGAATCGAGCTGGAGCAGCCTCGGACTCGCCGCGGCGAAGAAAGGCGTATGGGCCATCGTGGCAAGCCCCGTCATTTGGCGGAGAAGCTGCACGTCCCGGGGGGTCGAATCGAAGGCCATGTCGGCCAGAATCGCGCCGTACGGCTTGCCGCCAAAGGTCCCGAGCTCGCTCGAGTACACCTCCGAGAAGATACGACTCCGAACGAGCTCGGACGACGACGCCAGATCCTCGATCAAGCTCTCCTTTGAACAGTCGATGAGCGTGACCTCGATGTTCTCTTGGAACGGGACCTGTCCCACGAGGTACTCGATGCCCCGCCAACGAGCTTCGAGCGTCTGGAACGTCGGGTGATGAAGAACCGCGTCGACTTGCTCGGAGACGATGTCGTCGAGGGCGCGGATGAGAAGGTCGAGCGCCGCATCGGCGCGCCCCGCGACAGCGACCCTCGACGCGCCCTCGACCACGCCTCGCACAGTGGGTGGGAGCTCGGCGCCGCCGAGGAGCGCGAGCGCAGCCTTCCAAGCCTCCACCGGTGTCGCGACCTCTACCGCGTCTTTCTCGACCTTCGCTCTGCGGTCCGCCGGGACGTCGAACGCCGCCGCCGCGGGGACCTCATCGACGTAGTCCGCTGATTCACCCCCCGGATCCGCGGGAAGGGGCACGCGAGCGCGAACGTGCCGCGTATCGGGCGCGCGATACTGGGCGTCCACACCGAGGGTTCCGCCGTAGGCCTCCCCTAGACACAACGCGGGCGCGTCTTCAGCGGCGACGAGAATGTCGAGCTCCGCGACGGCCCGGGATGCGAGCCAGGTCTCCACGAGGGGCTGGATCTGACGATGGCGATCCCCTCCCGGTAGGAGCGCCTCGTACGTCTGACGATCCACGGGACCTACCTGGATGCGCACGGTTCCGTTCACATCCAGCGCGCTCGCACCGTAGGAAGCATCTTCACCGAGCGTCGTGTGCTGCGATCCGAGGCAACTGCGGTCCTCGTCGGCTGCCTGCACGACGCGCGGCTCCGACGTCGTTACGCGAGGGTTCAGCTCGGGAAAGACGCGGCGCAGGAGCGTCTCGAGTGCGCTCTCATCGAGGAAACTCGGCTCGCACCGGACAAAGTCACTGAACCCAAGCGCGAACATCGGATCGACCGACGTCGCTGCCTGGTAGGGCGAAAACGCGTCAGTCCCGACGAGCGAGAGGAGCGCCCGCGAGAAGGCGTCGGCGCCCGAGCGTTCGAGCGCCGCGCTCGGCGCGTACCGCTTCCACGCACGGTAGAGCAGCGCGAGGGCACGGTGATGGAACACGTCGTAGAAGGCGGCGAGGGCGTCGTCGTCCTCGAAGAGCACCTCCTCGCTCGTCGCGGGAGGGAGGGGCGACTCGGCGCCGAGGAGACCGAGGAGCGACGTCGTGACGGTAGCGGCTGCGCCGTCGCCTTCCTGCGCGTACTCGACGTCGAGAAGCTCGCCGGCGGGGAGGGAAAACGTCGGGGGATGAGAGAAATGGACGCGCTCGTCCTCGGCACCTTGGTCGGCTCCGATGGGTGCGCGCCCCGCCAGGTCCCGCTCAAGGCGTCGTACGAGCGGAAACAGGGCAACGTGCGAGACGGCGTTGCGTACGCGCTCCTGAAGACGACGCAGCCGCGTCGAGACCGTGATCATGCGCGGCTCCTCGGAGAATAGGTCGCACGAAAGCCCGTCTTCGCGCCCAGGACCGAGAGCTCAGCAAACGTGTTGACGGGGACAGATCGAGAGAGCGCCTCACCTAGTGCAGCCCCGAAGAGTCCAAGGTCGCCGGTTCCCCGAAACGCGCTCTCGTCGACCGTGAGGCGGTATGCGTACCCGTGCCGTGTGGCGCGCTCCGCGACGAGGCGGCGCGCGATCGTGACCTCGAACGCCCGCAACCCTTCCAACCGGAGGTGCTGCGCACGGACGCTCTCGGGGCTACCCGTCCAGGACGGGACGGCGAGAAAGAGCGAATCCCGGAGCGAGGCAAGCAGATCCGCCCGCCCGGTGGCCGCAGCGGCGAGTCGAACGGCCCGGCGTGCAAACGCCCCGTCCAGCGGTGGCGCAACGTACGGTGACGAAGGGACGATGTTGCGGAAGCGCACCCGGCGCCCTGCCACATCGAGCGTTCCCGCAAGGTCCCCGGAGCGGAGAGACCCCGCGCGCGCGCCGTTCGTAGCGAGAACACGCAGGGACAGGATCCGGTCGATGTCGCGTTCGTCCGCGGCCGCGAGCGGGGTCAAGGCGATGGTCATGACCGGGTCTTCCGCGCCGAACCGCTCGAGCGCGGTCGCAAAGGCTGCGGGGCTGCCGGGCGCGACGCGCGACGCGGCGAGTCGTCTTACGTCCGGGACGGGCAGCGGACCGTGCTCCCCCCTCGTCGCCGTCGCCCACGCCTCACGGACCGCGTAGACGCTCCCCGCGCTCGGTGGAAGTTCTGCGACGCGGATGGGGATCGGCCCTCGCTCGAAATCGAGCGGCATGGGTTCGGCGGAAGCGTCGAAGAGATTAGTGACGGCCGCGCAGTGAGGCCGAACGTGGCCCGTCTCCAGGTGGGCCCCGGGCGACATCGACTCCCGGAGCACGAAGGTCAACGTAACCCTGGAAGCCGGCTTGGCGCTCGCGCACGGGCCGAGCCCCCGAACTACGACGAACCGGAAGCGGTGTGGAAAGACGAAGGCTTCCGTCATGACGCCGAACGCCGACGGGAGACCGTCGGGATCCGGCGCAAGTGACTCCTCCGGGGCGAGACCGCCGCGCTCGACGTCGGCGGATGAGATGTGGATGGTTTCCGACCAGGAATCCGAGGTCACGGTGGCGCCCTCGAGCCCGGAGGTCATGGCGTGGACCAACTCGAGCGCGTTCTCGAGCTCGCCGTCGATGTACAGGGAGACGCCTCGGCAAACGAGCTCATTCACCGGAGCGCCCGCCGTGCTCTCCAGGACGATGCGCACGACCGGAGCGCGGCCAGGGCGCGATTCGAGCGACGCGGACCGAACGCAGTAGGCCGATACCATGCTCGATGCGACTGGGCGAAATGTGCACGAGACCCCGTCTTGCGCGGCACTCCTCAGGTCCGTCGCGCGGGGGATCACGAGGCGATCGACGTCGGATGGCTCGAAGGCGACGATCGTCGCGGCGGGTAGGGGGCGTCGCAACCACGGACTTGCGCGCAGCGCGAGAACCTCGTGGGCGTTCGTTTGGAAGTCCTCGATCTTGTCCAAGACGGTCGCGGCAAGGAAGTTGTTCCCCTCGACGAGCCTCTCGGTCGAGGGGTCGGTGGCGGGCCGCCCGAGGCGGCCAGCTATGGCCGGAAACGCCTCCGAGAAGCGGAGAGCGTCGGCCGTCAACGCGCGCAGATCGAAACGGGGAAGGATGGGCATCGCGGCGCTACCTCAGCTCGACGTGGTTGTCGCTGTCGATCACCGTGGAGAATCGAACAGGTAGGGCGCGTCCCTCGCTCATTAGGATCCCTTCGACGTCGAACCGAAGCAGCAGCTCGAGGTCGTCCGTCTTCACGTGGGTCACCGACACGTTCGCGAGCCTCGGTTCGAAACGAACGATCGCGCCGAGCAGATGGCGCTCCATGTCCGCGACGGAGTGGGGATACTCGTGGAAGAGGCGCGTCGGATCGTCGATCCCGTAGTCGCGCGCGAGGAGCACCTTTCCCCTCGGCGTGGCGCAGAGATCGCGTAGATGCGCGACGACGGCGTCGCGGACCGCCCGGACGGGATCTCCAGGGCGGATACCCTTCGCCGCGGAGCGGATGTCTTGGATCAGCGAACGCATGAGTGATCTAGCCCTGGTTCGCCCAGTCGTACTTCGCTGCCGTCTTGCCGGGGACGTTCTTGATCGACATCTTCTCGAATCGGAATGCGATCTCCTCGAGCTCGGCGGGCGCTCCGTCGGGCACGACGGTTCCCTCGCCCGCGACGTGCTCGAGAGAGGCGATTGTGGCATTCGTGAGCTCGATCTCCTGAAACGGCGCCTCGGGATTTCCCTTGCCATCGGTATGAACGAACAGCAGCTGGACACTATCGAGCACTTCGTTAGTCCAGAACGCCGCCATGAACTCCGGCGAAGAGGCCCCCCACGGCTTGATGACGCTGATGGGCTCGTGGGCACGAGCTGCGGCGCCCTTTGCTCGCGTTGGGTCGTTCTGGACGGCCCCTTTGAAGCGAAAGCGGTAGCAGAGCGAGCGACCGTCGCCCGCCTTGGGGGTCTCCCCGGTGAACGCCCCCTGAACTTGCCCTGTCGCCTTGATGTAGAAGTGGTACGGCATCGTCCGGTCTCCCTATGATCATCCGAAGGGCGGCGGCAGGCGTTCGCCCTGCCGGACCCCAAAATCAGCCCGCACCTCACCGCTACCCCGGACCAGGCGCGTGCGCGTGTACCGGAGGAAGTCCGCCCTCTCGGCGATAGCGCGCGCCAAGAGCTCACCGACCAGCCACGTGGCGCCCGGCCCCCCAAAGACATCGTCGTCGAGCGTGAGGTCGACCTGATCGCCCAGGAAGACTTCGTCGCCCTCCACGCGCTTGACCGCCGAACGCGTCGCGCCGACGACGCCCGCTACCGCGGGAGCGGCACCGGGAGTGACGGCGCGGCGTGCGCCCGTGACGTCGTGGAGGTCGAGATACGCCGCTAGGGATCCCGCCTGCCCAAACTGCGCAACGGGCATCCGTGCATACGCATTCACCCTCCATGGCAAGCGCGCGTCGAGGCGCGCGGGGTGCGGCGGCGTGACCCGCGTGATGTTCGTGAGCTGCGCCGTATCGTGGGATTCTCCAACCTCGCCTTTGAGCAGGGACCCTGTTCGATAGCCGTCGCTGGCAAGGATGTGTGCCTGAAGAAACCCCTGCGGCGCGTTCCCCGCGCCGCTCGGTCGTGAGAGGACGCCGCGCAGCTCCGTGGGCCCCTGTCCGAGAGGCGCCCGGCGGACGATGCGAAGATAGATCTCGTCGTCGAGGTACGCGTGCCCCCGGTACGTCTCCCACAGACGAACAGGCATGACCCCGTCCGGATCGTTGTTCGGGACGATGCCGACGTCGGCAACGTGGAACACTTCGCGCGCGGGATGCCCGGGAACCCGGAGCGAGCCGCAGGGCCCGAGCGAACGAATGGGAAGCGGCACAGCGCGCGTTTCGAAGACGTTCACCGCCGGCGTGCATGCGAGGTGAAAGGCGGCGTCCATCGCGCTCTCGGGGACCGTGCCTTCCAAGCGAACGGAGAGTTCCAGCGCGCGCGTCCCGGCGGGGAGGCCGCTCGCTGCGGTCCGGAGACCGTTGAGGTCGAGGAAGGCGAATACCTCGGGAAACGCGAAGAAGGCGCGGAGTGCGGTGCCCGACGGGAAGCGATCCGAAGGGCCGGGCAGGAGGGAGATGTTGCCTTCGAGCGCCGTCCATCTGGCCGTCACATTGGAGACGTCCCGCGCAGACAGTTCGTGCCCCCTCCCATCGAGCGCTCGCACGCGCAGTGGGGCGCGTGACGCGCAAACGGCGCGGACGACGTCGAGCGCGTGGATGGGGTCGGCGGTCTCGACGAAGAGCCGCAGATCGTTGGGTAGCGCGGCCCCGAGCGGCTGCGCTGCATACGGCTCGAGCCGCAACCTGAGCACCTGGACGCCCGATTCGCGCGCGCGGATTTCGGCGCGCGCGAGATGGAGAGGGGCGGCAACCACGGGCCAGCAGGTCCTGAACAGGCACGGCACATCGTCTATGGGGCGGCTCTGGATGGTCTGCGGCTCGAACGTCTTGACGCTCTTCCAGGCGCGGTGCGCATCTCGCACTTGGACGATCGTCGCGCTCGGTGTCGGTCGGAGGACTTCGGGGAGCGCGCTGGCGACGAGAGCGTGCGAAATCTCGGGCACGTCATCTTCGAGCTTCTCCTTCACGCGAGCGAAGGCGTAAGCGGCGGCCTGGACGAGCCGCGTCACCCGCGGATCTCCATCGCGCGACCAGAGAGACGCGAGCTGCTCGTCCCGTCCGCGAGAGGCGCGCGACAGCCGCGACCAGAGGTAGTCTACCTCGCGCTCGAAGAGGTTGCGGATCATCGCGCCTCCGCGGTGAGCACGTAGGCCATAAGCGTCAGCCCCGGCGGCGCCTCCGGCACATGCACGAGAAGCGAGCGCGTCTCGAGGATCTCACTCCAGTAGGCGCTTCGCGTATCGACACGGAAGGAGCAGTGGCTTGCGCTACTCGGAAGAGAGCCGGGCGGATCGAACTCCAAGGCGATGGGCACGCCGCGCGTTGCAGAGTTCACGATCATCGGAAGCCTCTCCGCGCTCCCGATCTTCGCATAGGCCGGAAGAAGCGTGGCGAGCGCGGACTCGTCGGCGCCGGACGCGACGAGAAACACACGGCGCCGGAAGATCTCCGGCTCTCGAAGCGCCAGCGAGAACGTCCAGGCGTCGATCCGGGTGAGCGGGAAGGCCATGTGGGGGTCGCGCGCCACCTCGGGAATCAGCTCGAGGAGTCGCTCAAAGATCGGCCGGAAGCTCGGCCCCGGATTGTCGTGCGTGTAGAAGGTGCCTGGCGTTTGCACTCGGCCCTCGATCGCCTCGAGAGCACCGAGCAGAGCCGAGATGATGCCGTGCAGTCCCGCCGGAGAGAGATGCCGTGCGGGGTCGGGGTGATCGAGGATCGCGAGGGCCTGGTTGATCGCCGAAAGAAGGAGCAAAGGCGAGAGCCCCTCGGGAGGCAGCGCGCGGAGATCGAGCGGTCGAGCCTCTCGCGCCGCAAGGAGCGCGCCGCGGCGGGCTAGGAGTGCGGCGACGATCTCGCGCATGCCCGCATTCACGGCCGACCTAGGCAAAAGCCGAGTCATCGGCGGCACGAACCAGGGATCGAGCGCGGCACGGCTCCCCCGAAGGGAAACCCTACCGAGGGCAATGCGCTCGTACGCGTCGCCTCCCTCGTCGTCGAAGAGGAGCCGCAACTGCGGCCGGAGCCCTGTGCGATCGCCTCGGCGAACACGCCGGTAGCGGACCGCGGCGGCATCTTGGGGATCTTCGGTGACGTTCGGTGCGTCGTATGAGGGTCTCGCGACAGCAACGCTCACGCGCACAGAGCCTCGGTCGACGGGGAGCGGGCGAGCGAGCGGCGACCCCTCCAGGACAATGGGCGCTCCAGAGAAAAATCGCCCCTCCATCTCGTTCACCTGGAAGATCCCGCGGGCGAGAACGTCGTCCGCGACCGCGAAGCGCGAGAGTCCCCATCCGTACGGTGAGACGCCGCCGATGCAGTGCAACGCGAATTGCTCGCCATAGGCGTCCGGGAATTGCCGGTGCTGCGGTCGCAGCTTGCCGCTCGGCGGCCAGATCGGTTTTCGGAGGCTCTCAGTCATGTTGGTCTCCGAGGGCGTGTGCCCTCTCACGCCCCGAAGACGCCGGGTTCCTGGGTGAGCAACATCGGGCTCAGCGACGAGAATCCCGCCGGCAGCCAGAGCGCGATTGAGCCGTGCTTGACGACGCTCGGCCAGGAAGGGCTACGCTTGTCGAGGCGAAAGCATGCCGCGTGGGGCGGAAGGGAGATCCCTTGAGGACGACGGATCTCCGGCACGAGAAGCACTCCGGCCAGGTGGCGCTGGATGACGTCCCCCACTTCCTCCAAAGCCGCAATCTTCGCCGCGCGCGGCACGTTGGCATGCAAGGACGCTGGGTCGGCTCCCGTGAGGACTAGCAGGAACTCGCGGCCGAAGATTCCCGGCTCGCGGAGAGTGGCGCGCCAGAGGTTCTCGTCGTGGCGCTCGAGCGGGATGGACCGGTGCGTCGGGCCGGCGATCGATTCGAGGACGTTGTGCACGATCTCTTCGAGCGCGTCGAACGTCCCAGAGAGATCGAGGAAGTCGAAGGCCGGAATCTTCACCTTCCCGGCCGGGGCGAAAGCGGAAATCGTCCCGGCGAGCTCCGCGACGACGCGATACGCCTCACGGGGGTGGACACCGTCGGCCGCGAGTACCCCCTGAAGAAGTGGCAGGAGCCGCCCGAGGGTTGTTGCGACGACGAGGCGCGCTGCGTCGCCTCCCGTCATCTCCGCGCCCGTTCGTCGGTGCTCTCCGACGGCCGCCTTTGCCGCCGCCACGCTTTTCTCGACTCGTCGAACCCGCTCCTCGAGCGGCGCCGACGCGCGCACGCGCAGCACCGGCGCGACGAACGACCGATCGAGCTGAGGCCGCCCTTGAACTTGAACGACGCGCGCGATCGGGATCACGGAGTAGGCATCGCGCGGCTCGTCGCCCAGAAGAAGACGAAGGTTGGGACGTCCCCACGGGATCGTCGTCGCGCTCCGCCCCGTTCCGTAGTCGGGCACCGTCGCCACCGCCGGCAGGTAGCGAGGTTCTGCCGGGACGCTCGCCGTCTCTCCCTCGAGCGGGAGTCCGATGTAGACGTCCAGACTTGGACGCGCGCGAAGGTGATTCAGGACGCTCCTCGGTGGGACCGCGCTCGCGCCCGCCACCCCGGCGAGGACCGGCGTTGTGTCGGGGAAAATCGCCCGAATGCGGGTCACGCGAAGCTGCCCCGACGCGAGCGCCTCCTCGTCGATGATGAGCTCGGAGATGCCCCAAGGCTGATCGAACGCCATCCGCGCCACGTGACGGACGAACTCCTCGTGGTATCGATCCTGCGCCTCGAAGTGCCGGGGGAGGAGTTTCAACCCGAGCGGCCAGTCTGGCTTCGCGAGCGGAGGAAGCGCCTCGACCTCGTCGTCCGCTCCTGTCGAGGCATCGAATGCCGGTGCATCCACCTGGGTTGTCGTCGCCGTCATGTCGCTCCGTTGTCCTTCGCATCATCCAGGCCCGCCGCGGGCCGGATGCTCACCGTCTGGAAGCGACATCAGCAACGAGTGTGCCCGGCGATAATTCAAGGGATGCCCTGGCTTTTACGCGGTTCCGGACATCTCCAGGGCGAGCGCACCCCGTCTCGGGGTGGTAAGGACTGGAAAGGGTGGCAAGCCGAAGTTGCCACCCGGGCGGGAGATCGCGGGCGTCGATCGGGCTTCTTCCGTTCCCCACCCCGACAGTCTCATTCCCGCGTCAGTCGACCTCGACGTCCTCCTGTCCCGCGCTCGTTACGCTGATCGTCCCGCCCCATTGGCACGCACAGGTGCACCCGTCGTGAAGCGCCGGCTGGTCCGCCACCGTGACCGACCTCGAACCGGGGGACCACGCGTCCGAGATCACGGGCACGCAAGGCTGCGGGGTTAGCACCCCCTGGGCGGCGGACGTGGCCGCGGAAACCTGGGGGTTGCTCATCGACTGGCACATGCCGAAGGACGCGATGTTCGTGTTCGGCACGAAGTCGTTGACGTTCCCAGCATCGACGTCGTCTCCCGTCACCTTGTGCGACGGCGAGATGGCGAAGGATGACGGCGCAGCGCCCATCGAGCACTGAAGCGTGGCACCTAGCACGACCAGCTTCGGCATCAGCTCACCCTCAGAACAGTCGATCCAGATGAAACGTCGCCAAGATGACCAAGCACACGATCACCCATCCGAGTGACGCAATCCAGACCAACGCGAGCCACCACAGAGCAGCCGTTTCTAACGGATACGATTCTGGGTCACCCGCGCCGCGCGACCGTTGACGTCGCCTAAGTACCGCGCGAATCGTAAGCGGAACCGAGACAACAAACAACAGAGCACCAAGCGCCGCCCCGATTCCCATCGGCACGGAGTCAATGAGTCCGCCCCCGAACATACATGCAGCAATCAAGCCGGCACTCATCCCCGACAGCACATACGCAAAGCGCCGCGACGGCGCCATTGGCGCTACTTCATACATACAGCATCCTCCGCCCGACGCCTTGCACGTCTGTACTACGCTCGACAGATGTACCTCTTCCCCCGCACGCGCACAGACTCGGCTACTTCACTGTCGCCTACTCAAACATCTTGTGGATCCGCTCGAACGCCTCCTCGCGCTTTTTCTCCGTCATGTTCCTCTGATCTTGGGCCCAGACTCCGCGAAGTGGTGCCGCAGCGTCACCCGGCGGCTCGCTCGCGGTCCCGGACTCGAGCGCGACGGTATACTGCACCATCCTCGAGACGAGGACGCTCGCGTCGTCGCTAATCCGCACCGACATCGTATCAAACCCTACGCGGCTGTCCTTCGGCGCCGCAACGCCCACAAACAGCACTCTCGCGATTCCATCCGCGCCACCCGTTCGCAGCGTGACCTCGACCTTCGCTCCGCGCCGGTTCGGGCTTAGCAGGTCCAGTGACGCGTCTACGGCTTTCGAGCTGTCCTCCGCGTCAAGCACGAGTTGCCACTGCGCACGGCTCATCGCGCCCGTAGCGACAGGTATCGCGAGTTGCGACACCTTTTCCTCCGTCACCACGACTCCCGCCAGAGCAACACCCGAAGACGGCCCATCATCTCCGTTCGCGAGAAACGCAACTGCTCCTTCCAACTGAATTCTAGTTCTCGGACTCTGAAGCAATAGATGGCCAAATGAGCCCACTCCCCCGCCCTCCCTCAGATCGCTCCCCGACACCCATGCCCCCATCGCCGCATCGCAGTACCCCAAAGGCGGCACGGCCTTCCATTCCGGGCGTTGCTGAGAAGCGACCAATGCCACCTGCGAGACCCTGCTGTAGTCGACCACAAAGTGCACACCATGAATGCCTGCAGGCAATTCTGTTGGTCCGCGCTCCGAGCAATGAAGCACTACGCGCAGCTCGTGGTCCACAACCTCGAGACTCCTCGTGACCCCGGATACCTCGCGGCCACTTGCAAACCACTCGCTCCGCGCCTCATCCACGCTCACCGCCTGGCCGTGTCGCATTTCCTCATTGAGCGCGATATAAGAAAAGACCTCAAACTGCCTCTTGCATGGATCGTCATGGGGACCCCATTTCGTCACGGGCCCAAACGCGATGGTTGCGCGGGTTAGGCGATAGCCCGCGATCGACGTCAGGAATGTCGGCACATTGACAAACTTGAACGCTCCCTCGCGCCGCTCGACCGTCCGCACTCGCTCGATCGTGGGTACGATATATGGATGCGCGAAATCAAGCCACTCGGTGACGAGAAAGATCGCCCGCGTGGGCTCGTACGTCAATGTCAGCGTGGCTCGTTCGTCTTCCGAAGGTGACTTACTATCTTCATTCACGGGCGCCAGCGACAAATATACAAGGCCGCCCTCCGACCATGTCACCCGCGCCAGCGCGAACGCCAATGCCCACACGACGAGAGCCGCGAGTACGCTGCGAATAAGCCACTTCATAGGTCTTCTTCCCTCGCGGCCGATTCGAGGTGCCGCGTTATGGCGACGACGGAGTCAAGATAAAGTGTATACACTGAAGCACCTCTTCCCGAAACGCGTAATCCCCGAAAGCCTTCGCACGTTCTATTGCGTTGGCGGCTGCGACTGCCGCGCTTTTCAGGGACAGTGCCGGACACTCCGCGCTCACGGCTGGGACCGTGCCATCGCCGTTGGCTCGGCGCCTGTATGTAATCTCCTGCCAGTTGTTGGTCACATCCATGCCATCAAAGCTCCAGTGCTCTCCCTAAGAATCGGGCGACGCAATCGACCCACCGAGGCGATGAGCGAGAAGAGGTTGGCGGCGGCGCTCGCGTGGTCGTCGGAGCCATGGGACGAAAAAAATAACGGCATTCATGATTCCTTCACGCCTTTGGAGGGATTGAACTATAAAAATGGCCCCATTTCAGCCCTCGCCTGCCTGAGATTTCGCGGTAGTCTGGAGGCGACGAAACGCGGCCCAATGCATGAACACGAGGGGCAGGCTCGCCAAGACCTCTATGCACGCCACCGCCAACCACATCCAGCCATCGTGGTTCAACCTTTCTCCGCCACTTGGCCGCTCGCCTTCTGGCCAGGGGATGTTGACGACGGCCCACACGCTGAAACCGATCCAGATCAGATAGCCAAGAAGGCTGGACTTTGGATTCAGAGCCTTGGCGCGTAACGCGGGGATCACGAAGGGCAGAAGCCCAATAGGCGGGATGTACAGCGAGTAGGGTAGAGTGGGGAGAATGACGGCGAGGCTCCCACCAACGAGGAGCGCCGATATCCACGCCGCGGCAACCTCACTCTTGCGCGTCGGAGGCGGCCTCGGCTCCGGGGGTGGCCTCGGCGCAAGCGTTCGGTAGGGCGGCGGCGCCATCAGAAATACTCGTGGTCGTCGGGGTACGCGGGAAGCTCCAGCGCCGAGATGACGGTCGTCATGTAGTGGAGCTCAATCGGATCGTTCGTCGGGGGGTCGCCGGGGTTCGGATAGCCCGGACGTTGGAGCATGATCTGGTGGCCCGCTGCGTGCGCGAGCAGGCCGGGTCGGATCTTTTCTTCAAGCGCACGCAAGTGGGGTTCGACGTCGGCGACCCACGCCGCGGACACGGCCCGCTGTGCCGTGGAGAGAAACTCTCGATACACGTGGTAGTTCGTGCAGGGTCCCCCTGCATTCTGGACTTCCTCGGTTGCGCTGTCCCCGACTTGGTTTTCATCGTTGCCGATCTGCAGGTTGTCCCGGAGTCGGTTCACCAGCATCTTGATGAACGTGATCGCCTGCTGATTGAATATGCGGAGTGCCGCGCTCACGGGAAACACGCCTCAATCGCCGCCCATGCAACCATGAGGACCGAGAAGACCGCGGCGTCGGGCACCTCAAGCCTTGCGAGATCGCGGAGCGCGATGAAGTCCACGACCCGCATATCGGCATCCAAGCCCCTCGAATCGGCGATGAGAGCTGCGAGGATGGCGTCTATTGTTTTGTCGGCCAACGTCAAGCCGAAAACAAAGCTCGCAATAGCGCAAAGTGCGCCGCACGCCAAGCCAAGAACCGTCCACGGGCCGTGGTACGGACGTGTGAGTTCGAATAGGCGGGGACAGGTGACGCCAAGCGCGACCACGCAGACGGCATGCAGGAGACCGCGTAGCGCAGCGACGACAGGACCGCCATTGCTTCGTCGGCGCTCCGCCGCACGCAGCTGGAAAATGAATCCAAACAGCGCGATCAACGGAAGGAGAAGAGGTACCAGTAACATCGCGGTTCAGTTCCCGGGCGCCGGAATGCGCGTCGTTGTCGAACCCATCGGACGCTCGTTCTCTCGCATGAGCCTGGTCACCGGTCCCGTGAATTGGCCGTACCAAAAGCCTCCGTTCCACGGAAGCGAAGACGATGGGACCTCGTAGTGATGAAGGAGCACAGCACGTGGGACGGCACTCGCGGCCGCCATACCGGCGAGGACCGGCGTCGTGTCGGGGAAGATCACCCGAACGCGGGTCACCCGAAACTGCCCCGACGCGAGCGCCTCCTCGTCGATGACGAGTTCGGAGATGCCCCATGGCTGCTCGAACGCCATCCGCGCCACGTAACGGACGAACTCCTCGTGGTATCGATCCTGCGCCTCGAAGTGCCGGGGGAGGAGTTTCAACCCGAGCGGCCAGTCTGGCTTCGCAAGCGAAGGAAGAGCCTCGACCTCCTCGTCCATCCCTGTCGAGGCATCGAATGCCGGTGCATCCACCTGGGTTGTCGTCGCAGTCATTCCGCTCCCCTGTCGTTCGCGTCCTGCCGTGGCTTCCCACGGGTCGGTGGTCCGTCCGGGAAGCACCATCAGCAACCGGCGTGCCCGGGCCACGTCTACGTGGATCCGCAAGCCTTTCCGGGTGGTTGGGGGATCTCCGCCGCAATCGGCGGTCCGTCTCGGGTGGTAAGGGCTGGAAAGGGTGGCAAGCCGGAGTTGCCACCCACGCGGGGCCCACGCGGGGAGATCGGAGTTGCCGAGCTTCTCGCCCGACAACCTCATCCTCGTGTCAGTCGACCTCGACGTACTCCTGTCCCGCGCTCGTTACACTGATCGTCCCCCCCCACTGGCACGCGCAGGTGCACCCATCGTGAAGCGCTGGCTGGTCCGCCACCGTGACCGAGGTCGAACCGGGGGACCACGCCTCCGAGATGACGGGCACGCAAGGCTGCGGTGTTAGCACCCCCTGGGCGGCAGAGGTGGCCGCGGACACCTGGGGATTGCTCATCGACTAAACATGCCGAAGGAGGCGACGTTCGCATTCGGGAGGTAGTCGTTGATGTTTCCCGCGTCGTCGTCGTCCCCCGTTACTCCGCGCGACGGTGAGACCGAAAACGACGATGGAGAGGCCCCCATCGAGCACTCAAGCGTGGCCCCTAGCACGACCAACTTCGGCATCCTTGCACCTCAGAACAATCGATCCAGATGAAACGTCGCCAGGGTCAGCGCTTCTGAAGCTGACACCGAGCGGCGACAATTCCCGGAGTCACTAGACTCAAGAGCCAAACCCAGAAGCCAAGCGCCAGGTGCTGCAATCGGTACGTCTTGTCGGTATCGTCTATGGTTACATCGATATAGAAAAGTCGGATTACGCCCGCGGCGAGCAGCACCGAGGCCACCGTTAGGACGATGGCCGCCGCGTAGCGGCGCCGCCACAGCAAGGCCACAGCGCCGATCCATGTCAGATTCGCAAACCAGGCAGGGCAGAGATAAAAGACGGCGAACGGTCCGAGCAGGACACACAACCAGCCTGGGAAGGCTCCTCCAAGACTGAGGCTGGGGATGGCACAAGCTACGATCCACAGAAGCGCAATTACGACGATTGCAATAATGTGATTCGCCGTGGACGGCGATTCCTGCTGTCGTGCGGGCGTTCGATAAGGCGTCATTAGAGAAAGCCTTGGTCCTGAGGGTATGCCGAGAGCTCTAGCGCCCCGCGAACAGTGACCATCGAATGCAAGGCGACTGGGTTGTCCGAGGGCGGGTCGCCTGGCCGCTGGAGCATGATCTGATAACCCGCCGCATGAGCGAGTAGGCCGGGCCGGAGCCGCTCTTCAAACGCCCGCAGGTCGTCGATGAATAGAATCCCGTCCTGAAATCGCAGCGCCAGATGCTCATCGACTGGCACATGCCAAACGAGGCAATGTTCCTGCTTGGCCGGTAGTATTGACGTCCCGCATCGACGTCGTCTCCCGTCACCTTGTGCGACGGCGAGATGGCGAACGATGACGGGGCCGCGCCCATCGAGCACTGAAGCGCGGCACCTAGTACGACCAGCTTCGGCATCAGCTCACCCTCTTCCCCCGCGCACGCACAGACTCGGGTACTTCGGTACTGCACTGTCCTCGCCTACTCAAACATCCTCCTCTGGATCAGCGCGAATGCCTCCTCGCGCTTGTTCCTCTGATCGTGCGCCAAGACTCCGACGACCAAGCAAACGACGATCCAGATCGGCGACGCTATCGCTCAACACCCCCTCGCAGCATGAGACGACTGCTCACGGGGTCTCATGTCCCCCAAGTCACCGCATATCCGGCCAAGCAATTGCCGGTGGCAGCGGACGAGTGACGAATCCGCCTTTTTGAACGCCCGTTGCCACGGGCGCGAGGCTCTCGGAGAAGGTGACAAATGCCTCTTGCCGTTGCGGTCCAGGATCTGAACCAGAGTTGGTCGCCAAGCGAAGCTCAAGACGATTCGGAGGTCGGGTCGTACTCGCAGGGCAGCGAATAGTGGACACCAATGTCTTGGACTCGCTCATACTGGCTTCGTCGGCCTGAGTCGTGCCCGGAGAACACTCTTCAGAAATCGCAGTGAAGGCAATGGCCCCATCGTACGTAGTGAAAATGCGGACCTGGACATCGATCTGCCCATCGGCGCGCACGGAATAGGACCAGTCGCGCAGGTCCACCGACGATGCCAGTGCAGCCCCCATTCGATCGCTGCGCGCGGCCTTGAGTTCGCCCCCGAGCGATTTGCTCGCGAACATACCCAGCGGAATGGCAAGGACAGCCGACGCTACGACCGCCCCCGCATAAGCCAGCCAACGTTGTCCACCGCTCCATCGCGTAGCAAATATCGGAAACAGCCCCAAAATGAATAGCGAGCCGACGAACGACCACGCCAACGACGGCAGGAGGCCCGCGAAATCGATACAGACCCAGTCGTGGCACACTGGGGACGGGTCGTCGACCTCCCGGCGAGTCAAGATGATACAGACATACGCCAACGAGCAGAGTGTCACCCCGTGACAGATACCGGCCGCCCTCCATCCGCTCTTCAACGCGCCCTGGCTCTGCTCGTTCACAGGTCACCGCCCGGCGGTACCTGGAGTATCATTTGCACATACTTCAGAACCCAGCGGCTGAAGTCCGCGTTCTGAAACACGGCCGCGTGTTCACGGTTCGCAAAGGCCACCGCGAGTTCCTCCAATGTCCCCGCGGGGCACGTCACCTCGTGCGACGGTGACACCGAGAATGACGGAGCCGCCCCCATCGAGCACTGCAACATCGCCCCTACCACGACAAGCTTCGCCATCGCCCTCACTCCGACCTGCACGTTCCGACGTCGATACAGTCCTAATACGTATGAAAATGCACCGGATGTGCCTCCTGATTGCACTCGCAGACCTGGAATGAGCCGCCCCTGTCCCGCACCGTCAAGAACACGGTTCGCGCTGTCTGCCCGACCGCGAGAGCCACACTTACGAGAAGAAACGTCGCCGCAAGTCCGACGCGCATCGCCGTGAGTCTTCGGGCCCACAGCGCCCCTTCGGACAAGAAGAAGAACCGGTCGTCCACGGCGGCGCGGTAGGGCTCGCCCGCCCTACTTTGCGGTCGTCGGCGAAGTGCCACCCAGCGATCGGGAACGTCCGGCAGCCGCTGACGCTTAAATATACCTCCAATCCAATCCCCGCGAACGAGCGGCTGATCGCCAGGAGCCGGTCGCCGCTCGCGGTCGACTTCCCATTCGGGATGGGCTCCAAGAAGAATGGCCGGCAGCTCACGCCAGCGGTGCCAGCCCTGTCGTATCGCGCTAATGCTCGCGCAGGCAGCGACCGCGTAACCGACGATGGCGACCCCGCCCACCTGCGTCCCGCATTGATCGCGCGCGCGAACGTACGCCCCCCCTAGCGGAATCAGGAACCAGTAGAGTCCGCGGCCCTCATTCGACGCCGACCAGGCTAGGGAAGCGAGGATACACCACAACGCTGCTCGTAGGCACAGTCGTTCCGGTGCGTCGACTTCCTGCCGCACCCGCTTCCACCATCGACCACGCCATTGGAGAACAGCTATTCCGCATCCGAAACATACGAGGCCCTGTAGTGCCGCCAACAGCAACACTACATAATCCGAGGAATCCGCGCCGCTGAGCGAAAAGCATTGCGAGAAGCGATAATCCACCCACGTATACGAGCCCTCCAATCCGATCGGCGTCACCATGATCGCGCCGATTGCGGCCCAGCCGCTCGTGACCGCCCATGGGTCCAACGGGCGCTCGCTCTCGATTCTTTTCCAACCAAGACTACACGCGCATACCATCGCGAGCGCGAACACCACCGCCGGCAATATGCCCAGATCCTCCTGCACCCAAGGCAACCCACACACGGCCCCCAGGCTGGCGGCCCCAGCCAGCGCGTACATTTTCGCAGTCGCGCCCGTGACATGTCTTCTATGCTTACCCATGGCTACGGGCACTGCGCATCCGAAAACAGCCCCCCCGGGGATACGCGCAAGAGCATCGCAACCAATTCAGCCGTTCGGGTGCGAAACGCATCGTTCTGAAAGACATCAGAGTGGCCTAGAGCCTTCGGGAGGAATGGTTCGGCCGGCATCGCCAGAGAAAGCGCGGGGCATTGTGCGCTAACCTTCGGAACCGTACCGTCACCGCTTCCGCAATGAAGTAAGTCCATATCCTGAGGGAGGTCGCCCCACTGCGGGGCCACCCACGTCGCCGTGGGCGGATATGGATTCAAAAATCGTACATGATCGTCGGTTGTGAGACCCAGGCTATACAGAGCGAGCGTGTTCCGGTGCGCCATAGTGGCCGCATTCGTGTGGAATTCGGCTGCGGAGGCGAGATTTGTAAGCAAGTCGTTGACTGCCCGCTGATTCGCAATGTCGTCAGCCGAGCCGCACTCCGTTTGCCCACTGTCGACCGCTCCCTGGAGGCCAGGCCAGCCATACAGGGCATAAATGTCGTAGACGTTGGTTAGATCGAGCTGTCCCGTTGGATATTCGAGCCACGGTTCATCGGGCTGATAGATGTGGTTTGGTAATAACTGCAGAGGTCCGGGAGCCCCCGAAAGACAGTAGGCGTACTCGCCTGGCGTCCCGCCCATGACGTTGTTCAGGAATCTCTCGCGAGATCCCGAACCATCGAGCGAGCCTACCGCGCCAGTGAAGAAACGTCGGTAACAGGCGACTGCTCCATTGGAGGGCTGCACGGTGTGAACGACGCCGCGAATCTTCGCGTCCAGCGTGGGGTCGTTGACAAGGGCACCTCGAACCACGAGCCCTCCCATGCTGTGGGTCACGATCACGACGTCTTGCGCCACTCCGTTGGACTCGCTGAGGAGACGGGAGATAAGCGCGTTAAGTTTCGCGCCGGAATTTGAATTGGAGTCCCTCCAATCGTAGCCGAAGCCGTAAACAGGATGGTTGCCGGAGCGGTTGAAAATGCTCTCGAGGTGCAAGAGTATGGGCCCGTAGAACCCCCAGGCGCAGCCTGCCCAGCCGCGCGTACGGCCATAGTAGACTTCAATGGGGTCCGGGGACGGGTTCGTGGCGTTCTGATCACCATATAGCGCGGCCAGCTCGGCGACCACATGGTTTCGTGCCGTGTCGGAGAGTGAGGTGAGGACATTGGCCTGCGACCAGGAAGGCGACAATGCGGCCCTATTCCATTGACGGGAGCTTCGCCCGTTGAGTTGAAACGTGGCCCACTGCGCCATTTTCGAGAGGGTGTCGGGGTCCCAGGTGAGCTGCGCCGATGGCATGTCGATCCTCGAACCCATTACGCCGGGAACGAAAACGATTGGCACGTACATCGAGCTCAAGGTGTCGCACGTGTCGGTGCTGTCGTGTAGTTGCGTCGGATCATCCGGCATGGCGGCTGTCCACCTCATGGAATTGGTTGAGAAAGGTGGCCCACGTAGAATCGAGCAGCGTAGTGTCGGAGGCCGGTGAGCGCCCATGAACGGTGACAGTCCCGTCGCGCACCGGTAAGCAGGCGCGGCGCACCGAGGTAACTTCGGCAGCGGTCCCCACGTTGTGTTCGACGAGCCAGCGCCCGACCCATCCGCCAGTTGGGCGATGCGGCGTCACCTCCGAGGCAAGGACTCGGAAGCCGGCGCTCGGGGAAAGAGAAACCTCGTCCACGAGCGAAACCGCGTCCGCGGGCATCTCGGGCTCGTCCCGGGTCACCCGGATGCTCACGCGATCGGTGTGCGCGGCGCTGAAGAGATACGTAGAGGGCGAGGACCAAGACTTAGGGATAACGAGCGAGAACTGGCGGGCGCGACACCGGCGCGCGTCTGAAGGCGTTGCTGCCGGCAAGACAGAATCAGCGAGCGTGACCCTGGCGACCACGGCTTGAAAAGCCCGCACGAAATCGGTGCGCGGTCCAAAGTAGAGCAGGCTCGCGGGAGGCCGAGGCGGACCGAGTGCAGCGACTCCGTAGCGGTGAGGCTGAGGGCTCGAGCTAGAGCCCGGATAGAGAACCTCCCCTTCCATTGCGGGGGCCGTGGCACCATCGCCGCGGGTGGCCCTGGTAGGGTTCATGTACACGAGAAGCGGACCGTAGAGTTCTTTCAGCCCGTCTGCGGCTGCGGAAAGGGCGTCTTCGGCGGTCGTCGCTTGGTGCAAGAATGTGACCTGAATGCTCTCTACGTCGCGAGGCGAAGCGTAGTAATAGCGAGTATCATCACGGAACGTTGCCGGAATCTCAAATATGATGCGGCCAAGCTCATACTTCATTGGAGCCTCTCTTAGATATTCAGCTGCCGTAGGCCTTCGTCAATGCACCTTCGGTGTCGAGATCGAGCTGCCCCGAAGGTGGGAGACCACGTGCGCGTTGAAAGACTTCTAGAGCATGGCGGGTGAGAGAGCCGTTGCCGCCGTCGATCGCCCCATGGTAGAGACCGAGCCGCTGTAGACGAAGTTGGGCCCCCAAGACAGTCTCTACGGGCGGGAGTTGGCTTATCACGAGCCGTCGCACCTCCCCGGTATCTGAGAAAACAAGGTTAGCTGTCGCGATAGTCGAAGGAACCATCTCTTCGAGATTTCCGTCCGGGTCCGTCGCCCCATTCAATTCCAGCCCACCATCTAGCGTTAGCGTATACGCCACGCTGGAAGCGGGTTTGCCGCTCCGAAGTATTCGCATGCGAATAAAAACGGGCTTGACCACGTTGTCGGCGTTTGAGGACGAACTGGACGCCGAGGACCCTTTCCCGCTTCCGCTTCCAAGACTTACCTTCGAACCCGTGAGCTTAGCCGTGCTATCCAAGGACAACGCCGCACCGCTGGACGTGAGAGATACCGCCTTGCCGCCGAGGGCGACGTCGTTATCTAGGGTAAGCGAGGCATTCGGCGCGTGAATGTCGACCTTAGACGTGGCGCCCAGCGTGAACGTCTTCCCTCCAAACTTGACTCCATCTGGATGGATCTCGAACGTAGTTCCTCCGCAGCGAAGCACAATGGCCGTCTCGCTCTCGATCGTGACCGCTTTCGTTGCACGCATGGTCGCGTCGCCGTAGATGAATTCTGAGGAAGACGCTTCCCGATCAGGATGGCCGACCACCCGGCGCGTATCTGCCGCGTAGAGGAGCGTCGCGGTCTTTCCGACGCGCGCCTGAAGCACCCCCCCTGTCGTTCGAGTCTCGTCACCAGCAGTGGCAACCTGATAGGCTCCTCCGACCTCCAGACGGCCGAGACCTTGAATTCGAGTCAGAGAGTCCTTTCCGACGTTGGTGACGGCGCTGGAGGATACCGTCTCGATGCGCTCCACCCCGATTGTGGCTCGAAGTGCGCCGCCGACCTTTTCAGTGCTGTCGCCGCTGATCGTTCGTGCGTGATCCGCAGTGACCTCCACGTCGAAGCGACCTTGCGCTCGCAACTGCACGCTTTGGAGGCCGTTCGCATCTTCGATGGCGATCTCGCTGTACCCGGTCGCGGGTGGAATGGCCTGTGACCGGATACCTACGCGCGTGGCACCCGACGGCAGAGAGAACGGTGCCGCAGCCTCGCGGCTGTAGAGCTGGCCGATCGCGATTGGACGTCCGCCCTCACTCTGCAAGAAATCAACCAGTACCTCTGTCCCGACGCGCGGAAATGTCATTGTCCCGAACCCGTTCCCAGCCCACCGTTCAAGCCAATGTACCCAGCAGGTGCCATCAGCCTCGGAGGAGTAGGTGGCGGATGATTCGGCCCACCGAAAGCGCACCTGTATGCGTCCGATCGTGTCGCAATGAACGTCGCCGTAGACGGGGCCCACGACCACGGCAGCTTCGAGGCCGAGAGGCGGGCGCGGGGCCGGTTTCGGAGGTCTGGGATCAACGAAGGCCGGCACGCAATCAAAGGTGCTGCGATATAGGTACGGGCGCTCCGCGGGGAGGTGGTCGGGTGCATAGCCGGTGCTCCGGACCTCGGTGACGACGTACTCCGTGTTGACCGGAGCGATCGGGTGCCTGGCGAGCGTGAACCGATACCCCGGCGCAAGACGGCGGCAGTCGCTCTCTCCGTGTGCCGCGATCCGGTCGCTCCGTAGCTGGCTGAGCGCGTGCTCGGCAAAGGCGTCCTGCGCACCGAGAAGCGCAGGGTCGCGCTGATACTCCATGACGGACGCGTCCTTCATAGCGATTGGAATCGCATCCACGCTGAGGTCGGCGGTTAGGCCGCCCGAGAGACTGCCGTGCCCCGCGAGGTCGAGCGCTGCGGAGATCCCAGCGCTGACGTCGAGCGTCGCCGCGGCAGACGTCTCGACTGTGCGAACACCCTTGCTCTCCGGGAGGCTCCAGTCCCGGAGCGTGACCTTCTTGGGACGAACCTCGGTACGAGCCCGGAACGAGAAGATGCGCTCGGTCGCCGTCGCGGCCTGACCATTGCCGTCATACGGGATCGCGTCGCCAAGCCCCTCGCTCACCTCCTCCACCGCGGAGCTGAGGGCGCTCGTCAATGATCCCAACGCTCCCCCCAACGTGGCCCCTAGGCCTCGAATGCCCGCCGCGGCGGTGCCTCCCGCGCTCGCCGCGAGGGACGCGTCTTGAAGCGCGTGGGTGTGACGAGATCGGTCGCAAAGGACAAGCGTGGTGGCCGCGCCGACCGCCGATGCCATGGCACCCACTGCACTCGTCGCGGCTCCCATCGCGTTGGCGAGGCCGCCACCGAGGCCTCCGCTCAGTCCGCCGCCCAGACTCGCGCTCCCGGCGCCCACGCTGAAGCCGCCTCCCAGACTCGCCGCGCCCGCGGCCATCCCTCCAAGCCCGCCAGCGAGAGCGCCCAACTCGCCCCCTCCTGGCACGAGCTCGTCGAGAAGGCCGCTCGCGTGCTCGAAGTAATAGAAGACGCCCGCGATGGCGAGAACGTGGTGCAGAAACTCGAGGTCGGTCTCGCCCCGTTGATACGTGAACGGAATGGGCGGGTACTCGTCGCGCTGAAGGCGGATCGTCGGCGTGATCCCGGCCTCCTCCAGCACGGCGCACGCGATCTGGATCGCGGTCTTGTCTTGAAAGACCCTGTACTTGCGGTTGTGATTGAGGAGCCAAAGGCGCGGGACGATGCGCGTCATATAACGACGGGTCTTCGTCTTCAGCTCGGACTCAGCGGCGCCGATCGCCTCGAAGCCAACCGCGAGCCCCTGGATGACGCGAGGCTCGTGGCTCGCCGACTGGATCGAGAGGCAGGCCGGAAATCCGAAGAGTCCGACCTGAAGCGCCTCGACGGCAACGGCGGAGGCGAAGACCACGTCGTAGACGTAGGGGGTGCTCAGTTTCTCGTGCCCCTCGAACGAGACCACCTCGAGCTCGCGCTTCGTGAAGGCGCCGACGCGAAGCTCGAACTGCGCGTGCCCCTGGCTCGTGGCGGATGAGCCGTCGATCCCCTTGGCGTTCAAGTCTACGGATGCGCCTAGCGAGAGAATGTTCATGCGCGAGAGTCCTCCGTTTCGTCGGATGGCCGTGATGTCATTGGCGTCGCCCCGCGTCTGAAGAGCTCGCAGTCGCGACAGGCGCACCGGCATCGACACTCATGCCGCTGTGAACCCACACGAGTTGGAGAACTGCGGGCGTCGTCTTGCCGGCCACGGCGTGCACGTCGGCGCACCACCCCATATCCGCCGTCGCCGCGCCGACGAAGTGCTCGCCCGGCGCGACGTCCAATATGCCCGCGGGAACGTAGACGATCCGCTCACTGTCGAGATAGAGCTTTGCCTCGGCTGAAACGTTGTCGAAGTGAACTTCGAGGTGCCCCGTCGCGGCGTACGCCCTCGGCAGGAACTCCGACTGCGTGCGAGCGACCTTCTTTGGTTCAGCATCCGCGGCCTGCACGTACTCGCGGAAATGGCGAAGCGCGTCCAGAGCGTCCCCGGCGTTCAACTCCGAGAGCGCCAGGTTGAAGAGGATGCTCGCGCTCGGGGCCACATCGAATGCCTTCGCGTAGAGCTTGCGCGCCGCATCGAACTCCCCCTTTCGGACATGAGCCAGCGCCTCATCGCACAGCGCGACCACCGCGCGGGGCGTGCCCGTGGCCGTGCTATCGGCCGCGGCACCATGCGATTCCCACGCGAGCGCGTTCACGAACGCGAGCACAAAGAGGATGCGGGAAGGCGAATACATCGGCGTTTCCTAAAATGTCCCCGTGACGCCAACGGATCGGGTCAAAGGATCTGCGATGGGAGTAAGACGGGCGGCGCGCGCGTCTGTCGGTCGAGGCCAGAGCAGGTAGGTCGCAAGCGCCCCCGCGATGAGCACGCCCCCGGCGACATACAAGGCCGTGGACACGTTCGCGTCGGTATTCGTCTCGTGGATTGCGTTCGCGAGATCCGCGCAGGGCCCCACGTTGGCAGGGGACGGCGATGAGCACGCGTCCGGAGCGAGCGACGAGTGGAGCGTTTGCCACCGGCTGTTGGCCGACTGGTTCAAAGCGAAGAAGACAACGCCTCCGATGACGGAAGCGGCTCCTGCGCCCGCGATTGAGAGGCTCACGGGGAGGCGCGCGCTGCTCCGAGGCATGGGTCGAGGCGCTGCTGGCACGTCGCGCTCGGACGTGACGAGAGACACCTCAAGAGGCGTGGGTGTTTTCTGCGGCGCAACGTACTCTGGAGCCGCGATGGGGGGCGGGAAGACGACCACGGTGGTGTCGCCCGCTCGCACTTGCGCGTGTGCCTCGACTGTCGCGGAGCCAGTCTTCGCGACGATATCGTGCTCGCCGGGCTCAACGTCGAGGATCCCAGCGCCGGCCGTCGCGGCGGCCCCGTCAACCGAGAAGGAGGACTCAGCCGGGGCACTTCTGACGTCCAAGTGCCCGGTCGCAGCGAAGGCTCGAGGGAGCAGCTCCCTCGCGGCGATTCCGACTTTAGCGGGGTCTGCGCCTCCATCTTTCACGTATGCTCGAAAGTGCAGGAGCGCGTCGAGCGCACGCTTCGAGTTCAGCTCCGCCAGCGCCAAGTTGAAGAGAATCGGAGCCGTGGGGAAGATTTCGTAGGCTCGTTGGTACAGCTCTCTCGCTTCCGCAAACGCCCCCTTGCGCACGTACGCGAGCGCTTCGTCGCTGAGCTTGGCCGCGGAGTCGGCGGAGACGGTCTGCCCTCCGTCGCCCTGGGCATGCGCGAGCACGGAGAACGTGCTCGTTGCCAGTGCGGCCACGAAACAACCCACTCTCATTGTCGATACTCCTGCGCGCACAAATCTCTCCCATTCGTCCGCCACAGCGGACGCCTAAACCCATGTTCATCAGGCGTTCGAAGTAGTTCGGTAGAAGCTTCACTCAGAAGAAAGACGTTCGTTTCCTCGTCGCATGGCGCCTATGGCGCAAGATTCACCGGCGTCGTAGATGCCTGCCCGTCCACTCCTCCCGTGGACGTCGGACCCGATGGAGCGGCGGGAAGCACGTTTGAGCCCCCTGCGGCGGCCGTCGAAACGCCGCCGCCGGCCGTGCCCGCCGTCTTTGCGGTCAACGTCGACGCGGTCGCGCCCGAGGTCGAGTACGTCGGCGCTGTTCCCAAGTAGCCGATTGGAGCCGAGAGTCCCCCGGCGCCCCCGCCCCCGGCGCCCCCTCCGGCTCCGTTACCGCCATAGCTGCCCCCGCAGCTTGTCGCTGATCCCCCTGGAGCACCTCCGGCCTCCCCGACTTGCCCGGGTGCTCCGCTCGCGCCGTTGCCACCGTTGCCAGCGGAAAGGGTGCAGGTCTGAAGCTGGATGAAAGACTGATAGCTCAGAAGAGCGAAACTCGACCCACCACCTGCGCCTCCCGGTCCGCCCGCTCCACCGCATCCGCCCGCTCCACCACCTCCTCCTCCCGTCAACAGAACGGTTATTCCCCCACCGCCGCCTCCACCTTGCCCAGGGTTCCCGGGTTGACCGGTTCCCCCAGCTTGGGGCGTCCAACCCGACGCCGTGAGGGTGCCCCAATTCTGCGCACCAACCGCCGCCGCCGGTGCCGACCCGTTCGCCCCGGGAAAGGCATTTCCAGAACAATTCGTTGAGCCGTAAGTTCCCCCTGTGCCGGTATAGCCAGGGCTCGTTGTCGCAACCGGGTCCGACGTTCCAGAAGCGCCGTTCCCCGTCGGTCCGGCGACGGAATTCCCCCCCACTCCACCCTGAGATTGCCCGTAAACGCACACCGCGGTTCCACCCGCTCCCCCCGTCGCGCCGGTAGGCGTGCTCCCGGAGGGAGCCGTCGCTCCAGAGTAATTCGAGCCTGTCGTCACGGGCGCGGCGCCGGTCGCGTTCCCCGCCGTCATCGTTACGCGCTCGAAGACCACGCCGGTCGCGTTGGCGACGAGCACCGCGTTGCTGCTTCCGCCATTCCCCGTTGCGTTCGCCGAGACGAACGCGAAGTCCGCGAACGTCATCCCCTTGGTCAGGTTCTGTAGGAGGAGCGCGGGCCCCGGGGTCCCGGGTGCGATCGTCGCCACTGCTGTGGCGCTATACGTCCAGTTGGTGCACTCGAGCCCGCCGTAGACATTGATCCCGTCAACGGTGGTCCCCCCGAGCTCAAGGGCGGTCGTGTACGTCCCGCCGCACGCGAACACGTCCGAGAGCCCCTTCGACACGGCGACCGTCGCCGCCTTCGTGACCGTCGCGTAAGGCGCCGCCTGCGTGCCGTTGCCCGTCGTGTCGCTGCCGGTGGGCGAGACGAAGACGCCGTACGTGGAGCTCACGATGCAGGAATCCGTGCTCGGCGGATCGGTGTTGAGCAGGCAATCCGCGCCGCAGACGTGGGCGCCGGAGGCGCATTGAAGGACGCATCCGGCGTCTACGCACTGCGCCGAGCCCGTCCCATTGCTCCCGTTGGCCGGCCCCGGGCAGACGTTGCCGCACCCGCCGCAGTTACTAAGGCTGTCGTCGCTGATGCACTGGTTGTGGCAGTTCTCGGAGCCGGACGGGCATGTAGACACGCACGCGCTGTTCACGCAGGCGACCGTCCCGCCCGTCGGCGCTGTGCAGGCTTTTCCACACCCGCCGCAGTTGCTGGTGGACGTGGTCGTGTCAACGCATCCCGCGCCAGCGCCGCAGTAGGACGCGTCACCGCACGTCGGCGTCGCGTCGGACGCGCCAGTATCGTCAGAGGAAGCGTCCGGGGTGGGGCCGCCACCGTCGTTCTCCGGCGTCGAAGAATCGCAGCATTGCCAAGTCGGAGCGTCCGTAGCCCCGTCCTCCGTCGTGCCGTTCGCGTCTGGCCGAATCACTGTGCCCGTATCGAGCGCCGCGGCGGCGTCGCCGCATAGGCCCACCGGGTCGCAACCGTCGGGAAGAGACTCGCCGCACCCCTGAACGATGGCCAGATTTCCCGCCGCTAGGGCGAGTCCGACCAAAATATGTCGATGAACCCTGTGCATTATCCTATTCCCTCAGAAAGTCTGAACCCACTGCGCGCCCAGCGTTCCCGAACCTACAAGTGGCGTCACGCTTCCGCTCTCTCGAGTCTTGGGCAACAAGAACCACGACGCGAGAGCGCCCGCGGCGAAAACGCCGCTCCCCGTGAGGAGTACGATTGAGGCGGTATGATCTGTATTCCCGGTATTCCTTGAGTTGATGAGGTCGGCGCACACGGCGGACGTGGAACCGACACAAGAGTTTGCGGAGATCGTGTTTCGCTCCGAGACCGCCTGATTGATGGAGCTTGTCGACTCCGCCCCGAAGTACAGGCCGGTAGCGAGGAGAACCCCCGCACCGACACCGAGGCCCACCGTCAGCCAGAGACGGACAGGCGAGTCTTGCGTGCTCGCGGTAGGCGTCGCCGGCCTCTCCGGCGACACCACATGAGACTGCGTCGGGGGAGAAGCGCTCGACTGCGCCGGGGGCGCTACCGGGTCGAAGCGGACCGTCACTGTTGCGCCGGCGGGAACGTCCACCTCCCGCGTCTGTCCAGATCCGATCTTCGCGATAAGCGCATGGTGCCCCGGGAACACATCGAAGACCCCGTCCTCCTGGTCCATCGAGTAGATGTCGGTTCCGTCGATGGTCACGACGTTGGGCGATGCGAGCGGGACACCCTGGATTGCGACGTGTCCCGTGGCGGCGAGGAGATCGTGAAGAAGAGACGTTGCCTGCTGGCGTTCGGCGGGTTTGACGGTGCCTCCACGGAGCCACTGGCGGAGATGCCGAAGCGCAATAACCTTGTAATTCGGCAACGCTGCCTCAGCGACCGCCAAGTTCCGGAGGGTGGCAGGCTTCGGATCTACGGCATATGCTTCCTGGAAGTGCACGCGCGCCTCTTCGGCGCGACCGTTGGTCGCCGCCTCAAGTCCGAGACGGTATTGCGTTTCGGCCTCATGATTGACCGTTGGGCCCGCCGCAGCGCTCTGTGCGGCAGCGAGGCGAGGACAAATGAGAAGAGCGAGCGTTGCGAAACGAGTTAGTCGAGGCGGCATCACGTTAGGTCACTCCGGATTCAGGAGAATGGTATAGGGAATCGACTTCGGTGTAGCCGACGGTGCGGACGACGCGGTCGGAGCAGCGTGAACAGGTTTCGGGTTTGAACGATTCGCTTCGACGAGTGCGATGGGCGTGGGCCTGGACTTCACGGAGCGAGAGGGAGAATCCTCGGAGCGTGGCGCAGGAGCCGAGGGCGCACCCTGGGCGCTCGTCGTTGTGGCCGGGAGGCTGGGCACCGGAGGGATGCGCGCAACGTCGGTGGTATCGGCGGGGGTGGCGCGCGCGCCCGAGGGCGTCCTCCTCGGCGCTGTCGGTTCGCTCGATGGGGCTACAGCCGGAGTGGGCTCTGCCGCGACCGGTGGAGGATGTCGCAGCGTGAGAATGAGGGTCGCCGCCACGACGACGGCGACACTGCTCGCTACCAGTAGACCGGGAATCGCACGGCGCTTTCGCGCGACCCGCTCCGTGAGGACGGTCGGAGCGTTCTTCCTTTCCGGTCGCGCGCGCGTCTCCGTCGGCGCGGTCTGGGGGGTGCCGGGCGTGTCACCTGAGCGAGGCGGCACGACGATCGGCTCCATAACCGATCGTCGAACGACGACACGCTCTTCACGAGCCGGCATCTTCCCCTTCGGTCCGAGAGGGCGGGGCGCGATGTAGCGCATCTCCTCGGATGGCGGAGGCGCGATCCGGGCGTCTGGCTCTCTCATGCTGTTCGCGATGGATTGGAAAAGCGCGGGCAGGTCTTCCTTTCGGAGCGGCGCCGACGCGCCCAAGGGGACAGGTGCGTCGACGTCCGTGTCGGCCTTTGGCCGCGGCGTGCCGCGCGACGACGATGGCGGGGGATCGTCATTTGGTGACGCGCGTGTCGGCTCCGGGGAGCCGGTTGGCCCGACGGGAAGGGGGAAAGGCTGCGTGTTCACGCGCTGGCGGGACGGCGCGCCGCTGGGCGGGGGCTCCCCCTGCGCTGCGCCAGGCGACGGAACAATTATGGGGGAAAGCTTGGTATCGCTACTCGAAGTAATGGAGTCGGTTTCCTCGGCGGGGGAAGTGGCTTCGGGATCGACGCGCACGGGGATCGGCTGCGTATCGACGTGCCCGCGTTCCCGCGCTGGCGTCTCGCCGGCAGGAACCGAGAGCGGTTGCGTGCGAGGATGGCGCGCGAGCGGGGTCATGGGGTCGGTATCGACGGTCTTACTCATCGCGGCACTCGACTAAAACCCGGCGCCCGGGAGCGGGGCGCTCTTCGGCTTCGGGGGAGCGGGGCTCTCGGGTCGGATCACATTGAATAGATCGAGGTCGGGGACAGAGGACGCGGGCGCAGCCGGGTGGGCAGTTGCCCGTGGGCGAGGAGCGGGCGACTTCGGGTGAGACGCCGCTTGCAACGGGGTCGTCGGCGTAGAGGCGGCGGCGGCCACGACGGACGGGGGAGCGCCCACGGGAGGGGGAATCGGCGTGGGAGCGGGGCTGGGCATTGCAGAAGGGATGTCCGTCGCCGGCGGGCTCGCGACGAGCGGGAGTTCCGCCACCGTCGTCGACGCCGCGGGAGCTGCCGCAATCGCGGTCGGGGGTGGCGCGGGCTGCGCCGCAGTTTGCCAATGGAAGAGCCGCGGGAGGCGCGGCTCGGCGAAGGAGACAAGAAGCGCCGCGATGAGGAGACCTACGAGTGCCGAGACGCCCACACCGACGTAGAGGGGGCGCGGTCCCGCGAGCGGCACCTCGGGGGGCGAGTCCGTGGGATCGTGGTCCTGGGAACGAAGGGACCGGGTGCTCGGGTCCGTGGTGCTCGTGACGCGCCGCCGAGGGGGGATCGCCGGAAGGCCCCGAGCGCTTTCCGCTTCTCCAGGTCGTTGCCCACGAGCGTCGTGGAGATCGACGACGATCACGCTGGCCTCGGGCGCGGCCGACTGGCGTTCGTCGCGTCGAGGAAGAATGTCTCTCGCGCTCTCTTCCACGTATCGCCTGGACTCTGCACTCGGAGCGATACCGGCCGCGCTCGAAGCATCGCCCCACGCAACGGACGACAAGGGGCCGACGACAGGTTCCGAACGCGGCTCGGCGCCACGGAGCTCGGACGCACGCGCAGGCTCCACCGCCGCCGATGAGACGGCGGGAGCGACGAGAACGGGGAGCGGCTGGCTGGGTTCGACGGTGGCTTTATCGGAGACCGCGCGAGGCGCCGTGTCGGGGCGGCTCTCGAGGAGTGCACCCTCGGGTGGCCCACTGGGGGCCGTCGTCGTTGGGCTCCACAGCGGCTGCGCTCGCACGAGCTGCATCCTCAGTGTGTGAAGCTGGGGACCCTTCATGAGACGGGGCGCGTCATCTCTCGGTGCGGCGAACGAGCTGTTCGCGAGATTCGCGTGGAGGATATTCTCCCTCGTTGCGTTGCTGGCGTTCTGGGCGGAGGCGAGAAAGACGTGATTAAAGGGCTCGGCGTAAACACGAGCATTGGCTGGTCGCTTTGCGGGATCCTTCTCGAGGCCCCTCATGACCATCTCGATCAGATCCCGCGGCGCGTTCGGTGCGAGGATGTGCAGAGGCGTCGGCGCCAGCTTACAATGCGCACTCCTGATGGCCTCGGGTGCGACGAGGCCGGGAAAGACTGGTCGGAGCGCGAACATTTCGTAGAGGACCGCGGAGAGCGCGTACAAGTCGCTTCTCTCGGTGATCGCCTCACTACGCCCCTGAAGTTGCTCGGGCGGGGAGAACCCATCGGTGCCAACGTAGTGGCCGTGCTCGGCAGGATCAGGTGCGACTCGGAGCTCCCTGACGATGCCGAAGTCCATGAGGCGGATACGCTGAGATTTCCCTCGATCGTGAAGGAAGATGTTTTCCGGCTTGATGTCTCTGTGGATGATTCCTAGGTCATGGATGTATTGCAGTGCCGAGAGAACACCATGCGCGACAAAGCAAATGATCCACGTCGGAATGTGGTCGGCCGTATCCATGAACTCACGGAGCGTGCGCCCCTTGAGGAACTCCATGAAAATGAGCGGGATGGGCGGGTTCGTATTCGTCGTCCAGAAGAGACCGTGTGTGCCCAATATGTTTTCGTGGTCTAGCCCGATGATGACTTGGTCCTCGCGATTGAAGCGAGCCAGGATGTCTGGCCGCTGGTGAAACTCTCGGCGAATGGTTTTCGCTGCGTACGTCTGTCCGAAACGCCCGTCAGCCATCTGTCGGATCGTCTTGTAGACGATACCCATCCCACCGCCCCCGATGGCTTGCAGGATGCGCTGCATACCGAAGCCGTCGGTGTCGACCAATTGGTCGACCTTGAGTTCAGGCTGGCGCGTGAGGTCAATCATGGCCCGTCCCTCACCGTGCTCGTGCGTGCACGGTTTGGCGACGCCATTCGTCGGCGCGCCCGGGGCTCGCGCCGCCTGCGATCAGCGACGAGTCGTTGGTTGCGTCCATTTGGTCGTGCATGGCTCTCCCCAGGATCCCTTGCTCGCGGCTCAGTGCACGAACCGAGGTGCGCTTTGCGCATCGAGGAAGGCGTCGGCGAAGGCCTCGGCAAATGTGCTCGCATCCTCCGGACGCGCGTCGGGATTCGGCTCGAGAGCCCTCATGACGATTTCGGCGAGGCCGCGCGGAAGGGGCAGGGAGAGGTCCGAGAGCGGTCTCGGTTTGATCTCAGGAGAGGCGGCCCGACGGTGCGGATCGGGGAATGGAGGGGCGCCCGAGATCTGCTCGTAGAGAACGGCACCTAGCGAATAGAGGTCGCTTCGTGGGGTCGCCATCTCCCCACGCAGGCGCTCGGGTGCGCAGTAGGCAGGATCGGGGAACGACGCGCCGTAGACCATCTCGATGCGCAGGCCGAGAGCGACGCGGACGTCTCCTGGGCGACGGAGCTGAACAAAAATGGAGTCAGGCGTCACATCGTCGTGGACGATACCGAGGGCGTGCAGTTCGTCGAGCGCGGACAGGACGTTGAGGCCGATCGGCGCCGCGACGGAGAAGGATCTGACCCCGTCCTCGGGAGACGGCTGGAGACTCGCGAGTGGGCAGCCTCCCGTCGCCATGAAAAGAACGGGAACGGCTTCGGGCCCGACCGTACGAGAGAGGCATTGGAAGGAGAGGATGCTCTCGTGCGCGAGCTCGGAGATGCGCGCTAGCTCGGACTCGTGCGGTGTCACCGCGAGCCGATCCCGCGTTGCGCGTCTGGGCGCGTCCATCCAGTAACGGCGGAACGAGCCGCGAGCGACCCGGTAGCGTGCAGCGAGGGGCCGAACCTGGACGACCTCTTCGACGGTGAACTGGCCAAAGTCGACCGTCTCCACCGTGCTTCCCAGCTCAAAATCTCCGACCAAGCCCGTCATGGCTGCCTGCTTTTTCAAGGGGATCCGAAGCCCTCGTGGGGCGCTGTCGTACCATGAGTGACGCGAGCCCGAATCACGCGCAATGACCCGGCGCTCGCGTGGGCCTTAAGCAGCATCTATGCCAGCGTGGCCGCGCGCGTGCAGTGGCCTGGTTTGTCGGCGTTTTCGCGAGCGTTGACCGAGCGGTACCCGTTCGAGGCGGGGGTGGTAACTGGCAAGGTGGTAAGTTTTGGGTTTCCACTTCTTACCAGCCAAGGGCCCGGCCCGCCGCTGCGTGGTCGCGCGAACGAGCGAGGAGGCTTGCGCGTCTACGCGCGGTAGGAGGGAGCGAACGCGCGCATCGCGTCGTCGATCGCTGGGGGAAAAGCGGATGCGCGTCGTCGATGTTCAGGACGCGGCAGCGGTGGCGCCGCGAAAGCGCGAAGCGTCGCGGGTTCGGCGTTGATCCGGCGAAGCGGCGAAGAAGCCCTCGAGAGCTTCGCTCAGCCGCTCGCGCTTCTCCTTCGACATCCACCGCAGCCCGACGCGGAGACGGGCCTCGCAAGGTGGTAGTTTCGGCTTTCCACTTGCCACCAGCTTTCCACTTGCTGCCAGGGTGGGGATGACCGGCCGAGTGCAGGTCGCCACGCGGAAAGTCCGCGAAAACGTCGTCCGCTCAGGCGACCGAGCGAAGGGGCACGGTCGTTGCTGATGCGCCCCGAACATGAAGCGACTTCGCCTCTTCGTCTTCGACGGGTCAGCGGTCGTCGAGCGAACGTACTCGCGCCTTCCGATCCGCATCGGACGTCACCCGCGCAACGAGTGCCAGATCCTCGATCCGCGCGTCTCGCGGTTCCACGCGCTGTTCGACAGCGAGGGCGAGACCCTCGTCTTCCGCGACGTCGAGTCTCAGAACGGAACCGTGGTCCTGGAGGGCGCCCTCGGGCAGATCCTCCGCGGGACCGAGACGCGGGCGCCCGGAGGACGGCTCGCGGTGCTCATCGGAGGCGTGCGCGTTCAGGCGCGGCTCGAAGAGCACGAGGGGAGTGAACTTCCCGAGACCTTCTTGCCGGCCGTGCGTGACGCCGCTCGCGCGCTGATCGGAACCTGCCCACGTCACGGCGACCGGGATCCCGAATCAGCGCAGCAGATGGTCGACGCCCTCTTCGAAAGCGTCCTCGCGCTGCGCGTCGGGCTCCAGACGGATGAGGCCGACGCCAGCAGCGCCGGCGAGTGCGTGGCGAAGCGCAGCGAGGCCGTTGCCTCCCTTCTTCAGTGGACCCAAGCAACCGGTATCGGGCTGCGTCACCTCGAGTATGCCCTGGGCGCGCTGCGCGATCGGCAGGGGCTCCTCCTCGACGAAGCTGGCGACGCGATTGACGCCCTGCTTTCTGAACTCTCGCCGGAGCGACTGGAGCGCGAGACGCACGACGTCTGCGCCGAGTGGCCCGCCGCGCGTGCCACCGCAGTCCTGGCGCGATACAAAGAGAAACACCGAGCCCTCGTCCAGCGTCACGCGAGCCGTCCGAGCGTTCTCCTCGGTCAAGCGTTCGCGGAGATCGAGATGAAGCGGTCGAGCGACGTCGCCGCTCGCGAGGACGCCGTCCCCCGATCGGAGAAGCGCGCGCGCCTAGCCGAGGGACTTCGCGCGACCTCGTCCGACACCGGCGAGCACCCCCCTTCGAGCGGTTGAGCGATGTTATTCATCCTCCGACGAGAGACCGTGCATCGCGAGATGCTTACGAACCGTCTGGCGAGCTTTGCCGCTCTGCCGAGATATCTTGGAGATGTTTCTGCCGCAGGAGGTCCACAGTTCAGTCCAATAGGCCTTCTGGGCTTCCGCCTTGGGGGACGGGATGCTCGGGGGCTCGGGAGCGGAAGAGGAGATGTATTCCTCGATGCGGACTTCGCCCGGGTCCGAGAAAGCGATCGCACTGGCAACGAGGCTCCTCAACTCGCGGACGTTGCCCGGCCAGTCGTAGCGCAGCAGTCGTTCGAGCGACGCGTCCGGGATGCGGCGCTCGAACCCCGGAGCGTTCAATTGGCGCGCGAAGTGCGCCAGCAGCATCGGGATGTCCTCGGCCCGCTCTCGCAGCGAAGGCACTTCGATGGGTTGCAGCTCCGCGAGCCGGAAATACAAGTCGCTCCGAAACGAGGATGTATTCATCTCTCGTCGAAGGTCTCGACGAGTTGCGGCGATAATCCGAACGTTCACCTTTCGGAATCCCTTCGACCCTACCGGCCTAATCTCGCGCGCTTCGAGCACGCGGAGCAGCTTGGGTTGAAGCTCGATCGGCAGCTCGCCGACCTCGTCGAGGAAGACGGTCCCCCCTTCCGCTTCCTCGAAGGGCGACGGACGTGCGGTCTTGGCATCAGTGAACGCGCCGCGCTCGTGTCCGAAGAGCGTGCTCTCGGCGAGCGAGGCGGGCAGCGAGCTGCAGTCGATGACCTCATAGGGGCATCGCGCGCGCTTGCTCGCGTCGTGGATCGCTCGGGCGACCAGTTCCTTGCCGGTACCCGTGAGGCCCATGATGAGCGCGGTCATGTCAGTCGCCGCGAACTTGGCAAGCCGGGCAAAGAGCTTCCTCATCACGGGCGTGGCGCCGATGATTGGTCCGAACGCCTCGATCATGGGCGGCGCTTCAATCTGCACGGGCTTGCCGCCGGGAGTGAACTGAAAGACGGCGTCACCGAACCAGATCCTCGTGGGCTTCACGAGATAGACTTCGACGACGCGAACGCCCTCCACGCCCACGAACGTCCCGTTCTTGGAGTCGAGGTCGCGTACCCGGACCCCCTTTGGCGTGACCGTTGCCTCGGCGTGGGCCCAGCTCACGGTGCTCACATCGACGGCGAGTCCACACGTTGGGTCTCGACCTATAAGCAGGGGATCGCTAGGGATCTCCACGGGCGGCGAGCCGGGGCGATCAAGCCGGGAGAGAGTGCCGCCAACGGCCTCAACGTACGCCCCGGTTCCAACCACGGTGGTCATCTCGGGCGGGAATGTAGCGGAGGCGAAGGACCGAGGCCAGTCGTGCGGGCCCGGCGCGGGCGTTCGAGCGCCGCTCATCTTGGCGCACGCCGAGACAGGACGCAGGGGGGCGCATGAGCTGGACGATCCATCTGCGGGCAATGCACGACGCACAAAATCGATCGATCGAACGCGTCGTTGAGCGGTGCCCAATGCTCCTGGGACGAGACGAGGCGCAGAGCGTGTGCCTGCTTGATGGGGACCCGAGCGTGTCGAAGGTGCACGCGAGTGTCGACGTCCGTGGCGACCGACTCTTCGTCTGCGATGTCCGCAGCACGAACGGCACGTTCGCGCGGACGGGCCGCCTTGCGCCCGATCGCTGGATGGACGTCGGCGCGGCGGACGCGGAAAACGAGATCCGCATCGGCGGTTGGCGGGTCGTGCTTCGCGGACGTCGCGTGAGGACGGCAAACGGCGCTCCGCCACCGAGCACGGGGACCGTCATCGAGCCCGTGCCGTTCGGTGCGTCGCAGTCGCAGACCTCGGTGGGGAGTCCCGCCATGCCGGCGCTCCTCGTATCTTTCCCGGCCGTCGTCGATCGGCTCAGCGAGACGGCTCATGCCGCGCGGCTCGCGACGACGGCGCTCGAACGAGCGGTCGAACGCGAGATCGCAGCGGCGGACGAATCCGACCGCCCCGCGCTCATCGCTGCCCTTCACGAGCACTACCCGGAGCTTCGCTCAAACGCTCAAGTGGCTCCCCTTGTCGCGCCCCCCGGCGACATGCCGGCCGCGCCCACGCGCGCGTCGGGTGCCGACGCGCGGGCGCTCGCTTCCGTCCAGGAACTGTCTCGCTGGTACGTCGATTCGCGCACAACGATCACCGACGCCAAGGACGTCGTCGCGTTCACGAGTCAGATCAAGGCGGGGATCGACGCTTTCGTGCTCGGGACGGTTCAGGCCATCTCGGGGCTCGACGCCTACGTGCAGCAGATGAAGATCGTGCCGGATGCAGCGGGGAGTCCGTACCCTCGCGACGCCTCGGGGTTCGCCCGCGCCGTGTTCGACTGGCGCGACGGAACCGCCGACGGCGCCGCGATCGTTCGGCGCGCGTTCATGGACCTGTCCATTCATCAGGTCGCGTTCTTCAATGCGGTCTGCTTTGGCATCCGTGAGCTACTCCACGAGCTCGCTCCGGAGACCATCGAAGGCACGAGCTCGACGAAGCTCGCGCGGAGAGGGTTCTGGGGACGTCTCCTCGCGCGCATCACGGCCCCGCGTGACTTCCTCGCTGCGTACCGTCGCCGCTATGCGGACCTGACGACAGACGAGAGCTCCCGCTTCGCGCTCCTGTTCGGGCCGAGGTTCGCCGAGGAGTATCGCGCGTTTGTTCAAGAGACCCGGGCGTCATCGACGCATGGCGCGACGCAGACGAGCCACGCCGTGCACGGTAGTCGCGGAGGCACCGTTCCTCTCGCGGCCGCCGAGCCGAGGCCGGTACCGGGACGCGGCGGAACCGTACCGCTCGCGCCCGCGATGCGCGAAGACGATGTGCCAGGAGAGCGACGACCATGAGTGGGACGGTGATTCTTGGGGAAGGGCCGCGAGCGAACGGTACGAAGGGCGGGCTCGCTCCGCGTGCGACGCCCCCGGCGTTCGCGCCCGTTTCGCGCGACTCGCGGCGCCCACCGGCGTGGTCCCCGCAGCCAAGAGGGCCATCACCGTGCGTCCCGCATCCTCTTGCCGATGCGATGGCGCGCGTGTGCGAAGAGCCGTTGACTCTGGCCGCGCAGCTCGGCCTCGGGGCTCTGGCGCCGAGCGCGCGGGCCCTTCGCGAGCACCTGGGTCAGCTCTTCCAGGCTATGCACGGGCGCGCGCAGGTCGAGGGCATCGCACCGGAAGACGCAGCCGACGCTCAGTTCGCGATCGTCGCTCTCGTCGACGAGATCCTCGTCCAACAGAATTGGCCGGGGCGGCGGGAGTGGCAGTCGTCGCCTCTTCAATTCGCCTACTTCCGTGACAACACGGCGGGGGAGAACTTCTTCCGGCGCGCCGACGTGCTCGTCCAACAGCCGCACCGCGCGCACGTGCTGCTCGTCTACTTCTACTGCCTTGGGCTCGGATTCCAGGGTCGCTACGCGCTCTCGGGAGGCGCCGACCTTCGGCAGATCTCCGACAGGATCGCGCGCGTCCTCGAGCCGCATCTCGCGCCTGCCGAACCACTCAGCCCCCACGCGGTTCCGTCCGATGGCGGTCGAAGCCTCCTGCGCCGAGAGGCTCCTCTCGTTCGCATCAGTCTCGGCTTCGCTCTGTTCGCGCTCCTCCTGTTTCTGGGACTGCGCGGATCCCTTTCCTTGACGGTCGCGGGGGTGACCGACCGAATGCAGACCTTCGCCAAAGCGGGGACCCCATGAGCCGACTTACGCTGCTTGCCATCGCCGTAGTCGCCGCCTTTGGTCTTGCCTTCATCTGGCTCGGAGGGTGGTTCTTCGGTCTCGCTTTGGTCGTCAAGGTCGTGCTGACGATCCTCCTGGTCAGCCTCCTCGGAATCGTTCTCGCGGTCCTCTACATCCTCCGACTGCGAGCGGCGTTCCGACTCGAGCGCGGCCTCGTCGCGCAGGGGAAGAAGCAGATCGAGAGCACGCGCCCGGATGGTCGCAAGGAGGTTCTCGCACTTCAAGAGCGCGCGCAGCAGGCCATCGCCGCGCTGAAGGCGACCCGGCTCGGACGCGGCGGCCGCTCGGCGCTGTACGCGCTCCCCTGGTACGTCATCGTCGGACCACCGGGCGTCGGGAAGACGACGGCCATCCGTCACTCCGGCCTCGACTTTCCGCTCGAGAAGGCCGGGATTGCCTCGCGGTTTCGAGGGATCGGGGGCACGAAGAACTGCGACTGGTGGTTTACGAGTGAGGCGATTCTTCTGGATACGGCCGGTCGCTATGCGACGGAGGGGGACGACCAAACGGAGTGGTTCGCGTTCCTCGATCTGCTCCGCAAGAACCGGCCACGAAAGCCGATCAACGGACTTCTCGTCGCGATGAGCGTGGCGGACATCCTCCACGCGTCCGAAGAGCAGAGGGCGCTCATGGCGACACGCTTGCGCGCACGGATGGACGAGATCACGACGCGGCTGAAGACACTCGTGCCCGTCTACGTCCTCGTCACAAAGATGGACATGATCGCCGGCTTCTCGGAGTTCTGGGGCGCGCTGCGCCCAAGCGAGCGGGGACAAGCGTGGGGAATGACGTTCCCTCTCGGCACGACTGCCGAGCCCGAGAGGCTCTTCGGCGGAGAGTTCCAGCAACTCGAGCAGACGCTCCGCGCGCGTCTCGTGCGCCGATTCGCCCAGGAAGGACACGCGCAAACGCGGCGGGCTCTTTGGACCTTTCCGATCGAGTTCGCTCAGCTACGAAAAGGCCTCGAAAGTTTCGTGGGGGAGCTCTTCAAGAAGAACGCCTTTCAGGAGGTGCCCCTCCTCCGCGGGGTCTATTTCACAAGCGGTACACAGGACGCAGCTCCGTCGTCGCAGGTGGTCGCGTCGATGGGAAACGCCCTGGGGCTCAAGATCCCGACGCACGCGACGGCGAAGGTCGAGTCGAAGAGTTTCTTTCTCATTGATGTCTTTCGCAGGATCATCTTCCCGGACCAGGCCCTCGCGGGGCGAACCGACGAGGAAAGGCGACGGCAGCTCTTTGTTCGCATCGCCGTCGCGTCGTTTGCGTTTCTCACGTCGGCGAGTCTCGTCCTCCCTGCATGCGTCACCTGGGTACGAAACCGGCAACTCGTCGGTGCCACCTCGTCGGTGAGCGCCGCCGTGGAGGCCGTGAATTGGTCCAGCGCACCCGGGCTGGAGGCGGGCAGCGCGCGCCTCGACGGTGCGCTCGCCACCCTGCGCGAGCTCGCCGCGTGGCGAGACGAGGGCGTGCCGGTGCAGCTCCGCTGGGGGATGTACACGGGCGAAGCTCTGTATGAAGGGCTCCGCGACGTCTACGCCGCGGCGGTAAGCCGCGCCGTGCTTACGCATGCGAAGGCGACGCTCGAAGACCGGCTTCGCGCGCTCGACGCTTCCCCCGTACGGTCCCGGGACTCGTTCAATCGCGATTTCGACGCGCTCAAGCTCTACCTGATGCTCGGTGACGCTCAGCACGTAGACCCGGCGTGGGCCGCGCCGCGCCTCGTGCGCATCTGGTCCGAGACGGCTCGTGGACAGGGGAAGGCCGTCGAAGCTCTTCTTCTTCCTCACGTCGCCTTCGTCCTCGAACTCGAGAGCCGACGCGAGATCCAACCGTGGGCGATCGACACAGCGCTGGCTGAGCGGGCGCGATCGATCCTCGCGCAAGTGCCCCAAGTCGACCGCCTCTACGAGACGCTCGTGCGCGTCGCGAACGCCGAGATCGCTCCCATCCGCCGGGAGACGGTCTTCTACGGATCAATCGCGCCGTTCGTGCAGTCGCGCCGCGACGCGCGAGTCTCTGGGGCGTACACGAAGCAGGGCTGGCTTCGCGTTCGCGCGCTCCTCGGCGAGCAGCGCTCGAAGCTCGTGGCCGAGCAGTGGGTCCTCGGCGACACGGCTGACGGGAACGCGGAGTACGCGGTCGGAAAGCTCCGCGAGCTGTATTTTGAGCGCTACCGCGCCGCGTGGCGCGACTTCATTTCGGATCTCCAGGTGCAGGATCCGGGGAACGCAGACGTCGCGCTCGAGGAGATGAACGCGCTCTCCGAGCCCGAATGGCCGTATCTGCGGCTGATTCGCATCCTCAATGACAACGTCGTGCTCGACGTGGACGACGCCGACGACAAGGGCCTCCTCGACAAGGCCGTGGATACGGCAAGGCAGGTGCTGGACGGTGGCGGCATCGCGCGGAAGCGCACCCCGTCGCCCGTCGAGCTGGCGTTTCGGCCCATCCTCAAGTTTGGACTCCCGCCGGATGCCGTGAAGGACGGCGACTCTTCCCCCGCGACCGGCCTGTCGCAGTACGAGGCGCTCCTCGCGAAGATCGTTGGTGCGCTCACCGATCTCCGCGACGCGGAGAGCGGAACGGACCCGCGCAAGATGAGCGACGTGTTCCAGGATGCCTTTCGGTCGACCAGCGCGCTCCTGTCTGCACAGGACGGCTTCACCCGACCGCTCCTCTCTCCCCTGCTCATGGCTCCGATCACCCTCGCGTGGTCGAACGTGGTTCACGATGCGGGCGCGGCGGCGGGCGCGAGCTGGGAGACGAGCGTCTGGGAGAAGTGGCACGATAAGTTGGAGGGAAGATACCCGTTCGCGGCTTCGACCACGGACGCCTCGCTCGACGACGTCCTCGACTTCTTCGCCCGAGGTGATGGGGCTCTTTGGTCGTTCTACGACGAGTCACTCAAAGCGACGCTCGATCGCAACGGACGTTCGTTCGTGCCTGCGCGGAGGTTCCGATCGGCGATCGGCTATACGTCCGACTTCCTCGACGTCTGCCTCAAGCGTGGCGAGGAGATCACCTCCGTGCTCTTCCCCGCAAAGAGCGACCACGCGGCCGTCGTTTTCGATGTGAACCTTCACTCGGTCAGCTCGTCGATCGGGGAGGTCACGATCGAGGTGGACGGCGTCTCGCACACCTATCGCAATGAACCAGAGCAGTGGACGACGATCACCTGGCCCGGCAAGACGCCGCGAGGCGCGCGGATCGAAGTGAAGGGGACGGGAGCCTTCGACGAGACCATCACTCGCCCAGGCGACTTCGGGCTCTTCAGATTACTCGAGCTCGCCGATGTACAGCCGGGGCGCGCGGGCGACCTGGCTGGGGGCGCGCCCACGCTCGTCGCCACGTGGAAGCTGAGCAGCGCCTCCAACGCGGGCTCGGTGAGCCTCGACCTGCGACCCGCCCGCGCCGAGAACCCCCTCTCGCCCGGCTTCTTCAAGGACTACTCGTGCCCCCGACTCATCACAGCGAAGTGAGGCTTCCTTGACTCGGATGGTTCTGCCCTGCCCGGGGCATGTCTCGGCGATCGGTAAGCTCCTCGGCGAACCTGAGTTCATCAGGGCGGACACGGAGGCGCTCGCGTCGTTCGAGGCGTGGCTTGATGAGAGCTTCGAGGAGGCGTTCGAACGTTGGGGCCACGACTGGCGCGTCACCTTTCGAGAGGGCCGGTCGTACTCGTTTCTTTGGTGGCCCCCCGGCGAGCTCGAGGACGCGGACCCGTTCTGCGGCGTGATCGCGCCAAGCCGAGATTCCGTCGGGCGCGACTACCCGTTCGCGGTGCTCGCCCAGGTACCCAGGAGGATCATCGCTCTCGCGCCTCACGCCGTGCCCCTCGCCATCGGCGCCTTTCTCAGCGCCGCCTACGACCTCGTCGGGAAGGCTCGGTCCCGGCCGGTGAGCCGCACGGAGCTGGCGTCAGCGCTGCGAAGCATGCCGTCGCCGCGCGAAGTGGACGTGACTCGCGGGCGGGACGTGTACACGCACTGGTGCGAGACCGTCCCCGCCGCGGAGGCGTGGGCATCGATCGCCCACGACGAGTGTGCGCCGGAGGAGATCGCGATGGAGGCCGTTGCGCGCAAGAACGAGGAGTCGCTACGCCTCCCGCTGGGCGCGCGAGGCCAGCATGCGGCGGCGCTGTGGCTCGATGTCCGAGCTCGAACGACCGGCGCCGCGGCGCAGTCGTCGTTCTGGTCGATCGGTGATCGCCTCCTCTTTGTCACTCGGGGGTCGGCGCCGCGAACGCTTCTCGGTGCGCTGTGGGCAGAGGTGGCGAACACCGACGAGCCTCGTCCCTCGCCGATGTGTTCACCCGGCGAACGAATCGTCGCCGAAGCCGACCGAATGGCCCTCTTCCTTGAGACCCTTGGGCCTATCCCAACGCTTGGGTCGGACCACCGGTGAGCGAAGCCGTCGTCGCTCTGCGAGCCGAAGCCCGGCCGGGGCGTCCGAGCGCATAGCGCCCGATACGCTGTCGCCTCAGGCGTGCATGAACGCGCCGGGGCGGGCCCGTACGCGGCGCGCGTCGAGGACGCGCCCCGTGCATCCCATCCTCCTCGGGCGGCGCGCATCGCCGGTGCAGCGCGAGTCCCTCGGTGTTAGGAACGAT
>JBKQKP010000326.1:0-34231 GCA_052147435.1 Polyangiaceae bacterium | reverse complement strand
CGGTGTGGCATCGAGCGAGACGGCGCCATCACGGAGCACGAGCTTGCCGACCACCGGCGACGTCGTATCGCGATCCTTGATGACGCTGAGCGAGATCCGCGACGTGGCGATGTCGACGGGAATCTCTCCGGCCGCGACGACACGAGGACGAACAGGGCGCGACGCGGCGGCGGGCTTGCCGGCGTCCCTATCCGGCGCGGGTGCGGACCGCTGGCAGGAGCCGAGGCTCGCGCCGGACGCGACCAGAAGCGCGACGAGGATGAACCGGGTGCTCGGCTGCACGACCATGTTCCCCTTTCCGCGGCCCGCCGCGCGGACGCGTCCTACTGACCATTACTCCTTAGGCGGAAGCAGCTCGCTCAATCGCGCGCTGAGGTCGGCGTACGAGATCGGTTTCGTGAACACAACCGGCGACGGTTCGAACGGAACCGACGGGCCACTGAGAAGCTCGGGGTGACCCGTCACGAAGACGACCGGGATGCCATGAACGCGACGTCGCGCCTCGCCCAGCACGGCGATGCCGCTGACGCCCGACATGATCAGGTCCGTGATGATGGCGTCGGGGGCCGGATCGTGGGCCAGGCGCGTCACCGCTTCGGCTCCGCTGCGCATCACCTCCACGACGAATCCGTCCTCCTCGAGCATCGTCGCGAGTCTCTGTGCGGTCCGTACGTCGTCATCGACGAGGAAGATGCGCCTCGAAACGGGTGGAGTGGCGAGTGCAGGCTGTCCCATGGTTTACCCCCTAGCGCCTCGTACGCGTCGTGCGCGTGGGGCGATGCGTGACCTTGCTCAACGCCCTCAGCGCGTCGGTCGCCGTGAACATGCCGACGACCTCGCCCCCTTCCATGACGACGGCGCAGCCGTACTTCTTCTCCGCCATCGTGTCGGCAACACGAGTGAGCGACGTCTTCGGCGTGACGCAGTAGGCGTTCTGCGTCATGGCTTCCTCGACCGGGACGCTCGCCGGGTCAACGTCTCTCAGCGTTTCGACCAGGAAGAGATCCCGCTGGGATAGTACGCCGACGAGCTTGCCGGCGCGAAGCACGGGCAGGTGGCGGATCCGATGGGCCCGCATCATCTCGTGCGCTTTGGCGAGCGGTTGATTCACGCCGATCGAATGGGGCGACTCGGTCATGAAGTCGCGGATCGGGAGGTCCATGACATCTTCGATTGCAAGTGGCTCGCCAGCCGCGATCATCCGCTCTTCTCCTTCGCGCTGCGGCGTAGTCCGCGTGAACTGCGCGCCTGCTGCAGAGTTTGCGCGAGCCACCGGACGACTGCGCGTGGCGTCACGATCCCCACGACGTGCCCCTCGGACAGGACCGGCACGTGGCGCAGGTCGCGTTCGACGATGAGCGCGAGGGCGTCCGCCACGGTGCTCTTGTCGAGCATCGTGATCACGAACGGCGTCATGCATGTCTCGACGCGCCGCGATGGCGAGCGCTGCGCGAGGTCGAGCCGCGAGCACACTCCGATGGCATGGCGCTTTTCGTCTACGACGATCGCGATCGGCGCGCCTTGCTGGTCCATCGCGTCCCGCACGCTCTCGGAAGTGGCGTCCGAGTCGACGCAGAGGACGTTGGTGTCCATGACCTCGGTGATCGACGTGCTCGCAGGGTCGGTCGAGGCCTTCGGTTTCCTCAGCGGCTCACACGTGACAGCCGTGTCGTCCACGCTCGTGCACTTCGCGCATCGGAGACAAGCCTCCACGGGAGCCCACCGCCCCTCCTCGGAGCAGCGCACGAACTTCGAGGTCGTGACCTTTTGGTCGCTCGTAAGGTGAACGCGCCCGTGAAGAGTGAAGCGAGCCATGGCTTTCAACCTCCGTGCTTTCCGGCGCAACAGGCGTGTGGAGCCGATGGACCGCGGGCGATCTGCGCGCTCGCCGCGACCACATGGAGGAGCCCGAAAGCGACGACTACGGCCCCCGCTGCGCGCCGCACCCAAGCGACGCGGAGAAACAGCGCGACGCGGGAGGCGAGAGCCCCCATTGTGAGCAACGTGGGAAGCGTGCCGAAGCCGAACGCCACCATGGCCAGCGCTCCACCGGCCGCCGAACCGGTCCCCAGGGCGAGCCCGAGAGCCGCATAGACGAGGCCGCACGGCATCCATCCCCAGAGAGCCCCCAGCGCGAGAGACGCGGGCAGCGTGCGGACCGGGAGGAGCTTGCGGGCGACCGGCTCGATGTGGGCCCAGAGCGGCAGACCGGCGCGCTCGATGAGCGCGAAGCGCCGCCACGCGCCGGCGAGGTAGAGGCCGAGTCCGACCATGAAGATCCCTGCGCACAGACGCAGGCCTAGCTCGGCGCCGTGGAGCGCCGGAACGCGGTCGACCAGTGCGCCGAACGCGCCGGCGACCGCGCCCGCGGCCGAATACGAGGCAATGCGACCGGCGTTGTATCCGAGCGCGAGCCTCGCGGCCGCGGAGCGCTGGGTCCGCCCCAGCTGAGTGAGCCCCCCGTGGAGGACGGTGACGACGCCGCCGCACATGACGACGCAATGCGTGCTGCCGAGGAGGCCCATGACGAGGGCCGAGAGGACCAGCGCGCCGATCATTTTGCCGCCCCGAGGAACGTGATCGGCACGACGGCGACGTCGCGCCCTCCGCTCGCTTCGCGGACGACGCGTATGCGCACGGGCGCATCTCCGTGGAAGCGCGCCTGCAGCATGGTGAGAAAGAGCGGGACGTGCGCGTCTCCGAGCGACTCGACCTGGAGACGCGTGACGGGGAGGACAACGTCCACCCCCTCCGGAGCGTCGACGCTCAGGAGAAACGCATCGCGAGCGCCCCGCTTGTTTACGAGATGCAGGTCGAACGCGTTCCGGAGGGAGCCGGCGTCGATGGTGTACGGGGCTCCGCGAAGGCGCGAGGCGGTCGCCTCGAAGTCGGTGCGCGAGCGCGTCGCAAAGAACGCGACGACGCCACCAATCAGGAGGAGCACGCTGTACAGAACAAGCCGCGGCCGCACGATGCGGCGGGGGTTCCCCGCGAGCCCGTTCGGGGAGTCGTAGCGGATCAGGCCGCGCGGGCGCCCGAGCTTGTCCATGACGTCGTCGCAGGCGTCGATGCACGCCGTGCAGGCGACGCAGTCGAGCTGGAGGCCGTTCCGGATGTCGATGCCGGTCGGACACACGACGACGCACCGGTTGCAGTCCACGCAGTCCCCCTGGGCCTTTCCTTTCTTCCCGCGAGGCTCGCCCCGCTTTGCGTCATAGCCGACGACGAGCGAGTCTTCGTCGAGCAGGACGGACTGCAAGCGGCCGTACGGGCACAGGACGACGCAGAGCTGCTCGCGAAACCACGCGAAGTTTCCGTAGAGGAGCGCGGAGATGGCGAACACCCACGCGAAGGCCTCTGGGTGCCTCGCTGGCGACCCGCGCACCATCGCGAAGGCGTGCGGCAGCGAGACGAAGTACGCGAGGATGATATGCGCGATGCCGAGCGACACGAGAGCGAACGCCGCGTGCTTCGCGACCTTCCGCAGCGCCGTGCCGATCGTCCCCGAGCTCGCGTCGCGCCGGAGGTGCTTCTCCCGCGGCCCCTCGATCCAGCGCTCGATACGCCGATAGACCCCTTCCAAGAAAACTGTCTGGGGGCACGCCCACCCGCACCACGCCCGCCCGAGGAGCGCCGTGATGTAGACGAGCCCGAAACCGACGCCGCTAATCAGGAAAAAGAAGAGCCAGGCGTCCTGCGCGTTGAACGTCGCGCCGAAGAGGTAGAACTTGCGCGCGTCCTCATCGAGGAAGACGGCCGGAGCGCCTCGGACGCGGATCCAGGGGAGCGCGATCCACAGGACGATGAGGGCAACGAAGACCACTTTGCGCGCGCTGTCGAAGCGCCCGCTGACGTCGGCGGTCACGATGCGCTTGCGGCGTCCGTCGCTCTGGATCGACCCAGTCGCGCTCTGCACTACGGGGAGCCGCACCGCGCTCATCTACATGTCTTTCTCGCCCTGCGGCGGCTTCCCCCCGGGCACGTTCGTCCCTTTGATCGACAGAACGTACGCGACCACCGAGGCCACCTTCGCGTCGCCTAGCTGCGGGCCCCACGTCGGCATCCCCTTCGCCGCGACGCCGTCATGGACGCAGGTGAAGATGTTCTTCGGCTTGCTGCCATGGATCCAGTAGTCGTCCGTTAGGTTCGGGCCGATGTTCCCGCCGCCGTCGGCGCGGTGGCAGGGGGCGCAGGTCGTCACGAAGGTCTGCTTGCCGTCCTCGAGCGTCGCCGGCGTCTTCGACATCGCGAGCAGCGTCTCGTCCGGGAGGAGCCCGCCGTTCTTCTTCGCCTCCTCCAGGCGGACGGCGACCATCTCCTGCTGGAAAGCGACGTCGCGCGGCTCCCACGCCTTCAACTGGTGCTCGCCGTACCAGTAGACAGCCGCGAATACGATGGCGCCGTAGAGCGTATAGAGCCACCAGAGCGGGAGCCGGTTGTCTTCCTCCTGGAGGTCGCCGTCGTACACGTGGAGGGTGCGAGGCTCGTCTTTCTCGTCTCGCTCGTCGCGATCATCGGCGGTCATCGGAGTCCTCCTGTGCAAACGGGAGCTCGGCGGCGCGTGCGTACTCCGGCGGGCGCTTGGCCATGGTGCGGAGCACGATCACGACGAACACGGAGAAGAAGATGAGGAGCGCCGCGATTGGCAGAACCAAGAGAGGGCTGTGCGCGAAGAGCTGTTGGTACATGGCGCTCACTCCTTCGGCGCGGGCGCGTTGCCCGGCTCCCTCAAGGACACGCTCGTACCGGCGGGCTGCGAAGCCGCGGGCTTGACGCCGAGGCGTTGCAGGTACGCGATGAGCGCGACCAGGTCCGAGTCGCTGGCGAGCTTCGCGCCGCTGGTGGCTAGGTCGGCGGCGATCTCGTCCGCCTGCGAGCGCGCGTCGGCGGCAGCATGCGCGACTTCGTCGTCCGTGTACGGCACGCCGATGCTCTTCATGGCGTGGAGCTTGTCGGTCGTCCGCGTGAGGTCCACATGGCCGTCGGCCAGGTGGGCGTAGGGGGGCATGTTCGACCCGGGGGAGACTTCGCGTGGATCGAGGAGGTGCCGGTAATGCCAGAGGCTGGGGTACTTCCCCCCTTCGCGCGCCAGATCCGGACCGGTCCGCTTGGAGCCCCACTGGAACGGGTGGTCGAACTGCGATTCGGCCATCGTGGACGGCTCGCCGTACCGCTGCTGCTCCCAGCGGAACGGACGAATCATCTGCGAGTGGCAGTTGTAGCAACCCTCGCGCAGGTAGACGTCTCGCCCCTCGAGCTCGAGAGCGCGGTACGGCTTGGCGTCGGCGAGCGTCTGCTTGTCGGGCTCGACGAGGAGCGTAGGGACGATCTCGGCGATGCCGCCAATGAGCACCGCGAGCACCGTCAGCACGGTGAAGAGGAGCGCCCTCCCCTCGAGGAGTCGGTGCCACGCAGGCTCCGGTCCGCGAGCCGCTTGGATCGCGATCGTCCCCAAGATCCCGGTCGTCGCGGCGACGAGGGCGAAGAATGGTCCCGCGTAGAGGTTGCTCACCATGAAGGCGGCGCCGAGCACGCAGGTCACGGTCGCGAGGATGACGGGCTTGCCAAAGACGATGCTGCGCCACGGGACGGGCGAAGACTCCTTCACCGTCACCGCGACCTCCGCCGTGCCGTTCACCGGCTTGCCGGCAAGCGCGGTCTTCCCGAGGTTCCAGAGCATCAAGATCATCCCGAGGAGGTACGAGGTGCCGCCGATGAGGCGCATCCAGTACATCGGCCGGATCGCGTTCAGCGTCTCGACGAAGTTCGGGTACTGCAGGGAGCCGTCGGGCGTCGTCGCGCGCCACATGAGGCCCTGCGTGATCCCGCTGGTCCACATCGCGGCCACGTAGAGGAGGATGCCGAACGTGCCGATGTAGAAGTGGAAGTTCGCCGCGCGCGTGGAGTGAAGCTTCGTGCCGTAGAGGCGCGGCACCATCCAGTAGAACATCCCGGCCGCCATGAATCCGTTCCACCCGAGCGCGCCGGCGTGGACGTGGCCGATGATCCAGTCGGTGTAGTGCGCCAGGCCGTTCACGGCTTTGATCGAGAGGAGGGGCCCCTCGAACGTCGCCATCCCGTAGAACGTGACACCGGCCGCGAAGAACTTCAGGACCGGGTCGACGCGGACCTTCCCCCACGCCCCGCGCAGCGTGAGAAGTCCGTTGAGCATGCCGCCCCAGCTGGGCGCCCAGAGCATGATCGAGAAGATCATCCCGAGCGTCTGTGTCCACTCGGGGAGCGCCGAGTTGAGGAGATGGTGCGGGCCTGCCCAGATGTAAACGAAGATCAGCGCCCAGAAGTGGATGACGCTGAGCCGATACGAGTAGACGGGCCGCTCCGCCGCCTTCGGCAGGTAGTAGTACATGATGCCGAGGACCGGCGTGGTGAGGAAGAACGCGACCGCGTTGTGCCCGTACCACCACTGCACCAGCGCATCCTTCGCGCCGCCGTAGATCGAGTAGCTCTTGAAGCCGAAGACCGGGATGGCGAGCGAGTTGACGATGTGGAGCACCGCGACGGTTACGATCGTCGCGATGTAGAACCAGATCGCCACGTACAGGTGCTTCTCCGTGCGCCTCGCGAGGAGCCAGAAGAAGTTCACGGCGAAGATCACCCACGTGACCGTGATCGCGAGATCGATGGGCCACTCGAGCTCCGCGTACTCCTTCCCCTGCGTGATGCCGAAGGGGAGCGTGAGCGCGGCGGAGACGATGATCGCCTGCCATAACCAGAAGTGCGCGCGCGCGAGGAAGTCGCTCGGGAGGCGCGCGCGGACGAGGCGCTGCGTCGAGTAGTAGATGCCGGCGAAGACCATGTTGCCGACGAACGCGAAGATGACGGCGTTCGTGTGCAGCGGGCGAATACGCCCGAACGCGAGGTGCGGGTCTACGTTCGCCGGCCACCACGCCATCTCGAGGGCCGCCCAGGCGCCGACGAGCATCCCGACGATGCCCCAGATGACGGAGGCGAAGACGAACCAGCGCGAGACGGAGTCGTTGTATTCGATGCGCGTCGTCTGGAGGCGGGGCTCCTCGCTCGCGAGCGGGAGAGCAGCGGCGTCACTCATGGTCGTCGTCCTTTTCCAGAGGGAGGAGCGCGAGGCGGTCGGCGTGGTCGAAGTCGCGCTGTCGGCACGTGAAGATGAAAAGGAGGATGGAGCCGACGACGAGCACGAGGCTCACGAACACTTGCAATGTCAGGACCTCCACAAAAGCCTCCCTGGTGCGAGCGAAAATGTTGCGGCAAGGATGGTCGTCAACGAGCTCGCAGGCATGAGCACAGCGCACGCGAGAGGCGACATGACGCCCGCGTATGCGAGAGAAATCGCGAGCAAGTTGTAGGCCACGGCGATCGTCAAATTTCGGCGCCTGACGCCCGCGAGCGCTGACGCCACGCGAAGCGCGAGGCGGATGCATCCAAGGCCCGGCGTGACGAAGTAGAAGTCGCTGCGCGCGGCCATGAAGGGGCGGTCTATCGCGGGGGTACCACTGCAGAAGGCGCGCTCGACCACGAGGCTGTCGTTGATGCCGTCGCCGATCATGAGGAGGTCGCCACGGTCGTGGCCGGCGACCCACGCTGCCTTTGCCTGCGGGCTCGCGTCACCGATCGCATGATCTTCGCGTATCCCTGCCGCGCGCGCGGTTTGCGCGACGCGCGCAGAATCGTCACCGGAGAGAAGCCAAACGTCGTATCCGGAGCGGCGGAGCGCGCGGACCTCCTCTTCGGCATCAGGGCGGAGTGACTCCTCGGTAGAGAGGTCGGCGAGGATGTGGTCGTTCGCGCTGAAGACGACGTCACCGGACGCCGCCGTTCCCGTGGCCGCCCACCCCGGCGCGCCGAGCCGGTAGTCAATGTCGCCGACGACGAGAGAGAGTCCCTGGCCCGGCGTCTCCGTGGTTGCAGGTGCGGGCTCGGCCACGGCGCCGAGCTCGTCGAGCGCGCGATGAACCGCGAGGCTCTTCGGGTGCGTGCTCGCTGCCGTCATCGACGCGAGCACTGAGCGTGCGCGCGCGTCGAGCGCTCCGAGCGACGCCCGGTCGCGAACGCGGAGGGTGCCGTTCGTCAGCGTGCCTGTCTTGTCGAAGACGACGGTGCGCACATGCGGCGCACGGTCGAGGAAACCGGCCGAGCGGACGAAGAGCCCCGCGCGCCGGAGCCCCGCTTGCGCGAGGTCGTACGCGAGCGGCGTCGCGATCCCGAACGCGCACGGACACGTCACGATAAGCACCGCGGTCGTCACTTCGACGCTTCGCGCGAAATCGTGCGTCGCGAGGATCCAGCCGACAAACCCTACCGTCGCCGCCGCCAGGACGCCGAGCACGTACCACTTCGCGAGGTTGTTCCACCACGGCGCGCTCATGGCGCCGTCGGCCTTGCGTGCGAGCGGTGTGCGCAGCAGGTCGAGAAGCGGGGAGCGGTCGAAGTCCTCGCGCGCCTCGATCGTCGTGGCGCGCGACCCAGCGAGGAAGGCGCCCGCCGGGACGAGCTCGCGTACCGCGTAGGTACGCGCGCGGCTCTCGCCATTGATCCAGTCGAGGGAGAAGCGCGCTCCGTCTGCAGCGGCCACGGTCCCGTCGACGGGCACGAGGTCGCCGGGTGCGATGACGAGCCGGTCTCCGGCGCGGAGCTCCGTGCACCGGACCGTCTCGACTCGTCCGTCTCTCTCACGCCGCGCGAGCAGACCGAGGGCCCCGTCGTTCGCGAGGAGCGCGAGGCGATTGTTCTCGAGCACGCGCTCCTGGAGAAAACGACCGACGAGCATGAGCGCGATGAACACGTCGAGGGTGTCGATGAAGACTCCCCCTTCGCGGTGGGTGGCGTACCCGTAGAGCGATCCGCCGAAGGCGAGCGCGATCCCGAGCGCGATCGGCAGATCGAGGTGCAGCACGCGGCATCGCAACCCCTGCCACGCCGAGCGGAAGAAGACCGAACCGCCGATCAAGACGCTCGCGAAGGAGAGCCCCAGATTCCAGCGCTGGAAGAGGGCATACGTTGGTCCGTCGTGCAATCCGGCGTAGGTCGCGATCGCGAAAATCATTGCGTTCATCGCGAGGGCGATGCAGATGCCCATCCGCACGACGAGTCCGTTTCCGCGCGCCTCGGGCGTCTTGAGCGGCGGCCCGAACAGGTACCCGAAAGACTCCACGTCGTGGATGAACGCACGGAGATCGAATGCGCGATGCGCGAGGATCTGCGCCCGACCCAGAGATGGGTTGACGGTGATCTGCACGGCGCCTTCTCGCCGACGGAAAATGGTCTCGATGAGCCACACGCACGCGCTGCAGCGAAGCCCCTGTATGTCGAGATCGACGCGTTCCGAGCCACCGTTCGACTGCCGCCTGGCTTCGATCGCATCGAGCCATTTCGTGTCGCGTCGCTCGGCGCGGGCGTCGGGCACTGGGACGCCGCGCGCGCCCCGCAAATCGTAGTAGCGACCGAGGTGCTGCGACTGGAGCAGGCCGTAGACGGCGCGGCAGCCCGCGCAACAGAAGGGACCCCCGGCGCCGGCGACAGCCGGGTTTCCGCAGTGAAGGCATGCGACGTCAGCGCGCAGTGGGCGTGACGACGCAACTTGCATCCTCGGCACCTACTTCATGCGCCGTGCCGCGCGTGATCGAGGGTTACGCGCGATTCGGCCGACGCTCGGGCGCAATTTGTGCGTCTGGGTGCAGGGGCTGCAGAAGGGTCACTCTTGCTCGAGGGGCAGCGTCAGGCGAAAGACCGTGCGCCCTGGTTTGCTGTCGACTGCGAGATCTGCCCCATGGTCGGACGCGATGCGATGCGAGATGGCGAGACCGAGGCCCGTACCGTTTGGCTTCGTCGAAAAGAAGGGATCGAAGATTGGCGCATCCGGAGCAACCAGACCTGGGCCGGTGTCCTCGACCTCGAAGAAGACGCTGCGGGGTTGGCGCCTCAAGCGCAGTGTGACGAGACCGCCCCCCGTCGGCTCGAGCGCCTCTATGGCGTTCGCGACGAGGTTGAGGAGAACCTGCTCGATCTTCGCTGCATCCACCAAGAGGACCGGGTCGCGGGTTGGCAGGTCGAGTGCGAGCTTGACGTGCGCTTCGTCTGCTTGCGGCGACACGAGGTGGATGACGCGCTCACAGAGGGGGAAGGCCTGGACCGGTGCGAGGAGCGGTGGGCGGGGGCGCGCGAAGTCGAGGAACTCGGTCACCAGCGCGGCGAGGCGCTTGATCTCGTCGCCCACGACCTTGACCGCGTCGAGCATTGCCGGATCGCCACCACGTTTCTTGATCGCACGTTCGAGGAACGAGACGTGAAGGAGGGCTCCGTTGAGGGGGTTGCGGATTTCGTGGGCTAGCCCCGCGGCGAGTGTACCGACGGCCGCGAGCTTCTCGTGTTGGACGGTCTTCTCCTTGAGGGCGAGCTCCTCGGTCAGGTCCTGGCCGATCGCGAAGAGGACGACGTCGTCTTCGTCTGGCCCAAGGACGCCGCCTGAAGCGTGCGAGCTTGGGAGGCGCGCGTAGGCCAGCTGCCAGCGCACGTCGCGATACTTGCCGCTCTTCGTGCGGATCGCGCACTCGACCACATCGCGCGCGGTTGCGGCACCGGCTGCCGCACCGAGGATCTCGCCGCCGATTGTTTCGACGAGGTCCTCCTGCAGGAGCAGCGTGAACGGTCTCTGGAGGACCTCGTCCCGCGCGAACCCGCTCACGCGCTCCGCTTCTCGGTTGAAGAGACGGACGTCCCCGTGCGCGTCCAGCCCGACGATGAGCAGGCGCGCGAGCTCCACGGCGTTCACGTAGCGGTGCTCCGTGCGAAGGAGCGCTCGGCTGAGCTCCTGCTTCTCTAGGCGCTCCAGTCGCTGTGCGCGCGCGATCGTGTCTTCGCCGTATGTCTCCAGCATGATCGCGAGCTCGAGGTCGAGAAGTCGCGTGAGCGCTTCGGCGGTTGGGGCCGCGCTTGTCCCCAGCGCGCGCTCCGCGATCCGCGTGAGCTGTACGCGGATGAGGGCCATGGCCGTGAGCATGTAGCGCTGCGGGAGCCCCACCCGGACGTGTACTCGCCCAATTTTCTGGCTCTCGGCGAAGTACGCCTCGTCGTAGATGCCCGACAGGATGCGCCCCATCCAGCGCTGGAGGGAGCTCTGGAGGCGGGCGATCTGCGCTTCGTCCTTGAAGACGGCATGCGCATCTTCATGCTCGCGGATCTTGTCGTAGAACTCTTGTGCGATGCGCGCGAAGTGTGGCGCCGCGTGCGGCTCGAGGGCGGCGAGCAGAAGCGCGTCGCCTTCGGTGAACGCGACGTATCGCTTGAGCTCCTGAAACCGCGTCTCCAGACGCCACCTCTGCCTCGCCGCCGAGAGAAAGGACGGCGACGGAGAGTCTCGCACGTTCCGGGCGCACGCAGGAGCGGGACTGGATCGCCTTCCGCCTATGCGTCGTGGCGATGCTTCAGCCCGCGACGTCGACCCTCAGGCGCTCGGCGATCTCCTCCACGAAACGATGCACGGCGGCCTGCGCGATGCGATGTCCGATCACGGCATCGATCGCCGCACCGACGACACCCAGGGGGGGGCGATACCGGCCGTGGAAGTCGACCTGAGTCTCGTTCGGGGCCAGTCCGTAGACATCGAGCGTGGCGTCCATCGTCGGAAAGAGCTCCGGATGCTTGGTCGCCTGCCACTCCAGATGGAGGCGCGTGCGCGGGCCTAGCGGGGCATCGCGCTCCTCTTCGACTGACGTGACGCGTACGACGACGTCGGCGCCGAGCTCCACGGGGCCTAGGTTCGCGCGCATCGTGCTGACGAGCGCGCGCGCGCGCGCCGTCGCGCTGGCGGTCGCGCGCTGGAAGACGCCGATCGCATCGAGCCGGAGCACCTCGCCCACCCGCTCGTACGGACGATTGACGTATTCATACACGCGGACTTCCTGGCTGCTCATGGGCGGGGCCTCCTCCAGAGGAACGAAGTCACGCGTCGGGCCCGGGGCGCTTCCGGACCGCCGCGGACTTGCGTGCTCCTTCGCGCCCGATCTTCGACATGTATTCGCGGTCGCGCGCCACGGCGAGCCCGCCGCGCCGCCCCGCTTCGCGCGCCTCGTCGGGTGAGAACTCGTGCGCTGTCCCGCGCTCATGCGCCGCTTTGCCGCCTCGCTGCGCGATCTCGCGCTGCTGTTCTGGCGACATCGCCGCGAATCCGCGCGGGCGCTTGGTCGATTCCCCTTCACCCTCGTTCGCCTTGGGCGCGTCCGACCCCATGACTTGATTTCCTGTTGTCATGCCGGACTAGAGAAGCACTGCGCGTGCCGCCGCCAGAGCCGCCTGGTCGCCGTAGACAGCGGGGCGCGTCGCCCGTGGGAACGCAAACAGTGCACTCTGACCGCAAGCGCTGCAGCCGCATCCCGGTCGCAGCGGTCGGGGATGACGCGGCTGTGGTTGTGGTCGGGGATGGGGAATGGGGGACCCCTCAGCGGAGTCAGTAATGACCGATGATACGATTCACGGCCATGGCGGCTTTTTTCAGGGGCATGTGTGTGGCGAGCGTCCTGCTTGCCGTCGCGGCGTCGAGCACGGCGCACGGGCAGGAGGCCTATCAGGTGCCCGACGAGCTCCGAAGACGACCGGAGCTCCCCGAAGGGATGGACGCCCGGGGAGCGCGAACGCTCGCTTTGAGGGAGGCGATTCAGATCGCGGTGCAGCAAAACCTCGGGATCGTCCTCGCGCGCGAACAGGCCGCGTCGACCGACCAAAGCGTTGCCTATGCCTGGGGAAAGTCGTTCGAGCCGAGCGTCAACGCTTTTGGCGGTACCGGGATCGCGAGCGCGCCGCCGCCGATCTCCCTCCTGCAGAACGGCGACTCGGCCGTGCAGCTGAACACCACCACGAACAACTGGAACGTCGGCGTCAACCAGCGCCTGGAGACCGGAACGCAGCTGTCCGTCGGCTTCACCAACATGCGCACGCTCACCAACCCCGGAGGCACGACCCCAATCCTGTACAACTCGAGCCTCGCCTTCCAGCTGGTGCAGCCTCTCCTCAAGGGCTTCGCCTTCGATCTCGACGTACCGCGCCAAGACATCCTGCGCGCGCGCTTCGCGTCCGTCCGCGCCAAGGACGATGTGCGGATCGCCTTGATCGCGACCGTTCACGCGACCGACGACGCCTACTGGGATCTCGTTCAGGCGCTCAAGAACTACGAGGTGGAGCGCGAGTCGCTCAAGCTGGCCGACGAGCAGCTCGTGCTGACGCAGCGGCATATCGACGCCGGCATCCTGGCAACGTCGGATCTCATCAGCGCCGAGAGCACGCAGGCCCAAAGGCAGCTCGCGCTCCTGCAGGCGGAGACCGCGATTGGCACGGCCGCGGATGCGCTGCGCCGCGTGCTCAACCTCCCCCGCGAGGAGTGGTCGCGGCCGATCGTGCCGACCGATCCGCCGGAGTTCAGGGACCGGACCGTACCTCTGGATGCGGCGGCAGAGGTCGCGCTGAAGAACCGGCCCGAGATCGCGCAGCGCCGCCTCGACGTCGAGAGCGCGGATCTCGACGTCCGCGTGGCGAAGACCGATCGGCTCCCCGAGCTCGATGCATCGTTCAGCTATGGGCTGGTCGGGCAAGAAGCTGGCTACACACAGACGCTGAATCAGGTCTTTTCGGCGAATGTCCCCGCATGGAGCGCCGGCGCTTCCCTGACATGGTCTCCGATGATGCGCGCGGCACGGGCCCGGGTCGCCGCTCTGAAGGCGACCGAGAGCGCCTCCCGAACCCAACTCGAGCAGGCTCGGCTCGGTCTGTACTCCGAGCTGCGCGACGACCTGCGCACGCTGGAGCTAGGGGCGCGTCAGGTCCGCGCGGCCGCGAAGTTTCGCGATCTCGCGCAGCGCGCGCTCGACGCCGAGCAGCGCAAGTTCTTGAACGGGACATCGAGCAACTTCTTCGTCGCGCAGCGTCAGGCGGATCTTGCGTCCGCTCGCCAGTCCGAGCTGGCGGCGCTGATAAGCCACCGGAAGGCGACGACGGCGCTCGAAGCCGCGATGGGAGTGCTGCTCGAGGAGCGGGGGATCGAGCTCGACGCGCCTCGCTGACTACTCGTACCGAAGCGCCTCGATCGGGTTCAGGTTCGAAGCACGGATCGCCGGGTACAGCCCCGAGACGAGCCCCACGGCCACCGACACGCCGGTCGAGAGCGTGATCGACGCCAGCGTCACGACGGTCGGCCAGCCGGCATAGATCGAGACCGTCCTCGCGATGGCCACCCCCACGAGCACGCCGGCGACGCCGCCGAGGAAGGACAGAGTGAATGCGTTGACCAGGAACTGGAACCGAATGTCGCGCCGCCGGGCACCGACGGCCCGGCGTACGCCGATCTCGCGCGTGAGCTCGAGCACGGATGCCAACATGATGTTCATGATGCCGATGCCGCCGACGAGCAGGGAGATGCCGGCGATCGCCCCCATGACGACGTTGAAGAGGCGCTGCGTTTGCCGGCTCTGCTCCAGGAGGGCTTCTGGAACGATCGTCTCGTAGTCCACTACCCCGCCGTGCAGGCGGTCGAGGAGCCCGGTGATCACCGACTCCGTCTGCCGGGCGGAGACGCCCGGCGCCAGCTTCACGACGATCTCGTCGAGCGGGGACTTGAGCGGGTCCTGCTCGAACTTGCGCGTCGCCGTCGTGACCGGCATGTAGATCTCGCGCGCCGTCGAACCGACCGAGACCCCCTGCAAGGTCTGGCCACCCGGCGCCTCGGCGGCCAGCACACCGATGACCTCGCACCAGACGTCGTTGACCTTGAGATCCTGGCCGAGAGCCGGCTCGGCACCGAACAAGTCGCGCCGCGCGCCGCTCCCGATCACGCACACTTGGGCGTGGGTGTCGTCGTCTCGGGCGTCCATGAAACGTCCTTCCTCGAGCGGAAGGCTCACGAGCTTGGCGTGGAGGTGAGAGACGCCGAAGACCTTGCTCTCCGTCTTCCCGAAGCGGGAGAGGATCTTGTAGACGTCGATTTGAAGGCGGGGGACGATCAGCTCGGCGCCGGGTACCGCCTCGCGGATGGCGTCGACGTCGCGGGGCGACAAGCCAAGGGACTTCTTCCGCACCTCCGCCAGCTCGTCCGGCTTGAAATCCTTGGCGCGGACGACGACGTTGCGAACGCCGAGCCTATCGATCAGACGGAGCGCCTGCTGCTCCGCCCCCGCCCCGATCGAGAGCATCGCGATGACCGCGCCTACGCCGAACATCATTCCGAGCATCGTCAGCCCCGCGCGCAGCTTGTGAGCCGAGAGGTACTCGAGCGCGGCGCGGAAAGCCTCGGTGACTCGCATCAGGGCATCCCGCTCGGAGAGGCGCTCTCGCGGGCGGCCTCGGTCGGATGCGATGGGTCGCGCAGCGCGATCCGGTCCCCGTCGTGAAGCCCGGTCTCGACGACCACGAGGCCTGGGCTCGAGGCGCCCAGCTTGACCGGGGTCTCTTCGAAGCTGCTCCCCAAGTAGACGACTTGCCGTCCTTCCTTCTCGAAGACCGCCTGCCGCGGCACTGCGAGCGCGTCTTGCTGATCGAGCATGAGCGTCGCGCGGGCGCGCTGCCCGGGCTTCATCTTGGTCTTGTCGGTGCGGTCGAGCGAGAGCGTGACGGAGAAGTAATTGATCGGAACGTCGCGGATGCGCGGCTTCGCGAGACTGTCGACCTCTTTGATCTTGGCCTGGTACACGGTGTCCGGGTCGGCCTCGAGGACGACGGTCGCGGGCAAGCCCGGCACGAGCCCACCGGCGTCCGCTTCGAGGACGAACGCCTCGACCTCCATCTCGTCGAGGAGCGGCAACGTCGCGAGGCGCTCGCCCGACCACTTCGTGTCCCCCACCTTCGGGAGCTCGCCCGACCAGTCCTGGTCGAAGACGATGATTCCGTCGTGCGCCGCCGTCACTTCGAGGCTGGAGAGCCCTTTGTTTGCGCGCCCGATCGCGATGTCGGCCTTCCGCTCCTCCAGCGAGAGGAGATCGACCTTTGTCTTCGAGAGCGAGCTCTCGAGGGTCTGCGCGCGCTCGGCGTGGTTCTTCTTCTCCGTCGACAGCTGCTCGTCGACCTGGGACTCGATGATCTGGTTGCGCGAGAAGATAAGCGTGTCCTTGCTCTGGAACTTGCGCGTCTTCTCGAGCTCCGCGTCGGACAGGGTGACAGTGCGATCGCGGTCGCGCACGAGCGCACCCGTTTCCGTGCGCTCCTTCTCGATCTTCGCGGCGGCAGTGGCGCGATCGGACTCGCCGTCCTTGAGCTTCTTCTCGAAGTCCGTGGGGTCGAAGCGAATGACGACGTCGCCCTTCTTCACTTCGCTCCCGTCGGGAGCCATCCACGCGATCTTGAGGGGCTCGTTGAGGACGGGCGCCGTGACGGGGTCGGCTTTGACGGCACGGAGGTTCCCGTCTGCGGTGACGCGGCGCACGAATGGCACGCGATGCACCTCGTACGTGGGGACGGCGGCACGCCCCGGCGAGAGCGCCCGAAGAGGGGACGCGCGTAGTGCGCCCACCGCGGCCAGAACGGCGGCGAGGGCGCCGATCGCGATCCAGCTCCTTCTCACGATGCGCCTCGCGTTCCCGCCTGGTGGCCGAGATCGATACGCGAGACCCGCTCGCCGGGGGCAAGACCCGACCGAATCTCGACGAGGTCCTTGTTGCGCTGGCCAACCTCGACCTTCTTGGATTCGAAACCGGTTGCGGTCTTCCGCCACACGATGGGACCAGACTCGGTCACGAAGATGGCGTCCGCCGGCACGACGACGGCGTCGTGGATGCGACCGGTCTCGACGGTGCCGCGAAAACGCATCCCCGGGAGCATGATGTGAGGCTCGGTCTTCTCGAACGCGATCTCGAGCTGCATCACCTTGAGAGGATTCTTCGACGACTGACGCTGCACGATCTTCGCTATCGAGTCGATGTGGCCGGCGAACTCCTCGTCGGGATGCGCGTCGAGGCGGAGGGTCACGTGCTGCCCGGCCGCTACGCGGGCGGAGTCGGCCTCATCGACCTGCCCGCGCGCCATCATGACGGTCACGTCGTCCGTCTCGACGACCTTTTCGGCGCGCCACGCTCCGTCGCCGATCTTCTTTTTCACGCCATCCCGGTTCGCGCAGTAGATGACGATGCCGTCGCGCGGCGCGGTCATGCTCACGCGCGCGATGTACGCCTTGATCTCGGCCACGCGTTCTTCGGCGCGCCTGTGCTGCTCGCCGAGGGCCGCGAGCTCTGCGGCGTCTGCGCGCTGGGCCAGGTCGGCGCGCGAGCGCTCGTAGGCCACCTCTTTCCTGGCGAGGTCGGCATCGATCTTCGCCTTCGCGAGCTCGAGCGACCCGATGAGATCGGTGGGGACGTCGACCTTCAGCTGAGCCTTTCGGAATTTCGCCTCGGCTTCGGCGATCTTGAGCTCCTCGTCGCGGCGCGCGAGCTTGGCGTCGGAGAGCTTCTTTTCGATCTGCTTGTTCACCGACGCGCTCTCGTTCTGCTTCTCCTCGAGCTTGTGCGTGAGCGTCGAGTCGTCGAATCGCAGCACCGACTCCCCTTTTTTCACCGCGACCCCCTCGGGCGCCATGAAGGAGACTTTGAAGTCCCAGAGGTCGGGGATCGGGGGGGGACCGAGGAAGTCGGCGTTCGCGGCGCGGAGCGAGCCGGTGACGTCGACGCCGAGGACGAGGTCGTCGCGGCGGACGAGTGCCCAGTCCTCCGTTGTCTTCGACGCACCCGTGCAACCGAACGCAGCGAGCGCCGTGATCGCGCCGAAGCTCCACTGCGCGAGACGCGCGAGACGCCACAGCGGGATGTTCATTGTTCCCCTCCCGCGGCGCGTAGGCGAAGCCCGGGTGACAGCGCAGCCTTCGCTGGTTCACCGTGGGGCATCACCTCGCACGCCCGTGCAACGCAGAGGCCGACGTCGACGTCGACGCTTCGACCGTCCACCGTATGCACCTGCGGAGGATTGGCGCTGAAATCTATGGCGACGCGCGGCGCGAGGAGCACGTCGTGGGCCTCGCGGCCCGAGACCTCGACCTTCGCGGAGAGCCCAGGCAGGAGCTGCTCGGGATTCTTTCCGGGGAGCGAGACGATGACTTGAAAGGAGCGCCGTTGCGACCGCTGCAGGGGCGCGCGCGCGACAGGGCTGATTTCGCTCACGACCCCCTCGATCGGGCGGTCGGCGTACGCGTCGAGCGTGCAAATCACCTTCATGCCGACGGCGACCCGCCCATCGTCGACGTCCGAGAGCGCCGCCTTTACTTGCATCTCGGCGAGATCCGGCAATCGTACGACGGGGAGACCGACCCAGATCGTGTCGCCGACCTCGAGCTTGCGCCCCTCTCTCGGATTGTCGGCGATGACGACGACGCCGTCGCGCGGCGCGCGCAGCTCCAAGTTCGCGATCGCCTCTTCGGCCGTGCGGATCTCGCGCAGTGACTTGTCGAGCGCGATCTGTTTGACCTCGAGGTCGAGCGCCGCGCTCTTCTCCTGCGCTTCGAGATCGTCCTTCGCCTTGGCGTACGCGGTCTGTTTGCGCTCGAGCTCGAGCTGGTTCTCCTGCCACACGCGCCCGGGCAGCGAGTCCTTGTCGATCGCGGCGTCGATGCGCGCGGTCTCGAGCTCGCTCTTCGCCTTCTCCACGTCGAAGGCTTTCTCGGCGGTCGTGATCCCGCTCTGATCCCGCTGCTTCTCGAGGTCGTCGGCCGCCTGAACGGCGGCGAGCTTCTTCTCGCTGAGATCGGCGGCGAACGCGGAGTTGTCGAAGTCGGCGACCTTCTGACCTGCCTTCACGGGGGTGCCGTCGGCCTCGAGCCACTTGAGCTGGATGAGCCACTCGGAAGTGCGCGGCACCTTGAGCACCTCCGCCGAGACGGAATCGAGCTCGCCCGTCAGAACGAGTCGATCGCGCAGATCGCCGCGGGAAACGACGAGCTCGCCGGATGCTGGTCGCTCTGCTGCTGTGCCTGCGGCCGTGCTCGCGAGGACGAGCCCGAGAACGAGCCCCGCTGTCGCGCGGCGCGCCATCACGCTGCCCCGAGCGCTCGGGGTCGAACGCCGGTGTCCTCGACCACGTGCCCGTCCGAGAGGCGAATGGCGCGGGGGCAGCGCGCGGCGATGGTGGGTTCGTGGGTGACGATCACGATCGTGCTCCCCCCACGATGCAGCTCGTCGAAAAGATCGAGGATTTCCCGCCCGGTCGCGCTGTCGAGGTTGCCGGTGGGCTCGTCGGCAAGGAGGAGCGCCGGCCCCGTGACGAGCGCGCGCGCGATCGCGACGCGTTGGCGCTGGCCGCCGGACAGCTGGTTGGGGCGGTGGTCGAGCCTCTGGCCGAGACCGACCCGCTCGAGCGCGCTCCGGGCGAGCGACGTGCGTTCGCGCGCGCCGAGCCCGCGATAGACGAGCGGCAACGCGACGTTGGCGAGCGCGCTCGCGCGGGGGAGAAGCTGGAAGTTCTGGAACACGAAGCCGATCTCGCGATTGCGGAGCGCCGAGAGCGCGTCGTCGTCCAAGGTCGCGACGTCACTGCCGCGAAGCCGATACGTCCCTTTCGAGGGGACGTCGAGGCAGCCGAGGAGGTTCATGAGGGTCGACTTTCCCGACCCAGACGAACCGATGATCGCGACGAGCTCTCCCGACCGGATCGCGAAGCTCACGTCCTCGAGCGCTCGGATCGTCTCGCCCCCCATGTCGTAGTAGCGGGCGAGCCCGATGAGCTCTATGACCGAATTGTCCGCGGAGTTCGGCAACGCCGCATCATACGCGATCAAGGCGCCGGGGCAGGCTCGGGGGGGGTAGCCGGAGTAGCTGGGACCCACGGCAGAGCGAACCACGGCGGCGCGTTGTGCATTCCTCCCCGTTCCGTAGAATCGCGAGCGTGGCGGGAGAGCGCGAGACAGAGGCACGGATCCGCATTGCACCGCCGTCCGAAATCGGCCGACGGCTGAAATACGCCTTGCTCGTGGTCAACGGGAAGACTTCTACGGCACAGGTCGCGCTCCCCGACGAAGGCGAGACGACGATCGGACGGTCGGACGAATGCACGCTCAAGCTCCCTGATTCGCTCCTCTCTCGAATGCACGCCGTCGTGCGCCGCGCAGGCGCCGGGTTCGAGGTGGTCGATTGTGGGAGCATGAACGGGACGTTCCTGGGCTCGGAGCGGCTCGAGCCAGGTGTTCCCCGCGCTTTTTCCGTCGGTGACGTCTTGCACCTCGGGGCAACAGACCTCGTCCTGCAGTTCGCGTCCGGGGGGGCGAGGCCGCGCCGCCTCTGGACACACGGGTATTTCGAGGCGCGCGTGGAAGACGAGTGCGCGCGCGCCGCGGATGGGGGGCATGCGTTCGCAATCGTCCACGTGAAGGTAGATCGGAAAGCAGTGCTGCCGATCGTCGAGACGACCATCGCCGAGCTGCTGCGACCGATCGACGTGGTCGCGACGTTCGCGGCACACGAGTACGAGGTGCTCCTCGTCGAGACGACCGCAGCGATGGCGGCGGCGACGGCGCGCGAAATCGTGGAGCGCCTAGAGCGGGTCCATACGAGGGCGGACGTGGCTGTCGCGTCCTACCCGCTCGACGGCCGGACGCCGGAGGCGCTCCTGGCGCGAGCGGGCCAAAACGCCGGAGCCGGACCGGATACGGAGAGAGTGGTGCGCAACGGCGCGCTCGCTCACCTCGAACGCTTGGTCGACAAGCTCGCAGGCTCCACTATCTCCGTCCTCGTCCTCGGCGAGACCGGCGTGGGCAAGGAGGTGCTCGCGCGGATGATTCACGAACGCTCTCCGCGCGCAAAGGAGCCGTTCGTCTGCCTGAACTGTGCGTCCTTGTCCGAGTCTCTGCTCGAGAGCGAAATGTTCGGTCATGAGAAAGGCGCGTTCACGGGGGCCGTCGCGGCCAAGGCCGGACTGCTCGAGTCCGCGGAGGGGGGGACCGTCTTCCTCGACGAGGTGGGAGAGATGCCCCTGTCTTTGCAGGCAAAGCTCCTGCGTGTCCTCGAACAGCGGGAGGTGCTGCGCGTGGGGGCGCTCAGACCACGAGCTATCGACGTGCGATTTCTCTCGGCGACCAACCGCGATCTCGAACAGGAGATCGCACGCCAGCGCTTTCGCGGAGATCTCTACTACCGCCTCAACGGGTTCTCCGTCGTCATCCCGCCGCTTCGGGAGCGGGTCGACGAGATCGAGCCGCTGGCGCGTCACTTCGTCCGGAACGCCTGTCGCCAGTCGCGGACGCCCGAGCTCGACATTGCGCCCGACGCGCTGGCGCTTCTCACGTCGTACGAATGGCCCGGCAATATTCGCGAGCTGAAGAACACGATCGATCGAGCCGTGCTCCTCAGCGGGGGAAGGACAATCGCCCCCGAGCATTTGCCGCAGGAGAAGATGGCGAGACTGATTGAGTCTCGCCCGAGCGGAGGGTGGGCCCCGTTCGCTGCCGTGGAGGACGTCGAAGCCACCGTAGCTTTCCCCGGCACCGGCAACAGAACGATTCCCTCCCCCGGGCCGACGACCCCGTCGCTCTACGGGGAGGACGACGCAAAGAAGAGGAAGCAGATCGTCGACGCGCTCGAGAAATGCGCTGGGAACCAGACCGCGGCGGCGAAGATGCTCGGGATCGCGCGCCAGACGCTCGTGACGCGGCTCGAGCAGTACAACCTGCCGAGACCACGAAAACGGGAAGGGCAGGACCGCCGGAAGTGAGCGCCCGGCTCTCCGCGCGGGTGCGCGGGCACCAATGTGTGCATGTGAACCCGCCGCGTTGACCTCCGCTTGGACGAATCGTCCAACGGTTGGACAACTCGTCCGAGCCCCTTAGTCGGATCGTCCAACCCGCATTGGCTTGCCGCGCAACTGCGCGGGAATGAGCCTAAAGAGGCGGCTGCGCGCGCGTGGCTTGGATCGTGCTCTAGACATCGCGAGAGCATGCACATCTACGAGATCGCCGACGAGGATGTGGAGCTGAACGACACCGACGAGCGCGCCGCCATCATCGGGCTCGACACGATCCCGACGGCCCAGCGAAGCCCCCTCGCCCCTCCCCGCTCCGTCCCCCGACCAGGACCCGCCGTCCACGCTGCGACCCTCACCACGGTCGCCCCGGTCCAAGTCGCTCCGGTCCACGTTGTCGCGACGCCTGCCGCCCCGGCCTACGTCGCGCCGTCCCCCGTCATGGCGAGCTCCGGCCCGGTCGGGCGCACGATCCAGGGTCGCTACGAGATCAAGCGGCTCATCGGCAAAGGGGGCATGAGCTGCGTCTTCGAGGCGGAGCACCTTGGACTCGGGCGGCACGTCGCCGTCAAGCTCGTCGATTGGACGTACGCGCGCGATCCGCAAGTTGCGAAGCGGATCCAGCAAGAGGCCCACAGCACGAGCGCGATCGAGAGCGATCACATCGTGCGGGTGCTCGACACGGGCGACGACGCGGCGCTCGGCGTCTTCCTGGTCATGGAGATGCTCAAGGGGGAGGATCTGTCGGCGCTCCTCGCGCTCGAAGGGGCGCTCTCGCCGAGTCGAGCCGTGGGGCTCCTCGCGCAGGCGGCAAAGGGGCTCGCCCGCGCCCACGCGGAGGGCGTGGTGCACCGCGACCTCAAACCGGCCAACCTGTTCGTGTGCAAGAGCGAGGATGGCAGCGCGCTCGTGAAGCTGGTCGATTTCGGGATCGCCAAGCTCCTCCGCGACGCGAGCCGACGAGCGAGCGATCTCACCCAGGCGGGCATGGTCGTCGGGACGCCGCAGTACATGTCGCCTGAGCAGGCGCAGGGGCTCCCGCTCGATCACCGGACCGACATCTACTCGCTCGGCGCCGTTCTGTTCGAAACGGTCGTCGGCACGTCTCCCTACCCGGAGCGGCCCACGTACGAGCAGACGATCCTTCAGATCGTCATGAACCCCTCCCCGCGGATCTCGGCGTTCGTCCCGAACGTGCATCCGGCGCTCGATCAGCTCTGCGCCGACATGATGGCCCACGACCGCGACGCGCGCCCGCGGGACATGACGGTCGTTCGCGATCGACTCCTCGCGATCCTCGCGGAGCTCGGAGCCGCTCCGGAGCGCTCTCGGTCCTTGCCGGGCGATCTCGGCGTCGTAGCGCCGAAGGCGCCGGCCCCGTCGATCACGCCCGGCCCGCTCACGCGCGCCATGGTGGCGAGGTACGACCTCGAGCCGAGCGGTCGGCACGCGGTCGAGGTCCCGCTCGAGCACGCGGCTACGTCGCGAAGGAAGACCGTGCGCGAAGTCGCGGGTGCGTCGTTCGCGCTCGCCGCGGTCATCGCGATCGGGATCGCCGGATTGATGGGCCACGCGAGCCCCTCGGGCGCCGCCGCGGGGAGCTACGGGATGGTTCAGTCGGTGGTGTCGCCCAGCACGAACGGCGACCCGAGCGCCGCGGCCACGGCGGCGTCGGTGCCGCAGGCTCCCATCCCGACGGTCTCCGTCGAGTCCCTCCCGCTCGCGAAGAAGAGGCCGGCCGGCGCCCGTCCAGCGGCTTCGTCGGGCTCGAGCGTGAAGAGCCCCTGACGCGAATCTTCGCGCCTATCCCCTCCGCCGCCTCCCGCGTACGCTCGCTCCCGTGCCTCAGATCGGTGAGACGGTCGGTCGCTACGTCATCGAGGAGACCCTCGGTGAGGGGGGAATGGGACGCGTCTATCGCGCGCTGGATCCGAGCCTCGGACGACGTGTGGCGCTGAAGGTCCTCATCGCGGACGGGAAGAACGAGACCGCCCGCGGCGAGGCCGCCGCGCGGATGATGCGCGAGGCGCGGGCGGCTGCCGCGTTCATGCACCCCAACGTCGTCGCGATCTACGACGTAGGGCAGGTCGAGGGTGCCCCGTTCATCGCAATGGAGCTGGTGACCGGAACGACGCTCCGGGCGTGCGTCGGGAATGCGGAGATTTCTGGCACGCAGAAGCTCGCTTGGCTCATCGACGTCGCACGTGGCCTCGGCGCGGCGCATCGGGCCGGGCTCGTGCATCGCGATATCAAGCCCGAAAATGTGATGATCACCGCCGACGGCGTCGTGAAGGTCCTCGACTTCGGGATTGCGCGCCGGACAGAGGCCTCCGCCGTCGAGGGCTCGACGCCGACGCAACCGGCGCACCTCGCCTCCGTCACGGCCGACGGGCTCGCGGTGGGCACTCCGCAATACATGGCGCCGGAGCAGCTCCACGCGAGCCCCCTCGACGGACGGTGCGATCAATATGCATGGGGCGTGATGGCCTACGAGATGTTCTCCGGCCAGCTCCCGTGGGGAGCCAAGGACGGCGCCCAGCTCGTCGCGGCCGTTCTGGCAGCGCCGGTGAAGCCACTGCGCGACGTCGTGCGGTCGATCGACCCGCGCCTCAGCCGCGTCATTGCGCGCGCCATGGAGCGAGATCGAGACGTCAGATTCTCGTCGATGACCGAGCTCGTCGAAGCGCTCAGCTCGACGGACTCGCGCCCTCAGCAAGCGGCGACAATCATCATCCAGGCGGGCGAAGCCCCCGACTCGTCAGCCGAGACGACCGAGCTCGTGAGGACCCCACCGGCGCAAGTCCAAGAGAGCGTCCTTCCCGTCCCGACTCCGCGAGTGGAGTCTGCGAGGAAGACGGCGCGAACCGGCTCCCCGCTCGAAGACGGCGCCCGGGCCGTCGCCTCGTCGATTGCATCGGCCGTTGGCACGCTGGTCGCTGGCGTGATCGGCGCGCCCAAGGCCGAGAGACCGCGCACGCGCGACGAAGAATCGCCCATCGCGTCCGAGCTCATCACGGATCTCGAGAGCCGGTTCCGTGCGCTCGAGAGTCACGCTGGGGGGCGCGAGCCCGATCCTTCTTCGCTCGCCGTGCCTGAAGAGCTCGAGGCACGATTTCGGGAGCTCGAGGAGAGGGAGCGGAACAGGTAGAGACCGATGCGTGCGTCCCTTCGAATCTGGGTCTGTGCCTCCCTGCTCGCCTCCTTCCTCGCCGCCATCGCGACGGTCGACTGCTCGAGCTCCTCGCCTCCCGCGTCTCCGATCGACGGCTCCGCCTCCTTCGAAGACGCCGGCTCTGCCGCGGACGCGAGCGCTGCCGAAGATGCGTGGGCAAGCGACGGCGCCCCCTGTAGCTTCTCGGCGGCGACGGCCCCGACCAGCAGCGCGCCGTGCAACAAATGCCTGCAGGCGAGCTGTTGCATCCAGGTTCTCACGTGCGTGGTCGATCAGGCTTGCTTCGATTTCTACAACTGTCTGGTCGCTTGCGAGGGTAACGCGCTCCCCCGCGATGACGCCGACGCGGGCGACGCTGCGGTCGCGTCGTGCGAAGCGGCGTGCCAGAACGGGATCTCGGCGAAGGCGCTGAGCCAGGAGCACGCTCTTTTCACGTCATGCAGTGGGCCGTGCGCGACAGCTTGCAACTGACTAGGCTTAGGCTCCCCTCGCCATGAAGGCACGCAGCGCGACATCCGCTTCGCTCGCTCCGCTCGCATCGCGGCGTGCACGCGCCCTCCGCGTTGCGACGTCGGCGCTTGGCTTCGCGCTTGGTGCGGCTTGCTCGTCAACCGGGCCCAGCAAGCCGCCCCCACAAAGTGCCTTCTATTACCCGGTCGGACTCTCGGTCTCGGCCGAGGGGAACGTCCTTTACGCGGCAAACTCCGACTTCGATCTGCAGTACACGGGGGGCACGGTTCAGTCGTACGACCTCACGGCGATCCGCAACGACACCATCGCGCTCCTCCTCGGGATCTACGAAGGAGCGGCGGCGTTCAGCGCCGGCACGCTCGATGCGGGTATCCCGGCCGTTCCGGGCTTGCTCCCGTTCGCGGGGCCGCCCCCCTCGGGCGCCGGCTGCCCAAACACGTGCGCGCCGCCGATGAACAACGCCGCCTACTGGAAGGACACGATCACCATCAATCCGCTCGCGACGGCGATTCAGCTCTCCCCGAACGGCGGGCGCCTCTTCGTCCCCGTCCGCAGCGATACGTCGCTGACGTGGATGGATGTTCAGAGCGACGACGATCCGCGTTACCTCGCGGGGGCCCCGTCGAACGCCACGGCAGCGACGTATCCCCCCTTCTTTCTCAACTGCAACCGCACCACGGCCGACGCGTGCGATTCGCTGCATCACGCGGGGCAGCTCAGCGATCCCGGAAACACGCGGCAGCTGACGATGCCGAGCGACCCCTTCGCGATGGCATTCACCGACGACGGCACGGGGATCGTGGTCACCCACGAAGACCAGACCGAGAGCAGCCTCTATCTCACAGGCCTCGACCCCGCGGGCACCACGGCGACCCCGAGCATCGTAGAAGAGGCAGGGAGCTCGGAGGCTCTGGGCCAAAACGCCTTCGACCCATCGATTCAGTTCATCGTCGACAGCATGCCGCAGGGGGGCGTTGGCATCGCCTCGGTTCCTCACGATCTCGCGGCGATCCCCAATCCGGATCCGACCAACCCGCTCCGCCCCGCCCTCCTGCAGACGAGCAACCAGGCTGCGGAGATCGATCTCCTCCGCTATTACTCGGACGAAGGGGTCCTTGGGGCTTCGGACGAGGGTGGGACCGCGGGGCTGGGACAGGTGGGGTCGTCGAACCTTCGCCCGTTTCTGATCAGGGAGCGCGCCTACTCCGTCGCGGGGCACTCCGCCGCATCCAGCACCCGAGGCATCGCAATCGATCCGACCCCACGCATCGCGTGCGAGCTGAACGTGACCGGCCCTCTCGGACTCTCGACTACGTCCCCACAGTACGTCGCGTGCGCCCAGACGCCGGCGCGTGTCTTCATCGCGAGCGCTGCTCCCCCCTTGTTGGTGCTCGGCCAGATCGGCGGCATGGGCCAAGACGGGACGTACGATCCGGACCAGCTGACGATCTCCGGAGGCGTCTCCCTCTCGTCCGGCCCTTCGAACGTCTACGTCGCGCCAATCGTCGACCAAAATGGCCTCTACTCGGTGCGCGTGTTCGTCGTCTGCTTCGATTCGCAGACGATCGTGATCTATGACCCGGACACCCAGCGAATCGAGAACGAGGTCAGCACCGGACCGGGACCGTTCGCGATGGCGTTCGATCCGTTCGACGTCGCCGCCGTGGCCGCTCACGCGGCGGTCCCGTTCGACCCCCGGTCGAAATACATGACGATCTCGAACGGCTCGGTCACCGGGCCCGCGCTGCGGGCGTACCGCTTCGCCTACATCGCGAGCTTCACGGACTCGTTCGTCCAGGTGATGGACCTCGATCAGTCGTTCAAGGACGATCGCCTCGGCGCCGGGACGGCGACGTTCGAGAACATCGTGTACTCGCTCGGCGTCCCAAGCCAGCCGGTCGGGCCGAGCTGACATATCGCGACTTGCCTTCGCCCGCCGAGTTGTGCGATCCGTCGCTCCACCAAAAAGGAGCCCCGATGCGTATCTCTTCTCTCCTTGTTCTGCTCGTACCGGCCCTCGCGCTTGCTGCAGCTTGTGGCGGCAGCTCCGAACCCCCGGTCACCGCAGCGGCCCCGCCAGCTTCCTCGGCCGCCCCCGCCGCGAGCGCGACCCCGGCCCCCGCCGCGAGCGCAGCCCCTGCGGATACCTCGACCGCGCCTGCCGCAAGCGCGGCTCCGGCTCCGTCCGCGAGCGCGGCGCCCGCCCTCCCGCCGGTGCCGGCCGCACCGAAGCCGTGGGCCGACATGACCCACGAAGAGCGCCTGAACGTCATGAAGACCGCCGTCTTCCCGAACATGAAGACCGCGTTCCAGGGCTTTGATTCGAAGGACTTCGCCGACTTCACGTGCAAGACCTGTCACGGCGAGGCGGGTGTGAAGACGAAGAAGTTCAAGATGCCGAACGCGGGCCTCCCCAAGCTCGACTTCAAGAATCAGCTGAAGGCCGACATCGCCGAGCACCCGGACACGGTGAAGTTCATGCACGAGGTCGTCGTGCCGCAGATGGTGACGATGCTCGGGGAGAAGCCGTTCGACATGAAGACGATGGCCGGCTTCGGCTGCAACGGCTGCCACACGGCGAAGTAGCGAGGCGTCTCGCTACGACCGGTGGGGAGCCGCCAGGACGATGAAGATCCGAGCCGCGCTCCCCTCGGATCTCGATGCGATCGGGCAGCTCTGCGCTGCCCTCTGGCCCGACGGCCCCCTCGAGGAGCATCGCGACCACGCGGTCGCGATCCTCTCGGGCACCCCGCCGAGCACACTTCCGCTCGCCGTGATCGTTGCCGAGATCGATCGCGACCTCGTCGGCTTCATCGAGGTCGGGCTCCGCTCGCACGCCGATGGATGCGACGCACGCTACCCGGTGGGGTTCATCGAGGGTTGGTACGTGAAGCCGGAGCACCAGCGCCGGTCGGTGGGGCGGGCGCTCATGGAAGCGGCGGAGGAGTGGGCGCGCTCGCAAGGGGCCCGGGAGCTAGCCTCCGATACCTGGATCGACCGAGAGCCGTCGCAACGGGCGCACGAGGCGCTCGGCTTCGAGGTCGTCGATCGGTGCGTGCACTTTCGCAAGGCGCTCTGACGGCGCGACTCGCAGCGGGTCACTCCGACCGACGCGCGAGCTTGATCGCTTTCTCGGGGCACGCCTCGACGCACTTCCCGCACGACTGGCACGCCGACGCTCTGGGCGTGTACGCCGTCTTCCGGCCGTGGGCGACGCTCTTGAGCTTTCCGAGGACACCGAGGCGGGCGAAGTCGGCGTCGCTGATGCGGCCCACTTCGAACACGTTGTAGGGGCAGACTCGGACGCAGTCTTCCTTCCCTTCGCAGCGCGAGCGGTCGATGACCGGCGCAAAGGCGCCCGGCTCGGATCGGCATTCGGTCGAGGGGGTGGCCATGAAGGACTCCGATGACGGCAGGCGGGAAGTGGTCGCTCCTCCCCCGAGAGGTAGGTGAGCGATCAGGTCCTTGAGAGTGCGCGGGAAGGGACTTGAACCCTTACGCCTTGCGGCGGCGGAACCTAAAGACGGCCAGCCGGCGCCGACGCGCTGCGAGACGTCGTCTTCCCCGGCGTTTCGAGTGCCCCTGCGTACGTCTCGCGCCTCCTCGCGCCTCGCCGCTACCCTGTGATCCCCCCCGTCTACCCTTTCCGCGTAGCTCGGGGATCGCCTCGTCGAGGGGGTCGAGCGACGTGTGCCCCAACTCCCCGGCCGTGCGAGCGGCTCGACGGTAGTTCCCGATCTGCGCGCTCGAATGGTGACCCGTGCGGTCCGCGATCCACGCTTCCGTCTTCCCGGCCGCCAGCGAGATCGTGACGAAGGTGGCTCGGAGATCGTGCGCTCGGATCTGGCCTCGCTTGTCGGTGTCCACGTACAGCTCGCGGCGCTCGACCTTTGCGCGCTTCAGGTGTTTGCGAAAGTGATCTGCGAGGCGGTCCTCGTTGAGTGCCTCGCCGTTTTCGTCGAGGAAGATGTGGGCGGACGCCTTCGGCTTGAGGGCCGTCTTCCAGACGCTCAGAGCAGCGGCGACGCCGGGGTCGAGCGGGCGGATGCGATAGTCGTCGGTCTTGTTGTCCTCGACGCTCACCGTCCCGCGCTCCAGGTCGAGCTGCTCCCACTTGAGCACCAGCGCTTCGGTCGTCCGTGGCCCCTCGCGCGCGAGGAACCCGTAGAGCATGCGGTACACGATCGGCACCTCGCGGCACGCGAGCAACGCGCGATCCTCGGAGGGATAGAGGTACGGGAACGCGCGCGGCGTCCCCTTCTTCGGAAGAGCGCCTCGCGGGATCGGGTTCACGCTCAGGAGTCTCGCGGGGTAGACGGCGAGCGCGAGAACGCGCCTGATGACCTGCGCGACGTGGCGCCGTGTCGCTTGTGACCCCGTGACCGCGCGGAGGATCGCGTCGTATTGGTCGAGCCCCACCTGGGAGAGCGGCAGATCCTCTATCGCTGGGTAAACCCACTTTTCGAGGCGGCAGACGTCGTCATCGGACGTCCTCTTGACCTTCACGTGGGCTGGAAACTCACGCGCGAGGTCACCGCTGGTCCAGCGCTCCGCGAACTTGCGAAACGTGATGCGATCCCCGTCCTTGCCCGACGCGAGGATCTCCGTGCCAGCGGCGTAGCCTCGCGCGAGCTTCACGAACGCGGTGAGCTTTGCGCCGGACAGCGACGCCATCCTCTTGAGCGCTGTCGGGACGAAGTCTTCCCGGCCGGCTCGCCGAAGCTCGCCGATGACGTCCGCCATCAGCGATGCGCGCTCTTCTGCTTGCTCTTCGTCGTCGGGGCCGAACCCTTCGAGGTGGGTGGCCGGACGCTTCCCCGGCGCGACGCGGATCCGTGCGTACCACTTGTCGCCGTACCGTACGGCGTTCCCGGTCGCCTTTCGCCCCACGGTGACTACCGCAGCCCCGGACTACCGGCGGGGATGATCTGGAAACGGCCCCGCTCGTCGAGGAGGCCGATGGTGACACCCCAAGGGCCAGCCTGCTCGCCTATCGCGATCACCCGACCATCGCCGGTGCGCACGATCGCGACCTCGTCGACGTGTCGGCGTCGCCAGATCACGCGGCCGGCCGTCTTCGCCGCGAGCGCATCCGCAGCTTGGTTCGCATCGAGCCTTGCGTCACCGGCGCTGTACCCGGCGGCCTTCTGCCGCGACAACCACAGCTTGCGGGCGATGTTCGTGCGAAGGCCCGGCAGGACTGTTCGCTCTGGTTCCAGTAGCACGCTGATCGCCCGCAACTTCTCGGCGCGTTGCAGGGCTTCGTCTGTACGGCGGGCCGCCGCTCCCGAGATCTGGGCGTCGAGCGCCCGCTCGATCGCGCCCGAGATCTCCGCGGCGTCGAACTCCTCGACGACCTCGCGAGCGCTCACCTCTCGAAGCGTGGTAGTCCACTCCGAGCGCTCGCCGACGCGCGAAGACCACGTGCCGCTGCGCTCGACGATCGCGAAGGTTCCGGTGGAGAGCAGCGTGAGCAAGCGGCCGAAGTAGCGGCCCCCCCGCATGTCGGCATCCGAGTCGCGCTGGAAGGCGTCGAGGATCACAAAGCCACGCTCCTCGCGCTGAGCGATCTTCTTCTCGGCCGGTGGCGTCCCGTCTTCGACGACGGCTGAGGAAAACCCAGCCGGGAGCGGCGAGCACAGCGCGGCAAGCGCCGGCATCGTCGCATCGCGAATTGCGTCGAGGACGGCAGCCCCCTCCTCGGCCTCCTCGGCGATCGCCGCACGGTGTTCCTGATGGATCTCGCCTACACGCGCAGCCTTCGCCGCGATGCGATCTGTCTTGCTCATCTGTACCTCCAACGGCTCGTCGCCGGCCCGCGTTCGTCACGCAGGTGCTCAGACCATAGCGCGCTCGCACGGGCGCGCAAGCACGCCACGTCGACTGGCAATGGCGCCGCGCGAGTCGTGAGCGCCCCGCGCCCTTCCCGAGTCCGCGTAGTCGCTGGCGCCGACCGACGCATGGAATCGGCGTTCGCGATCGGTCGACGCCGTTACGGCGTGTTGACCATCGCGTCCAGCTCCAGCAACTCGTGGAGTGCACCGCCCTCCAGCATCGCGACCCTCACGCCTGCGACGACCCGCACCGCGTCGAACCACCGCCGCTGTGCGCTCTTGGAGAGCGTCTCGGGGCGACGGGTCGGAAGGATCGCGAGAGCGCGTTGCACTGCCGCGAGCACCTCATCAAGCGGCGCGTTCGGGCGTGAACGCCACAACCTCGCCGCGATCTGCTTCGCCCGCTCAGACTCGCTCGTGGAGAGCGCACTCATCGGAGTAGGAACTTCGGCCACGGCCGGGGTCCGGCGCTCGGGACGGCCTGCGCACGATGCGAAACCGGGGCGCGCCTCGCCGCCGATCTCTGCGGCGTCGGAGCGTTCCTCGAGCCGCCAACCATCGCGCGACTCGCGAAACGCTCGTAGGGAGCCAGCGGCAGGGACGGCGGCTGCCGGTCGAGTACCCAGCTGCCGTCGTCCGGACCGGTCTCGTACTCGTCGGCGGACGCGCCAAGAGGACCGGGGTGGAACTCGCTATGGCCGACGATGAAGGGGACCGGGTCGCCTCGATGATCCTCGAAGGCGCGCGCGGCCTCGCGCGCAAGCCAGCTGGCGATCAAGCGGTCGCCCGCGTGGGACTTCGGCGAGTAGGTGACGAGCTCGCGCGCCCATGCTCGGGTCGCTGGCGCGTCGGGAACGATCCAGCGACCGGCCTCCAGCTCCACCGCGATGCTCTCGATCCCGAACGCCGGATCGTTCCTGTTGCGGCCCGTCGTATGCGCCTCCACCGGGATCCGCTCCGCCTCTAGGAACTGGCGGATGTAGTCCTGTGCCGCGTTGCTCTCGACGCGTACGACGCTCCGGTATGCGGCGTGCGTCGCCCGGATCCTCTCCATGATCTGCGGTGCCGTCCAGCGACCCGCCTCGATCGCGAGGACGCGCCGTCGCCCGTCCGGCAGTAGAGCGATCGTGACGAGCGCGGTCTCGTCGTGGTCCTTCGTGGCCCCTACGCCGAGGTCGACGCCCGTGAAGGTCCGATGCGGGCCGTCGTATCGGTCCACGAGTGCGACGCCTTCCGCCTTGGCGAGTGCGAAGGCGTGCTCGAACCATTCGCCCCGGAAACGCGAGTCCCCCTCCGAGACCGGCTGGACGAGGAGCTGTCGCGCAAACTCCACTTCGCCGATCTCGCGACGGCGTTGCTCGAGGCGCTCGGTCGGCCACTGCTCGGGCCAGAGCGGCTGGCCGTCCGGCCTGATCGCTGGATCGCGGAGCGTGGCGAACTCTCCGCTTGCCTCCAACAAGTGGAGAGCATCTTCCCGGTGCCATGCGTTGCCCACGGCCACTACGCGGCCTCCGGCTACGATGCGGCCCGCCAGCGTCGAGCGGTACCACGCGATCGCTTTTTCCCTCTGTGCGGCGGTGAACGTGCTCTCGAAGGAGCAGATGTCGTCGAGGATCGCCAGGTCGAGCCGAGCCCCGAGCAGTGGCCCCATGACACCGAGAGCGACGATCGACGGGTCCTTCGAGGTCGTCGGCCGCTCGACGAGGATCGCGGTGTCGGACCACTTCGCCCGCGCACCTGTCGCGGGACGCAGCGCGGGGAAGACCTCCCTCAAGCGCTCGTTGCGCTCCACGTGCTCCTTGATGGCAGCGAGGAACCGGCTGGCCTGCGTCTGCGTCTCGGAGACGAGCGCGATGCGCGCGTCGGGGTTGCGGCCGAGGACGAAGAGCGGCCGAGCGATCGAGAAGATGGTGCTCTTCCCGTGCTCGACCGCGGCAATGACCACGAGCCGATCGCGCTTCTCGACCGCCGCACACCAGCGTCGATGGTGATCGCCCAGCTTCAGGTCGAAGGCGTGGGCGACGAACGACGCGAAGTCTTGACCGGCGCGTCGCCGCTCAAGCTCGCGACGTGCTTCCGCTCGTCTTTGTAGGAAGCTCGCCAGTGCTTGCATACCGCTCGACCTCCTCATCCGACCAGCCAGAGAACTCCGTGATCACCTCGTGTCGACTCTCCGCCGCTCCGAGCACGAACGCCTCGAGCCGGATGATGCGCTCGAGGTCAGTGACACAGACGTCGTCGACGCCCACGCGCTTCCTCTCCACCGCATCGCCCAGCTTCGCCTTGTACGCGCGCACGATCCGGAGCGAATCCGCCATCGCTTGGGCGATCCCGTAGTCGGCCTCTTGCTGCGCCCGCGCCCTGATCTCGCCGAGGCGCTCGTCCCATCGTTCGACCCGGCGGTACCGCTCGACGGTCCGGTGACTGACCGCGCACTTGGTCGCTACTTCACGGACACTTCGCCGGTCCGCGTAGACGGCGAACATCGCGTCGACCTTCGTACGCGGTACCCGGTTCGCCACTTTTCGACTCTGACATGGGCGGCGACGGATGGAAAGGACGCCTTCGGCGCGCTACTTGCCCTTGCGGGCCACGCGTCCGCAATCGCTTGCGCTCGCAGATGCGGCGTGGAGCGCTCCGGCCTTCAGCGGTAACCTTCGCCTATGGTTCCTCTGAATCGTGAAGCCCCGCGGCCCCGCGTTCGCCGCCTCCGACGCAAGGCGCGCACGCTCTCGGCGAAGCTCCGCGCCCGAAGCACGATCCGGCGCAACCCGCTCGCGCACGTGCTTCAGGGGATACGGATCCGGGCGCCGCTACCGCCCGGCTGACGGGCTTCTGATTGCCGGTTGCCCCGTCGGCGAAAGCGTCGACTTGTCAGTCCCGGCGTATTGCAACTAGCAGCACGCACCCATGCCCTTTCAGGTTCATCTTCAAGGTCTGGTGGGCGTTCGCTTGGAGGACGTAGCCCGTCGTGGGCTGGTTGAACGCGGTGAAGACCATTTGAGCCAACCGCGACGGCGTCTTGACCGGGTAGCCCTGATCATCGACGACCTCGAAGGTCGTGCCGGTC
>JBKQKP010000325.1:0-41957 GCA_052147435.1 Polyangiaceae bacterium | reverse complement strand
CGTACCCGACCGGGACCTCCCCGACCTCGATGCCCGTGCCCGCTGCACCCCCCGCGCCCCTCTCGCTCCCCGCCACGGCCAACGTCCGAGCTCGTCCTGCCCCCTCTCCGATCGACGAGCGGACCTTGTGTGCGCGCGCGCTCGCCGGCGACGCTTTGGCCTGGAACGCGCTCATCGCGCGGCACGATCACCGGGTGGTCGTCTCCCTTCTCGCGCGAGGCGTCCGGATTGATCGCGCCAAGGACCTGGCGCAAGAGGCATGGATCCGCCTCGTCGAGCAGCAGCGCGCGGGACGATTGACGCACCTCCAGCTTCCGGGCCTCGCCATCGCGCAAGCGGCGTTCCTGTCGCTGGAGGCCGCCCGTCGCGACGGCGCCCGCGCCCAGCCGATCCCCCTCGACGGCGACGGGGCGAGAATCGCGACCGACCTCGTGGATCCCGCGGCCGACGCGGAAGCGCGTCTTCTCACGAGCGAGCGGGTCGAGCGTGCCGAGCGGGTCTTGGCAACGTTCGCCCCGAACGCTCGCGACGTTTTCTGTCTGACGTACGGCGGCGACGGATTGAGTCACGCGGACGTCGCGAAGAAGGTCGGCCTGTCGCTGCAACGTGTCCGTCAGATCTTGTGCGAAGTACGCAAGGCGCTCCGCGTCTCCCTCGAAGGGGAAGGGCGAACATGAGCCGGCACCAGGATTGGGAGATGAGAGGAGCTCACCTGTCAGGCGAAGAGCTCGCGCTCTACGTCATCGACGCGCTCGATCCCGAGCGGAAGGACAGGGTCGAGCGCCACGTGCTCGCGTGCGAGGAGTGCGCGATGGGGCTCGAGCGCGAGGCTCGCGTCGAAGCTGCGCTCGAGCAGGTCGCGCGGCTGGCGGACCAGCCCGTGCCTGCGCCGATCTCGATCATGCCCGCGATTCGCGCCGCAGAGGTTCGGGCGCGGCTCGTGTCGGCGGGTCGCCGGAGTCGCTGGGCGGGAGGGGTCGCCGGAGCGTTCGCGGCGGCCGCGGCGATGGTGTTGGCTTTCTCTTCGGCGACGGCGCACTCCGAGCCGTCAGGCGTGGGGGGAGTCGCCCAGCGCGCGCCCGGTCTGCATGACGCGGCAGGCGACATGAGCGGCGCGTTCGGCATGGAACGAGCGGCGCTCGGCGGCGACTCGCCGTCCGGCGGCGAGGTCGTCCTCCGCGACGCTCTCGACGGGGGGTGAGCCCGGCCTTGCGGGCGGCCCCACTTTCAGCGAAAGAAAGGGGGTGAAGTCCTCCCGCGAGTGGAAGGAGTACTACGCCCGCGAGCGCGCCGATCTCGGCGAGTCGGGGCTCTCCGCGCTGCTCGACCGGGCGGGGGCCGCTCAGGTCCCCGCGATCCCGGCGAAGGGGGCGCTCGTCTTCCCGCACACGCGCCTCACGGAGTCGGGACACCTCGCCGCGGCCGTCGCCCTCTCCGTCGTGCGCTCGGGATGCGACGAGGTCCTCGCGCTCGGAATCCTTCACGGTGGACGCGAAGGCGATGCGCCGCTCGTGAGGCGTGCGCGCGAGGGGGCGCCGTCGGCGAGGAGCTCGCTCCGGCGCGTGCACGGGCCCGACGCTCCCGGCGACGGTGGATACTGGGCGGAGGAATTTTCGCTCGACGGCTTCTCCGCGCTCGTGGAGCTCGCCGCAAAGCGCGCCGGGAAGAAGGCTCCGCGCGTCGTCGCCCGGTATCCGTTCCTCGTCGGCGATCAGCCTGGCGACCTCCCTGGGGCCGGGGAGCTTCGCGCATGGCTCGATCGGGGCGTCCCTCTCGTGGCGACGGCGGATCCGATCCATCACGGCGCGGGCTACGGGGCACGCGAGGAGGATCGTCTCCCGCGCGAGGACCCGCAGACGCTCGAGTTCGCGCGCTGGACGATCGAGCGTGGATTTCGCGCGCTCGCCGCGCACGACTTCGGCGCGTTCTCCCGCCACGCGGCCGAGGTCCGCTCCGACTTCCGCGATACCGGGCCGCTCATGACGTGGCTCATCGATCCGAGGCGGCCGCTCGAGGTCGAGATTCTCGATCTGATGCTCGTCGACTATTCCAAGGCGCTCGATGCGCCCCCTCCCACCTGGGTCGCCGCCGCGCTCGCGACGTTCTCCCTGAAGGGGTGAGAGACGCGGCGGAGCGCCTATTCGGACACCGGCTTCGCGGCCGGCATCGACGACGTGCCGGTCCGCACCCGGACGCCCGTCGGGGGAGACTCGAACCAGGGGGTCGCCGCGCCACACCGGACGCAGACCATGCGATAGGCGTGCGCCGTCGCGTCGACGGCGACCGCGACCGCCCCCCCTTCGCGCGGACAGATGACGGGCTTCCCCGCGCGGAACGTGTCCCAGAGCGGGCCGAGCTCCTCGAGGGAGATCGGCCCGTGGGTCGTCGCTGCGTCCCCCGCGCTGTCTCCCGAAGCCATTGACGTGGATGATACTCTCTCGCATCGCCCGGACCCTCCGGTTTTAAGAGCCGGCGAGCGGGGAGGGCGCGCTATAGAGGGGCCCATGGTGAAGCGTGGTCGTCACGTCCTCGTGGTCGGTGCCACGGGCCGCCTTGGTGCAGCGATTGCACATGCGCTCGCCGCGCGAGGCGACAGGCCCATCCTGACCGCGCGCGACCCGAACAAGCTCGAGGCGCTCGCCGAGGAGATCGCGCGCGCGCATCCGGGCCTCGGCTCCGCTCCGGCGTTCGTGACGGCGGACCTCACGCACGGCGATGCGGTCGAGCGGATCGTCGAAGGGGTTCGGTCGAAGACGCCGGGGCTGAGCGACGTCGTCCTGGCGTGCGGCCCGTTCCCGCGTACGCCGCTCGAGGCGCTGCGGCGCGAGGACCTCGAGCGGACCCTCACGGTGCACGCCGTCGTCCCGCTCCTCCTGGTCCACGCGCTGTCGAAGGACCTCGCGCGCGCGCAGGGGGCGGTCGTCGCGCTGGCCGACGCCGGGGTCACGCGGCCGTTCGTGAACCACGTCGCGTACCTCACCGCGAAGGGGGCGCTCACGACGGGGCTTCGCGCGCTCGCCGTCGAGCTCGCGCCGGAGGTGCGCGTGAACCTCGTCGCGCTGGGGATCGTCGCCGACCCGGAGGCCGACGCCGATCCGCTGCGGACGCATCGCCTCGCCACCCGCTCGCCTCTCGGCCGTTTCGGAACCCCCGACGAGGTCGTCCACGCGGTCCTCGCGCTGCTCGACGCGACGTGGTCCACGGGCGAGATCTGGGGGATCGGCAGGTAGGCGTCGCGCTCGGGCTACTTCTTGCGCCGATCGAGGTGCTGCCGCGCCGCCTGCGCGATCGCCGACGAGACGTTCTTGCTCTTGGCGACCTGTTTCAGCTCCCCCTCGCGCAAGAACGCGACGAGCTTCGCGGAGAAGACGAACGGCGTCCGCGGGTTGTAGACGAGGTTCAGCTTGATCTGGTGATCCTGCACCCAGACCTTGTTCGTGGCGATGATCCGCAGGACCTCGTCGGACACGTTCCGGCTCATCGAGATGAGCGCGATCTCGTTGTCCTGGATCTTCGGGCTCCGGATCGCCGCGGACGCGACGAGCTTGTTCTTGTCGCGGACGAGCAGCATCCGCTCGCCGGCGGTGCCGAGCATCGCGCGGCGGATCTTCTGCGAGATCGACATCGACGCGAGCTTCGCGTGGAGGGGGAGCACCTTGTCGCTGACGACCTCGTCGCCGGTCTCTTCGTCCCGCACGACGACGTCCTCCTTGCTGGGATCGAGGCCGATCTTCTCCGCCTCCTCGTCGAGCTCTCGGAAGAGAATGTCGTCCGGCGTCGGCTCTTCGGTCGGCTCGGCGATCAGCTCGTCGGCGATCGCCGCGGCGGCCTCCTTGAAGGCGGGGATGCCTTTCAGCTCGAGCCCGTGGCGGACGGCGAGCTCGATCATGCGATCCGCCGTGGACATGCGGGTCGCGCTGTTCATGTAGAGCTTCTCGATGATCTCGGGGAACTTGAGCAGGCGCTCTTCGTTCACCGCGAGCAGCTCGGTCACCGCCTCGTTGGCGGTCTCGGCGACCTTCACGACGGTCTCCGGCAAGAGCGATTGCTGCTTGAGGATCTGCTCGATGACGCCGGCGTTCTTCGCGTAGCGCGGCGCCACCACGTCGAGCACGCCCGCGGGGATCTCGCCTCCGAGCGCCCCCTTCAGGACGGGGCCGGGGAGCGCCGCGAGCGTGGCCTGCGCCGTCGTCGCGACGTCGAGGTCGGTCGACTCGGCCAGGAGCGCGATCACGGTCAGCGCGTCGACCGGGCGAAGGCCGGGGGCGATCCCCTTGGCGGCCATCTGCCGTATGGGGAGCGGCGCGGAGCCGTCGAGGATCTTTTGCGCGGGGCCGGGGAGGCTGGCGACGTCGATGTTCATGGTGCGTGCGGGGGTGGGGGTGAAGAGCGCGGCAGCGAGCGCGGCGAGCGCGAATCGGGCCGGTCGAGCGACGTGGACCTCGTCTGCGTCGCGGCGACGATGCCGCCGATGAGCAAGACGATCGTGAGGACGACGAGCGCGATCTTCCAGATCGACCACGGCGCGACGCCGACGACCTCGCCCGTCTGCCCGTTCACGACGAAGCGGTACACCTTCCCGTTGTAGCGGTAGGCCGCGACCCACACCGGCAAGAGCACGTGCTTGAACGTCGTCCCCTCATAGTCGTTGAGGACGGACAGGCTCCGGTGCGTGTTCCCCCCGACGTCGCTGCCGCACCGCCCCTCCTGCATGCGCGCCATCTTCTGTTGCGCGACGAGCGACGCGGGCTGGAGGTCGACCGCGTAGCTCTCGGCGCGCCACCCCGCGAGAAACTCGGGCTGGTAGGGGACGAGGAGCTTCGTGTCGAACGTGGAGAGCTTGTCGACGAGCTCCGTGGGGAGCGCACGCCCCGCGCAGACGAGGACGTCGTCGAAGCGATCGCGCCTCATCCCGCTCGCCGGCTCCCAGCGCGTGCGCTGCACCTGGCGCGTCCGCTCGACCTGTTGGCCGTTCACCGTCTCCACGTACGCCTCGGTCTCGTAGTAGTACCAGCCGCGCTCGGCGGTCCAACGGGAGGTCACGTCGGCGTCGAACGTCCAGAAGGGGACGTAGACGCCTCCCATCTCGTTCACCTTCGCAATGCGCTTCAGATCGTTCGGCCGCAGCCATCGCGACGCGAGCCACTCCCCGAAGCGCTTGTTCGCCGCTTCCTTGGACACCCGGAAGGGGAGAAGGCTCCCCGGGCGGATCGGCGGCTCCCCCGCCTCTGCGGCGAGCACCTGTGACGAGCCGCAGAACGCACATGTGGTCGTTCGCTCTCCCGCACCCACGTTGACGTTCGCGCCGCACTCACTGCACGCGAGCGTAGTGACCGGGGCGCCGTAGCCTCGCGCCGCCATGCGGAGCCCTTCGTCGAGCGAGATCGCTCGGACGGGGGGCGCGCCAGCTTCGGTCGCCGCCGCCACCGCCTGCTTGAACCCGCAGTACGGGCAGGTCATCGCCTGCGCCCCCGCGTCGTACGTGAGCTTGGCTCCGCAGCTCGTGCAAGGGAACGTGCTGGCCGCCGACTGCGACATCTCTCGAAGAGACTACACGTCCGCCGCCCCGCTGGCGCCGCTCCTCGGCAGGAACTATCTTGGCAGCTCGCGCGTCCATTTCGGGCAAGGCATCAGAATCACCTCGGACGGACGCTTCGGGTGGAGACCAAGAAGGAGCGGGGCGATGGGCGTATTCGACTTCGTGAAGAACGGCGTGCGCGAAATGATGGTCGCGCGACCGGACAACCTCAAGGCGCTCATCGTCTACAAGCACCCGGATCAGAATGTGCCGATGTACTCGCAGCTCACGGTCGACAGCGACGAGGTCGCGGTCTTCTTCAAGGACGGGCGGGTCGTCGGCGTCCTGCCGGCGGGGCGGCACACGCTGCAGACGCAGAACATCCCGTTCCTGAATCAGATCGTGACGAACTACACCGGCGGGCAGGTCTTCATCAGCGAGATCTTCTTCGTGAAGACCACCCCGGTACGGAGCGTCCCGTTCGGCGGTCCGATCGGCACGATGCGCGACCCGCAGCTCATGTGCATCGTCACGCCGCGGATCTTCGGAGAGATGAGCGTCGTCGTCACCGATCCCGTGCAGTTCATCGTGGGGTACGTGGGGCAAGCGTCGGCGGGGGACAACGACCAGATTCTCTCGTGGATCAAGGGCCTCTTCATGAACGGCGTGAAGCAGACGCTCGGCGAGTTCTGCGTGAAGCAGAAGGTCACGCTCATCGACGCGATCGCCTACACCTCCGAGCTCTCGCAGGCGTTCGTCGCGCACGTCCCGGCGCTCAACGACGTGGGGGTGAGAATCCTCCAGATGGGGGCGTTCAACATCAACTTCAGCCCCGACGACGACAAGAAGCTGAACGACGCGAACGAGCGCTTCGTGGCCACCGTGGCCGAGGCGCAGCGCGACGTGCAGATCGAGCAGATCAAGATCGCGCAGGCGGCGGCAAAGGCGCAGCAGGCGCAGTTCGGGCTCGATCAGAAGTACAACCAGGACGCCAGGTACGTGCAAAACCTCGCCGGGAACTATTCGAACTACGCCGCGGGGCAGGCGATGATGGGGGCAGGGCAGGGGATGGCGGAGCACGGCGTCGGCGGAGGGATGGCGGGGATCGGCGCGCAGATGGGGATCGGAGTCGCGATGGCGCAGGGGATGGCGGGGGCGATGCCGCAGTTCCCCCAGCCGGGCGCGCAGCAGGCCCCCGCTCCGCCTCAGTTCGTCCCCGGCGGCGGGGCGCAGGTGACGTGCGGGAAGTGTCAGACCAAGCAGCCCGGCGGGAAGTTCTGCGCCGAGTGCGGGACGGCGCTGGCGCAGGCGAAGAAGTTCTGCACGGGGTGCGGCGGGGAGCTCGCGGCGACCGCAAAATTCTGCGCGAACTGCGGGACGGCCGCCGTGGCAACCTAGACCGCGCATCGCGCCTCGCAGTGGTCCGCGCGCGGGCTGCACGAGAAGTGCGCTACGCTTCAGGGGTGGTCCGCCACGCGCTCGTTCTGGGACTCGCGTGCATCTCGCTCGGCGCCCGCGGCTCCGGCTGCGGTCTCTCCTCGTCGCCCGCGGGTGGCGTGAACGCCCCGTGCACGCGCAACTACGACTGCTCCGGCGACCTCAGTTGCCTCTCCGGCGTCTGCACGGGTCCGCTCGAGGACTCGGGCACCCCCCCCGAGGGGGGGGTCGAAGCGGGGATGGACGCCGCCAGCGATGGATGACGACACCCTCTTGAGCCCCAAGGGGGGGACGCTCGATCTGCGCCGGGCGGTCATGCGCTGCGGCGAGTGCGGTCAGCGCTTCGGCGCCGAGGCGACGTTCTGCCCCTTCGACGGCGCGAAGCTCGCCTCCGCGGAGTGGAGCCCCGTGGCGGACCCGCTCCTGCACAAGGTGATCGACGGGAGGTACGAGGTCGTCGGCGTGCTCGGCGAAGGGGGGATGGGGAGCGTCTATCAGGTGCGGCACACGTCGCTCGATCGGCTCTTCGCCATGAAGGTGCTGCGACGCGATCTCGCGAACGATCCGGACCTCGCCGCGCGCTTCATGCGCGAGGCGCGCGCGACCGCGAGCGTGAAGCACCCGAACATCGTCGCGATCAACGACTTCGGGCGCCTCGAGGGTGATCTCCCCTACTTCGTCATGGAGAACCTCGTCGGCCAGACGCTCGCGCGCGCCATCAAGACCGGCGGGGCCATCCCCGCGGCGCTCGGCGTGAGAATCGTGCTCAAGGTCGCAGCCGCCCTCGGCGCGGCCCACGACGAGAAGATCGTTCATCGCGATCTGAAGCCGGACAACATCTTCCTCCTCGGCTCGGCGGCGAACCCTGGGGACGTGGACGTCCGGGTCGTCGACTTCGGCGCCGCGCTGATCCTCGGCGCGAGCCGCGTCACCAAGGCGGGCATCGTCTTCGGAACGCCGCACTACATGTCCCCCGAGCAGGCGAGCGGCCAGCCGGTGGATCACCGAGCGGACATCTACGCGCTCGGCGTGATCATGTACGAGATGTTCACCGGCCGCGTGCCGTTCGTGGCCGACACGTACATGGGCGTGCTCACCCAGCACATGTTCGTGAAGCCGATCCCGCCGAGCCGCGTGAACGCCCGGGCGCGCGAGCTCGGGGCGCTGGAAGACGTCATCCTCCGCATGCTCGAGAAGAAGCCGGAGCAGAGGTACGCGACGATGCACGAGCTCGCGACCGCCATCGAGCGGGTGAGCTCGTTCGCCTCCGACGGCACGCTCCGGGTCGTCGCGTCGTCGGGGGACGTTTCGGCCCCCTCGCGCCCCGTCTTCTCGATGGCAAACCAGCTCGAGCCGGCGACGCGCGAGGAGATGGACGCGTCGATGGTGACGAGCACGGCCGCCCGCCGTCGCCGAGCCCAGGCTCGAGCCTGGGTGACGTACGGGGGCATCACGCTGGGGGTCGCTGCGCTCGCGATCGTCGTCTTCCGCCTCGCACGAAGCCGCCCGCCGGGCGCCCCGCTCCCGGCGGCCCCGGTCGCCCTTACGGCCGCGGCGACCTCAACCGCGACGATCCCACCCCCTCCGAGCGCGACCCCGACGCCAGCCTCCACCCCGGCACCCAGCGCGCCTGCCCCCCCGCGCTCGGCGTCCCGCCCGAGCCGTCCTACAACCTCCCCTTCGACCCAGCAGCGGCATCCAGCGCCGTTGCCGGGCGATTTCGCCGACCCTTGGGCAAAATGATCCAAGCCTAGGTATGCTGGGTTTGGACCCACCGTGGCGAAGCGAACGCTATTGCTGGTGGACGCCGATCCGCGCAGCGTCCGCGTGCTCGAAGTCAGCCTGAAGAAGGCCGGCTACAGCGTAACCACGGCCGCCGACGGGCAGGACGCGCTGGCGAAGCTCGATCTTTCGACGCCCGATCTCGTCCTCACCGACACGCGCCTCCCGAAGATGGACGGCTACGCGCTCGTCCGGAAGCTCAAAGAGAAGCCGGAGTGGGCCGTCATCCCCGTCGTCTTCCTGACGAGCCAGAAGTCGGTCGAGGACAAGATTCGCGGCCTCGAGCTCGGCGTCGAGGACTACTTGACGAAGCCCATCTTCGTCCGGGAGCTCCTGGCGCGCGTGAACCTGCTCCTCGCGCGACGGACGCAGGAGAACATCGCGTCGCAGAACAAGCTGCTCTCCGGGAGGCAGACGCGCTTCAGCGGGTCGATCTCCGACATGGCCGTCGTCGATCTCCTGCAGACCTTCGAGGTGTCGAGGAAGAGCGGCGTCGTTCACCTCACGAGCGGGGTGCAAGCGGCGCACATTTACTTCCGCGAGGGGAAGGTGGTCGACGCCGACCTCGGGCGCCTGCGCGGCGAGGAGGCGATCTACCGCGCGCTCATCTGGAACGAGGCGCAGTTCGAGGTCGAGTTCTGCGCGGTGCAGAACGACGATCTCATGAACACGTCGACGCAAGGCATCCTCATGGAAGGGATGCGGCGCGTGGACGAGTGGGGGAGGCTCCTCGAGCAGCTCCCGCCGCTGACGACGATCTTCGAGATCGATCACGCGCAGCTCCTCGAGAGGTTGAACGAGATCCCCGACGAGCTGAACGGCATCCTTCGCCTCTTCGACGCGAAGCGGAGCTTGATGCAGGTGGTCGACGAGTCGCCGTTCGAGGATCTCTCGACGCTCTCGACGGTCACGAAGCTCTATTTCGAAGGGCTCCTCGTGCCGAGGCTGTCGAGCGACGAGACCGTGCCGATGTCGGTCGTCCCGTTGTCGGCGCCGCAGTCGGTCCCTCCGCCGGCGTCGATCGCCGGGGGGCGCGACTCGATCGTCCCGTCGTCCGATCTCATGGATCACGAACCGGGCGAGCACCCGGCCGCGCAGACCGAGCCGATGGGGGAGATGCTCGTCGTCCCGGCGACGGGGGAGCCCACGCCCGCCCCCCCGGGCGCGCGCGGGTCGCAGCCCCCGCCGTCGTCCACGAGCGCGCTCGGAGTGGCCTCGACGGTGAAGCCGCCGGCGCTCGCCGCGGCGCTCGCGGAGGCGGAGGCGCGGCTTTCGCCGGAGCCGCTGACGGACCCGGGGCTGGGGACGGTCCGGTCGAGCGAGCGACCGCCGGCCGCGGCGCTCGCGGACCGACTGAAGGGGGGGACGATTCCGGGGATCAACGTCGCTCCTCCGGCCCCCGTCGAGATCACCGCGGTGACCCACCCGATCGCGTTCGTGCCGAAGGAGAACGCGACGCTCCGGATCTCGAGCAAACCTCCGCCGCTTCCGCCGACCGAGAAGCGGAGCGCCGAAGACGGCGACGATCCCTCCAAGCGTCCGTCGGGGATGACGACCATCCCGGCCCCCGCGAACGCGAGTGGCGGCGATCTGGCGAGCGCTGGGGGGCTTCGCAAGGCGGCCTCGCCTGGGGTGGGGGCGCCGGCAAACAAGACTCTGGTGATGGCCGCGATGCCGCCGCTCGACGAGCTCGGAGCGACGCTACCGTCCACACAGTCGCCGAAGGGGCGCGACGGGCGGTCGACCCCTCCGCCGATCGTCGCCGCCATGGCGAAGACCGCGAAGCTCCCCGCGACGGGGACGTCGAGCGTCGCGAAGTCACTCCCTCCGGCGAAGAGCGGGCGAGGGGTCGCGGGCATTCTGCTCGGCGCGATCGCGGCGATGCTGACGTTCGCGCTGCTCCTGCGGTTCCACGTGCTCGGAATGGCGCCCGTCGCGTCGCCTCCCGACGCGGGGGAGCTCGCGGTGGCCGCGCCGGCCGAGCCCACCGCGACGGTGACGGCGACGTCTCCCGCGGTGACGATCGCGGTCAATACGCCGCCCCCGATCGCATCGACGCCGTCGCTCGCGTCGAGCGGTCTCCCGCCGCCGAGCTCGCCGTCGGTCGTGCGCCTCTCGACGATCGAGGCCGTGAGGACGACTCCTGTGTCGAGCCCCCCTCCGGTCGTTCGCGAGCCAGCCCCCGCCCCGCAGCCGCGCCCCCAAGTGATCCCCGCGACCCCGCCGCCGCAGACGCCCGTGCCGGCGCCCACACCACCGGAGCCGAAGCCCGCGCGCACGACCGCGGCGACGACCGGGAATCCGACGCGCGACGCGCAGCGAGCGCTCGAGTCGGGCGACACGGGCAAGGCGATCGATTTCGCGAAGCAGGCGACGGCGAGCGATCCGTCGAACACCGAAGCGTGGCTCACGCTCGGCGCGGCGTACGAAGCGTCGGGGCGCTCCGGGCTCGCGCGAAATGCGTACAAGAGCTGCGCGGCGCAGGGGCGGGGGGAACGGGTCGCGGAGTGTCGGGCGCTGATGGCGCAGTAGTCCCCGCGTGACGGGCCGGCCCGCGACGATCGCGGGCATATCCGTCGCTGTCGCGAATCGCCCCGTTACGCTCGCGAACCGGTTCGTCATCATGACGAGCCGACCCGCAACGCTCGCGGACCGGTTCGTCATCGTGACGAATCGGCCCGTCATGGTGACGGACCGCTTCGTCGTCGTGAGAAACGCTCTCGCGGCGCTCGTGTCTCGGGGAGCGCGTTCCGCCGGAGATGTTGCGTGGGGAGCGTGAGGCGCCGATCGCGTCAGCGTGAGGTCTCACAGGGGATCCTCTCGAAAATCGACGTCGGTCCGTCGATTTTCCGCGGGGGCCACCCATCCGTGAACGCTCACCTTTTCGTTTCGTGAGCCCACCGTACCTCTCTTTCCAGCGTGAGGAGCGTGAGACCTCACAAAGGAACCTATGGGAGCGCACGACGGCGCCGCGGCGCACGTGACCTCTCCGAAAGGAGGTGAAAGCAATGAACAGAAACAAAGCACAAGACGCCGCCCTGGAGAACAAGCTCACGGCGGCGATCGCGGAGCACTTCACGGGCTCCGCGGTCCTCACGCTGAACGGCGTGTCGTACAAGGCCAAGGATCTCCAGAAGACCCTCCAGGCCCATGTCGACGCTTCGTCCGCCGCAGACGCCCTCGAGGCTAAGTGGCGGACCGCGGTGGCTACCGCGAACGCCAAGGCAGCGACGGTCGCGGGGCTCCTCCCCGCGCTCCGCGCGCACCTGATCAGCGAATACGGGGGCTCGAGCCAGACCGTCGCCGACTTCGGCTTCACGCCGAAGAAGAGGACGACGACGGTCGATGCTCAGGCCCTCGGCGTCGCCCGGCGCGCAGCCACGCGCCAGGCACGCGGGACGAAGGGGAAGAAGCAGAAGGCGGCCATCGTGGGCGTAGTCCAGCCCGCGGCGAGCACCGCCCCTGCCGAGGCTCCGAAGCCCGCAACGGGGACGGGCACCGGCACGACGCCGCCAGCCGCGGCGTCGTGAGAGCGGGAACCGCACCAGGCCGAGAGAACCGGGACGACCGGAGTGAGCGGACAAGGGCCGCGGGGAGCCCGATCGCGCGAGAGCGCGGTCGGGCTTTCTTCTTTTTGTGATCAGGCGTCGCGCGCCCGAGGGTCGAGCCATGGGAACGCGAGATCGACGACGATGTTCGTAAGGACCACCGCCGTCGACGTCACGAGCACGGTCCCGAGCACCACCGGCCCGTCGCGATCGAGGAGCGCGTTCACGCTCACCGCGCCGAGCCCCGGCCAGCGAAAGAGCGTCTCGACGACGATCGCGCCGCCGACGAGCACGCCGAAATCGATGCCGGCCATCGTGACCACCGGGGCGAGCGCGTTGCGCAGGGCGTGGCGCACGAGCACTCCGACGCGCGACGCCCCCTTCGCGCGCGCCGTGCGGGCGTAGTCGAGCGCGAGCGCGGCGCTGACCTCGTCGCGGACGAGGCGCGTGGCGTAGGCCGCGCCGAAGAGGCCGAGCGTGAGGGCGGGGAGGACGAGCGCTCGGGCCTGGTCGAGCGTCGTCTTGAAGTGCGAGGCGTCGAGGGGGAGCCACTGCAGGCGCCGCCCGAAGACGTACTGAAGCGCGATGCCGACGACGAACGTCGGGATGCTCGCGCCGATGAGCGTCGTCACGAGCGTGGCCGTGTCCCACGTCGTCCGCCGTTTGGCGGCCGCGAACGTGCCGAACCCGAGGCCGATGAGCATCTGCACGAGCACCGCCGCCGCGGCGAGCACGGCGCTCCGCGGGAGGCGCTCGGCGATGATCGTGACGACCGGCCTGCGCTGCGCGAAGCTCCGTCCGAGATCGATGTGGAGCGGCCCGAAGGTCGCGCAGGTCCCGTGCGCCGGATCGGACGCGGTGGGGGCTCTCGGGCCGAAGTGGACGAGGCGCGTCACGAAGATGGCGTATCTCGTCGCCACGGGGCGTCCGAGCCCGAGCTGCTCGCGCACGCGCGCGATCTCCTGCGGACGCGCCTGCGGCCCGGCGACCATCCGCGCCGGATCGCCGGGGACGACCTCGTTCAGCGCGAACGCGATCGTGACGACCGCCCAGATGACGACGATCGCCCATCCGATCCGCGAGACGAGCCTGCGCAGGAGCGCGATCATCGCCCGGCTCCGATCAGGCTTCCGAGGAGCTCGCGCGACAGCGAGGCTCCGCTCCTTGCCTGCTGGTCGGCCGCGCGATCGAGCCATAGCGAAGCGAGATCGGTCGTCCAGACCGCGTGCCGGCGGTACCCGCGGACGTAGGGCTGCCTCACCTGGTAAAACCGCTGCGAGAACTCGAAGGCCCAGGGTGCCTCGTCGCAGAGCGTCCGCTCGATCTCGGCGTACAGGCGCGTCCGCGTGGCCTCGTCGAGCTCGCGCCTGGCGCGATCGAGGAGGGAGTCTACGCGCGGGTTCGAGTAGAACGCGGCGTTGTCGCCGTCTTCCTCGGCGATCGACTTCGTGTCGAAGCGGGGCTCGAGGGAGCTACTCGGGTCAGGGTAGTCCCCAGTCCAGCCCTGCCCCGACATCTGTGACTTGCCTCTTCGGTGCGTGAGGGCGAGCCAACTCGAGTAGCTCGACGCTCGGAGCTCCAGGTGAATGCCGATCTTCGCGAGGTCCTGCTGGACCAGCTGGCCTACGGGCTCCGACTGCCCCATCCGAACGATGTCGTAAACGATCGGCGCAGGCCAGCCGCCGCGCCCCGTCGCAGGATCGAAGGCGTAGCCGGCCTTGCGCATGTGATCGAGCGCCGCGGTGAGGTCGTGAACCTGCCCGATGGGGGGTGGGTCGTAGCCCGGGAGCTCCGGGACCGGCTTCATGAGGGGGGCGAAGTTCGACGCACGCAGGAGCACGATATGATCGCGATCGATCGCGGCCGCGACCGCGCGCCGCACCTCGACGTTGTCGAAGGGGGGGGTCTGCGTGTTCATCGCGTCTCCCCACGCCGAAGGGGGATCGTACGCACCGAACGGCATCCAGCGCGGGTCGCTCTGGTAGCGAATCGTCTCGGCCTGGGTCAGGTCCGCGAGGAGGTCGATGTCGCCTCGCGCGAACTTGTAACCTTCCCCAATCGGCGTCGAGCCAAGCTCCCAGGTAATGGCATCGAGGTAGGGCGCGCCACTGCGGAAGTAGCTCTCGTTGCGGACGAGAGTCAGCGAACGGCCTCGCTCCCACCCTCCGGGCATCAGCTTGAACGGACCGGCGCCGCAAGGTGCCCAAGAGGGGGAATAGGTGTCCCCGGCGCTTGCACACGTGACCCTCATGTTGGTTAGCGCGAGACGCTCGAGGAACGTCGCGTCCGGCTCGCGGACATGGATGGCCAGGACATAGCGCCCCTCCACCACGACGCCTGCGAGGTGCGAGGCTTTCTTCGACGTGAAGGGGGAGAACCCGTCGATGTCGTCGAAGAGGCTTGCTCGCGGAGACGGCGTCGTCGGATGCAACGCGCGCTCGATCGATCGCTTCACCTCCGCTGCCGTCACCTCGCTTCCGTCGTGAAAGCGAGCCCCTTCGCGGAGCGTGAAGCGATACGTGCGCCCCTCATCGAGCAGCTCGATGCTCGCGGCGAGGTCCGGAACGAGATGCCCCGACGCGTCGTAGTCGACGAGGCCCGCGTAGACGAGGCGGTTCACGCCCGCCGAGAACGTGTCGGAGCTCGTCGCAGGATCGAGCGTGCTCACGTCCCCCAAGAACGTCGCCAGATGCAGCGTCCCCCCTCGCCGCGGCGTCTCGTCGCTCGGGTGAGCCGGGAGGATCGGCGCGTCGAGCGGTCCACGACACCCCCCGAGCGAAAGGAGCACCGCCGCCGCGACCACGAGCCCCCCCTCAATCGCGCGGGTCGAGCGCATGGCGCAGCCCTTCTCCGAGGAGATGGAAGCCGACGACCGCCAGAACGATCGCCCCGGCCGGCGCGAGCACGAGCCACGGCCCAGCCATCAGGTAGTCCTGCCCCTCGAGCACCATGCGCCCCCACGTCGGCTGCGGCGGCGCGATGCCAACCCCGAGGTACCCGAGGACGCTCTCCGCGAGGATCATCTGCGCGACCGAGACCGTCGCGACGACGATCAGGAGACCGCTCACGTTCGGCAGGACGTGCCGCCACAGAATCCCGGCCGTCGATCGCCCCAAGGCGCGAGCCGCCAGCACGAAGTCGAGCGCGCGCACCTGCATCGTCTTCGTCCGCACGACGCGCGCCGTCCCGAGCCACCCCGTGAGGCCGAGGACGACGATCACGGTCGTCGGGGTCGTCCGGTCGAGCGCCGCGCCGATCGCCATGACCAGCAGGAGAAACGGGAACGCGAGCCCGATGTCGACCGCGCGCATCAAGACGACGTCGACGTTCACGCGCGGCCCCGCGCGCAGCGCGTCGACCGGCGACAGCGCCGCGGCCGCCAGCGCTGCGACGCCGAGCACGGCAGCCACGACCGCGGCGGCCCGGTGCCCTTCGACGGCGCACGCGAACGCGACCACGAAGCCCCCGACGAAGAGCCACGGGACGCGAACCCCGTCCGTCCCTTCGAACCACCCGGCGACGATCCCGACGAGCGCCCCCACGAGCGTCGCGATCGCCGTCGCGAAGACCCCCACCGCGAGCGAGAAGCGCCCCCCTACCGCGACGCGCACGAACTCGTCCCGATACACGCGGTCGGCGCCGAGCCAGAACAGACGCGAAGGGCCGATCGGCGTGCGGATCGGAGACGAGCCGTTCACGAAGTCGCTCGTGTACGCGTCGTGAGAGGAGAAGAGCGGGCCGACCAGAACGAACAGGACGAGGAGAGCGACGAGCGCTCCCCCGACGCGCGCCGCGCCGCTCTCGAACAAGCGCGCTCTCCCCCGCGTCCACGCGGTCGTCACGGCGGGACCTTGCCGCGGATGAACGCGCTCGCCACCTCGGCGAACGCCTCGGGGGTCTCCTCGGCGGGGGAATGGCCGCAATCGAAGACCTCGAAGCGGGCGCGGCGCAGCTCCCGGGCGAGGCGGCGCCCGTGCTCGACCGGCACGGACCGATCGCTCCGGCCCCACGCCACGAGGGTCGGCGCGTTCACCCGGGGGATGCTCGCGACGAGCGCCCGCGTGTCGAGCGTCGCCAGCATCGTCGCGTACGCCGCCTCGCGCGCGGCCGGCGCGTTGAAGGCCGCGAACATTCGCTCGATGCGGTCGACCGGCAGGCTCTCTTCCTTTGCGTACACGTTCTCGCGAAAGAACCTCCGGAACATGGCCCGGCCGTACATCTGCTTGAACAAGATCGGCCCGAGGATAGGGAGCGTCGCGATCGACGCCGCCGCCCCGCGCCGCGAGCCGTAGACGATCGGATCCACCACGATCAGCTTCTCGACGAGGTCCGGATGGTGCGCCGCGAGCATCAGCGCGACCGCCCCCCCCATCGAGTGCCCACACACGGAGATCCGCCCGACGCCGAGCGCGGCGACGAGGTCGGCCAGCGACTCGGCGAACGCCTCGAGCCCGTAGGCATACCGCGCGGGGGACGGCTTCTCGCTCCCGCCGAAGCCCGGCAGATCCGGGACGATGACGCGCAAATCGCGCGAGAGAAGAGGAAAGACGTCCTCCCAGACCGCGCCGCTCCAGAGGTAACCGTGCACCAAGAGCAGCGGCGGGCCGCTCCCCCCTTCGTAGAAACGGATCCGAGCTCCACGCGTGCCGACGTCGCGGGTGGTGGGGGACAGGTCGCGAACGGGCTCGGACATGGCGTCGCTTCGCGACACGACGATAATCGACCGCCCCCTCCACGAAAAGCACGCAACTCCGAGCGCGGGATGACCGATGGGACTGGAGGAGGATCCCTTCGATGAGCACGCCTAGGGTCGTTGCGCCTGGACTTTCCCCGCTTTCCTCGAGATTCGTCACGAGCTTCGCCGGGGAGCGCTTCGAGCTCCTCGCCTGCATTGGTCGCGGCGCCACCGGGGGGGTGTATCGCGCGCGGACCGCGGAGTCGCTCTTCGGGTTCGAGCGCGAAGTGTGCATCAAGCGACTGTCCGGCCAGCTCTCGGCCGACGCGGAGCGGGCCATGCGCGAGGAGGCGCGCCTGCTCGCCAGCGTACGGCACGCGAACGTCGTGTCGCTTCTGGCGATGGGTCACGAGCCGAGCGGCGCGCCGTTCCTCGTCCTGGAGCTCATCGACGGGGCCGACTTGCGGGTCCTGGAGAAGGCCGTCGCGCGCCAGTCCGATCCCGGCCAGCCGGGACCTGGCGGCGTGCTTCCAGACAAGGTAGCCATCCACGTCGGCTGCGCGCTGGTACGGGCGCTCGCGGCGGTCCAGCGCGCCATTCCGGGCCTCGTCCACCGCGACGTCACCCCACACAACGTCCTCGTCTCGCGCGAAGGGGAGGTGAAGCTCACCGACTTCGGCATCGCGCTCGCCCTGGACCGCGCCCGCTGGACGCGACCGAGCGTCGTGAAGGGGAAGTTCGGGTACATGGCGCCCGAGCAGCTCCGGGGCGAGCCGCTCGACGTACGGACCGATCTCTTCGCCGCGGGCGTCGTCCTGTTCGAGCTCCTCGCGCGCAAGCGCCCGTGGTTTGCGCCAGCGGGATCGCTCGACGAGATCCGCGCGATCGAGCGCGGTGAGATCGCGTCGATCCTCGAGTGCCGCCCCCGGCTCGATCGAGCCCTCGCGATGGCGATCGATCGCCTCCTGGCGCTCGACATCCGCGATCGCTACCCGAATTGTGACGCAGCGCTGCGCGCGCTCGCTCCGTTCGCGGCGGGCGACCTCGGCTCGCTCCGCCTCGCGGCGATCGTCGATGCGCTCCTCCCACCGCCTCGTCCCCAGATTTCGTCGGAAAAACGCGCTGCGATCACGGAGTCCGCGCCCAAGCTCGCCCCCTTGTCGGAGGCTCGCAAGCGAAACGACCCCAAGGAGGGCGCATGCGATCTTGTCGCATACGCGCCTTCACGTGGACACGCGGATCTCGCCGTGATCGAAGGGAGTTTGGGCGAAGGGCGAAGCGCGTTTTCGCGTGAAGAGAGCGAATGAGACCTCGGACATATTCTGTCCGTAGATCGATCTAAGTGCGCGAGGGGGCATCCATTATGGAAGAAGGCAAATAATTTTCTACGAATGGATTGACCCCTGTCTTTTCCATCACGTACAGTGCAAAACGTCCGATACATGCCGACGCCGTCTTCGTTTGACGCGCTTCGCACCTGGGTGGCCCGCGTACCGAGCGCGGTCCGATGGGGCGAAACCGTAAGAAGAGGCGCCAGGCTTCGGGCGCAGTGCGCCGTCGTTTGTTTGGATTAGCTACTTCGTCGAATGCCCCGCGCCGGCCGTTGAAAACAGGGCGCGAGAAACGACGGAGATTCACGGGGAGAGCGAATCGTGGCCGGGCGTGAGGCGCGCCCGACGACGACGGGGATTCTTGCGCGCCGCGCTCTTGGGGAGGAGCGCCGGCGTGCGTGGCGTACGGGAGACACCCTCCTTCGCGTCACAAAGAAGCGACCAACCGGGAGGAGTAGAAACGATGGATCCGAAGAGCATTCCGGACGGGATCGACCAGGAGGCAGCTCCGACGCTTCCTGAAGAGGCGGTGGAGGGCCCGGCGACGGAGGGGGCGCTCGCGCTGAAGACGGCCGACCAGGCGGTCACGCGGGAGCAGCGCCGGTCGCGCAGGAAGCGCGAAGTGCGCGCGCGCACGATCAGCGTGAAGCGGATGACCAAGCGTGAGCTCGAGCTCGGCCGGATGCTGTATCCGGACGTCGAGGACGTCGAGAAGCCGCAGAGCCGCGCCGAGTGCGCCAGCGGCGAGCGGCCCTGCCCGTTCGTGTCGTGCAAGCATCACCTCTACCTCGACGTCAGCGCCAAGACGGGCGCGATCAAGCTCAACTTCCCCGACCTCGAAGTTTGGGAAATGAACGAGACCTGCGCGCTCGACGTGGCCGACCGCGGGGGGACGACGCTCGAGGAGGTCGGCGCGATCATGAACCTCACGCGCGAGCGGATCCGCCAGGTCGAGGTGAAGGGGCTCGCGAAGCTCCAGGCGCTCCGCGACATGATGGCCCTCCGCGACTACGTGGACGAGGGGCCCGTCGGAAAGCGCCGCCTGCCGGTCTTGGCGAAGGAAGACGTGGTCAAGGACGAGGAAGAGACGGACGAGGAAGAGACCGTCGAGGACGAGTTCGACGTCGAAGAGTTCGTTTCGGCCGAGTTCGACGCCGAATAGGCAGCTGGACGGCCGCGGCCGATTGACCGCAGGCGCGCGCGAGGATATCCGCGCGCCATGCCGATCCGCGTCGCTCTCCTCTCCGTTTCGGACAAGACGGGCCTCATCGACTTTGCCAGGGCGCTGCACGCGCGGGGAGTGACGCTCCTCTCGAGCGGCGGGACGGCGAAGGCGCTGAGCGAGGCCGGCGTGCCGGTGGAGACGGTCGAGAGCTACACGGGATCGCCCGAGGTCATGGGGGGGCGCGTGAAGACGCTCCACCCGCGGGTGCACGGCGGGATCCTCTCGCGCGGCGAGGTCGACAAGGGGGACCTGGCGCGCATCGGGGGGCGCGAGATCGATCTGGTCTGCGTGAACCTGTACCCGTTCGAGAAGACCGCGGCGGATCCGAAGAGCTCTCACGAGCACATCGTCGAGAACATCGACATCGGCGGGCCGTCGATGATCCGCTCGGCCGCGAAGAACCATGCGCGGGTGACCGTCGTGTGCGACCCGGGGGACTACGGTCGCGTGGTGGAGGCGCTCGCGCAGACGGGCGAGGTGACCTCGGAGCTCCGCGCCGAGCTGGCCGCGAAGGCGTTCGCGCACACCGCGGCGTACGACGCGGCGATCAGCGGCTACCTCTCGTCGCGAGGCCCCGACGGAGCGCGCGCGCTCTTCCCGACGTACCTCACGCTGCCGCTGGAGCGGGCATACGGGCTGCGTTACGGGGAGAACCCGCATCAGCAAGGGGCGTTCTATGCGTCGCGCGGCGCGCGCGAAGGGTCGCTCGCGAGAGCGGAGAGCCTCGGCGCCGGAGGGAAGGAGCTGTCGTTCAACAACCTCGTGGACGTCGATGCGGCGCTCGACGCCGTGCGCGAGTTCGATCGTCCGGCAGCGGTGGTCGTGAAGCATACGAACCCGTGCGGCGTCGCGGTCGCCGAGAAGCTCGACGTCGCGTACAAGACGGCCCGGGATGCGGACGCTGTGAGCGCGTTCGGGGGCATCGTGGCGCTGAATCGGGACGTCGATGAGGTCACGGCGCGGCTCCTCGCCGAGACGTTCCTCGAGTGCGTGATCGCCCCGTCGTTCAGCGCGAGCGCGCTCGAGGTACTTCGCGCGAAGAAGAACCTGCGTCTCCTCGCGACGGGCGCATGGCTCGGCGCCGACCACGAGGCCCTTCAGCTGAAGCGGGTCGGCGACGGGATCGTCGCGCAGACGCGCGACGCGACGGCCGCGGGCGAAGTGACCAAAGGGAAGATCGTCACCAAGCGCGCCCCGTCGGCAGAAGAGCTCCGGTCGCTCGAGTTCGCATGGCGCGTTTGCAAGCACGTCAAGTCGAACGCGATCGTCCTCGCGCAAGGGGAGCGGACGGTGGGGGTCGGCGCCGGGCAGATGTCCCGCGTGATCTCAGTCCAGATCGCGTGCGAGAAGGCGGGGGCGCTCGCGAAGGGGAGCGTCCTCGCGTCGGATGCGTTCTTCCCGTTCCCCGACGGGCTCGAGGCGGCCGCGAAGGCGGGCGTGACGGCCGTAGCGCAGCCGGGGGGGAGCGTGAAAGACCCCGACGTCATTGCGGCCGCGGATGCGCACGGCGTGGCGATGGTGATGACCGGCGTGCGGCACTTCAGGCACTGAAGCTACTTGCAGTAGCTTCGCGCGTTGCACGCTGTCGGCGTACAACCGGCGTCACCGCCGTCCTGGTCGTCTGGAGGGCACACGCCGAACGTGGCGCACGACGCCGTGCACCAGGCCCCTTGTCCGCCGACGAAGCAGTCCGGGAAGTTCGGATCGGTGCATTCGGTCGGATCGGGCCCGGAGGTCGTCAACGAGCACGGCCACCCGAAGCTCCCCTTCACGGCGCACTCGGCGTACCCCGTGGTCGGCGGTGGCTTCTCGTCGAGGTGGGTCGCGTCGCCCGGAGTGTCGATCGAGGCTGAATCGGTCCCCCCGTCGATGTTGCTGGTCGTCCCGGAGTCCTCGCCGAGGTCGCAGCTGCACGCCTGGCTGCCGCATGCGCTCGTTCCGGACTGGCCATTGGCGCACGTGCAGGCGACCGTCTGCCCGCTGAAGCAGCCTTCCTCTGGCGGGCTCGAGCTGCAGCCGATCGCGAGCGCGAGAGGCAGCGCCGTCGCCATGGGGCCAATCCAGAGGAGAGGTGAAGAAAAGAGGCTACGCTTGGTCACCGGTTTGCTTCTAGGTCTGAGCAACGTTCGTGCTCGACCCCCATCGTACGTTTGGTCACGGCGACCTCGGGAGAAACTTGCCCAAGACGAGCAAGTCCCCGCCCCGAGACGGGGGTGTCACGCGCATGCAATATCCAGCTGGATCGCCGCTTCACCAGATCGATAGTCTGCATCAGGAGCGAACAGGAGCGTCATGATTGCCCGCGAGGAAGCCCGTTTGCGGGCGCTCTTTGAACGTCTGCTCCTGCTGTCGATCGCGACGAGTCCGCTGGCGTGCTCGACCCCCGAGAGTCCGACGGAGGAGGTCCCCGATACCGGCGCCTCTCCCGCTCCTCCTCCGCACGGCGATGCGGGCGGAGCAGCAATCGACGCGACCTCGGCGAACGACGCGGCAACGAACCTCGATGCCGACGGGAGTCCCACCCCCAATCCCTACGGTTTCTCCGATGCCGCGTGCAATCCGGTGTTCCTCGACGGTGAGGCGGACGGCAGTGGATGCGATTTTCTCGAGACGCTCCCGTGTGGACTCCCCCCCGGGACGCTGACCGATCCGACCGCTCCCTGCTACGTCGCGCTCGCCAGTTGCGCCGCGCTCTGCAACGAAGTGGAAAGCTTGCAGCACGTCTGCGCGATCTCCGAGTGCTTGAACGAGGACGCGTCCTCGTTCCCGAGCAACTCGCCTCTTACGCTCGAGTGTGCGACGGGCGCCGGGGCCTGCGCGCCAGGGGCTGGCAGACGTCCGGAGGGGCTCGTGGCCTGCGCACCGGCGCGGCACGGCGACCCGATCGGCTCCGTGCTGGCCGACATGGCTCGTCTCGAGGCAGCGTCCGTTCACGCGTTCGGTCGGCTCGGCGCGGAGCTCGCGTCGAGGCGTGCACCACGGTCGCTCGTTCGCGCGGCGGAGCGGTCGGCGCGCGAAGAGGTGCGCCACGCACGCGTCATGTCTCGCCTCGCCCGGCGCCACGGTGCCGTCCCCGCGCCTGTGAGCCTGAGTCGAAGGCAGCGCGGTCGGTCGCTCGAAGTCTTCGCGATCGAGAACGCCGTGGAGGGGTGCGTTCGCGAGTGTTTCGGCGCGCTCGTCGCCACGTACCAGGCATCGCACGCGCCGGATCCGGAGCTGGCTCGCGAAATGGGGCGCATCGCGCGCGACGAGACTCGACACGCCGCGCTCGCACGGGAGATCGCGCGCTGGGTCGAGCCTCGCCTGAGTCCGGCCTCGCGCGCGCGCATTCGACGCGCGATGTGCCAGGCGCTCGCCACGTTGCGCTGCGAGGTGGAGTCGACCCCCGCGGCTCTCGCGCGCCCCCTCGGCCTGCCGTCAGGGCGCGATGGCGCGAGGCTCGTCGATGCGTTCGGAGCCGCGCTCTTCGGCTAGTCTACCGCCCCGTGGAGCCGGGAGATCGCGTCGGCCGGTACGTCGTCGAGGCGCTCCTCGGGCGGGGAGGCATGGGCGAGGTGTACCGCGCCTACGACGACGTGCTGCGCCGCCGCGTCGCGCTGAAGCTCTTGCGAGCGACCTCCGCGGAGGGGGGATCGGAGGGGTCGGGCTCCACCGTCCAGAGGATTCTTCGCGAGGCCCGGATGGCCGCGGCGCTGGATCACCCGAACGTCGTCGCCGTGTTCGACGTGGGGGAGCACGAGGGGACCGCGTTCATCGTGATGGAGCTCGTCCTCGGGACCACGATCCGGGCCCTGGTGCAGCACAATCCGCCTGCGGCCGAGCGGGTCCGCTGGATGATCGAGGTCGCCCGCGCGCTCGCTGCTGCGCACAAGGCGGGGCTCGTGCATCGGGACATCAAACCCGACAACGTGATCGTGCGCGAGGACGGCGTCGTCAAGGTGCTCGACTTCGGGATCGCCCGGCGAGACGGGGGCGCAGGGGCCCCCGCGGGCGGCGGCCCGATTCCGCCGCCCATCGTCGCCGCAGTCTCGGAGCACGCGAGCACGCACGAGGTGACCGTGGCCGGGGCGAGCACGTTCGCCGGGACCCCCGCGTACATGGCCCCGGAGCAGATTCGCGGGACTGGGATCGACGCGCGGGCCGATCAGTTCGCGTGGGGGGTCATGGCCCACGAAGTGCTGAGCGGAAGCCGACCCTGGGAGGGGCCGCCGGAGCAGCTGTTCCATGCCGTGTTGAGCCAGGAGGCGCCGCGGCTCGACCCGGCGGCGCTAGGCCTGTCGGCGGCCTTCGTGGACGCGGTGAAGCGATCGATGGAGAAGAGCGCCGACGCGCGCTTCCCGTCGATGGATGCGCTCCTCGCGTCGCTCGGGGCGAGTGGCGGCGGCGGGTCGACCCTCGACGCCGCTCGGCTCGCGCCGGACGGAGCGGCGTTGGAGCTCGCGTCTGCGCCGACGGTTCAGGCGCTGCCCGGTGAGATCTCGACGGGGGCGAGAGCCGCAACCACATCGCCGGTGGCGCCTCCGCGTCGGTGGGCGGGTGCTGTCCTCGGTCTGTGTGCAGCGAGCGCCGTGCTGCTCGGCGGATGGATGTTCGCGCGATCACGTCATGCGAGCGTCGGCCTCGCGCCGCCGGGTGGTCCGAGCGCGAGCGCCGCGCCCCAGTTTGCTTTCCCCCTCCGCGAGGCGCGCCGTCTGACCTACGACCCCGGCTGTGAGGAATTCCCCTCGCTCACTCCGGACGGACGGGTCGTCGTCTTCGACGGGACATTCGGCGACGACTATCACCTCGTGGCGCTCGACATCGACAGCGGCGAGCGGAGGATGCTGACGCGCGACGCGGGTTGGCAGTACGCCGCGACGGTTTCCCCCGACGGCAAGCGGGTCGCTTACATCGATCAGGTGGGGGCCCACGCCGGCATCTACCAGATGCCGTTCGACGGCTCTGCCCCCCCGTCGCTCGTGCGCCCGGGTGCCGGGGTGCGCCCGAGCTGGTCGCCGGACGGGCGCGCGCTGTGGGGTGGCTCGAGGGAGCTCGCGGAGCGGATCGATCTTGCCACGAACGAGACGACGCGCCGCCTCGCCGCCCCCGCGGACTCGTTCCTGATCCAGGCTCTGGAGCTCGAGGACGGACGCGTCGTCGTCCGACGGATCGAACGTTCCACCATGGTCCCCTCGGGTTTCTCGATCTTCGACCAGCACGACGTGATCCGGACCCTGATCGACGGCGGCTTCGACGAGACGTTGACGCTCGCGCCCGACGGAGCTCATGTACTGGTTGCGCGCGGGGGCGTCGCCGCGCGCAACGAGCTCTGGCAGGTGCCGCTCGATGTAGACGCGGGTGCGGCCGGGGTCGTGAGGGGAGTCAACGATCCGACGAAGGGGCTCGCCATCGCGGGCGATCGCGTCGTCTGGTCCACGTGCCGGACCGCGTCGAGCATGTACGCGATCGACGCGAAGGATCGAAAGGAGAAGCCGGAGGCCCACCTCGTCTTTCCTACTCCCGACTGGGACGACGACTTTCCCGTCGGGGTCCCGGGTAGCAGCACGCAGCTCGTCATGATCTCGGACAGGAGCTCGAACCACGAGCCGTGGGTCGTCGACACGAGCGGGAAGGAACCGCCGCGAATGCTGCGCGGGGAGGGGCGGGTGCCGTCGGATCCTGCCGTGTCTGCGGACGCGCGGTGGCTCGCGTTCGCCACGAAAGGCGGAGGGATCTACGTCATGCCGCTCGATGGTTCGGGATCGCCGCGGCAGGTGACCGAGGGGGTCGCCGACAAGAACCCCACGTTCGGGCACGACGGCAAGACGCTCTACTTCCAGAGAGAGGCAGAGGGGGAGAGGAGCGCGATCGCGGCGGTAGCGCTCGACGGGGCTGTGGAGCCGCAGATCGTGATCGCGGGGGCGAGGCGGCCGGCCGCGTCACCAACGGACGATGTGCTCGCGTACGTCACCGACGATGGCAGCGGCGAGGGGGAAGTGATGGTGGAGGATCTCAAGACACGGAGGTCCACCCCCCTGTCGGCGCATGTCGGAAGAGGGAACTACATGTTCGTGAGGTACTCGCCAGATGGGCGGCGAGTCCTGCTGGGCGACGGGATGCAGGCGATGCTCGAGGTGGCGGTCTCGGGGGGGGCTGTGGTGCGGCGGTTCGTGATCGCCGATCAGGTCGGGAGCGCAACCTACCTCGGGGGGAGCGTGATCTTTACGCGGTACCCGTGGAGAGGGGACCTCTGGCTGGCCGAGATCGCGCGCTGAGCGCTCACACCCACGACAGCGTCAAGACGAGCGACCGCTCGTCGCACTGCGCCGGTATCTCCTTCACGTACGCCTTCTGGCAGAAGAGCTCCACGGTCCCGATGACGATCCCTCGCCACGTCACGCGGTTGTACCGAATCCCGGCGAGCGGATAGCCGACGTACTCCAGGCGGGCCTCTTTGGGGCCCAGTCGCGCGACGGCGACGAAGCCGTCGTCCAACGTCGCTGACTTGAGGCGCGGTACTTGCGCGAGCACCGTCCACGGGGTGACGCCGACCCCTTGCGCCATTCGCGAGACGAGCGAGAGGGTCGTTGCGTTCGCGCGCCGCATGGCGGAACGACCGATCTCGACGAGCTCGGACTCCGAGAAGCCGAGCGTGTCGCACGCCGTGTAGTGGGCGCGCGCGACGTCCATCGGCATCCATACCCCCGCCACCGCCGAGAGAAGCGCGTCGCGGTGCTTTGGGTCGATCGCGGCCTGGTACCTCTCCCAGGCGCCCAGCCCCCGCAGCGTCGCCTGCGACGCCGTGATCCAGGTGCTTCGAAAGTGCTTGGCGTCCTCGATCTGACGACGCGGCTTCGGGAAAGGGACGACCCACTCGAGCTCCTTGGGCGGCGCCCGTGGCGCGGGCCGGGCGCGCTCGACGATCTTCACGTCGCGCGGGATGCCCGCGACGCCGATCGTCGAGATTTCGCGCGGTCGGGGCCCAGAAGCAGGGGCCTCCTCTTGGGAGCCGCCTACGGCCTTCATCGTTGCAGACGAGCGCCTCGAGCTGCTCGAATCGGCGAAATCTCGACGCCAAGCGTCGGCAAGCGCCGCTTCCGAGAACGGGAGGAGCGCGGCCGCGAAAGCGCGCACGCTCGTGAAGCGCTTCGCCGGATCGCGTTCGAGGGCGCGCACGATGACCTCGTCGAGCCCCGCGGGGAGGCGGGGGTTCTTCGCGCTCGGTGGTTTCAATGCCTCGCTCCGGACTGCTTCGAGGAGCTCGTAGAAGCCGTCCGTGGTGAAGGGGGGCGACCCGGCGAGGCACTCGTAGAGGACGGCGGCGAGGGAGTACTGGTCGCTCTTCGCCGTCGCGAACTTCCCCCCCATCGTCTGCTCGGGGGCCATGTAGAGCACGGTGCCCATGACGACGTCCGTGTCCGTGAGCGGCGGCGCGCCCGGCGCATCGACGAGCTTCGAGATCCCGAAGTCGACCAGCTTCGGCACGATCGTCCCGCGCGCGTCGCGCGCGAGGAAGATGTTCGCGGGCTTGACGTCGCGGTGGATGATTCCGTGTCCGTGCGCGTGCGCCAGGGCCGCGGCTACGGGAAAGGCGACCCTGAGGGCCTCGTCGATCGACAACGCGCGGTGGTCGCCGAGCCGCGTGCTCAGGTTGCTCCCCTCGAGAAGCTCCATGACGAGGTAGGTGACGCCTCGCTCTTCGCCCACGTCGAGCACGTCGATCGCGTGCGGGTGACGCAGCTGCGCCGTGATTCTCGCTTCGCGCAGGAACCGAGCGGCGACGGCCGCGTCGCTCGCGAGGTGCTCGTGGAGGATCTTGATGGCGACGTGCTTCCCGAGGACGGAGTGGCGTGCCTCGAAGACGCTCGCCGTCCCCCCTTGGCCGATGAAGCGCAAAATCTCGTACTGTCCGAGCTTCGCCCCGAGCAGGATCTCGTTCCTGGTGAGCAGGCTCCCCACGCTCCAAGCATACCGCGAGCCGCCCGGTCGAGCCTGGTGCGTTCGGGTGGGTCCCGGTCCCGTGTTCCGAGGATCGGTTACGCCCACCCCTTCCACTTGAACCACGTCCAGACCGACACGGAGACGGCCGCCATCAACCCGAGCGCGAAGAGCTCGCCGTGCGGCCAGTAGATCTCGGGCATCGACTTGAAGTTCATGCCGTAGAAGCTCGCGACGAACGTGAGCGGGAGCATGACCGTGGAGATGAGCGTGAGCCGCTTCACGGTCTCGTTCATCCGATTCGCCTGCACGCTCAGGTAAGCGTCGATCGCGTTCTGCACGACGTCGCGGTACGTCTCGAGCTGCTCCGCCACGCGCGAGAAGTGGTCGAAGACGTCGCGGAAGTATGGGCGCGCGTCCTTCGGGATCACCGGGAACTGGTCGCGCGACAAGCGGTGGAGGATCTCCCGCTCGCTCGGCGCGATGCGCCCGAGCGCCTGGATCGATCGCTTGAGCGCGAACAGATCGGGGAGAAGATCGCGCTGGTTCGGCGCGTCGCGGTGCGTAACGACCTGGTTCTCGAGGTCGTCGCCGCGCACGCGCAGGAGCTCGACGAAGGGGAGGAAGCGATCGATGAGCAGATCCATGAACGCGTGCGCGACCCAGGCCGGGCCCTGCGCGAGCAGGCCGGGGGTGGCGTCGAGGCGGGCGCGGAGCCTCTGGTTGACCGGCCCCTCGCGGTGCTGCGTGAGCACGAAGGTGCGCCCGATGACGACGTCCATGATCCCGAGGTCGGCGCGCAGTGGGTCGTCCGTGCGGCGGAGGCCGTGAATGACCACGTAGATGTAGTCGTCGTACTCGTCGATCTTCGGCGCGGACCGCTCGCCGAAGATGTCCTCGATGACGAGCGGGTGAATGCCGAACGTCTTCGCGAGGAGCGCTTCTCCGTCGCTGCTCCGTTCCCCGAGGTCGACCCACATCGTTAGGCCTGCCAGGTGGGCCGCGCGGATCTCTTCGGACCCGTCGGTGCGACGAACGGCCCCCTCGGCAAAGATGTACGCCTCCATAGAGCGGAGTCTAGGGCCCGCGCTACTTCGTGAAAACCGCTGCGTCGTGCGACGCGAGCCACTCTCTCACCTCGGCGGCGCTCCGGTCGTCTTTCGCCCGCACGTACCCATCGACGCTCGCGCGGGCGAGCTCGGCGATGCGCGGCGAGCGTGTCCCCGCGTCCCAGAGGGCCTCTGCGAGACGGCGACGCGCCTCTGCGACGACCTTCATGTCCTCGGCCGAATGGGCTTCGACCGTCGTCGAGAGCTCGAGGGCGTGCTCGAGCGTGGCGACGGAGGCAGAGAGCTGCTTCAGCTCGAGCTGCGCTCGCCCGCGGAGGAGGAAGGCCTCGGTGTAGGCCGGATCGGTCTTCGAATCGCTCTTCTCGAAGATCCGGATCGCCTTCTGCACGTAGTCGAGGGTGTCGCCTGGGCGGTGAAGCTCGACGTACGCCCCGGCGGCTGCGACGTAGGCGTAGGCGAGCGGTCCGCTCTCGGCGCCGTACTTCTTGAGGCAGCGCGCGACCCCGCCGTCGCAGTATGGAAGCGCGACCTCCGGGCGTCCGCCGTCGGTGATGTAGAAGCAGGCGTTCACATACGCGTTGACTACCGAGGTTCCGTCGGGGGCGACCTTCGCGCCGAGCTCGATGACCTTCACGGCGAAGTCCCCTGCGGACGTCAGGTCTCCGGCCTTCGCCGCGACGAAGCCGCGATCGTCGAGGAAGCGGAGCCGCACGGGGTGCTCTTCTCCGAGCGCGCGGACGATGTCGGCGTCGGCTGCGGTGATGAGGCGCGCTGCGTCTTCTGCGCGCCCGAGCTCTGCGTCGGTCCCTGCCAGGTCACGCTCGATCTCGGCGAGGAGCGACAGGTTCGATCCTCGGCGCGCGATTTCGAGCGCCTGCTCGTTCGCGCGGCGGGCGTCGTCGTACTTCCCCTGCCTGTAGGCGAGCGTTCCTGCGGCTTCGTACCAGTCCGCGCGGCGGTCCCCCTCGTCGCCTACGCGACGGAGCGCGGCGTCGGCGACCTGCGACCAGCGGGCGGCGTCGGCGTAGTGACCGACCTCGGTCGTCCACTCGACGAGGTTGATCGCGGCCTGGGCGCGCGTGCCGTCGTCGCGCCCCACGTCCGCTTCGAACTCGGCCCGCTCCGCCTGCTCGATCGACGCCTCGAACGTCCCTCCGGAGCTCGGCCCCGCGCCGGCGGCGAGGAGGAGCGCGCGCGCGGTGAGCGGCGCGTATCCGATGCGTGCGGCTCTGTCGATGAGCGGAGCCGCGCGGTCACGGGCGGCGGCGTACCTCCCCGCCTGGTGGATCTCCTTCACCTCCGCGAGCTCCTTCCGGATCGCGCCTATCTCCGTCCGGGCCGCGGGATCGGACGGCTCCGGCGCGAGCGCCATCAGGGATGTCGTGTTCTTGCACTCTTCGATCGGCGAGAGCGCGAGCGCGGCCTGCATCGCCTTGCCGATGACGTCGCGGTCGGCGGCGGAAAGAACGCGCGTCAACGCCCCTACCTCGTCGCGTCGCTGCTCGAGGCAGACCATTCGTAAGGTCATGACCTGCTCCGACTGGTGCCCGAGGATGCGCGTCGCTTCGCACGTCTGGCGGTGCATCTCGGTCCAGCGGCGCATGTAGCCGTCGAGCAGCTCGCGGATGCGCCTCGCGGTGTCGGGCGCGTAAGGGACTCCGGTGCCGAGGAGCGAGCGCTCGACGTTCCCGCGAACGTCGGAGTTCCAGACCGCGCTCGCTTCGGCTTCGGCGCCCGAGCAGACCTGGGCGCGGCGAGCGTTGGTCGCGCGCAGGGCCCAGAGCCCGGTCGCTCCGACGACTGCCACCGCCGCGGCCGCGCCTGCGATTCGGCGCCATCGAGCCGCGGGATCGTGGAGCAGATCGGCGAGGAGCGCGTCCATCGACGGATAGCGGTCCGCCCCCTCCTCGGACAGCCCTCGCTGGATCACCCGCCAGAGGCGCCCCGGAACTTTGGTCGTCTTGGGGGGCGGGCGCAGAGTCCCTTCGATTGTCGCTTTCGCGATATCGAGCCCGTCCTCTTCGCCGAAGGGCCTGGTCCCGTAGAGCGCTTCGTAGAGGGACACGCAGAACGCGAACTGGTCCGTGCGGGCATCGATCGTGTCGCCGAGGTATTGCTCCGGCGCCATGTACCCCGGGGTCCCCACGAGGGCGCCGAGCTCGGTCATCGGTGTCCCGAGCGACGATCCGCTCGAGGGGGGGGCCGGAGTTCGTGGCTCGCGAGCGGGTCGGTCGGGGAGGGTGGGGGGGCCCTCGTCCTGAGCGGATCGGCGTTCGTCGAGCGGGGAGCGATCGGCTCTGCGTTCGGCGGGTGGAAGGTCGTCTCCGATTGCACGGACGATCCCGAAGTCGGCGACCTTGACCTGGCCCGTCTCGGACACGAGGACGTTGTCCGGCTTGAAGTCGCGGTGAACGAGCCCGGCGGCGTGGGCGGCGGCGAGGCCGTGACCGGCGGCTTCGTACACGCGGAGGAGCTCGCGCCAGTCGCGCGCGGCGGCGCGCTGCCACTTGCGGAGCGTCGTCCCCTCGACAAACTCCATCGCCACGAACAGGCGATCGCCGACCGCGCCGGCGTCGAACACGGCGACGACGTTCGGGTGCGAGAGGCGCGCCATCGCCTGCGCCTCGCGCGTCAGACGTGCCTCGTAGGCCTCGCTCTCGTGCCGCAGGACCTTGAGGGCGACGCGCCGATCCAGCTTCGCGTCGTACGCAGAGTAGACGTCCCCCATGCCGCCGCTGCCGAGCTCGTCGAGCACGACGTAGCGATCGAACGTCGCGCCGCGGGCGAGCTTTCCAACCTCGCGGAGGATGGCGCGGCGGGTGCCCGGCTGGAGCGACTCGGTCGGCCCCCCCGTGGGCGCGTTGCCGACGCCGCCGCCGCCTCGCGCGGCTTCATCGGGCGGGCTCGCCCACTTTCCCATGAGAGGATTGTAGCGGAGTCGCCGTGCCGGCGATGGATGCAGGGGATCGCGCTACTCCGAGCACCCTTCGCCGGTGCACGTGCACGACGACGTCGGGCACCCCTGGAACGTACAGTCTGCGCCGCCGCCGCACGCCGTCGTGCAAGTGCCTGCAGAGCACGCGACCGTGCAATCGGATCCGGGGGCGCAGGTCACCGCGCAGCCGCCGGCCGCGCAGTCAATCGTGCAGTTTGCGCCGTAGGGGCACGACGGGCTGCAGCCGCCGCCGGCGCACTCGAACACGCAGCTTCCGCCGGCGGGGCACGCGGGGGTGCACGCGCCGCTCGAGCAGGTGATCGTGCACTCGCCTGTCTCGCAGCTCAGGTTACCCGTCCCGGAGGAGCTGCCGGTGCCCGAGGAGCCGCTCCCGGAGGAACCACCGCTGGACGCGCCGCTGCTGGACCCACTGCTGCCGGACCCGTCGGCTTGGGCTCCGCCGTCGTCCTGCTTCACGACGACGTCGCCGATGTTGACGAAGCACGACATGGCCCAGGATGCCGCGATCGCGCAGGCCATCCAGGTGGCGAACGTGGCGAGGTGCCGAGTGGATGCCTGCCCCGCCATCGAATCAATATAGAAGGCTCGCGGGCCCGAGCAATGACGCCCTTCCAGCGAGCCGCTCGGACGAACTACGCTCCCCCTTCGCGAGCGTGATCCCCCCGGCACAATCCAGGTTTCGGCGCGCCGCGCGCCTCGTCGCCGGCGGCCTCGCGGGGCTGTACGGCGCGGCGAGCGCCCTGGGGCACCTGGGCTACCGCGTGATCCTCTACCCCGCGCGGCACGTCGACGACACGCCGCCCCCCCGGGGGGCGCGTCTTCTCGAGCTCCGCGCCGCCGACGGTGTGCTCGTGCACGCGATGGAGCTCCCGGTCCCGAATGCGCCGATGATGGTCGTCTACTTCCACGGCAACGGGGAGGTGATCGGCGACGACGTCTGGATGGCCGAGCGGATCGCTGCGCAAGGGCTCTCCGTCACGCTCGTCGAGTACCGGGGGTATGGCCGGTCGTATGGCGCGGGATCGCCGAGCGAGGACGGGCTGTACGCCGACGCGGAGGCGGTCCTCGATGATCTCGCCGCGCGCGGGGTAGGGGCCGACAAGATCGTCCTCTGGGGGGTGTCGCTCGGGACGGGGATCGCCGTCGAGATGGCGCGTCGCGGGCGTGGGGGGAGCGTCGTGCTCGTCGCGCCGTACACGTCGATTCCGGACGTGGCGTCGCGCGTCGCGCCGCTGCTCCCGATGCGGCTGCTCATCGGGGACCGGTTCGACAACCTCGCGAAGGCCCCGTCGTTGAGTGTGCCTACGGTCGTCGTGCACGGCGCGCGGGACGAGGTGATTCCCGTCGCGATGGGGGAGCGGGTCGCGGCGGCGATCCGCGGCAGTCGCTTCGAGCGCGTCGAGGGGGGGCACCACATGGATTGCTTCCTCGTGGACCACGGGCTCCTTGCGCGCGTGATGCGGGCGATCCCGGGAGCGACGTAGCCGACTCGATGGGAGCGGTCGGTCCTGGATCGGGCCCCCTCCAGGGGTGTCTTCCGAGGGCACCGGAGTTTGCCAGCACGATGCGGCGCGTCTTCGAGAACTGGCGCGAATTCGCGTGGTCGAGCGTTCGGCACAGCGGTTGCGATGGTGCTCTCGCATGCCCACCCACGACACCCTCCGCCGCCTCTCGACGCAGTTCCTCGCCGCCCTCACGGCGGTTCCGCTCGCCGCTCTCGCGGTGGGCTGCTCCGGCGCCCCCTCCGGCGAGGACACCGGCACGAGCAACGCTGCGCTCTCCAGCAACGAGAAGGCGGCCTACGATTACTTCGTCGGCAAGGGACTCAAGGACTACCAGGCCGCCGGTATCGTCGGGAACCTGATGCAGGAGTCGAACGTGGACCCGTCCTCGGTGCAGTATGGCGGCGGACCGGGGCGGGGGATCGCCCAGTGGTCGGTCGGCGGCAGGTGGAACGCCGACACTGACGACAACGTCGTTTGGTATGCAGGCGCGCACGGGGCTTCCGCGACGTCGCTCGACCTTCAGCTCGACTTCGTCTGGTACGAGCTCACGACGTTCGGCAACTACGGCCTGTCGGACCTACGCGGGAGCTCGAACATCACGAACGCGACGATCGCCTTCCAGGACGACTTCGAGGGGTGCGGCGAGTGCGACCAGTCCACGCGCATCGACTACGCGGAGCAAGTGCTCGCGGCCTTCGGCGGTAGCAGTGGCGGCGGCGGTGGCACGGGCGGTGGCTCGCCGCCCGACGCCTGCGACAAGGGGGACGGCTTCTGCACGGCGACTTTGCAGTGCGACAACGGCCAATGGATCGCCAGGAGCGATGACCCGGCCGCATGCACCACCGTCGACGACGTGGACGAGCCCTGCAGTCAGGCGGGCGGATATTGCACGGCGACGCTCCAGTGCGACGGCGGCCACTGGGTGCCAAGGCAGGACGATCCGAATGCGTGCACGTCGGGCCCGGGCTGACGCGCGGGTCGCGGTCGCATAGCTCGCTCGCTTTCGCCCACCGTGCCGACTTGGTAGAAGGCACGCATGGTTCCGCGGTGGCCGCTCTGGCGCATTCTCCTGGCGGTCCTCGCGTTCTCGGTCGGCGCCCTCGTGCTCGCGACGCTTCTCGTGGGAGATCACGTCCGGCTCGCGCAGGACGTCGAGGTCGCGGGGGCCACCGTCTCGCGTGAGGTGACCCCCGGCGGCAAGATCGCCCTCACTCTCCGACTCAAGGCCGCGCATCCGCTCGACGCCGACGACTGGGTCTTCGTGCACGTCGAGTCGGAGTCGGGCGATTCGCACGCGTGCCGGTTCACGAGCGATCGCCTCCCGAGCCCCCCGCCGACGCAGTGGCACGACCAGACGATCGAGCACACGGTCGACCTCCCCGTCGACTCCTCGTGCCAGCCGGGGAGCTTCGTCGTCTACGCGGGTCTCTACAATCGGGTGACCGGCGCGCGCCTTCCGGCGGTCGACCCCGCGATCGCGGACAACCGGGTCCCCGTGGGGACGACGGCGATCGTCGCTCAGGATGCGGACGACCGGACGGCCGACTTCACGCCGCGCGCGATACGCCGCGCTGTGGCCTGGGTGGTCTTCTTGCCGATCGTCCCGTGGGTGGTCGCGGTCCTGATCGCGTCGGTGCTCGCGTGGTGGGCGTACGCGCGACGGACCCCCGAGGACGACGAAGAAGAGAACACGAGCAAGGCGCGGCCGCACGACCCGGAGACACGCTGGGTCACCTACCTCGCTCCGGCATTTCCGTTCCTGCTCGGGATCCTCGTCGTCCTCGAGTTCATCAAGGACGACGCGTACATCTCGTTCCGGTACGCCCACAACCTCGTCACCGGGCATGGGCTGGTTTTCAACACGGGGGAGAAGCTCGAGGGGTTCACGAACTTCCTCTGGGTCTTCATCCTCTCGCCGTTCGAGGCGCTCGGCTGGGACCTCTTCCAGGTGTGCGAGGTCCTCGGGAGCGCGCTCGGGATCACGTGCCTCGTCGTCACGGCGCGGATGACGGCGTGGGTGAACGGGGAGCGTAAGAGCCTCGTTCACATGTGGGGGGCGTTCTGGCTGGCGACGTCGTCCAGCTTCGTCCTCTGGGCGAAGAGCGGGCTCGAGCAGCCGCTCGCGTCGCTCTTGCCGATCGCGGGCGCGTTCATCTTGTGGCGGGCGCGGGATGAAGTAGCGCACGGTGCGGAGCCGAAGGCGCTCGGGAAGAAGTACCTCTACGCAGGGCTCATCATGGGGGCGGCGTGCATGACTCGCCCCGAGCTCCACCTGCTCGCCGTGCTCGTCGCGCTCCCGCTCGTCGTGGACGTCGTCCGGCGGAGGAAGGTCACCTTCGCGGAGTGGGCGTACGTCGCGGGGGTGCTCGCGTTCACCGTGCCGTGCCACACGTTCCGGTACCTCTATTACGGCACGCTCGTCCCCAACACGTTCTATGTGAAGACCGGCACGAGCGCGCTCGTGTGGCACGAAGGGATCAAGACGCTCCGCGACATGTTCGGGTTCAACGCGATGGGGGCGCTCGTTCTCGTGGCGCCGTTCGCGTTCGCCAACCGGCGGCGGATGGTCGAGAAGGGGACGATGGCGCTCATCGCGCTCTCCTTCATGGTCTATTACGTCAAGGTCGGCGTCGATGAGATGCAGTGGCACAGGTTGTATCTGCCCGCGCTGCCGTTCCTGTGCGTGCTCGCGGCGCTCGGCGCGTCGAACCTCGTCGGCGCCGTCGTGCGCGCCGTGCGCGGGAAGGAGAGCGGAGACGACTCGAAGGCGCGCCTCGTCGGCGACCTCGTGGGATGGGGGGCGGTCGCGTTCGCGTGCTGGTCGAGCTTCATGTTCACGTACCGCGAGGTCAACGGGTTCAACGGGCACGGCGATCTGGCCGGCACGTACCACCCGGACCTGGGGAAGTTCCTCGTGCGCCACGAGCGCCCCGGCGCGCTCGTCGCGTTCCAGGACATGGGCTCGACGCCGTACCACGCCCCCGACATCAACTTCCTCGACTTCTTCGGCCTCGTCGACAAGACCGTCGCGCACGCGAGGCACGACTTCGGCCTTCACACGTTCGTCGGCGGCGACGCGGACAACGTGAAGCCGAAGTACGAGGCGGCGATGCGCGACTACTTCTTCGAGCGCAAGCCCGAGTGGGCGATCCTCACGATCTACACGCCGAAGGACCAGATGAAGAAGGTCTCGCGCCAGTTCGACGAGGACCCGACGGGGGCGCTCTTCGGCGACGCGTACAACGACAACGAGTTCCAGTTCGACATCTGGCGCGACCCGCGCTTCCGGGAGCAGTACGTCCCCGTGCGCACGTGGCCACGATCGGCGGCGTACTACCTCGCGCTCTGGCGCCGGCGGGACCTGTGGGATCAGACGCCGCGCGAGGTGGTGCTCGACGCCGTGCCGCCGAACCTCGGCGGCGTGCAGGGGACGTTCGAGGGGGGGCTCGAGCTCCTCGGCTCGGAGATCACGCAGAAGACGCTCGAGCGGCACGAGGCGTTCGTGACGACCTGGTGGAAGCTCCCCGGGCCGATGCCGCACGACCTCTATTTCTTTATCCACTTCTCGAAGGAGGGGTTCCAGGCGCCGGCCGACCACGTTCCGGGAGACTGGATGTACCCGGCGGACCGATGGAAGGCGGGGGAGATCCTCGAGGACCGCACCCTCTTCCAGCTCCCGCCGTTCACGATGGCTCCGGGGACGTACAAGGTTTACTTCGGCGTCTACAGGAAGAGCGACAACGAGCGGCTGAAGGTGACGAGCCCTGCGTCGGACGGGCAGAACCGCGTGCTCCTCGGGACGCTCGTAGTGAAGGAGCGCTATCCGTTCGTCGATCAGCTCATCCCGCCGACGCGCGTGGACACGATGCGGAAGTACCCGGAGCGGATCATCGACTCGAAGCGGCCGTCGGGGACGTAGGCGACTATCCTCTACCTTCGCCGGGTGTTTTGCGGCTCCGGCTCGTCCTCGACGTCGACGCGCACGGTCGTCGGCGCGCTGTCGACGTCGTCCGCGATCTGCGGCACGCCGTCGGGGCCGAGGACCACGACCACCTTGTCTTCAGTCTCGCGCCCGTCGTCGTCTCCGCCCGCGGACTCGGCCTCCTTCTCCGCGCTCTCGAGCGCGACCTCTCGGCGAATCTTGGAGGCGAGCGCGCTCGTGAGAGCCTTCTCGGGGACCGTCTCTTGGAGATGCCGAGGCGGTCGTCGCTTGGGGGGAGGCCCGTTCATCGTCGATGATTGTCCCCCGGCGGGACAGGGCGTCAAGCGGAGCGGGGTCGTCCATTGAGAGCGGGAGCACACATCGTCGGTCCGTATCGCTACCGCCTGTGGCGCACGCTCTCGCAGGGTGGCGCTCGATCGCGCGTGCTCTTCGTGATGCTCAACCCGAGCACGGCGGACGCGGTCACGGACGATCCGACGCTGCGGCGCTGCATTGGCTTCGCGACCGCGTGGGGGTTCGCGCGCCTCGACGTGTGCAATCTGTTCGCGTATCGGAGCTCCGATCCGCGCGCGCTGCGAACGGCGCGCGACCCGGTCGGACCGCGGAACGACTCGGTCCTGCGCCAAGCGGCGCAGAAGGCGGAGCTGACCGTCGTGGCGTGGGGGACGGGGGGAGCCCTGCGGCAGCGCGGGGCGTACGTCGCAACGACCGTGCTCGCGGGGTGCGCGCTGTACTGCGTTGGGCACACACGCGCCGGGCACCCTCGCCACCCGCTCTACGTCGCGAAAAACGCGCTCGTTACCCGCTACGGCGGTCCGGGGTACGATGGCGCAAACCCGTTCGCCTAGCGAGGGACGACCATGCGCGCTGTCTGGAGATTCGGTGCCGCGATCGCGGCGATGAGCCTCACCGTCGCGGGGTGCTCGAGCATCCTCGGGGACTTCACGGCAGGACCGGGCAACGGGCTCGAGGACGGGAGCGTTTCGCCGGGGGTCGATAGCAGCGTGACGACGGCGGACGGGAACGTCGGCCAGGACTCCACGGCGCCGTCCGAGGATGCCGCCGCGGACCAAGTCGCCGCGAGCGACGGCTCTGCGGGGGTGCTCGGCATCTCTCCCACCTCGCATGACTTTCTCTCGGTCCTCGTGGGCGCGTCGAGCGCGCCGCAGATCTTCACGGTGTCGAACACGGGGGCGAGCGCCACGGGGGTGCTCAGCGTGACCTTGACCCCCGGCACGGGGACGACGAGCGGCGAGTTTCCGGTGACGGACGCGTGCACGGGGGCGAACCTCGCGCCGAACGCCACCTGCACGCTCACCGTGATCCTGAGCCCGGCGACCGTAGGGGCGAAGTCGGCCTCCCTCGCGGTGAGCGCCTCGCCCGGCGGAACGGTGACGGCGTCGCTCACGGGGACCGCGAGCACGCCGACCGCGCTCGGGATCGCGCCGAGCTCTTATGCGTTCCCGACGACGACCGCCGGGACCGACGCCGGCCCGACGGAGACCTTCGTGGTGACGAACAGCGGGAGCGTCGCGAGCGCCGCGCTGACGACGTCGCTCGTCCTCGGCTCGGGGACCGCGACCAACGAGATTGCGATCACCTCGGACGAGTGCACCGGCAAGCCACTCGCCGGCTCGCAGTCGTGCGACGTGATCGTGAAGTTCGACCCGGCGACGTACGGAGCCAAGGGGGCCACGCTGAACATCAACGGCGGACCGCCGTCGGCGACGATCACCGGGACCGGAGAGGACTTCCCGAGCCTCCTCGTGGCGACGAGCGGGATCGGCTCGGGGACCGTGACCGACGGCACGGGGGCGATCAGTTGCCCAGGGACCTGCAGCGCGTCGTACCCACGGACGACATCGGATCCGGTCGTCACGCTGACGGCGAGCCCCACTGCGACGTCCACCTTCGCCGGGTGGAGCGGTGCGTGCACGGGGACGAACAGCACGTGTCAGGTCACGCTCAGCGCGGCGACGACGCAGGTGACCGCGCAGTTTACCTGCTCGATCTGCAACACGGTGTGCACGAACGAGCAGACCGATCCCGCCAACTGCGGCGCGTGCGGGCATAGCTGCCTCGGCGGGACGTGCACCAACGGCGCCTGCAACCCTTTCGACTTCAACGCGCCGACCGGCGAAAGTCCGTTGGGGATCGTCGCGGACAGCTCGTACGTCTACTGGTCCGACCAGGTGGGGAACGGGTATGGAAGCGTCGAGGTCTGCTCGCTCGCGAGCGGCGCGTGCCCGTCGCCCACCACGTTCATCTCGGCGACGCCGAACGCGACCTCCGGGCTCCCGTCGGCGAGTGGGCTGGCCGAGGCGGGGGGGGTCGTCGCCGCGGTGGGCGCGGGGATCTCCGACGGGACGGGCACGGGCGGCACGCGGGCCGAGTCGTGCAGCGCCGAGATCAGCAGTCCGCCGATAACGTGCGCTGCTCCGTCGATCGAGATCTCGAACGGCGGGGGGACGGGGGGCTTCTACGAGACCGTGGCCACGGACGGGACGAACATCGCGGCGATCGCGAACACCGGAGTACAGCTCTTCACGGTCGGGCAGGCGACCGAGTACTCCTCGCAGGCGGCGCTGGCGTATGCGGCGACCGGAGACAACGAGCTCGGCGGCCTCACGATCGGCGTGGCGACGGGGGGGACGAGCTTCCTCTACTGGACGGTCACGGAGGCCGGCGGCATAGCCGGGAGCGACTCGCACGAGATCCTCCGTTGCCAGTACGGCGGCGGGACGAACCCCTGCAGCACGACCACGACGCCGCTCACCCCGCAGCTCGTCTACAACGGCGGGACGACGTACAGAAACCCTGGGCCGATCGTGTTCGACGCGACGGCGCAGACTCTCTACTGGCTCGACGAGGGGAGCACGCCGAGCCCGCCGCCGGACGCCACGAACGGCACGCTCCTGAAGTGCAGCGTCTCTGCGCTGCCGTGCGTGCCGACGGTGCTCGCGACGGGGATCTCGTACCCCGTGTCGATCGCGCAGGATTCGACCACGGTCTACTTCGGTACGAACTCGACGATCCAGGCGTGCGCCAAGGCCGGGTGCGGCGGAGCGCCGAGGGTGCTCGCGTCGAGCGAAGAGGGCGTGGAGTACGTCGCCGCGGATGCGCTGACGAACGGATCGGTGTTCTGGACGACGGGAGCGTCGGTGAGGCGAGTCGCGAAGTGAGCTGTTGCCACGGGTACGCGCTCGAGGAGGGGGGGGAGTCCGCGTTCACCGTCGATGCGTCGGCGGTGACGTTCGGCCCCGGTGCGCTCGCGGAGGCGGGGGATCACGCGCGGGCGCTCGGGTGCAAGCGGGTGGCGCTCTTCACGGACGCGAAGCTCGTGTCGCTCGAGCATGTCGCGGTCGCGCTTCGCTCGCTCCGCGACGCGGGGGTCGACGTCTCGGTGTACGACGAGGTTCACGTGGAGCCGACGGACGGATCGTTCCTGAAGGGGGCGGCGTTCGCGCGCGAGGGGAAGTTCGACGGGTACGTCTCGGTCGGTGGCGGATCGGTCATCGACACGTGCAAGGCGGCGATGCTGTACGCGACGTATCCGGCCGATCTGCTCGCGTACGTGAACAAGCCGATCGGCGAGGCGCGCGTGGTCCCCGGTCCGCTTCCGCCGCACATCGCGTGCCCCACGACGTGCGGCACGGGGAGCGAGTGCACGGGGATCGCGGTCTTCGACTACGTCGCGATGCGCGCCAAAACGGGAATCGCGTCGCGGCGCTTGCGACCCACGCACGCGCTCGTCGATCCGACGGCGACGCGCACGCTCCCCGCGATGGTCGTCGCCGCGAGCGGGTTCGACGTGCTGTGCCACGCGCTCGAGTCGTTCACGGCGCGCGCGTACACGGCGAGGCCTCGCTCGGAGAAGCCGTCGGCGCGGCCGCTGTCGCAGGGGCGCAACCCGTGGAGCGACGTGGGGAGTCGCGAGGCGCTGGGGCTCGCGGGGAAATACATCGAGCGCGCGGTGTGCGACGCGGCGGACGTGGAGGCGCGGGAAGCGCTCTCGTGGGCCGCGACGCTCGCGGGGATCGCGTTCGGGAACTCGGGGGTCCACCTGCCGCACGCGATGTCGTACTCGGTCGCGGGGCTCGTGCGTGAGTACCGGTGCGAGGGGTACCCGGCGAAGGAGGCGATGGTGCCGCACGGGATCTCGGTCGTCGTCGGGGCGCCGAGCGTGTTTCGCGCGACGGCGCCTGCGCTGCCGGAGAGGCATCTGGAGGCGGGGGTGCTTCTCGGAGCGGACGCGCGCGGCGCGGGGCCGGGGGATGAAGGGGAGATCCTCGCGAAGGAGATCGTCCGGTTGATGCGCGCGACGTCGGTCCCGCGCGGCATCGGCCCGCTCGGCTACGGCGCGCGCGATCTCGATGCGCTCACGCGCGGCGCGATCGTCCAGTCGCGTCTCGTGCAGAACGCCCCTGTGCCGATTGACGAGCTTGCGATGCGCGCCCTGTTCGAAGGGGCGATCAGCTACGAATGACGCCGATGCCCGAAGAGCGCAAAGAGCCGGAGACCCGCGCGCGGTACCCGTACTTCGTCGCGATCCCGACGCGGTGGATGGACAACGACGTGTACGGGCACGTGAACAACGTCGTTTACTATTCGTTCTTCGATACCGTCATCAACCGGTATCTCATTGCCGAAGGGGGGCTCGACATCGCGCGCGGCGAGGTCATCGGGCTGTGCGTCGAGTCGCGCTGCCGGTACCGAAAGCCGATCGCGTTCCCCGAGGACGTGGACGCGGGGCTGCGCGTGGCGAAGCTCGGGCGGTCGAGCGTGACGTACGAAGTGGGGATCTTCGCGCGCGGGGAGGACGACGCGGCGGCGGAGGGGGCGTTCGTGCATGTGTTCGTGGAGAGGGGGGGGAGGAAGTCGACGGGGATACCGGAGGGGGTGCGGAGGGCGCTCGAGAGGATCGCGGTCGTCTAGCGAGAGAGAGCCCCCCACCCGGCCTCCCCCCGAATCGGGGGGAGGAGAACCGTCCGCCATCTTCTGTGAGATGAGCGGTGAGCGCCTCCGTGATCGAGCTGCGCTTTCTCCTCCC
>JBKQKP010000324.1:0-23782 GCA_052147435.1 Polyangiaceae bacterium | reverse complement strand
CTTCGCGGGTGAACGGTCTGCCGCCGATGAAGCGGACGACCTCGGGGTCCGACCAGAGGGCGAAGGAGTCGCGGAAGTCGGCGAGGGCGGGGGCGGAGAGGGTGAGGCGCGGGGTGGTGAGGGTCGGGGCGGTGGTGTGCATGGGGTCTGCGACGGCGCGGCGGGGCCCAGTCTAGGAGGCCGTCACTGCATCGAAAAGAGCCGGGATGCCGGCTCAAAAAGCCGGCACACCATCGAAAAAAGCCGAGATGACGCCCGAAAAAGCCGGCACGCCCCCGAAAAAAGCCGGGATGACGCCCGAAAAAGCCGGCGCGCCCCCGAAAAAAGCCGGCACGCCCCCGAAAAAAGCCGGGATGACGCCCGAAAAAGCCGGCACGCCCCCGAAAAAAGCCGTCACGCCCCTTGCCCACGTCTGGCGCCTGCTCAAGGATGCGCGCCCGATGACGAGATACACGCGAGCCCAGCTCTCGAAGGCATCGGGAGAGGCCGAGCACATCATCGAGCGCAACGTGAAGCGTGGCCTGGTCCCCTGGGCGGTCGGCACCGGCTCGCAGCGCCACTACACGGACGACCATCTCCATCGCCTTTTCGCGATCCGCGCCCTGAGGCAAGCGGGCGTTCGCGCCGCCGAGCTCGCCCGGCGGATGCGCGAGGCGACGGACGACGAGATCCGCGAGCTCGCCGGGGTGCCCGCCGCTCCAGGTGGGGAGCCCGCCGCCGCGCGCCCCGTTCGCTCGCACCAAGACGTCCACCGCTTGCTCGACGCGGTCGTCATCGCCGCCGCCGACGCGATCGACGTCGCGCCGAAGAGGGCGAGGCTCGTGGTCGAAGCGGCGATCGCGCAGATGAAGAAGGACGGGGTGAGCGTCGAGGAGGCGGCGGCGGCGATCGAGGCGCGTGCCGGGGCGAGTCGCTAGGAGCGTCGCGTCCACCCTTCGACGTCGCGCGACGGAAGGGAGTGACGGAGCGCAACGCCGGTGGGCGCGAGGGGCGAAAGCCTAGAGCGGCGCGCAGCTATCGGCGGTGCCGGAAAACGTGAACGTCCCCGTCGCGGAGTTTGCGCCGCCCGTGTACGAGGCGTCCGCGGGGGCCATCGGGACGTCGCTGAACGTGATCGCCAGACAAGGAGTGGTCGTGCCGGCGTTCGCGTAGCTCGTCTGGGTAATCGAGACGCTTCCGCCGGTGGCCCACCACACCGACTCCCCGCTGCCGCTGAGCGGTTTCTCCGAGAGAAGGAGGTTCGCCTGTCCGGCGGTGAGCCCCCCCGAGGTGTCGGTCCCGCCGGCTGCCGCGCTGATGTCGCCGGATGCCGTGAGGGGGTAGGACGCGACGGCGGGGCTGGTGGAGACGATGGTGAAGGTGATGAGGGGGCTGCCGGGGCAGGCCGAGCTCCCGGTTTGGATCGTGTCGGCCACGGTCTGGGGGCCGGCGCCGATCGCGGGCCCTTGGTAGTGGCCAGTCTGAACGCTGGAGCCGCCCGCGCCGGAGACGTCCGAGGTCCAAACGTCCGGACCCGAGTAGGAGCACGTCCCGGTTCCTCCGCCGCCGGAACCGCCCCCCGATCCGCTGCCGGAGCTGGTCGAGCCCTTTGGGGAGCTCGAGCACGCGAGGGCGAGCGCGCTGAGGAGCGCGAAGGTGGTGGCTTTCGACGATGGTGACATGTGGCCCCCTGTTTCGCTGCGTTCTGCGCGGACGACGCGCTGTTGGAGCGCACTGCGAAGAGATCCAAACGAAGAGGGTATCGGCGGGGAATGGCGGGAGCAATGCGTAGTCATCCGCGGAGCGGGTGAGCGCGAGGAGATGGTCCCATCCCGATCCATCCCCCCTCTCCGCTTCCGATCTTCCGACCTTCCTGTTCCTCTCCTCTTCGCGCGCGACAACCGCGTGCCCCCTCCCGCGCGCCAGCTATATTCCCGGCCCCCATGTCCCCGGCCCCCCCCTCGCGCCTCCCCTCCCGCGCCCGCGTCGTCATCGTCGGCGGCGGCATCATCGGAACCTCCGTCGCGTACCACCTGGCTCACGCGGGCTGGAAAGACGTCGTCCTCCTCGAGCGCGATCGCCTCACGTCGGGCACGACGTGGCACGCCGCGGGGCTGATGGTCACGTTCGGCTCCACGTCCGAGACATCGACCGAGATGCGCAAGTACACGCGCGATCTCTACAGCCGCCTCGAAGCGGAGACCGGCCTCTCCACCGGCTTCAAGCCCGTCGGCTTCATCGAGGTCGCCGCGGAGCCCGATCGCCTCGAAGAGTTCCGCCGCGTCTCCGCCTTCAACCGCTACTGCGGGATCGACGTGCACGAGATCTCCGGCGCCGAGGTCCGCGAGCTCTTCCCGCTCGCGAAGACCGACGACATCCTGGCCGGCTTCTACGTGAAGGAAGACGGCCGCGCGAACCCCGTAGACGTGACGATGGCGCTCGCGAAGGGGGCGCGCATGCAAGGGGCGACCATCCTGGAAGGCGTCCCCGCGACGGACTTCCTCCACGAGCGCGGCGTCGTCACCGGAGTCCGCACGCCGATCGGCGACATCGAAGCCGAGTTCGTCGTGAACTGCGCCGGCATGTGGGCGCGCCAGCTCGGCGCCAAAGCGGGCGTCAACATTCCGCTCCAGTCGGCCGAGCACTACTACCTCATCACCGAGAAGATCGCGGGGCTCTCCGCCTCGTTCCCGGTGCTCGAGGACCCCGCGTCGCACGGCTACTTCCGCGAGGAGGTCGGCGGCCTCATGGTCGGACTCTTCGAGCCGATCTGCGCTCCTTGGAACGTCGGCGGCGTCCCCGACGACTTCTCCTTCGGCGAGATCCCCCCCGACTGGGAGCGCATGGGCCCGTACCTCGAGACGGCGATGCGCCGCATTCCGATCTCGCTCGAGACCGGCGTGAAGAAGTTCTTCTGCGGCCCCGAGAGCTTCACTCCGGATCTCCAACCGGTCATCGGCGAGTCGCCCGAGCTGAAGAACTATTTCGTCGCGGCGGGGATGAACTCGATCGGGATCCTCACCGGCGGCGGCATCGGTCGCGTGCTCGCGCACTGGATCATGAACGGCCGCGCCGACGTCGACATCACCGGCTTCAACATCGATCGCCTGCACACGTACCAGGCGAACCCCGAATACCGCCGCACGCGAACCGTCGAGTCGCTCGGCATGGTCTACAAGTGCCACTACCCCACCCGGTCGCTCGTGACGGCGCGCGGCGCGAAGCAGTCGCCGATTCACGATCGCCTCGTCGCGCGCGGCGCGTTCTTCCGCGACGTGAGCGGCTGGGAAGGGGCGGACTGGTATCTGCCTGCGGGCGCGGCGCCCCAGGAAGAGGTCCTCTCGTGGGGACGGCAGCACTGGTTTCCGTACTGGGAGGCCGAGCACAAGGCGACGCGCGAAGGGGTGATCCTGATGGACATGTCCTTCATGGCGAAGTTTCGCGTCGAAGGGCGCGACGCCGGGCGCCTCTTGAACTTCCTCTCGGGGAACAACGTCGACGGCGAGCCCGGCCGCGTGACGTACACGCAGTGGCTGAACGAGGGGGGGAAGCTCGAAGCGGATCTCACCGTCACCAAGCTCGGGGACGAGCGGTTCATGGTGGTCGCGTCGGACACGGCGCACCGCCACGTCGAGACCTGGATGCGCCGCCACTTCGGCGACGCGCACGCGTTCGTCACCGACGTGACCTCGGGTTACGCGCAGATCAACATCCAGGGCCCGCGCTCGCGCGAGCTGATGCAATCGGTGACGACCGCGGACCTGTCGAACGACGCCTTCCCCTTCCGCACGGCGCGCGAGATCGACATCGGCTACGCCCGCGCCCTCTGTCAGCGCATCACGTACCTGGGAGAGCTCGGCTATGAGCTCTACATCCCGACCGAGCAAGCGACGCACGTGTACGACCGCCTCGTGGCCGCGGGAGAGCGCGTCGGGCTCCGGCACGCGGGGCTGAAGGCGCTCGCGAGCCTCCGCATGGAAAAGGGCTACCGCGACTACGGCCACGACATCGACAACACCGACTCGGTGCTCGAAGCGGGGCTCGGCTTCGCCGTCGATCTGAAGAAGCCGGGGGGCTTCCTCGGCAAGGACGCCGTCGTCGCGAAGAAGGCCGCCGGCCCGCTCACGCGGAAGATCGTGCAGATCCTCGTGAAGGACCCGCAGCCGATGCTCTTCCACGCCGAAGTGGTCCGCCGGAACGGCAAACCGGTCGGCTACATCCGCGCCGCGTCGTACGGCCACACGCTCGGCGGCGCGGTCGGCCTCATGATGGTCGAAGCGGGGGAGCCGGTGACGCAGGCGTACTTGGACGAAGGGCGCTGGGAGGTCGATATCGCCGGGAAGCTCTATCCGGCAATCGCGTCATTGAAGCCGCTGTACGACTCTGACGCGTCGCGCATCAAGATGTAGAGGCCCCGCGTCTGTTGCCTGGTTGTGCGTTGACGCCTTTCCCCGAAACGGTGGACCCTTCGCCCCTCTCACAAAGGAGTCCACGATGCTCAAATTCTATTATTTCCCGCTCTCGGGCTATTCGCAGAAGACCCTCACCGCGATGTACGAGAAGGGGGTGAAGTTCGAGCCCGTGATCGTGAACCTGTTCAACCCGGCGGAGAAGGCCGAGTACACGAGCAAGGTGAACCGGCTCGGCAAGGTCCCGTTCCTCCACGTGTCGGAGGGGGACTGGAAGCTGCCGGAGTCGTCGATCATCATCGAGTACATCGACCGCCACTGTCCCGGCGGCACGAAGCTGATCCCGGACGACCCGGATCTCGCGCGCCAGGTCCGCTTCCGCGACCGCATGTTCGATCTCTACGTGAGCGAGCCGTCGGGGAAGATCTTCTTCGACAACATGCGCCCCGAGGGGTCGAAGGACCCGTTCGGCGTGAAGCAGGCGCACGAGCGGCTCGAGCTCACGCTCACGCTCGTCGACGAGATGATGGCGAAGAACACGTGGGCGATGGGCGACTCGTTCACGATGGCCGACTGCGCGGCCGCTCCGGCGCTGAACCAGGTGAAGATGCTGGGGCTCCTCGCCAAGCACCGGAACTGCGAGAGCTACCTGAACCGCCTCCTCGAGCGCCCGTCGTTCGCGCGCGTCCAGAAAGAGGCCGCGCCGTTCCTGGAGAAGTTCATGGCGGGGCAGAAGAAGTAGTGAGCTGACAGGGGCGGCGCGCCCTAGGACTTCCACTTCCTCCCGCGCGCCGCCACCTTCCCCGCCTTCGTCACCGTCCCCGGCACGCTCTTCACCTTCGCGCTCGAGACCCCCGCCCCCTTCTTCCGCTTCGCCGCGTACGGCTCGAACGCCGCTACTTCGCTCGCGAGCGCCTTCACCCCGTCCACCCCCGCGAGCGACTCGAGCTTCTTCAGCTCGTCGCGCAGGCGCGCCGCCTTCTCGAACTCGAGGTTCTCCGCCGCGGTGAACATCTCGAGGCGCATCGCCGCGATCTGATCGGACAGATCCTCCTCGGTGCTCGCCGGCGCCCCGGAGCCGTACTTCTGGGACTTGGGGACGTTGAAGTAGTCCATCGTCCCGGACGCCGGGTTCAGGTTCATCACCGCGCGAATCACGGTCGTCGGGATGATCCCGTGGTCGGTGTTGTACTTCTCCTGCATGATCCGCCGCCGCGCGGTCTCCTCCATCGCGTACTTCATCGCCGCCGTGATCTTGTCGGCATACATGAAGACGCGGCCGTTCACGTTTCGCGCGGCGCGGCCGATCGTCTGGATCAAGGAGCGCGGGCTCCGCAAGAACCCCTCCTTGTCCGCGTCGAAGATCGCGACGAGCGACACTTCGGGCAGGTCGAGCCCCTCGCGGAGCAGGTTGATCCCGACGAGGACGTCGAACTCTCCCAGGCGCAGGTCGCGCAAGATGTCGATCCGGTCGAGCGTCTCGACGTCCGAGTGCAGGTACCGGATCCGCACGCCGAGCTCGCGGTAGTAGTCGGTGAGATCCTCGGCCATCCGCTTCGTCAGCGTCGTGCACAGCACGCGCTCGTTCTTCTTGCAGCGCTCCCGAATCTCGCCGAGTAAATCGTCCACCTGCCCCGAGACGGGCCGCACCTCGACCACCGGATCCATCAACCCCGTCGGTCGGATCACCTGCTCGACGACCACCCCCTGCGCTTTCTCGAGCTCGTAGTCCCCCGGCGTCGCCGAGACGTAGATGCACCGGTGCACCTTCCCCTCGAACTCGTCGAACTTGAGGGGCCGGTTATCGAGCGCGCTCGGGAGCCGGAAGCCGTACTCGACGAGCGTCTCTTTCCGCGCCCGGTCGCCGCGGTACATCGCTCCCACCTGCGGGACCGTCTGGTGCGACTCGTCCATGATCATCAGGAAGTCGCCCGCCGGGAAGTAGTCGATAAGGGTCGGAGGAGCCTCTCCGGCTTTCCGGTTCGAGAGATGGCGCGAGTAGTTCTCGATGCCGTTGCAGAACCCCATCTGCTCCATCATCTCGATGTCGTACTGCGTCCGCTGCTCGAGCCGCTGCTTCTCGAGGAAGCGCCCCGCCTTGTCGTAGAAGTCGAGCCGCTCGCGGAGCTCCTCGCGGATGTTCGTGATCGCCCGGCGCATCTGCTCCTGCGGCGTCACGTAGTGCGACCCGGGGTAGATCGCGTACCGCTCGAGCGTCCCCATGATCCGCCCGCGCAGCGGATCCACTTCCTTGATGGCCTCGATCGTGTCGCCGAAGAACTCGATCCGGATCGCGGTCGACTCCTCGTACGCCGGGAACACCTCGACGACGTCGCCGCGCACGCGGAACGTCCCGCGGTGGAAGTCGACGTCGTTTCGCTCGTATTGGATGTCCACGAGCATCCGGAGCAAGTTGTCGCGCCGGAACTCCTCGCCGACTTTCAGGTCGATGAGGAGCCCGTGGTAGCTCTCCGCGCTCCCGATGCCGTAGATGCACGACACGGACGCCACGATGATCACGTCGCGCCGCGACAGGAGCGCGTGCGTCGCCGCGTGGCGCATCCGGTCGATCTGCTCGTTGATGATCGAGTCCTTGTCGATGTACGTGTCGCTCGCGGGGACGTACGCCTCGGGCTGGTAGTAGTCGTAATACGAGACGAAGTACTGGACGGCGTTCGACGGGAAGAGCTCCTTCATCTCGCCGAAGAGCTGCGCGGCGAGCGTCTTGTTCGGCGCGAGGATCAGCGTCGGCTTCTGGTAGTGCGCGATGACGTTCGCGATCGTGAACGTCTTACCCGAGCCGGTGATCCCCAGGAGCACCTGGTGCTTCTCCCCGGCCTCGAGCCCCTTCTGCAGGGAGGCTATCGCCGTGGGTTGATCCCCTTTCGGCTCGAAGTGGGTGGAGAGCTCAAAGCGGGCGGACATGGGGAGCTTTCACAGTTGCCGCGTGAAAGGTCCGGACGCAAGGCCAGAAGCCGCGTGGCTGGAGCGAAACCCGGGAAACATGACAGTTTCTCGTCAGGTTCAGTCGGTGGCAGGCGGAAAAGTGCCGCGTGCCGAGCTACGTCCAGCGGAGCTTGAACATCATCACCCCCGGCTTCACGAGTCCGTGGGACTCCTTGACCTCTTTCGCGCGCGTCATCGAAAACGCATACCGGTACGACTCGGCCATGGCGGCGCGCGCGTGGGGGGTGTCGGCGAAGGGGTGGTCGATGATGTGGATCGTCGCCGACTTGCCGTCCGGCTCGAGCACCGCCGTGAGCTCCCCCGTCGTGTAGTCCTCTTTCCAGAACGCGGGGAGGCGCGGGATGAGCGCGGCGGGATCGGCGAGCCGGAGGACGCCTCGCCGGACGACGCCGTAGCTGAGATCGAAGATGCGATCGACGTACTCGGTCATCTTCGGCTTGTTCATCTTGGCGGGCCCCTTCCACGCGGTGAGGCACCAGTTCTCGATGTGCTTGCACGCAATCGGCTCGGCGGACGACACCGTCCGGAAGAACTCTTCGCGCGTGTCGTCGTCGACCGCCGCGGCGATGTCGTTCAGTCCGTCCTCGCCCCAGAGCATGACGGCCGCCTTCCTCGCCGCAGGGACGAAGATGCGCTTCTGCATCGGCTCGCGCCCCTGGCTCTTCGCGGGCGGGGCCGCGGGGGTGCGCGCCGACGCAGGGGTCTTCCCCGTCTGCACCGCGCGCTTGCCGCTCCCGGTGCTGATCTCGCTCTTGGCCTGCCCGCGCGGCTCCGACTTGGAGGTCGGAGTGTGGGCGATCGTCGATCCCGACTCGAACGAATTCGGGACGGGCTCGACGGGCGCCATCGCGGGAGACGGCGTGAACGCGGGGACCGACGCGGCGGGCTTCCGTACTGGTTCCGCCCCAGGCGCGGACCGCGCCGCGCCGAGCACGGAGGTGTCGGCCAGCGGGAGGATCGTCTCGTCGAGCGCGAACCCGCCCGGGATGAGCGCGCGGATCGCCGCGAGCATCTCCGACGCCGATCCGAATCGCGCAGTGGGATCGAGCGCGAGCGCCTTGTGGACGATCGCCGCGGTGGCCGCGTTCACGGACGGGGCGACCTCTTGCAGCGGCCGCGCCGGCTCGCCGCAGATCCGCACGATGAGATCGCCAATGGTGTCCGACTTGGAGTGGGGCGTCTTCCCCGCGAGCATTTCGTAGAGGACGACGCCGAGCGAGAAGATGTCCGACCGCTGGTCGATCGTCTTCTTTCCGCGCGCCTGCTCCGGCGACATGTACGCCGGCGAGCCGAGCATCATCCCCGAGCGGGTCTTGTCGGCGTCCACGTTCGTGAGCGGGTCGAGCCGCACCTTGGCGACGCCGAAGTCGAGGAGCTTCACGACGATCTCGTGATCGCGCCGCGTGAGATACAGGTTCGCCGGCTTCACGTCGCGATGGATGACCCCCGCGTCGTGCGCCTTCTGCAGCCCCATGCAGGCGTGCGCGGCGATCCGGAGCGCGATGTCCGGCGTGAACCGGCGAACGCGGCGGAGCGTCTGCTGGAGATCCTCGCCGACGAGGAGCTCCATGACGATGTACGGACTCCCGGTCTTCGAATCGACCCCGGTGTCGAGCACGTGGGCGATGTACTGCGACTCGATCGCGCCGCTCGCCATCGCTTCGCGCCGGAAGCGCTCGACGATGTCCGGTCCTTTGACCAAGACGGTCGGGGACACGAGCTTCACGGCGATTCGCCGCCCGGTACCGAGGTGCCTCCCCTCGTATACGGCCCCCATCCCCCCTTCGCCGAGGCAGCGAACGAGCTGATACTTGCCGTCGATGAGAGACTGCGACTGCTGCACTAAACCCGCCCCAATCCCCTTCAGGATAGCTGGTAAGAGAGCCTCGTAGGAAAGAGCCGCGATGAGCAAGCCTTGCACCACGCGAATCGCGTTCCTCGGATTGGGGGCGATGGGGGCGCCCATGGCGGAGCGCCTCGCACTTCAGGGGTTTCAGGTTACGGGGTGGAATCGCTCCCCCGAGCGAACGGCGCGGCTGGCAAAGGCCGGAGCGGCCGTCGCGGCGTCGCCCGCGGAGGCCGCCAGGGGGGCCGATTTCGTCGTCACGATGCTGAGCGACGCCGCCGCGCTCGACGCGGTGCTCGGCGGGGCGAAGGGGCTCCTTGAGGGGCTCTCGCCGGGAGCGCTCGTGATCGAGATGTCCACGTCCGGACGCGCCGCGGCAAGGCGGGCGGCGAAGCGCGTGGCCCGGGCGAAGGGGCGCTTCGTGGACTCCCCGGTGAGCGGGACCGTAGGACCGGCGGAGCGCGGGGAGCTCCTCGCGATGGTCGGCGGGAGCGCGCGTGACGTCGGCGACGCACGGCTGGTGCTCGACGCGATGTGCCGGCGCGTGATCCACGCCGGGGAGGTCGGCCAGGGGCAGGCGCTGAAGGTGCTGCTCAACGGCGTCGGCGCGCACCACTTCGTCGCGTTCGCGAGCATGCTCGTCCTCGGCGAACGGGCCGGGCTCGCGCGCGAGGTTCTCGTGGACGCGTTCACGAGCGGCGCGTTCGCGTCCCCCAGCTACGTCGGCAAGAAGGCGAAGGTCCTCGCGCGCGACTTCTCCCCCGAGTTCTCGCTGGCGCTGGCGCTGAAGGACGCGACGCTCAACATCGAGCTCCAGGACGAAGTGGGGCTCCGGCTCGACGTGCTCCGCGCGATCGCCCGCGTGCTCGACCGCGCGGTGGCGTCGGGTCTCGGCGACCTCGACCTCTACGGCGTCGAGAAGTGGTTCGCGCGCAAGATGCCTACGGCCTCGGGCTCGAAGAAGGCTCGATCCGGCTCACGAGCGAAGCGCCGCCGCTGAAGACGATCGCGTCGAGCAGGTTCGCCTCTTCGACGAGGGCGAGCGACGGGTGATCGCGCTCGATCACGACCTCCCCCCCCGCGTCCGCGAAGCCGCACGCCGCGGCCGTCTCGGTCGACCCTTCGCGCCACAACGCCTCGGCGAGCGTCCCTTCGCCAGCGCCGGGCTGCCACGTCACGCGCGTCTCCGTCCGCAGCCGCTCGTGCGTCTCGAGCGACCGCAGCTCCTCGATCGGATCGGTGATCACGTGGCTGTCGATCCCCGTGCAGAGGCGCGCCCCCGCGGCTCGCAGCGCCCCCACGTCGGGGAGCCCGTCGCCGAGATCGCGCTCCGTCGTCGCGCAGATGCAGGCGAACCCGCGGACGGCGCCGAGGAGGCGCGCCTCGTGGGGCTCGAGGTGCGTGGCATGGACGGCGGCAAAACGGGGCGAGAGAACCCCGCGATCGGCGAGGAGCTCCATCGGCCGCTTGCCTGTCTCGGCGACGCACTCGTCGATCTCGCGCCGCTGCTCTGCGACGTGCATGTGCACCATCAGGCCGTGCGCCTTCGCGTACGCCACGATCGCCTCGAGCCACTCCGGCGGTACGGCTCGCACCGAGTGGGGAGCGACTCCGATGACGACGTCTGGATCGCTCGCGAACTTCGCGCGCAGCGCGTCCACGTCGCGGAGCACGTGGTCGACGGTCGGGTCGCAGAAGCGGCGCTGCCCGGGCTCCGCGGAGAGACCAGGACCGGCGCGATGGTAGGCGACGCGCAAGAGCGCGATCCGGAGCCCCTCCGCCTTTGCGGCGTGGATCATCGCCTCGGAGAGGATCGTCCGATCGTCGTACGGCGTGCCGTCGGCCTGGTGGTGCACGTAGTGGAACTCCCCCACCGTGCGAACCCCCGCCCGCGCGAGCTCGCGAAACGCGACGCGCGCGACGGCCGCGATCGACTCCGGGGTGAGCGCGTTCGCCACGCGGTACATCTCTCCACGCCACGTCCAGAACGTATCCTGCGTTGATCCTCTTCGTTGCGACGTCCCGCGCATGGCGCGCTGGAAGGCGTGCGAATGCGCCGTCGCGAGGGCCGGGAGGCGAAGCGTCCGCCCGTCGGCCGAGAGGCGAGGGAGGCGCGGAAGACTCATTGCCGCATCTGTCCGCGGGACGCGCTCGTCACGAAGAAGTAGCGCGGCCACAAGCGGTACCAGGTCGCCCTGAGGATCGCGCCGCCGTCGTTCGGGTCGACGTCCTCGCCGAAGCGCCCGACGAGCCGCACCAACGACCCGGCGCCGAGCGAGTGCTCCCCGACGTCGTCCTCGCCCGTGAGCCGGACGATCGCGTGAACGACGCCGAAGTCCCGGTCGCTTACCGTGACCCGACACGTGTCGTCGTCGTGCGCGTTCTCGCAGAGGTTCCTCGGCTCGAGGCGGCGGACGCTCAGCGTGAGGTACGAGTTCCCCCCGGGGCCCGCCCCGCGGTTCGTGACGACGCCGAACAGGGTGACGTTCCCCTTGCGCCATTCGTCCGGGAGCCGGGCGAACATGACCGGGTCGTACTCGCGCGCCCCCGCGATCGCCGTCTTCTCGTCGCTCCGCGGGGCGTACTGCGGGGCGTGCCCGTAGGGCCCCCCCGATCCGCACCCGGCGACCCCGAACGCGAGCGCACAAGCAAGCAGCGCGACCTTCATGCCGCCCGAAGAGAACCCGAGACCCTCGCCCCTTGCAAGCACCACCCGCGTTTGACCGCTCAAGCGACCGCCTCCGGCTGCCTCGCTCGCTGAACGCGCAGGACGAGCTCCGCCGCGACGAGGCCGAGAAGGACCAGCGCCACCCCCCAGGACACGTCCACGGACGAGTGCGCGTCGCCGAGCGCCCCCCCCTGCGCCGACGCCCCTGTCGCGCGCGGGCGCAGGTCCATCTCCGCGGCGATCGGCGCGGCCACGCGCGTCTCCTTCCGCCCCGCGAGCGTCACGACGTAGCTCCCCACGAGCGACGGCACCGCCCGCGCCACCGCCCCGTCGCGCGCGATGGGCAGCGAGCCAGTCGGCCCCTCGACCGCGAGGTCCCGCGGAGAAACGCCGCCTGCGCGCGCGGCGAGCGAGAACGTCCAGGGGTGCCCCACGTCGACGCGAAGCGGCGTCACGCGCGCGCGCGCTTCGTCCGTCCAGGCGTCGAGGAGCGCAAGGAAACCGGGGCGGAGCGTGAGATCGCTCGCGTCCACCGCGAACGGGAGGGTCACGACCCACGCGCCCCCTCTGCCGATCGTGCGACGCGCGACGAACGGCGCGCCGTCGTCCCAGTCGAGCAGCGACTCGAGCGACTTCGCGTCCTCGGGAGCCAGCGTCGCCCGCTTCGGCGCGGCGAGCTCGCCGAGGCTGCGCGCCGCATCGTTGAACACCGCGGCCGCGCCACGAGACGCCGTGACCCCCTTCGCGCTCGTCCCCCCCCACGCGACGCCGTGCGTGAGCGCCGGCTCGAGCGATGCCCCGAGCGGCGCCGCCGCCGCGCGCGGCCCGAGCGCGAAGAGCGCTTCCCCCCCTTGCTCGAGGAACTCACCGAGCGCGCGCCGCTGCTCCGGCGTGAGCCCGGACGGATCGTCCGCGATGACGCCGACGAACCCCTCGAAGTCCACGATACGGTCCGGCACGGCCGGAATGGGCCGAAGCGCCACGTCGAGCCGCAGCGACGTGAGCGCCTGCTCGACGATCGGCGCGCCGCCGGTCGCCGTCGTCTCTTCCGGAGCGTCGGCGATGACGGCGATGGCAGGGGCAGCGGCCTCCGCAACGACCGTGGCGACGTCGTCCACGGCGATCGCGTCGGTCCCCTCGAGTCGAACGACGAGATCCCGCGGCGCGTCGGGCGCGACCGCGATCGTCACGTCGCTGCTCCCCCCGGCGGCGCCGGCCGGAGCGGGCGCGCGCCCGAGTACCTTGTCCCCCCCGCCCGCGCCTGCGCGCAGCGTCACTTCGCGCCCTGCCGCCGTCGCCCCGTGGCCGCACGCGACCGTCACGCGCACGTGATCCGAGCCCCGGTCTGCCGCGAGGACGCCGCAATCTCGCGCCTCGCCGCGAAGCTCGGCCAGCGGCACCCAGACCGGGACGTCCCCCCCTTCGCCTAGCGGCGGCCCATCGGAGCGCCCGTCGGCCAGATCGCTCAGAACGACGACACGCTTGTCCACCTGCGGAAGCTGCGACACGAGCGCGCGGGCCATCGCCACGGCGCCGTCGAGGTCGGTCGCGCGATCGGTCTGCACGACCGCGTCGAGCGCGACGTGAGCCGCCGCGAGGTCGGTCGTTGCGGCGAGCGCGACCCTCGGCGGAGTCCCGGCGAGGACGAGCGCCACGGCGTCCCCCTCGCGCGAGGAGGCGAGGAGCTCGCGGGCGCCGCTCTTGGCGCGCTCGAAGCGGGTCCCGCCTCCGGAAGCGGGGGGAGCGCGCATGCTCATCGAGTCGTCGACCACGATGGCGAGCGCGACGGAAGCTCCCCCCTCCCGGTGGAGCGAGAGGCGCGAGCACCGGACCAGCGGGGACGCGCCAAGCACGGCGAGCGCGACGACCGACAGGGCGCGCATCCCGAAGAGAAGCCTGTCCTCGAGCCTGGACCGCCGGCGCGCGCGCGGAGGGGCGGGGGGGACGAGGCGTGCGGCCGCGAACGGGCGCTCGTCGGCGCGGCGCCGCCGCAAGCGGTGGGCGAAGTAGGGGGCCGCGACGAGGAACGCGACCGCGAGACCGAGCGCCGTGACGAAGCTCACCGCACCGCCTCGACGACCGCGCGCACGACGCGCACGGGGTCTTCGCTCGTCTCCGCGCGCACGAGCCGCCCGCCGCGCGCAACGAGCGCTCTGTTCCAGCCGTCCTGGAGATGCGCCATCGCCTCGAGATACCTATCGCGCGTCGAGTCGATGTCGGTCTCCACCACGGTACCCCCTTCGAGCGCGCGGAGGCGGACCGTCCCTTCGAACGGGAGGCGCGCCTCGTCGGGGTCGAGCGTCTGCACGACGCTCACGACGCGACCGCGCGACGAGACCGCCGCGACGCGATCGACGGCGCCGGTCGGAAGGTCGATCAGATCGCTCAGGACGACGATGATCGATCCACGGCGGGCGGAGCGCGCGATCCCACCGAGGGCGCGGTCGAGGAGCTTCGCGTCGACGATGGCGTCCCCTCCCGCCTCGACCGCCTCGAGCGTCCCGAGGATCCGTTCGAACGCTTCGCGCCCCCCGGAGACCGGAACGCTGTGGACGTTGGGGCCGCCGCCGAGGAACGTGAGCCCGACGGGATCCCCGCTCGCGATCGCGATCCGCGCGAGAGCCGCCGCGACGACCGCCGCGAACGCGAGCTTCGCCCCCGGCGCCAGCGACCCCCGGTACCCCATCGACGCGGTCGCATCGACGACGAGCCGGAGCGCGCGATCGGTCTCGGTCTCGAACTGGCGGACGAGGAGGCGCTCGTGCCGCAAGAGCGATCGCCGATCGAGCCAGCGCAGATCGTCCCCCGGCGCGTACTCGCGATGCCCGCCGAACTCCACCCCCGCTCCCCGCCGAGCGCTCCGGTGCCCCCCCGCGTACACCCCCTCGGCGACGAGGCGCGAGCGGAGACGGAGCGGCGCGAGCCCGCCCCAGTCGAGAGCCGAACGGACGCTCGACGCGTTCATCGGTTCCGGGCTACTGCGCCGCCTCGGCGGGGACCGGGCCCCCTACGGTGGCGCGCGGTCCGTCGAGGAGGTCGCGGGCGATCGCCACCTCCATGAGGTCGATCCCCCCTGCGTCGAGTACCTGCTGGAGCCCCGTGTTCGCCCCCTGCGCGTCCCCCGACGCGCGCCGGTCCATCGCGGCGTAGAAGAGCGCCTCGGTCTTCTCCGCGGGGCTCTTCGCGCTCGCGATGAGCGCGTCCGCTTTGGTCTGCCCGGCCCCGAACGAGGCGAGGCGTCCGATCCAGCCGGCGTCGTCGAGCGCGCGCGAGAAAATGCGGTCGGCCGTTCCGTCCGTGGGGGCGTGGCGCTGCCGCTCGAGGAGGCGCACCCAGAGCGCGTAGTAGACGAGGTCGTCGCTGCCGAGGTCCGCCGTCAGCCCGCGCTGGAGGCCGTCACGCGCGGCGGCGAGGTCCCCGCTCACGAACGCACGCGCGACGATCTGTCCGACCGTGGCGGCGGCCTGCGCCTTGTTCCGAGGCGCGGCGTCGAACGCACGATCGAGCGCGCGCTGCGCCGGCTGCGCAGCGCCGAAGCGATCGAGCACGCGCGAGAGGGTCCGCTCGACCCGCGCGCGGTCGTCCGGATCGGAGACGTTGCGAGCCTTGGAGAGCTCCTTCAGCGCGTCGGTGAGCGGCGTCCGCGCGGCGCGGGCGTCCCCTTGCTGGCGCGCGAGATCGCTCGTCTCGAGGAGGATCTCGCCGCGTAGCGCGACGTCGTTGGCCGTGTCGTCGGCCGCGAGCGCCTCGCGCAGCTCGTCGAACGCTTGCTGCGTGCGCTTGTCGTGACGATCGATCCGCGCGATCTCGAGGAGCACTCCCCCCGATTTCTCTTCCTTCACGCTCTCCTCGAGCAAAGCGCGCGCGGCGTCGAGGCGCCCCTCGCGCACCTCGATGTCCCCCATGGCCGCGCGGAGCTGCGCACCCGTCGGCTGGATCTTCCCGGCCAGCGCCTTGTCGGCGGCGAGGTCGAGGAGCGGCTGGGCGGCGTGGAACGTGCGACGCGCGGCGTCCGGCTCTCCGGCCTGCACGGAGTCCTGCATCGCGCGCTTCGTGATCTGGAGCGCGCCCGAGACGTTTCGCGGCTCGGGGTGCGCCTTCACCGCATCGACCAGGACGAGCGGGCTCGCCTCGGCCATTCCGAACTCACCGAGCGCGAGCGCCACCGCCGCGGCCGAGTCGATCTCCGTCGGGTCGAGCCGGTACGCCTCGATCGCGGTGGCGAACGTCGCGGCGCGGACGATCTCCTCGTCGTCGCCGTTCTCTTCCCCCTGCGCGTCGCGATGCGGTCGCATCGCGCGAAGCACCGCGAGCCACGAGTCGGCGCTCGGACGGGCCGCGGCGACCTTGAGCGCCTCGAGGAGGCCGTCGGGCGCGAGGTCCTGCGCCTGCGCTTTGTCGATCGCCGCAAGCGCCCCTTTCGCGTCCACGTCGCGCAGGTAGATCGCCGCGAGCACGATCGCGCCTGTCTGCAGCGCGCGAAGCGCCTCCCCCACGTCCTCGCGCGACGGCGGAGCCTTGTGCGACTTGTCGGACGCCGCGCGGAGCGCGAACGCGCGATCGATCCAGTCGCTCGCCCTGTCGGTCGCCTCCTGGAGCGCCTGATCGCTCGGCTCGAGGAGACGCCTGGCCACAGCCGCGTTCTCGAGCGCCCCCCCGCTCTGCATCGGCCCCCCGCGCCCGACCGCGTCCTTCATCCAGAGCGCGAGCGCATCGAGGTGGGTCTGGATCTCGGCCTTGTCGGCGGGGCTCGCGATGCGGCTCCAGATTTCGAAGACGGCCTGCGCCCGCCCTTCATCGCCCCGCGCGGACAGCTCGCGCGCCGCACCCCGCAGCGCCTCCGCCGCGCTCGGTCCGAGGATGCTCGGGTTGAGCTCCCCCTTGTGAATCAGCTCGAGCCCGCCGACGACGGCCGCGAGGCCGCGGAGCGGTTCCTTGTTCTTGAAGCGATCGACAGCCCTCTGCATCTGCCGCGCTTCGACCCCTGCCAGCCGCGCCTGGCGCTCCGAGCTCCCCGGGCTCGACGCAAGGAGCGCCCTCACGGCCTCCGGGAAAGCGTCGTCGCTCACCGCAAGACTGGCCGGAGGGGCGTTCCCTTCGTGGGCGACGCGCGCGGACGGATGCTGAACAGCCCCCCCGCAGCCGGCGAGGAGCGAGAGCAGCGCCGCCTGGGAAGCGAACGAGGCAATACGGGGCGTGCGCGCGAGACGAGAAGCCATCCCGCGCAGTGTACTCAGAAGCGCGCTCCGATGCCGACGCGAACGCCGTAGGCGTACGGGTTCGTAATCGGGCCGGCGATCGGGAGAATTCCGCCGACGAAGGGGGTCACGTCACCGATGTGGAACTTGAGCTGCGGCTCGACCACGGCGACGGCCGAGGTGAAATCGGCCCCGGTGAGCGGCACGTTCGCCCAGATCTTCACCGTCGGCTCGAACTCCGGAATGAGGAACGCCCCGAGGTCGGCACCGAAGAGGAGCTCATCGATGAACGGGTAGCTCTTGTTCGTCGCGATGAGGTTGTCGAGCTTGACCCACGGGGTGAAATGGAACTTGCCGGCCTTGCCGATGCGGAGGCCGACCTTCGGGTTGATCCCGAAGTGGTTTATCTCGAACAGCTCGTCGTCCTCGTAGCCGCGCGACATCGAGATGGCGCGCTGAACGGACTGGCGATCGAAGCCGCTCTGGTCGATGGCCCCCTGGGTGATCTGGACCGATGCGGCGTTCGCCGGAATCTGATCGCCCCCCGCCGTCGGCAGCGTGAAGCCGAGGGTGAGCTCGAGGTTGAGCATGTCGGAGAGGTTGAGCACCCCTCGCGCGGCGAGCTCGAAGTCGCCGACGCCGCCGTCGGATCGCGTGTAGGGGTTCGCGAAGATCACCCCCCCCTCGAGCGGGATGCGCATTCCGATGCTGAAGCCGGGGGTCAGCTTGATGGCCCCCTCGACGATGGAGGAGTAGTTGGTCACGCGCGCGGTGCCGACCGTCGTCTGACCATTGAGCCCCGCGGTCGTTCCGGGAGCGATGATCCCGGTCACCTCGGCGGTGCGCGCGGAGCCTACGACGAAGTCGGCGCCGAGGAAGAACATGGGCTCTTCGGCCTTGTCGTCCTTCTTTGCGTCCTTGGCCTCTTTCGCGTCCTTGGCATCCCCGGTCTTGGCGTCGTCCGCCAGGGCTGCGCGGCCGCACACCATCGCCGCGGCCACGAGCGCCGCACTCACAAGGAACCTCTCCACCCGCAGTCTCCTCATCGCCAGTCTCCCTTGCCTTGCTCCGCTACGTTGCACTGCGGGCCTGCCGACCGCTGGGCCCTGATATAGGCCGGTTCTCTTACTTCTTCAGCAGGTTCGCGAACGGCGTGTTGGAGAAGCTCCCCTCTCCCGAGCCCTTCCCCGTTTTCGATGGCTTCCCTTGAGACCCGCCTCCGCGCGGTTCCCCGCCTCCCCTTTCGCCCGTGGCGGGCTTTCTGTAAAGGCGTTCGTCACCTGGACGTGACGCAGCGCTCGATATTGGAGGCTTTTCTCCCCCCGACTTGGCCGTCAGGGCGATGCGCCGCCGGGCCAAATCCACCTCCAAAACCCGCACTTTGACCTTGTCCCCCACCTTCGCGGCCTCGTGGGGGTCCTTCACGAACCGATCGGAGAGCTGGGAGACGTGGATCAGGCCGTCCTGGTGGACTCCGACGTCCACGAAGGCCCCGAACGCGGTCACGTTGGTCACCACCCCCTCGAGGGTCATTCCGGGCTTCAGGTCCTCGATCTTCCGGACGTCGTCGCGGAAGGTGGGGGGCTCGAAGGTGTCGCGGGGGTCGCGGCCGGGCTTCAGGAGCTCTTTCTGGATGTCCTCGAGGGTCGGGAGCCCCACGTCGTTGGATACGTATTTGGACCAAGCGACCCCCGCGACGGCGTCGCTCTTCCCGATGAGCTGGTCGAGCGGCACGTTGGCGTCCTTCGCGATGGTCTCGAGGAGGGGGTACCTCTCCGGGTGAACCGCGCTCGCATCGAGCGGGTTCGCCCCTCCGCGGATGCGGACGAAGCCGGCGCACTGCTCGAACGTCTTGGAGCCGAGCCCAGGGACCCGCTTCGGCAGCTCGGCGCGCGTCTTGAACGGGCCGTGCTCCTCCCGCTCCTTCACGATCTTCTTCGCGAGCGACGGACCCACGCCAGCCACCCGCTCGAGGAGCGGCGCGCTCGCGGTGTTCAGCTCGACCCCGACGGCGTTCACGCAGCTCTCGACCACTTCGTCGAGCTTGCGCTTGAGGAGCGGCTGAAAGACGTCGTGCTGGTACTGGCCGACTCCGATCGCCTTCGGATCGACCTTCACGAGCTCGGCGAGCGGGTCCTGCAGGCGACGCGCGATCGAGACCGCGCCGCGAACGGTGAGGTCCACGTCGGGGAGCTCTTCGCGGGCGATGTCGCTCGCGGAGTAGACCGAAGCGCCGCTCTCGCTGACGAGGACCACGATCGTCGGGTTTGCCGTCTCCTTCAGGACGTCGCGACAGAAGTCCGCCGTCTCGCGGCCGTGCGTGCCGTTGCCGACGGCGATCGCGAACGGGGTGAAGCGCGTGAGGAGGCCGGTGAGGGTCTTCTTCGACGTCGCGAGGGCACCGTCGCCGTGCACGAGATGGAGGAGCGTGTGCTCGAGGAGCTTCCCGGTGTCGTCGACGACGGCGCATTTGCACCCTGTCCGCTGTCCGGGATCGATCCCGAGCACGACGCGGCGACCGAGCGGCGCCGCGAGGAGCAGCTTGCGGAGGTTCTCTGCGAAGACGCCGACGGCGTCGCGGTCGGCCCGTAGCTTGAGGTCCACGCGCACGTCGCTCTCGACGCTCGGCAGGAGCAGACGGGCGAGCGCGTCGTCGATCGCGAGGCGGAGCTGCTCGGCGAACGGGGACGCGGGGCGGACCTGGGCGAGGGCGCCGATCTTCGACGCAAGCGTCGCGCGATCGACGTCGAACGACGCGCGGAGAACCCCTTCGCTCTCGCCGCGACGGATGGCGAGGAAGCGGTGAGAGGGGATGGTCGCGGCCTTCTCGCGGTAGTCGTAGTAGGCCTCGAACTTGGTCGGCGCGGGCGCGGTCTCGCCTTTGTCCTTCTTGTCGCCCTTCTCCTTCACGTGCTCCACCGCGATGACGCTCTCCTTCTCGAACGTCGCGCGCACGCAAGCGCGTACCTCGATCCGCTCCGCGACGAGCTCGGCGACCACGTCGCGCGCTCCGGCGAGCGCCGCCTTCGCGTCGGGGACCTCCTTCGCGGCATCGACGAACGCGGCCGCCTCGGCGAGCGGATCGGCGCGATCGGGCTGCGCGAGGATCCGGAGCGCCAGCGGCTCGAGGCCCCGCTCGCGCGCGATCATGGCGCGAGTGCGGCGCTTCGGCTTGAACGGGAGATAGATGTCCTCGAGCGTCGCCTTCACCCAGCACGCCTCGATCTGGGCGCGGAGCTGCGGCGTGAGCTTTCCTTGGCTCTCGATCTCCGCGAGGATCGCGGCGCGTCGTTCGGCGAGCTCCGTGTAATACGCGCGCTTCTCCTCGACGGCGCGGATCTGCACCTCGTCGAGGGCGCCCGTCTGCTCCTTGCGGTAGCGGGCGATGAACGGGACGCTGGCCCCCTCCTCGAGCAGCTTCGCAACGGCGCGGACCCCCTGAATCGGCAGGGAGAGCTCCTGGGCGACGCGGGGAGCGGGGTCGAAGGGGGGGGCGGGCGAGGTGGACATGAGGGGGTCACGCACTAGCAGCGAGCGGGGCCGGATGGGATCTTGAAAGCGCTCCGGGGTTCCGCGCGTTCTAGAAGGTGCTACGCCCGAGTGAGTCCCCATGCCCCGCGCCCACCTCCTCGTCGTCGACGACGAACCGTCGATCCTCACGACCCTCCAGAAGGCCCTCACACTCGAGGGGTACGGGGTTGATGTGGCGGGGGGGGTGAAGGTCGCCGAGGACAAGCTCAAGAAGCGCACCTACGACCTCTGCCTCTTCGACGTCGCCCTCCCCGACGGCGACGGCGTCGAGCTCCTCGAGCGAATGCGCGCGCAGAAGATCGACACGCCGGTCGTCGTCATGAGCGGGCACGCGACGATCGAGGCCGCCGTCCGCGCGACGCGTCTCGGCGCGCTCAACTTCCTCGAGAAGCCGCTGAACACGGACGCGCTCCTCATCACCGTCGAGACGGCCCTCCGCCTCGATCGCGCCGAGGCCGAGGCGAAGGCGCTGCGCGCGGCGGCGGGGACGAGCGGCGAGCTCGTCGGATCGAGCCCGGGGATGAAGAAGCTCGTCGAGCAGATCGCGCGCGCGGCGAAGAGCGCCGCGAGCGTGCTCGTCACGGGGGAGCGGGGCACGGGCAAGGAGCTCGTCGCGCGCGCGATCCACACGATGTCGCCGCGCGCGAAGGGGCCGCTCGAGAAGCTGAACTGCGCGGCGCTGCCGAGCGAGCTGATCGAAAGTGAGCTCTTCGGACACGAGGCAGGGGCGTTCACGGGGGCGACGAAGCAGCGGCGCGGGAAGTTCGAGCGGGCGAGCGGCGGGACGCTCTTCCTCGACGAGGTGGGGGACATGCCGCTCGCGATGCAGGCGAAGCTCCTGCGTGTCCTGCAGGAGCGCGAGATCGAGCGGGTCGGCGGCAACGAGACGATCAAGGTCGACGCCCGCGTCGTCGCGGCGACGAACCGCGCGCTCGAGACGGCGATCGAGAAAGACTTGTTCCGTGCCGATCTCTACGACCGCCTCAACGTCGTCCCCCTCGCCATCCCTCCGCTGCGCGCCCGCCGCGAGGACATCCCGGTCCTCGCCCGTCACTTCCTCGATCTCGCCGCCCGCGCGAACGACCGCCGCGACGTGACGATCACCGACGACGCCCTCGGCGTTCTCGCCTCGTACAGCTTCCCGGGGAACGTCCGTGAGCTGAGAAACCTCATCGAGCGCCTCGTGATCCTGACCCCCGACGCCGAAATCGGCGCCGACGACGTCCGCACATGCATCCCCGGGGGGGCGGCTCCCAAGGCAACGGGGCTCTACCGGCCGGGGGTTCCGTTCCGCGTCCTCGTCGAGGAGGGGGAGCGGCAGATCCTGCAAGAAGCGCTCGCCCACCATGCGGGGCAGATGGCCGCGACGGCGCGAGCGCTCGATCTCGAGCGAAGCCATCTCTACAAGAAGACGCGCTCCCTGGGGCTGCGCGGCGCCGACGGCGAAACGAGTCAAGCGGGGCAAGCGGGCCAAAAAGACGACGACGAGGCGTGACGAGACGTAAGCCGTTGCCTGACGCTAGCTGCGCGCGCGGGGCTCTGGCATCATCGGGTTTGGTCCCGAGTGCAAAACACGGCCATGTCGCAGACGGACACAATCCGGTTCTACGCCGCCACCGACGTAGGGAAGGTTCGTGACCACAACGAGGACAACTTCCTCGTCGACAAGAAGCTCTCCCTCTTCATCGTCGCCGACGGAATGGGTGGGCACGCCGCGGGTGAGGTCGCGAGCGCGATCGCCGTGCGCACGGTGCACGACGAGCTGAAACGCGAGCGCGACCTCCTGAGCGATTTCATGTCCGGCGCGGCCGGCGCGAGCAAGGTCACGGGGAAGGACATCGTCAGCCTCCTCGAGCACTCGGTGCAGCGCGCGTGCGCGAAGATCCACGAAGAGGCCCAGGCCGACGCGGCCAAGCGCGGCATGGGGACGACGCTCTCTGCGATCCTTCTTCTCGGCGGCCAAGGGTTCATCGCGCACGTCGGCGACAGCCGCATCTACTTGATGCGGAACGGCCGCGTTCAGCAGGTGACGGAAGACCACACCGTCCACAACGAGCTCATCAAGCGCGGAAAGCTGACGCGCGAGCAAATCGAAAAGGTCGCGCACAAGAACGCGATCACCCGCGCCGTCGGCGTCTACGAGCGGGTCGAGGTCGACACGCTCCGCATCGAGGTCCTCCCCGGCGATACGTTCGTCCTCGCGAGCGACGGGCTCACCGGCTACCTCGACGCGCCGGAGGATCTGCGCCCGTACCTGCTCCTCGAGGGGGACAAGGCGGCGAAGGCGCTCATCGCGCACGCCAACGAGCAGGGGGGCAAAGACAACATCACCGCGGTCATCGTTCGCGTCGGCGACGAAGGGGCGGTCGATACGCTGCGCGCCAAGCGCCTGACGTTGAAGCGCGAGGCGCTCGCGAACATGCCGCTCTTCGGCAAGCTGAGCGAGCGGGAGCTGTTGCGCGTGATGCAGGCGGTCGAGGCGCGCGCCTACCAGGACGGCGAGGTCATCATCCGCGAAGGGGACAAGGGGGACGAGCTCTTCATCGTGCTGGAAGGGAGCGTCCGCGTGAGCCGGAGCGATCAGATCCTCACGCGCCTGGGTGCCGGGGAGCACTTCGGCGAGATGGCGCTCATCCGGAGCGTCCCCCGCTCGGCGACCATCACGGCCGAAGGGCCCGCGGAGCTCATCGCGGTCCGCCGGGCCGACTTCTTCGAGATCCTGCGGAAGGAGCACGAGATCGCCGTGAAGATGCTCTGGCAGTTCCTGGGCGTCCTGGCCGACCGGCTCGATACGACGTCGAGCGAGCTCCGGCACGCCAAGCAGGAGCTCGCAGCCGAGGACGTGACCGTCGATATCTTCCCGGACGAGTCGACGCAGCCGTACTTGCGGTGAAGGGGGTGCGCTCGCGAGTCACCTGGGCCGCCCTCGCGTGCGTCTGTGCTTGCGCGCGAACATCGAGCGCTCCGTCTGACGCCGGCCCCGCGCCGAGCGCGTCGATCGCCCCGTCCGCCGCGCCGCTCGCAACCCACCACCCCCCCGTCGCCGAGGCGGGCGCCTCGCGGCACATCCTCCGCCCGTGCCGCGCCATGGTGGTGCATGGGGCCCCGACGATCGCGATCGACGGGGGGGCCTCCGCCCCGCACGCGATGAACGACGACGCTCGCGGCTGGATCACGCTCGCCG
>JBKQKP010000323.1:0-3244 GCA_052147435.1 Polyangiaceae bacterium | reverse complement strand
CCCGTTCGCGGCGAACACGGCGTGGGAGTGGGCGACGCAGCACATGACCGTGCCGCCGAAGGACATCGACACGATGCCCTTCCACGAGCGAATCCCCCCTCGCATGAAGGACGCGCTGCGAAAGGCGCTCCAGAAGTCGCCGGACGATCGCTTTCCCACGGTGAAGCAGTTCATCGACGCCTTCACCATCGGCGCGACGACCGGTGCGGCTCCGGTAGTGCAGTCGGGGCAGCCCGCGCTGGGGGCCGCGAAGGGGAAGACCGAGATCGGGACGCCGCTCGATTTCAGCGGGGCCGCTGCTTCCGGCGGTGGTGGGTACGGACCGCCGCCGCCGTTCGGGACTCCCGCGCAAGGCAACGTCGCGTTCCCGACGCCGAACGCCGGCGTTCCTCAGGCTCCGCCGAACGCCCCCAAACAGAGCGGTGGGGGCGGGGGCAAAGGACTTCTGCTCGGGATCGCCGCGGTCATCGGCGTGCTGAGCATCGGCGCGATCGGGCTCGCGCTCCACGGCAAGTCGTCCTCCGGCGGTGGCGCCGCTCTCTCTTTCGACGCCGGGACCGTCGCGCCGGCCGTCGATCTCCTCGCGGGGATGGACGCCGGTTCTCCTGCCGTCACGCCGAACCCCTCCGATTCCGCCCTGGGGACTCTCCAGCCGAGCGGCGGAGGAGGTTCGCCTCACGCGTTGCATCCGGGGCCGAAGGAGCCGCCGGGCAAGGAACCACCGGGCAAGGAACCTCCCGGCAAGGAGCCACCGGGCAAAGAGCCACCGGGCAAGGAGCCCACCCCACCGCCGAAGGTGACTCCCCCCGCCAAACCACCGCTCGCGTGCGCGCAGGCCAGCCTGATGCGCAAGGCCGGCAATGTCCCCGCGTACGAACGCCTCCTGAAGGTGTGCGAAGGCCAAGGCGGTACGGTCCCGCCCTGATGCCTGTCGAAGAGGTCATTGTCGACTTCACCCCCGCGCGCGAAAAACCCGCGTGGGAGATTCGCAGCACACTCCTCACGACCTCGATCCAAGCGGTTCGCGCCCGCGGCCGGATGGATGCCTACGCGAAAGCCCTTCCCGCGAAGTGGAAGGAGACCATCCTCACGGTCGTCGCGGGCGTGTGGCTCCCGCTCGAGATCGCCGTCGCCCACTACTCGGCGTGCGACACTCTCGGGTTCTCTCCGCAGGATCAGTTCGCGATAGGGAGAGAGGTCGGTGGCCGCGTGCAGGGGACGATGCTTGGCCTCCTCGTCCGCACGGCGAAGCAGGCGGGGCTGACGCCATGGACGGGGCTCCGCGAGTGCAACAAGCTCTACGACCGCCTGTTCAAGGGGGGGTCGGTCAAGCTCGTGAAGCTCGGGCCGAAGGAGGCGCGCCTCGAGATGGTGAACAACCAGCTCTTTGCGCTCTCGCACTTCCGGAACGGGTTCCGCGGCCTCACTTGCGCGGGAGCAGAGCTCTTCTGCGAGAAAGCGTACGCCCACGAGCTGCCGAGGCTTACCGGCCCCACCAGCCTCGGCCTTCGCGTCTCGTGGGCGTGAGCGTCACGTCTTCACGCACTTCGCCACGTCGGCGAGCGTCGTCTCGGCGTTGACGAGGCCATCGCCGGCCTCTTCGAAACGGCGCGTCAGGCGCATGTCCGGCGTGATCCGATACGGGCTCTTGGGGGCGCGCACCAGATCGAGGACCTTCTTCGGGTCCAGCGGAGTGTCCTCTCGAAGGTGAAGCGTGACGCTCCGCGCGTTCGCCTCGCACCCGAGGACCTTCAGCCGGCGAAGCTCCGTCTTGAGCGACATGAGCTGCACCAGGCGGCGCGCTTCCTCGGGGGGCGGACCGAAGCGGTCCTCCATCTCCTCGGCGATATCGGCGACCTGCGACTCGTCGACCGCGCTCGCAAGGCGCTTGTAGACCGACAGGCGCACGCCGACGTCGGTGACATAGTCCTCCGGGAGGAGCGCGGAGACGTCGAACGAGAGCTCGGGGTCGACATCGTGGACGACCTCCTCGCCGCGGAGCTCGTGCACGGCCTCTTCGATCATCTGGCAGAAGAGATCGAACCCGACGCTCGAGACGCTCCCCGACTGCTCGCCGCCGAGGAGATCTCCCGCACCGCGCAGCTCGAGGTCGAGCGAGGCGATCTTGAACCCGCTCCCGAGCTCGGTATGCCGCTCGAGCGCCTCGATCCGCGCGCGAGCCTCGTCGGTGAGCGCGTTCGCCGGCGGAACGATGAGGTAGCAATAGGCGCGCTCCTTGGAGCGACCGACGCGCCCACGGAGCTGGTAGAGCTGCGCGAGGCCGAAGAGGTCCGCGCGATCGATGATCATCGTGTTCGCGCGCGGGATATCGAGCCCGCTCTCGACGATCGCCGTCGCACACAGGACGTCGTAGCGCCCCTCGACGAAGTCGAGCATGACCTTCTCCAGCGCCCCTTCCCTCGCCTCGCTCACGTCGCTGTCGGGCTGCGTCTTCTGCTGCTTCCTCGTCGAAGACATCTGCCCGTGGCCGACGGCGATCCGAGCCGTGGGGATCAGCTCCTGGAGGCGCTGCGCTTTCTCGTAGATCCCCTCGATCCGGTTGTAGACGTAGAAGACCTGCCCGCCGCGCGCGAGCTCCCGCGTGACGGCCTCCTTGAGCACTTGCTCGTCGAAGCGCGTGACGATCGTTCGGACGGCACGCCGGTCGACCGGCGGGGTCGTGATGAGCGAGAGGTCGCGCAAGCCGCCGACGGCCATCTGGAGTGTCCGCGGGATCGGGGTGGCGGTGAGCGTGAGGACGTCGACGTTCGCCCGCAAATGCTTGATGCGCTCCTTGTGCGCGACGCCGAAGCGCTGCTCCTCGTCCACGATGAGGAGCCCCAGGTCCTTGAAGTGGACGTCCTTCGAGAGGAGGCGGTGCGTGCCGATGACGACGTTCACCTTGCCGTCCTTCAGCCCGACGACGGCGTCGTCCTGCTCTTTCTTGGTCTGGAAGCGGCTCATCGCCGCGATCGTGATCGGGTAGTCGCGCATCCGCGCTTCGAACGTCCGCAAGTGCTGCTGCGCGAGCACGGTCGTCGGACACAAGAGGGCGACCTGCTTGCCGCTCATCGCGGCGCGGAAGGCGGCACGGATAGCCACTTCGGTCTTCCCGAAGCCGACGTCGCCGCAGACCAGCCGGTCCATCGGGCGGGAGGCCTCGAGGTCCTTGTTGACGTCATCGATGGCCTTGGCCTGGTCGGGGGTCTCGTCAAACGGGAACGTGGCCTCGAACGCGCGGTAG
>JBKQKP010000322.1:0-38804 GCA_052147435.1 Polyangiaceae bacterium | reverse complement strand
TGTTCACGTTCCCCCCGCCCTGCCTGCGGGGCGGGGGGCCAGGGGGGTGGGGTTTCACCCGCGCACGTATTCTCAGGAGGAACTCCGGCGCCCACCAGTTGAAGTGCCCCAGGAGACGCATCGTCGCAGGTACCAGCAGCGAGCGGACGATCGTCGCATCGAGCGCCACCGTGAGCGCGGTCGCGACCCCCATGATCTTCAGGATCACGACATCGGCGATCGCGAACGCCGAGAACACCGCCACCATGAGCGCCGCCGCGCTCGTGATGAGCGGCCCGACGCGCTCGAGCCCCTCCGCAACGGCGTGGGTGTTGTCCCCCGTGCGGTCCCACTCTTCCTGGATGCGCGTAAGGAGCAGCACCTCGTAGTCCATCGACAGGCCGAAGGTCGCGCAGAACAGGACGATCGGGAGGCCCGGATCGATCGGGCCGGGGGTGAAATGGAGGACGCCGGCCAGGTGCCCCTTCTGGAATACCCACACGAGGGCGCCGAACGACGCTGTGAGCGACAGAAGGTTCATCGCGACCGCCTTGAACGGCAAGACGACCGAACCGAGAAGAGCGAAGAGAAGAAGCAGCGTCATGCCGAAGACGAAGGCGAGCGCCTTGGGGACGTGCGCCTGGATGTACGTGGTCGAATCCATGTCCATCGCGGTCTGCCCGGTCACGAGCAATGTCCCGTCGGCCACGTGCCGGTGAAGACGGATCCGATCGACGATGGCGTGCGCCTCGGCGCTCGTGGGGGGAGCGTCGGTGAGCGCGGCGAGCAAGAAGACGGTGCGACCGACGGTCTCCTGCGCCACCACGCGCATGGGCTCGGGGAGGCTCGCGCGCGGACCGGAAAGTGCGGCGACGATCGCGTCGCGGTCGTCGTTCATGCTGGCCTGGAGCACGCTCTCTACCTCGGTCACGCCGGGGACGGTCGCGATCTCGCGCGACAGATCGTAGAGCGCACCCGCGCGTTCGGGCGTCCCGAAGGGATCGCCGGGGAAGCTCACGAGGACCGCCATGCGAGTCGCTACGCGCTCGGGAAACGCTTCGCGAAGGATCGCGTCGCCGCGTTTCGCTTCCGATCCCGGGGGGAGGATGTGCACGTCGGGGACGGCGAGCGCGATGTCCAGAAAGGGGCGCCCCGCCGCGACGAGCAGGGCGAGCGTCGGTATCAGAACGAGCACGGGATGGCGCATGACAGCCGTCGCGAGCCGGTGCCACCGTCGATGCGTTCCGCCCGGGGTGCCACGGTAGACGCGCAGGCGATCGACGTTGCGACCGAGGACGGCGAGCAGCGCAGGCAAGAACGTCAGCGCGTACACGACCGAGAGGACGACGACGATCGTCCCCCCCGCGCCGAGCGACGCGAGGAACGACCCGCGGAAGAACAGCAGCCCGCCGAGACCGATCGCGACGGCCACGCCGGAGAACACCACCGCGCGCCCGGCTGTCGCCACCGTTCGCGCGAGGGCGTCCGGGACCTCCGCGCCGCCGGCGATCTCCTCGCGAAAGCGCGCGACCATGAAGAGCGAGTAGTCGATCGCGACCCCGAGACCGACGAGCGACACGATATTGATCGCGTACTGCGCGACCTCGGTGAAGCGGGACAGGAGCATGACGAGCGCGATCCCCCCCACCACGGCGAGCGCTCCGACGCCGAGCGGGAGCGACGCGGCGACGAGCGACCCAAACACGAACAGGAGCACCGCGAACGTGACCGGAGCAGAGAGCACCTCGCTGCGCTGGAGATCCGCCGCGAGCGCTTGATCGAGATCGCTCCGGAAGGCCGCGGGCCCCGTGACGGTGACCGTGAGTGGTCCTCCCCGAATCTTCTCGCGGAGCGGCGGAAAGAGACTCGTGTCGAGGACGGCCTCGGGGCGGAGCGTGACCTCGGCGACGACGGCGTGACCGTCGGCGGACTGCATCCCGGTCGCGAGGAAGATCGAGGTCCCCTTGTCGAACGGCGTGCGGACGGATGCCACGCTCGGGTCCGAGCGCAAAGGGAGCACGGCGGCGAGCACGGCTTGGCCGAAGGCATCCTCGCCCGTCGTGAGCGAGTCGCTCCGAAAGATCACGGTGAAGCCCGACGCCGGGGAAGACGGGAGCTCTCGGTCCATCAGGTTGACGGCATCGTCGGCCTCGATGCCGTGGATGGCTTTCGTGGCGAGGTGGCCGCCGTGGATCAGGAGCACGACGGAGACGAGGAGGAAGACACCGCTCACGACGAGGGTCGCGCGGCGGCGGCGAAAGACCCAACGGCCCCAGGCTTCGAACATCGGCGTGGGCTCCGGATCAGGGCACGTGCAGCGGCGCTTGGACCATCTGAATCTTGAGGTGCAAGCGGACCTCGTTCTTGATGGTCGGCCCCGCCGTCATGCCGAAATCGGTCCGGTCGATCTTCGTCTCGGCGACCACGACGCCGCTGTCGAGGATGCGCGCGCTGAAGACGACCTCTTTAGTGATCCCCTTGATCGTCAGGTCCCCTTTGATCCCGAAGTTGTCCGGGGTCCCCCAGATCGCCGTGCTCTTTAGCTTCATCTGGGGAAAATGTGCGACGTCGAAGTAGTCCGCGCCGAAAAGGTGCTCGTTTCGCATCCCAATGCCGGTATCGAGCGAGGCGACGTCTACCGTGGCGCTGATTCGTGACGTGGAGAGCGAGTCGCCCATCGTGATCTTGCCGGCAAAGGCGCCAAACTTCCCGGTGACCGTGTTGATGAGGTACTCGGTGACGTTGAAGCTCACGCTGGAGGCTGCGGCGTCGACCACGTAATCGCCGGGCGCGGGGAGGGGCGCGGTGGCCCCGGCGTGGGTGGCGCAGGTGAGGGCGGCAAAGATCGCGAAGAGCGACAGGAACCACGAAGGAGTGCGGCGGGGCGGGTTCATGGTCGCGGGGAGTGAGCGCATCGTAGTCGTCCGCGGTTGGCCCCGCCATCTCGAGGCGAGTCTCCGTACAATGCGTCCGTGCCCCCCTTCGTCGCCACCGAGCCGTTCCAATCCGCTCACCCCAACGTCCTCGCCCTGTATTGCTCCGACGGCCGGTTCACGAACTCGGTCGAAGAGCTGCTCCGCCATCTAGGCCACCCGCGCGTAGACACCGTGACCTTGCCGGGTGGGCCCGCGCTCTTCAACGTGTGGCTGGCCAGCTTCTCGGAGAGCGACGCCATCAGTCGCGGCACGAGCTTTCTCATCGAGGGGCATCGGATCGCTGGGGTCGCGCTCTTCGCGCACGCGGGATGCGGCTTCTACAGGGCCCGGATGCCGAACCGCACGCCCGAGGAGGTCCACGCGCAGCAACTCGTGGACCTCCAGAATGCGGGCGCCCTGATCCTGCAGCGACACCCGGGGGTCCAGGTGGCGCTCTATTATGCGGTCGCGGACAAGACGGTCAGCTTTCGCGAGGTCCCTCTTCTCGACCGTTAGCAGCGTCCCGAGCGCCACGGTCATCCATCGCGCTCAGGGAGTACACACCGTCGCGCCCGTGTACTGCACCGCACCCATCGTGGGCCCGCTCGCTGGGCGTGTCCTGCCGTCGATGTCGGTCGTGATGCTCGTGATCGGCGTCCCCTGCTGGGTGACCTGGCAAGGAGCGTCCGAGTTGAGCGCCCAATCTCCGATCACCGCTCCCCCGTCCGGTGCGACCGTGGGGATGAGGCTCGCCGTGCCGTCGGTGCTCGCGCTCCACGAGGAGCCGAAAAGACTGGTGAGGCACGTCTCCCCTGTCGCTGGGCACCCGTTGACGACGGCGCACCCCGTCGGCGCGAGACAGGTCGACTGCAGCGCGACGTCTCCCGTCGTCGCGCTCGCGCCGAGCTCTACGCCGAGCTCGGTCGTGCTCGTCGCCGTCGCCGCCCCGCCGTCGGAGAGCGAACAGGCATACAGTGCTCCGAAGTTCGCGAACGCCGTGTAGTCCAACGCCGAGATGGCCCCACTGCACACGCTCGCCTCGACGCCGACGCTGCCGAGCGACTGGTCGCTCCCGACGAGGATATCGTCCGTGACGACGGCGCCCGTCGCGCCCGTGCTTAGCGCGATGGCCGCCCCCGCCGCGGCGCCGGTGTAGATCGTGTCGTAGACGATCCCGGGCGACGCCGTGGCGGCGAGGGCAACGCCGACCGCGAGGTCGCCGCTCGCGAGCGGTACGGTGCCCGCGTGGATCATCGAGTTGGCGACGAGGATCGTCCCGGCTGCGATCACGTCGACGCCGAACGTCTGCGACGGGGTCCCGGCCTGGCTCCCGCCGTAGATGCGATCGTCGAGGAGCGTGACCGTACTGTTGCCGCTCGTATTCACGTAGACCCCGGCGCTCAATGCGGCGGCGGTCCCCGTCCCGCCGGTGATGTCGCACAAGACGATGGCCGCCGAGGTGCCGGCCGTGTCTATGTACACCCCCGCGCTGTTGGCGCTCACTCCTTTGGAGTCCGTCCCGACGACGACGAGCTCGGAGAGAGGCGTCGAGGCGGTGAGCGACGCGCGGACGTGCACGCCGATCGCCGCGAAGTTGCCCCCGCTCGAAGGCACGAGCGTCCCGGTGCCTCCGGAGATGATCGCGCCGTGGAGGTTGACGGCGCCCGTCGTGTTCAACGAGACGCCGATGCTCCCCGTGTACCCGGAGCCGCTGCCACCGTCGATGATGCACGCGGTGATCTCCGGCGCCGCCGTGTCGTCGGCGATGACTCCATACGAGCCGGACCCGTTGGCGTTTCCGCTCCCGGAGCCCCCCTCGATCTCGTCATTCGAGATGATGGGGGACCCGCTCAAGACGTGCACTCCGGTCATCGCGGCGATCGTCGAAGTGCCCCCTTCGATCGTGAAGCCATCGATCATCGTGGCGCTCGTGACCGTGCCCGAGACGGAGAGCGTCGCGAGCTGGGAGACCGTATCGGCGTTTTCGATCGTGGTCTGGTTGGTACCGTCGAACGTCGGGTACCCGTACGTCGCCGTGCGCGTCCAGGCACCATTACCGCTGCAGGCGTACGAGCCGGTGAGCGCGACGTCGGTCGTCACCTGGAGCTTCGCCTCTGAGTACGTGCCGGCGCACACGTGAACCTGCGGGACGCCGGAGAGCGTCGCCGCTTCCGCGAGGGCGGAGACGATCGTTCGCTTCGGGAGGAGCGGGCTGAGGCCGGTGTGCAGGTCGCTGCCCGTGGGGGAGACGTAGACGATGTTCCCGGACGCCCCCGTGTCTGCGCCGTCGGCCGCCGAGCCCGAGTCCGACGTTCCGCTGCCATCGGCTACGGGCGACGCGTCGTCGGATGCGTTCGCGTCGGTCACGCTCGCGTCAGCGAGGGTCGGCGAGCCGGAGTCGCCGGCCTCGGTGACGAACGTCGGCCCGCCACAGCCTTGCGGTAGGCAGAGAGCGACGAACGCGAGGGCCCCTACGCCAGCCACCCCTACCACGCGTTCCAGGGCGCGTCCGCGCACCGATCGAGCTGCGACCATCGCGGGAGTATAACGAAGGACGACGCCTTTGGCGTTTCCGGCTCAGCCGGGTACCCGCCGCGCCGACCCCCTCGCATCGAACGCCGCCGCGACGAAGTCGCGAAACGCCGTCACGCGTGCGGGGACGTGCGCCGCCGACGGGTACAGCACATAGAGCGCCGCCCCTTTTGCCTCGAACGCTGGCAGCACGCGAACGAGGCGGCCAGCCGCTTCGTCCTTCGCGCAAACGAGGCGCGGCATGAGCGCAATCCCCCCCCCGGCGACGACCGCCGCGCGGATGTAGCTGAAGTCGTCGCCGCTCATGCGCGCGCGGACGAGGACCTCGATCGTGTCCTTGTCGTCGTAGAGCCTCCACGTCTTCGCGAGGTCGTTGGCGCGGAAGACGATGCAGCGGTGATCGACGAGCTCGCCAGGTGACGACGGGGCGCCGTGCTTCTCGACATAGCGCGGCGACGCGTAGAGGGCGTGCTCGAGCTCCCCCAGCTTCTTCGCGACGAGCGACGAATCGGCGAGCCGCGTCGCGGCGCGCAAGGCCACGTCGAACTCTTCGTCGACGAGGTTCACCCCGCGGTTCGTGAGGGCGAGGTCGATCTGCACGAGGGGGTGACGTTCGCAGAAAGCGACGGCGACGTCCGCGAGGAACGAGCTGCCGATCTCCGTAGGCGCCGTCACACGGAGGACCCCTTTCGGTCGTCGCGTCGCCGGCTCGAGCGCGCGGGCAGCCCGTTCGAGCGTCGCCACGGCTTCGCTGACGCTCGAATAGATCGCGCGCCCCTCGCTCGTCGCGTGCACGCTGCGGGGCGTGCGCTGGAGGAGGCGCGTTCCAGTGCTCGCTTCGAGCCGCGCGATCGTGCGGCTCACCGTCGAGGTGGGGACCCTGAGCTCGCGCGCCGCTACGGCGAACCCGCCGCGATCGACGACGCGCACGAACACCCGCAGGTCGTTCAGGTCGAGGTCCCTCATTCGCGAGAGACTATCGAGCTTCCGCGCCACGGGCGCGTCGAGAGTCGCCTGTCTCTTGTCGCTTGTCTCTACGCCGCCTTCACGAGCGACACTTCGAGCGTGATCGTGACGACTTCGCCGACGACCACCCCGCCGGTCTCCAGCGCCTTGTTCCAGGTCATCCCGAAGTCCGCCCGCTTGATCTTGGTCGAAGCCGTCGCGCCGATGCGCGCGGTGCCGCGCATGTCCGTCGCGGAGCTGATGCCGGTGACGGACAACGTCACCTCGCGCGTGGTCCCGCGGATGGTGAGGTCGCCCGTCACCTCCAGATTGCCGTCGCCCGCGGCGCGCGCGCGCTTAGAGACGAACGTCATTTGCGGATTGTTCTCGACGTCGAAAAACAGCGGGCTGCGAAGGTCCGCGTCGCGCTTCGCCTCGCGGGTGTTCAACGAAGCGACGTCGATCGTCGCCTCGATGCGCGTGGCCTCGGGGTGGGCTGCTTCATAGACGACGTCGCCGCGGAACTTCTCGAACTCTCCGCGCACGTTGGTGATCATCAAGTGGCGGACGGAGAACCCGACGGCGGAGTGCCCCGGGTCGATGGTCCATCGCGTGGCGGTGGCGGTCTTGGTGGTGGTGTTGGTCGAGTCGGTCGTGTTTGCGTTCATGCCCGTACGATGACGTCATTGTTGGACGCCGTCTCGCGGCAGCGGGGGAACTCTGTGTTGCGCGAACGCAACGCGCGCCTTCGCTACTTCACGCCGCCGGTCCCGCACACGCTGGTGACGCCGCCCCCTCCGCAGGTGTCGGGGGCAGTGCAGGTCCCGCACTGGATGATGCCGCCGCATCCGTCGGCCACGGGGCCGCAGTTCGCGCCGGCTTGAGTGCACGTCATCGGGGTGCAGTTCGGCGATCCGCACTGGTTCGCCGTACCGCCGCCCCCGCAGGTCGCGGGCGCGGTGCACGTACCGCAGTCCGCCGTCAGCCCGCCGCACCCGTCGGCGACCTGGCCGCAAGTGGCGCCGAGGCTCGCGCACGTCGCCGGCGTGCATGTCGGAGCGCCGCACGCGCCCGCCACGCCGCCGCCGCCGCACGTCTGAGGCGGCGTGCACGTGCCGCAGTTGAGTAGGTTCCCGCAGCCGTCACCGGTCTCCCCGCACTGGATCGACCCGCACGTGAGGGGGACGCACGCGGCGGCGTCCATTTGGCCACAGACGCCGTTCGTACCGCCCCCGCCGCAGGTCTCCGGCGGGGTGCAGGTGCCGCAGTCCAACGTGCCGCCGCATCCGTTCCCGCTTGGGCCGCACGTCAGCGACCCGCAACCGAGCGGGGTGCATGTCGGCGCGCCGCAAGCCCCGGGGGTCCCGCCGCCGCCGCAGGTCTGCGGGGGGGTGCAATTGCCGCAGTCGATGATGTTCCCGCAGCCGTCGCCGGTCTGGCCGCACGTGATGGTTCCGCAACCGAGAGGCTTACAAGCGTTGGCGTCGCCCTGGCCGCAGACGCCATTGGTTCCGCCACCGCCGCAGGTCTGCGGAGGGGTGCATGTCCCGCAGCTGATGATCCCGCCGCAGCCGTTCCCGGTGTCCCCGCACTGCAGGGATCCGCAGCCCGTCGGCGTGCAGTTCGGCGAGCCGCACACGCCTGGCGTGCCACCGCCGCCGCATGTCTGAGGAGGCGTGCACGTCCCACACGAGGCGATGAGATTGCCGCAGCCGTCACCCGCGGGGCCGCACTGGATGCCCTGGCTCGCGCACGTGAGAGGCACGCATAGGTTCGCGTCCCCTTCGCCGCAGACCCCGGGCGTCCCGCCACCGCCGCACGTCTGGCCAGCGACGGTGCAAGTGCCGCAGTTGAGCGTGCCGCCGCAGCCGTCGCCGGCCGGGCCGCACTGGAGCTTCAGCTGCGCGCAGGTCAGCGGAGTGCAGGTGGGCGAGCCGCACGCGCCCGGCACGCCGCCGCCGCCGCACGTCAGCGGGGGTGTGCACGTGCCGCAGTCGATGACGTTGCCGCAGCCGTCACCCGTTGAACCGCACGTGAGCGATCCGCAGCCGAGGGGGACGCAGGCATTGGCGTCCCCTTGCCCGCAGACGCCGTTCGTCCCGCCGCCGCCGCAGGTCTCCGGCGGCGTGCACGTTCCGCAGCTGATGGTCCCGCCGCATCCGTCGCCGGTGTCGCCGCATTGCAGCGATCCGCAGCCCGTCGGCGTGCAGTTGGGGGAGCCGCACTTCCCAGGTGAGCCGCCGCCGCCGCAGGTCTGTCCCGCAGCGCACGTGCCGCACGAGGCGATGAGATTGCCGCAGCCGTCGCCCGCTGGGCCACATTGGATCCCTTGGCTCGCGCACGTGAGAGGCACGCAGAGGTTCGCGTCAGCTTCGCCGCAGACGCCCGGAGTGCCGCCGCCGCCGCAGGTCTGCGGAGCGGTGCAGTTTCCGCAGTCCTGCGTGCCGCCGCATCCGTTGCCCGCGGGGCCGCAGCTGAGGCCAAGCGTCGCGCACGAGACCGTGTTGCACGGAGCCGTGACGCAAGCGCCGCTGATGCAGGACTGCCCCGTCGCGCACGTACCGCAGAGAGGGAGGATGTTTCCGCAGCCGTCGCCCGCGAGCCCGCACGCGATGTGCTGCGAGGCGCAGGTCTGAGGGACGCAGTCGACCTCGCACGTCCCGTTGACGCACGAGCCCGTGGCGCACGTCCCGCACTGGATGATGCCACCGCAGCCGTCGGGGTACTCACCACACGTCACCCCCGACGGGCATGCCGTCTGCGGGATGCACGAGACGCACTGATTATCGACGCACGAAGCGGTCCCCGAGCACGTGCCGCAGCTGATGTTCCCGGTGCCGCAGCCGTTCGGGTAGCTACCGCAGGTGTCACCCGCCGGGCACGCAGTGAGCGGAGTGCACGAGGGCCCGGTGGGCAGGTTCGTGTCTGAACCCACGCACGAGGCGAGGTTCAGGATCATGTACTCGAGCGCCTTCTCCTGCGGGCTGAGGGCGCCGCTCGCGCAGCCGGTCGGCACGACGTGACCGAGCGCCGTCGTGTAGTCGCCCGCCGCGGCCCCGACGTGAAGATCGCTGTAGACGATGCGCCCGCAGTAGGGGGCACCCGCGTCGCCGGTGCCGCCCGTCGGCGTGTCGAAGGAGAAGTACGTCGCGGCGGGACCCGCGGCGGCGGTGTCGGCCGGCAGGGTCACGAGCGTGCCGCCCGCGTTCGTGTAGTAGTAGGTGGCGGTGTCGGGAGTGATCCAGACCTGCGAGGGCGTGTTGGTCGCAGCTACCTGGTCGTTGAATTTGGGTGTGTTGATGTAGAGCTCGCCCGCAGGCGCGCCGTTCGTACCGAGCGCCCCGACGTTGCCGAGCCACGTCTTCAGCGGCGTACCGCCGTCGGGGAGCGCCTCGACGATGAGCGCGTTCATCTGCGCTTTCGTGCCCGCCGCGTTGTCGTAAACGGGGTTTGCCGTCGTCACCCACGTAGCGAGGTTCTCAGTCGAATAAGGCGTCTGATTGAACCACTTGTAGTGGAAGTGGGAGGCGAAGGCGCGCCCGCCCACGGACGCGAAGTCGTGGAGGACTTGCGTCTTGGGCGAGTACGTCTCGGCCCCTTCGCAGGACAAGATGAGGATGTCGTAGTGATAGAGATCGGCGTCCACGTCCCAGAGCCCACCGGCGGCCGCGCTCCTCGCCGTGCAGGCAGTCGTCGTGTAGCCCCCCTGCCCGTCGGTCGCGTCGCCCCCCTGAAAGATGTGGAGGTGGCCGGCGCCGCCGTTCCAACCGCAGACGTACTCGTCGTCCGCGCCGACTCCGCCGTCGGCCGCGGGGGTCGCGGCGAAGCCCATCCGCTTGAAGAGGCACTCCATCGAGTCGGCGCTCCCGGTGGAGATGCCGATCTGCGGGAGGTCGTCGTTCGTCGTCGTCGTGGAAGGGGTCGCGGTCGACTCGAGGCCGGGCAGGCGGAGGTACGTCTCGTCCCCAGCCGTCGCCGTGTTCGTGGTGCAGGCGGTGACGTTCGGCCACACCCACTGCCGGCGCCACCAGCCGACCTGGATGACGATCGGGACCTGGCCGCTCGTCGGAACCGGCACACCCGTCAACGTGAAGTTGCCGTCGGCGTCAGTCGTCGTCGAGACGATCGGATCCCCGGTGTAGAGCGACGAGCACGACTGGCACGACGGTTGGCCGTGCGGCAGCGCGCTGGGCGTCGAGTTCGGGACGTAGACGACGACGTTGTAGAGCGGGTTCAACCCGGCCGGGTCGAAGATCTTCCCCTTGAGAACCGTGGGCGATCCGCCGTCGCACTCGGTCAGATCGCACAGGAGCCCCGCGTCGCACGCGACGCCGCCGTCGGGGAGTCCGCCGCCGCAGACGCTCGGCACACCGCTGCCGCCGCAGATCTCGGGGTACGTGCAGTTTCCGCCGTTGGCCCCACACGTGATCGATCCGGTACCGCAGCCGTTGGGCCAGGTGCCGCAGTTGGCGGGGGCGGGGCAGGTCGTGAGCGGGACGCACGGCGGGGTGCCGCATTGCGAGGCCACACCGCCGCCGCCGCAAGTCGCGGGCGCGGTGCACGTGCCACACGAGGCGATCTCCCCGCCGCATCCGTCCGCGGCCGGGCCGCATGTCACGTTGGCCGGGCACGTCGTCGCTGGCACGCACGCGGGCTCACCGCACTGGTAAGGAGTCCCGCCGCCACCGCACGTCGCAGGGGCCGTGCAGGTGCCGCAGTTGATGGTCCCGCCGCACCCGTTGGCGGCAGTGCCGCACTGGATGCCCGCGGGGCAGGTCGTGAGCGGCGTGCAGGCGGCCTGCCCGCACTGGAACGGAGTCCCGCCGCCGCCGCAGCTCTCGGGAGCCGTGCAGGTGCCGCAGGTGTAGAGATTGCCGCAGCCGTCGCCGGTCTGGCCGCAACCGATCCCCGCGCAGGCGGTGCTCTGCGGGATCGGCGTGCAGACGTTGAGCCCGCCGTCGACGATGCCGCCGTCAGGGAGGATGTTCTTTGCGCCGCAGACGTTGGGCGATCCGCCGCCGCCGCACAGCTCGCCGGTCGGGCACGTGCCGCCGTCCACGCCGCACGTCACCGTACCGCCGCAACCGTTGGCCACGATGCCGCAGTTCATTCCGGACGGGCACACCGTCAGTGGAACGCAGCCCGAGTTACCACCGCACACGCTCGGCGTGCCGCCGCCGCCACACGTCTGCGGGGCGGTGCACGTCCCGCAGTTGTAGGTGTCTCCGCACCCGTCGCTCGCGAGGCCGCAGTTGAGCCCCGCGCACGCGGTGCTCTGGGGGATCGGCGTGCAGACATTGAGGCCGCCGTCGACCACCGCTCCGTCAGGGAGGATGTTCTTCGCGCCGCACGTGTTCGGCGACCCTCCTCCGCCGCACGTCTCTCCGCTCGCGCACCCTCCGCCGTCGTCCGTCCCGCAGGTCACGAGACCGCCGCATCCATTGGCCACGACGCCGCAGTTCTCCCCCGAGGGGCAGGCGGTCGTGGGGACGCAGCCGGAGTTTCCGCCACACACGCTCGGCGTGCCGCCCCCTCCGCACGTCTGCGGAGCGGTGCACGTCCCGCAGTTGTACCCACCGCCGCAACCGTCGCTCGCGACGCCGCAGTTGATGCTCGCGCATGCCGTCGTCTGCGGGATCGGAGTGCAGCCGCCCGCGTCGAAGAAGCCGCCGTCAGGCAGGAGGTCGGACGCGCCACACGTGTTCGGCTGGCCGCCGCCGCCGCACGTCTCGCCGCTCGGGCACGGCTCACCGCCGTCGTCGCCGGCGCAGTTCACGAGGCCGCCGCATCCGTTTGCGACCGCACCGCAGTTCATCCCCGCGGGACAGCTCGTGACAGGGATACAGCCCGCGCTGCCGCCGCAGGTGCTTGCCGTACCGCCGCCGCCGCACGTCTGAGGAGCCGCGCACGTTCCGCAGTCGATGACGTTGCCGCAACCGTCCCCCTGCTGTCCGCAGTTCACCGCGAGAGAGGCGCACGTCGCGGGGACGCACGCCGCCGTTCCGCCGCAAACGCTGGGAGTGCCGCCGCCGCCGCACGTCGTCGGAGCCGTGCACGATCCGCATTGCAAGAGACCGCCGCATCCATCGGCGACAGGACCGCAGTTCGCTCCGGCGAGCGCGCAGGTTCTCGGCGTGCACGAGGGGGCGCCATCCGGGTTGCCGGTCGTCGCGTCGCCAAGGAGGCTCCCGGTACTGGAGTCGTAAACCCCAGCTCCAGAGTCTTCACTGTTAAGAATAATCCCGTCGGAACCACCGCTACTGCCACACCCGACAAAGGTGAGCATGCAGGCGGCGACGGGGGCCCAAAGCCAACGCATGTCGCTGAACACTACTTTGCATTGTGCACGGCGCGAATTTCTGAGCAATGGGCAACGCGAGTGTCCCACGCGTTTGGTACGCACGCGCGCGCACGTCAGTCGCTCTCCTCGTGTCGTCTAGCGAGAGGTGCGACGTGTATGTCAGCTCGCGCTCTTCGCCGCCGCTAGTTGAGCCACGCGAGCCGCGCGCGCGACGCGGAGCGCCGCGACGATTTCGGTCGCAGCAGGTCGCGCGCTCGGTTCCGAGCTGAGGCAGGCATCGAGGACGTCCGCCATGACTGGATCGAGGGAGGGGCAAAGGTGGATGAGCGGGGTTGCCGGTGGAACCGAGGCTCCGCGCTGTCGGGCGAAGGCGGGCGAGTCGAGCCACGGCCGTACGCCCGTCAGAAGCTCGTGGGCGATCACGCCAAGACTGAAGACATCGCAGGGGGGCTTGGCGTTCTTCGCCCCGTAGGCGAGCTCCGGTGCCATGTAGACCGGTGTGCCCAGGAGCGCGCCGGTTTCGGTGAGCGGGCTCGCGTGGATGGGGCTCCCTTCGCCTTCCGAGCGCGCGCGCCTCGCCGTGTCGGCGGCGTCGGCGCTCGCGTCGGAGAATGCCGCGGAGCGGCGCCGGGCCGATGGCTCCGCGAGCGTCGAAGGCTCCTGTCCCTCCGCGCTCTCGTCTTCGGAGACACCGTCCGCTGGATAGTCGGCGCCTTGCGCGATCGTGGAGACGCCGAAGTCGGAGATCTTCACCCGTAGCGCGGGTCCGTCCTGGCTGACGAGAACGTTGGCGGGCTTGAGATCGCGGTGGACGATCCCCATCGCGTGGATCGCCGCGAGCCCTTCCGCGAGCTGCAGCAGAACGTCGAGCGCGAACCCCATCTCGCCGTAGCGACTCTTGAGGCCGAGGAGCGAGTCCCCCTCGACGAGCTCCATCACGATGAAGATGAGGCCCGAGCTCGCGACGTCCACGTCGACGATCGACACGACGTTCGGGTGATCCACGTGCGACGCGAGCTGCGCCTCGCGGGCGAAGCGCGCCATGTCGAGCGCGCCGGAGACGCCGCTCAGGACTTTCATCGCAAAGTGTTTTCGATCCCCGAGACGCACGACCTCGTAGACCGTTCCCATCGCACCGGCGCCGACCTCGCGCGTGAGCTCGTAACGTCCTTTGATCACGTCTCCGACGTGGAGCCGGATCGCCGCGGGTGACTTCTCGCTCCCCAAGCGCGAGAGCGCGTCGGCGAGCTGCCCGGAGCGCTCGGCGATCTGGCGCCGCAGCTCTTCGTTGAGGGAAGCAACGTCCCTTTGACGAGCCTCGAGCTCGACGACACGCGCCTGGAGCTGCGTGTTCAGCTCGTCGGACCTTCCTAGAGACAGGACATGCTCGCGGCTCAGCGCGACGGCCTGAAGAATGCCGAAGAGGCCGAGCCCGGCGCTCGCGGCGTGAAATCCTCCCAGCTTCTCGCCGATACCGAGCCAAGAAAGGCAGTCGTCCCACGCCGTGGCGCCGAGCCCGATCCATGAGAGGAGGAACGTGAGAGCGTTCGCGGGCCTCGGTCGCTTCAGGGAGAGGCGGCCGAGCTCGTAGAGCTGGTGGACGACGGCGAGCTGCACCGTGACGACGATGATCGGGCCCACGTGGCTCGTCGCGACGAAGGGGCCTGACCACACAGCGGCGAGCACGGCCACGCCCGCCATGAGGAAGGCCCAGAACCGGGAGGGGGCACGGAGCCCGAAGTGGGCGTGCGTGAAGTAGACCGACGAGATGGCGGCTCCGGACAAGGTAACGGCCAGGACGGGTGCGTCGTAGCGCCCGAAGACGAGCTGCGTGACGCCGAGCTGGAAGTAGGGGAGCACCGACGCTGCGAGCGCCTGCACCGCGAACCAACCGTGTTCCTTCCTGCGACGCCCAGCTTGCAAGAACATCGCGAGGTAGGTGAACCCAATCGGCGTGAGGGTCCCGAGCGCGCACACCGCTGCGACGTCATTCCAGTTGCGGACGAAGACGTACCAAGGGGCGCCATGAGCGCCGGCGCTCAGATGAGGGACGCTGTCGATCCATCCGCTCTGAGACCACGTGTTCTCGACGGTCAGCTCGAGGTGGAGGGTGCTGGGGCGAGACGCGAAGCGGGGGATGTGCCACGCGAGAGGGCCGCGGCTGCGGTACCGATCGGAGAGCACGTCCTCGAGCGGGATCGCCTCGACGCCGTTGACCCGGAGAGACGCAAGAGAAGGGAGGAGGGGGATGGAAAAGGTCAGGTCGCCGTCGCCAGCGTCCGCGGGGACAGCGACGACCGCGGAGAGCGTGTAGCTCGCCGGGCGCTCGGTCAGATACCGATCGAGGTGCGCGGGGAGGAGCACCTTCGCCGACGCTGGCGCAACCATCTGCCACTCGGGGATGGCGATGTCTCCGGGGGAGCCGCCGCAACCCAGCGCCCAAAGCGCCAAGACCACCGCGAGCGCGAGCGCGGCGAGCGCAGGCCTCGCACGATTCAAGCGGTCAGCCGACCTTTGCGACGGCGCTCAGCTTCTCCCGCTTCACGTTGAAGATCCGCAGGGGCTTCTCTTTCCCCTTCAGGTGCGCGGCCGGGAGCTCTTCGACCTCGAAGCGATTCACGAGCCGGCCGAGCGTCGACTCGCTGACGATGATCTGCCCCGGCAGAGCGATGCCGCAGAGACGCGCGCTCGTGTTCGCGGTGTCGCCGATGACGGTGTACGAAAGCGCCTTCGAGCTGCCGACGTAGCCCGCGACCAGCGGTCCGGTGTGGAGGCCGATGCCGATCGCCAGCGGCGGAGTGCCGAGCTCCATCCGTTTCCGGTTGAACTTCCCGAGCGCCTCCATCTGCTCGATCGCGCACTGCACGCTTCGGATCGGGTCGTCGGGGTGCGCGGCGGGGGCGCCCCAGAGGGCCATGATCCCGTCGCCCATGAACTTGTCGAGCGTCCCTTCGTACTTGAAGATCGTGTCGACCATCTGCTCGAAGTACTCGTTCAAGAGCTCGACCATGAACTCGGCCGTCGTCCCCTCGCTCATCCGCGTGAAGCCGCGGATGTCGGAGTTGAAGACGGTGCACTCTTTGACGAGCTGGCCCCCCTGTTTCACCTCGAGCTTCCCGCTGATGACCTGCTCGGCCACGTTCGGCGAGAGGAGGCGCGAGAAGCGCTCGCGCGTGACGATCTCTTTCTTGATCTTCTCGGCGAGGAGGGTGTTCTCGATGAACATCGCCGCCTGGTTCGCGACGGCCGTGATGAGCTCGAGGTCCTTCTGCTGGAACTGCGCGAGCGACTCGCTGTCGAGCCACATCGCACCGAGCACTTCCGCCTCGTGGAGGAGCGGGACGACGATCGCGCTCGAGATGCGGTTCAGGATCATGCTCTTCCCCTTCGACGCCGCGAAGTCCATCGAGGCGTCGTGGGTGAGGACGCTCGCGCGCTCCTTGATGACGTGGTTGAGGATGGTCGAGCTGACCTGAATGGGAGCGTCCGTTCCGTCGCGGCGGTGCGCGGTCCTCGGCTGGAGCGCGCCGTTCTCGTCCTTCAAGAGGATGACGCCGCGGTCGGCGTTCACGAACTTGAAGAGCGCGAGGAGGATCTTCTCGAGGAGCTTGTCGATGTCGCGCTCGAGGCCGATCTCGCGGGTCAGCTCCCACGTGATCCGGAGGCGCTCGTAGTCCATTCGTAGCTGCTGAGCGTCGTGGGCAACCTGGTCGAACGGGAGGAAGCCCTTCGTGTACGCGGCGATCTGCGTCCCGATCGCGCGCGCGCTGTCGAGGACGTCGACGCGCGTGCCGCCGAAGCTCGGCGGTCGGTGAGGCTGCCCAGGAGGTGGATGGGGGAGGGGGGCCGGCGGCTGATGCGGAGAGTAGGGAACGGCCGGGGAATTGCGCGGCGGGAAGGGGGCCTGCTGCGGCGGCGGGCCTGCCGGGGCGCCTGGCGCATAGCCTGGCCCCCCCATCTGGGGCGTGACCATCGGCAAGGGGGCCGCGGGCATCGCAGGAGACATCGGCGCTTGCCCCCCACCGCCTCCCCCGCCGCCGTGCCATCCGGGCGGAGCAGGCTGCTGAATCGCGCCTGGGCTGATCGCGGGCATCGCGAAGTTCATCGGCCCGGAGCCGTCGTCGTAACGAGCGCGGGTCGACCCGAGCGCGATCTCGTCGCCGTGCTTCAGGGCCTGCTCCCCGCGGACACGCTCGCCGTTGATGTACGTGCCGTTCAGGCTCCCGAGGTCGCGGAGGATGAAGATCCCGTCGCGCTGCTCGAGAATGCAGTGCTCCTTCGACACGATCTTGTCGAGGAGCTGGATCGAGTTGTTCGGATGCCGCCCGAGGCTGTTTATCGGGCGCAGCTCGATCGCCTGTTGCCCCTCGTTTGTGGCGAGGATCAGACGTGCCATCAGTACCTTCTGGTCTAGACCACGCCGGGGCCTTGGCCTCGAACGTGCCGTCCGCTTCAATCGTAACCTCGGAAGGTGCGCGCGGACCAGAGGGGAATCGCGAAGACGTGTTAAGGTTAGGGGGAGCTCAACATGCCAACCCGGCCTACACCCCGCAGACCTACGAAAACGGCAGGTGACGTGCGCGGGGCGCCGGGGGGCGCGAAGGCCAAGGGGCGGGGCTCAGCGACCTCGACTGGGGGCGAACCCCTTACCCCGGCTCCGTCTCCGTCCCAGCCCCGGCTCTGGAGCGAGGCGGCAGCCGATGTCAGGGCGCGATCCAGGGACGCTTTCCTCGTGCCTGCGGACGCGGTCCAGGTTCGGACGGATCCGACGATCCTTCCAGAGACTCCGCACGAAAGCGACGGCCTCTTCGAGCTCGTCGGGCCGATCGCGCGCAGGGCGCTCGAGCTGGGGCTCGCAGCCCGGGAGCCGAGCTTTCACGTGTTCGTCGCGGCCGAGCCCGAGGTGATGATCGAGGACGACATCGTCCGCTACGCGCAGCGCTTTGCCGCGTCGCGGCCGTCCCCCCCCGACACGGTCTACGTACACGATTTCGAGCATCCCTCGGCCCCCCGTCCGATCGTCCTGCCGGCCGGGGTCGGGCCGATCCTCGTCGATTCGATGAAGCAGCTGGTCGAGAAGCTCCGGCACGACATGCCCTCGATCGCGCGCGCCGATGTCGTCCAGAAGGCGACCTCGGAGCTCGCCACCCAGCTCGAAGCGCGGAACAAGCAGGTCGTCACGGAGCTCGAGACGACAGCGAAATCTCTCGGCTTCGGGATCCGCGCGGTGCAAGGGGGCGTTCAGACGTTCCCCATCCTCCACGGAAAGCCGGTGAGCCCCGAGCAGTTCGCGGCGCTCGACGAATCAACGAAGCGCGCGCTGGGTGAGGCGGAGGGGCAGCTCACGAAGGAGGTCGAGCAATCGGCCCAGCTCGTGAAGCAGGCCGGCGCCACGTTCGAAGCGGCGCGCGAGGAGGCGTTCGGCCTGGCGGCGTCGGCGCTGATCGACACGTCGATGAAGGCGTTCATCGATGCGTTCTCGCCGTACGGTCGGGACGTCGTCGCTTACTTGGAGCGCGTCGCGCAGGCGCTCAAGGAAGACTGGGAGGATCTCCTCCAAGGGGAGAGCAACGAGGAAGAGACCGACGATCCCACGCGGGACGTCGATCCCGAGCACGCGACGCGCCTGAGCCGGTTCCGCGTGAACCTCTTCGTAACCAACGAGCCTGGCGCTCCTGCTCCGGTCCTCTACGAGACGAACCCGACGTATCCGAACCTCTTCGGGTACCTCGAGCGCCGGGCCCGCTTCGGCGCGCTTCTCACCGATTTCACCCGGATCCGCGCGGGCGTGCTCCACAAGGCGTCGGGCGGTGTGCTCGTGGTCCGGGCGGCGGACTTGCTCACGGATCCGATCATCTGGGAGCGCATGAAGCGCGTCTTGCGCGAGCGGCAGATCGGCGCGGAAGACCCGCTCGGACCGCTCGGCCTCTACGCGACGTCGCTCCGCCCCGTGCCGGTTCCGATCCGGGTGCGGGTCGTGCTCGTCGGCCCGCCGGAGCTCTACGCGACGCTGCTCCAGGCCGACGCCGACTTCGCGGCGCTGTTCCGCGTGAAGGTCGAGGTCGAGCCGTCGATTCCACGCACGAAGGAGCACCTGCTCGCGCTCGATGCGTATCTGATGCAGATGGCTCGCGAGCGCGAGTGGGGGACGTTCGACCGACCCGCGCGGGCTCGACTGCTCGACTACGCGGTTCGGCTGGCGACCGAGCGGGAGCGGGTGGCGTTGAGCCTCTCGCCCCTCGAGGAGACGATGGCGTTCGCGAGCGCGCTCGCAGCGGCCCGCTCCACGTCCGGGGAGAACGAAGGGGAGGGGAGCGAGCCTCGTTTTCGTGCCTCCGTGGCCCCGCCCGTGGGGAGCCGCGTCACGGCCGAGGACATCGAGGTCGCGTGGCGCGAGCGACGGGATCGAGCCGGCGCGGCCGAGCGGCACGTCCGCGATCTCACGATCCGGGGCGAGGTGGCCATGGAGACCGGAGGGACCCGCGTCGGGGTCGTCAACGGTCTCTCCGTCTACTCCGCCGGCGATGTCGAGTTCGGCCAGCCGATGAGGATCACAGCCGTCGTCGCGCTCGGGCGCGAAGGGCTCGTCGACGTGGAGCACGAGGCGCAGCTGGGGGGCGCGATTCACACGAAGGGGGTCGCGATCGTCCGCGGGTATCTGGGGCGCGTCTTCGGCCAGGAGCGGCCTCTGTCCTTGCGCGCGCAGATCGCGTTCGAGCAGAGCTACGGCGAAGTCGACGGCGACAGCGCGTCGTCGAGCGAGCTGTTCGCGGTGCTGAGCGCGCTGGCCGACGTGGGGATCGACCAGGGGCTCGCCGTCACGGGGAGCGTGAATCAGCTCGGCGAGATCCAGACGATCGGTGGGGTCTGCGCGAAGATCGAGGGGTTCTTCGACCTGTGCGCCGCGCGAGGGCTGACCGGGACGCAAGGGGTGCTGATGCCGCGGGCGAACCTGCCGCACCTCGTGCTTCGCGAGGACGTGGCGCGCGCGATCGGCGAGGGGAGGTTCCACCTCTACGCGGTATCGTCGGTCTCTCAGGGGATCGAGATCCTCACCGGGGTCCCCGCGGGGGAGCGGGATTCGTCCGGTCGGTTTCCGGCGTCGAGCGTGTACGGCCGCGTGGAGCGCAGGCTCATCGAGATTGCCGAGCGCCTTCGTCAGGCGGAGGCGGCGCACGCGCACCACGAGATCCACGAAGGGGGCGACGACAACTCGACGACGGATCTCGGAGACGCCGGGGATTTCCGGGTCCAGAGATGATCGACGCCCTCCGCGCGCTCCTGCGTCCGGAGCTCGCCGAGATGTCGGCGTACGTACCGGGCGACCTCCCGGGGATCGTCGCGCGCCTCGACGCGAACGAGGCGCCGGCCGCAGCCTCGCCCGCGATCCGAGACGCGGTCGCGCGGGCGATCGGTCGCGTGCCGCTCGAGCGCTATCCCGACGCTCGGGCCCGCGCGCTCAAGGACGCCATCCGTGCGAGGACCGGCGCAAGGCCGGAGGATCTGCTGATCGGCACGGGATCGGACGAGGTCATCGCGCTGATCCTGAACGCCCTCGCGCGGCCGCGCGCCAAGCTTCCCCAGGCGGTGGTGCTCAGCCCAACGCCGACGTTCGTCATGTACCGCGTGACGGCGCGTGGCCACGGGATGAAGAGCCTGGAGGTACCGCTCGATTCCTCCTGGGACCTCGACGCGAGCGCGATGACACGAGCGATCTCCGCGGCGTCGCCAAGCGTCGTCTTCATCGCGAGCCCGAACAACCCGACGGGCAACCTGATGAGCGAAGACCGGCTCACGCAGGTGATCGAGGCGGCCGCCGACGCGTTGGTCGTGCTCGACGAGGCCTACATCGACTACGCAGGCGGCTCGCGTCGAGCGCTCCGTGAGCGGTATCCGAACCTCGGCGTCCTTCGCACGGTGAGCAAGCTCGGGCTCGCGGCGCTGCGGGTCGGGTGGCTCGAGGCAGACGCGGAGCTCGTGCGGGAGATCGACAAGGCGCGCCAGCCCTTCAACGTCAGCGCCACGAGCCAGGCCGCCGCCGCAGCCGTTCTCCTCGAGGCGTGGCCGGCCATCGAGGACGAGATCGCGCGCGTCGTTCGCGAGCGCGCGCGGGTGGCCGCCGAGATCTCGGGTCTCTCCGGGTTCTCCGTCACGCCGAGCTCCGCCAACTTCCTCTGGGTGCGGACCGAGCGACCGGCGCGCGAGATTGTCGACGCTCTCAGGGAGCGGGGCGTCCTCGTGCGGAGCTTTCATGCGAGCGGGGGGAGACTGGCGAATCAGCTTCGGGTCACGATCGGGGCAGAAGGGGACAACGATCGATTGCTCGAGGCCATGAAGGGGTGCGTCGCATGAGATCGCGGCGCACACCCATCGGTTTCGTCGCGGTCACCGCGATCGCCGCCCTTGCCGCGATCGGCTGCGTGACCGAGGAGAAGGTCGTGCGGGTAATCGACGGGCGCCCGGTCGCGGGCGACTTCGTCCCCGCCGACGCCTATGCAGCGTATCTGCGCGCATCGATCGCTGACGCGGCGGGAGACCTTGCGGGCGCGGTCGAGGGATACATGGTCGCTGCGGCGCTCGGGCCGCGGGATCCCGAGCCGATGGCGCGCCTCGGCGACGCGCGCTGCAGGCGAGACCCGAACGACCCACAGGCCGACGTGGCGATCGATCGCGCGCTCGCGATGGATGGCTCTTACGCCCCGGCGCTCGAGGCCAGGGCGCATTGCGCGGAGCGGCGCGGCGACGCGCGCGCGGCAGTCGAGAGCGCACGACGGGCGATGAAGGCCGATCCGGCGGCGGTAGAGCCGCTCGCGACGCTGGCGCGGTTGCAGGCGTCGGAGTCGGACGCGGCATCGGAAGATCTGCGCGCGCGCCTCATTGCGCTGACGCTCCTCGAAGGGACGAACGCGGCGGCGTGGGACGCGCTCGCGACCTGGGCGCGCGGTCATGGGGACGCCCTGCTCGAAGCACGCGCGCTTGCGCGTCTCGTGTCGTTGGCGGGCTCGCGTGAAGGCGACGTCGATCGCGCGGTCGCGAGGTTCGAGGGGGGAGGGGACATCGTCGCGGCACGCATGCTCGCTCGGGCGCGCGTGGAGGCGGACGCGGGCGGGGCGATCGACCCGCGAATTGCGCGTCTCGCGATCGATGATGCGCTCCTGGCGGGAGACTCCTCGGCGGCGCGCCGAATCGCGAGTCGGAGCCGAATTCCGTCCGTCGTCCTCGCTGCGAGGGCGCTCCTCAACGGTGACGCCGTCAGCGCGCGGATTATCGCGGCGATGCTCTCCGAAGCGGAGCCCCGCGCCATCGCGCCGCGCTTCGTCCTCGCGATCGCGAACGCGACGCACGACCTGCGGACTCCTTCCAGCGCCATGAGTCGCCTCGTCGCCCTAGGCGCCCCAAAGGCCGGCGACGCGCCGGTTCCGCCGGAGGTCTGGCTTGCTTACGCGCGAGCGCTAGCGCACGCCGGCTCCCCGGAGGCAGCCCGCTCGCTCGTGCGCGCCATCCCACGCGAGCCCATCGTGGCGGGCGACTCCCTCGTGACTCCGATCGCGGTCGAGCTCGCCGCCGGGGGAGCGCTCGACGCGAACGAGCTCGATCCGGACGCCCGGATCGAGCTTGCGGCGCGGCGCTCCGAGCCCGTCGCCGACGACGTGGTTGCGGCGGCGGACGTGCGCCATCGACTGCTCGCCCTGGCGATGCGCGCCCCCAAGGACCCTGCGACGATCTCACTCGCTCGTGCTCTCCGCGCTTCGCGAGGGCGCGATCCGATCGTGACGGTCGCGTTCGTGCGTCTCGCCCTGGCGGGCGCGATCGACGTACCGCCGCGCGCGATCGGAGACCTCCTCGCGCGCCTCGATCCGGCGGCTCCGCTCGTTGCGGCGGCCGCGCTCGATTGTGCCGTTCGCGCGGGCGACAGCGCCGCGATCCCGCTCGCGCGGGCGCGTCTCGCCGCCGTGGCGCACACGCCTGCGGAGCGGGCGCGCATCGTCGAGTAGTCGACTCAGGGAATGATGTGCGGCTTCGCCCCGGCATCGGCCGAGGCGACCGGTGCCGGCGTGTAGTGAAGAACCAGATCGGCCGTCTGAACGACCCCCGCGAGTACCTCGACATCGGCGGAAGCATCGCGCTGAAGCGCGGCGAGTCGCGCGTTCACCTTGAGCTTCCCGACCGGGACTCCGTCGATCCGGTAGTGCCCCGAGGCGTCGCTCACGGCGTGAAGCGGATGCAGTAGCGCGTACACGTCGGCTTGCGCCCAGAAGTGCTTCCCCTTGTCGACGAGCGTGTAGTAGCCGGGGTGAGGAGGGTAGAGGCGCACCGGGTCGCCGTGCGCCGTCGCCATCATGAGCACGGGCATGGGCGCCTGCGTCAGCATCGGCGCCCAGAGCTCCCCCGAGTTGTTGGCGATCTCGAGGCGCTGTCCGAACGTCATGGCGACCGTGCGCGACGCGAATGCGCAGTCGTCGATCGTCAGCGTCGCTGCCTCTTTGCGCTCTGGGATGTAGTAGCCCTGGTAGCCGGTGATGGCGACGATCGCGTCGGCGAGCGGTCGCGAGCCGTCGGCTCCCGGTGCCCCTTCGCGGAAGAGGTGCCCGTACATCCGCGCGCCGTCGGGGCACGTGCTGAAGTCCACCCCTTTCGTCTCCGGGGCCGGTGGCCCGTCGATCCGAATGGTCCCTTCGACGCTCCCGGTGGGACCGTTGTACGGGGGCAAGTGCGCCGGGTTGATGTAGGCGGCAACGCTCGCCGCCGGGAGCGGCGTGACGTTCATCGGCGCGCTCGGAGGGGGGCCGGGTTGCGGTGAGCCGGAGTCTTTGGCGGATGCCTGTTCGCTCGGAGCGTGGCAGCTCGCGAGCAGTGCGGTCAGCAGCGCGAGCGGCGTGAGGGCGAACGATTTCAATGGCGCCTCACCCGGGGAACGAAGAGGCCGCCTGCACCGCGACGTCGAGCGACTTCACGGGGATGAGGCCAAGCGCTAGAACGAGGATCGCGCTGATGAGCAGCGCGGCCGTCACGTAACCGGACCGCATAGGGACCGCGATCGGTGCCCCCGCTGCAGGCTCTCGCATGTACATCGCGACGAGGACGCGCAGGTAGTAGTAGGCGCCGATGACGCTATTGATGAACGCGATGATCGTGATCGCGTAGAAGCCCGTATCCATCGCGGTGCGGAACAGGAACCACTTCGCGAAGAACCCCGCGGTCGGCGGGACGCCCGCGAGCGACAACAGGAAGAGCGAAAACGCGAGCGCGGCAGCCGGGTTCCGGCGGCCCACTCCGGAGAGGTCCTCGTACGTGACGGCCTCCTTGCCGAAGCTCCCGCACAGGATCAGCGACCCGAACGCTCCTGCGGTGGAGACCGTATAGACGAGCAGGTAGAAGAGGACGCCCGCGCCTGCCTGGTGCTGCGCGCGCATCGTGCACACGACCCCGACGAGGATGTAGCCGGCGTGCGCCACGCTGGAGTACGCGAGCATGCGCTTGACCGACTCTTGCCGGCCCGCGATGAGGTTCGCGACGGTCATCGTGACGACGGCCATCCACGCCAAGACCGGCGGCCAGCCGGCTCCCCAGGACATCGACTGCGGATCGCCGAACGCGGTGAGCAGAACGCGGAGCATCATCGCGAAGCCGCCGCTCTTCACGGCAACCGCCATGTAGGCGGTCGCCGGCGTCGGCGCCCCTTCGTAGGCGTCGGGTGTCCACATGTGGAAGGGGACCGCGCTCACCTTGAATGCTAGCCCGAGGAGGACGAGCACGAGCGCGATGACGACGCTAGGATCCTTCGAGTGCCCCGCCTTGAGCGCGGCGCCGATCCCGGCCAGGTCGGTGTGGCCCGTCGCGCCGTAGAGGAACGCGAAGCCGTACAGGAGCAGCGCCGCGGCGAACGAGCCGAGGAGGAAGTACTTGAGGGCCCCCTCCGCCGACCGGGGAGACGCGCGCCGGAACGCGGTCATCGCGTAGGCGCCGATCGACATCGTCTCGAGCCCGAGGAACACGGTCAGCGTGTCCCCCGCGGCCGCGAGCATCATCGCGCCGAACGTCGAGAAGAGGAGGAGCGAGTAGAACTCCCCGCGATCGAGATTGTGCTCCGGCAGGTAGCCCCCTGCGAGCAGCGCTGCGAGGGCGCCGCCGAGGCAGAGCACGACGTCGAAGAAGAGGGAGAAGCGGTCGATGACCAGCCAGGGGGCGAGGCTATCGAGCCCCTCGATCCCCTCCACGCCGTAGAGCCACACCGCCCCTGCGAACGCGGCCCCTCCGAAGAAGACGATGGCAGCGCCGAGCGCGAGCCCGCTGTCGCCGCGGCGCTTCTTCTGAAACGCCTCGGCCATCATGAGGAGCATCGCGCCGAGCGCGATGACCAGGAGAGGGGAGAGTGCGAAAGTCAGCGCCATCGGGTCTGCTCGTGTTTCTTCGTGGAAGGCGGGGGCAGGGGGAAGAGGCGTTCGGGGCTACTTCGTGTTCGCGTCGCCCGTGTCGGGCTGGAGGTCCACCGGGAGCGGCGGCGCGTCCGCCTTGCGGGGGACGAGCTTGATCGGCCCGTCGTAGAAGCGAGGGGCGGGGTTCATCTCGGATCGGAGCGTGTAGTCGCTCTCGACGCGGGCGACGGCGTCCTTCATCCGCGACAGGAAGATGTTCGGGAAGAAGCCGATGACGAAGACCATGATGAGGAGTGGCGCGACCGCGATCATCTCGCGGCCGTTGATGTCCTCGAGGTGCTTGTTCTCGCGCCGCGTGATCGGCCCGAAGAACATCTTCTGAACGACGCTCAGCATGTAGAGCGCGCCGAGGATGACGCCGATGGCCGCTCCGACGGCCTGGATGCCGTTCACGTGGCCGAGGTGATTGCTCACGAACGTCCCCGTGATGACCATGAACTCGCCGATGAAGCCGTTCGTCCCCGGGAGCCCGACGCTCGCGAGCGTGGCGATGACGAAGAGCGTCGCGTAGACGGGCATTACCTTGGCGAGCCCGCCGAAGTCGTCGGCCTGACGAGTGTGACGGCGGTCGTAGATGACGCCGAAGAGGAGGAAGAGCGCCCCCGTCGAGATTCCGTGGTTCACCATCTGGAGGACGGCCCCCTCGAGCGACGCGGGGGTGGCCGCGAAGATCCCCAGCATGACGTAGCCGAGGTGCGCGACCGACGAGTACGCGATCAGGCGTTTGACGTCGTCCTGCTTCCAGGCGCAAAGAGCGCCGTAGATGATCCCGCCGAGGACCGCGACTCCCGCGAGCGTCGCCGCCATCGATGAAGAAGCCTCGGGGAAGAGGCCGATGCAGAACCGGAGGTACCCGTAGGTCCCCATCTTCAGCATGACCGCGGCCAGGATGATCGAGCCGCCGGTGGGGGCCTCGGTGTGCGCGTCGGGGAGCCACGTGTGGACCGGCCACATCGGGACCTTGATGAAGAACGACAGCGCGAACGCGGCGAAGAGCCAGATCTGCACGCTCATCGGGATCTCGAGCCTCTGCAGCTCGAAGAAGTCGAACGAGGGCATCTTGTCGGGCGAGACGCGCGCGTAGGCGTAGGCGATGTAGAGGATCGCGGCCAGCATGAGGACGCTGCCGAACATCGTGTAGAGGAAGAACTTCACCGCGCTCTTGATGCGGTTCGCCCCCCCCCAGACGCCGATCATGACGTACATGGGGACCAGCATCAGCTCCCAGAACACGTAGAACAGGAACAGATCCATCGAGAGGAAGGCGCCGAGCATCGCCCCCTCGAGGAGAAGAAGCGCGAAGCACCAGTCCTTCACGCGCGTCTGGATCGGGCCGAACGACGCCCACGCCGCCACCGGCTGCAGGAGCACCGTGAGCATCACGAGCCACAGCGTGATCCCGTCGAGCGCGACGTGGTAGCGAATGCCCAGCGACGCCATCCAGGGGACGTCCTGGTTGAAGTGGAAGGTGCGCCCCATCGTCACGTTGAGGAGCGGGATCGTGAGCGCGATCGTCGCGAACATGACCCCCATCGTCACGCCGCGCAGCACTCGCGGCGCCTGGCGCGGGAGAAAGAGGATCGCCACGGCGCCGGCGATCGGCAGACCGATCAGCCAGGACAGGATCGTCGTCGGTTCCGGCGGCGGGGCTTCGGGGAGCTCGCCCGTCACGGGCCACGCGCGCACGACGAAGAGGGCGAGAATGCCGGCGATCACCGCGAGGGGCAGCTTGATGTCCCAGCCGTGCTTGCGCGGGAGGGACGCCGCGACCGCAGCGGCGATGAGCACCGGGATCGCGGCATCGAGGAGGCGCGCGGCGGCGATGCCTACGAGGACAACCAAGGTCAGCCAGCCGAGCTCGGACCACCCGAACCGCGGAGCCGCCGCGGGCTCTGCGTGCTCGTCGTGTCCGTGCGGCGCCGGTGTCGTTCCGATGGTCGACATTACCTTTGCCCTATCTCGAGAACCTGCTGCGCGGCAGGCCTGGTGATCGAGATCTCCTTCATGCCGTGGAGGCCGAAGGCGTTCGTCACTTCGATCCCGACCTTCTGCGTCTGGCCGGCGTCGAGGTGGACCTTGACCTGTTGCTGACTCCCGAATTGCTGGGCGTCGGGTTTTCCGTCACCGTTCGCGTCCCAGCGGTACGTGTAGCCCATGCCGGGGCTGGCCACGACCGTGTAGTCGCCGTCTCCGCTCGCGCTGATCGAGGCGTCGGCGTGGGGGGCGACGAAGAACCACCCCATCGCCGCGAGGCCGATGACCATGAACGCGCTGTAGACGTGGACGACGCCCGTCTGGAACGCGCGGAGGAGCGTCCCGAGGCCGACGACCACGAGCGAGCTCAGTCGCGCGAGGATGCCGTCGACGACGGCCTGATCGAACGCCGCGAACGTGTCCGCGAGCGCGTCGACCATCGTGAGGACGGTGACCTCGTAGAGCTCGTCGATGCGCCATTTGTCGAGGAGCAGTCGATACAGGCCCGGCGCGGCTTCGGCAGCGGCCTTCGCCGGCTCGCCGGCGCGCGCGATGTACATCCAGTACGCAATCGCGGTGCCGACCGCGAACGCGCCGATTCCCCCCACGGCCAGCGGCCATACGAGGTGCTCGGCGTTTCCGCTCAGGACGACCGAGTCCTTGAGCGCGCTCTCGAACACGGGATCGAGCCACTTGCTCATCGGCTCGAAATGGAACGGCGCCATGTTGAGCACGCCCGCGAAGATCGCGCAGGTGCCGAGAATGATCAGGGGCACCGTCATCTGCCACGGGGACTCGCTCGGGGCGTAGCCCGGGATGGAGAGGTCCTCCTCGTGGTGCTCGTCGTGGCCGTGGTCGTCTGCGTGCGCGGCCTCTTGGCGCGCGAGGATCGAGGGGCGCCCGATCGTCCACCCGCGGAAGTCACCCCAGAAGGTCAGGAAGAGCGCGCGGAACATGTAGAACGCGGTCATCGTCGCGGCGATGATGCCGATCACGTAGAGGGTCGGGCCGATCCACATCGGCGGAGCCCACGCGCCGGAGCCCTCTTTGCCGAGCTGCGCGGTGAACGGGTTCACCGTGTGGTCTACGAAGGCGCGGTAGAGGATCTCGTCCTTCGAGAAGAAGCCGGACGTGAGCGGGCACCCCGCGATGGCCAGCGTCGAGGCGAAGAAGGTCCAGTAGGTCAGCGGCATGTACTTCCGCAGACCCCCCATCATCCGCATGTCTTGCGACTTGTCGCCGTCGTGGATGCGGGCGTGCATCGCGTGGATGACGCTCCCGGCCCCGAGGAAGAGGCAGGCCTTGAAGAAGGCGTGCGTGAAGACGTGGAAGAAGCCGGCGGTGAACGCGCCGACGCCGACGCCGATGAACATGAAGCCGAGCTGGCTCACGGTCGAGTAGGCGAGGACTTTCTTGATGTCGTTCTGGACGAGCGCGATGCTCGCAGCCAAAAGCGCGGTAGCGGCACCGGTGACGGCGATCACCACCATCGTGAACGGCGACAGCACGAAGACGAAGGAGAGGCGGCACACCAGGTAGACGCCGGCGGTGACCATCGTGGCTGCGTGGATGAGCGCGGACACCGGCGTTGGGCCCGCCATCGCGTCGGGGAGCCAGACGTAGAGCGGGATCTGCGCGCTCTTGCCGGTGCAACCGAGGAAGAGCGCGAGGCCGACGCCGGTGGCGGCGCTGATGGTCACCGGGTTGGTGGGCTGGAGCAGATGGAGCGGGATGTGATTCCAGTCGCGGAACTCACCGCCGCCGATCGGCCAGATATGGATGCGCTGCGAGTCGAGTGGAGAAATGAGCGACCGCGCTCCGCTAGCAATCCCCCCCCAGTCGAGCGCCCCCGTGTAGTGAAGGAGCAGGAACATCCCGACGAGCATCCCGAAGTCGCCGATCCGGTTCGCGATGAACGCCTTCTTCCCGGCTGCCGCGTTCGGGAGCTCTTCGTACCAGAAGCCGATCAAGAGGTAGGAGCAGAGGCCCACCCCTTCCCAGCCGATGAAGAGCACCGGCAGGTTGTCCGCGAGGATGAGGACCAGCATCGCGAAGATGAAGAGGTTCAGGTAGGCGAAGAAGCGCCAGAACCCCGGGTCCTTCTCCATGTAGGACGTCGCGTAGAGGTGAATCAGAAAGCCGACGCCGGTGACGATCAGCATCATCACGCCCGAGAGAGCGTCGATGCTGAACTTGATCTGGATGGGGACGTCGGCGTTGCCGTGGCCGCCGTTCGAGTGCATCCAGTCCCACGCCGTCCAGACGAGCTTCACGTGCTCGCCGTGCTCGTGCTCGATGTGCTGCGCCAGGGCGAGGAACGTGAGGAGCGAGGCGACGAAGCTCACGCCGACCGCCGTGAGCGCCATGGCGCGCACGGCCTCTTTGCCGAGGCGGCGCCCCCAGAGCCCGTTCACGATCGCGCCCAGCAGCGGGAAGCCGAGGATGACCGCGATGAGCGAGAAGTCGTTGTGCGGGAAGAGCGATTCCATTTCGGTTGTTTTCTTGTGTTGACCGCGCCGCGCGTGGCGCGGACGCGCCGTCGTCTCAGTTCTTCAAGAGGTCCGCCTCGTCGCTGCGGACGGTGCGTTTGATACGGAAGAGCGACAGCACGATCGCGAGCCCCACGGCGACCTCGGCCGCCTCGCCGGCGATGATGAAGAACGCGAACATCTGCCCGTTCAGGTTCGCCGGCATCGCGCGGTTGAACGCGACGAGCGAGAGGTTCACCGCGTTCAGCATGATCTCGATGCTCATCAGCGCGACGAGCACGTTCCGGCGGACGAGGAATCCGACGGCGCCGATCAAGAAGAGGACGCTGCTGAGGGCGACGCAGTGGGAGACGCTCATGTCACTCTCCTCGGCTTTCCGCGGCGAGCGCCGCGTGCGCGGCCGTCGCTGCAGAGGTGCTCATCCCCGAGGAGCTCGTGGTTGCCGGCCCGAGGAGGCCCCCCTGAATAGGCTTTGCGTGGGAGTCCTTGCCGCGCGCGACCGCGACCGCGCCGATGACGGCCACCATCAGGAGCGCGCTCGACAGCTCGAACGGGACGAGCCCGTACGAGAAGAGGACCCGTCCGAACTGATCGATCGTTCCGAAGTCCTCGTCGGGGCGGACCTGGGCGAAGTGGGCCCCGGGGTGGATGACCGCGACCATCGCGACGATCGCGCAGACCGCGAAGAGCCCTCCGGCGAACGTGCGTGAGAACCGCCCGCGATGGTCGTGCGGCGGTGTGGCGTCCGGGCCGAGGAGCATGATGACGAAGAGGAATAGGACGACGATCGCTCCGGCGTAGACGATGAGCTGGACCGCCGCGAGGAACTGCGCGTGCGCCCCGAGGAAGACCCCCGCGAGCGACAGGATCATCAGGAGGAGCCCCATCGCCCCTCGAATGGGGTTCGGCATGATCACGGTGCAGAGCGCACCGAAGACCGCCAAGAGGGCGCAGACGTAGAAGTAGACGTCGGACCAGTCCATCGCGAGTACCTCTTGTTAGCGCGTCCCCGTCGGCGTCAGCGTCGCGTCGGCGCGCTTGCGCTCTCCGCGAACGTATTGTTCGAAGTACGGTCGGAACTTCTGCAAGAAGCCGAGCGCGGGCATCGCCGTCCCCTCGCCGAAGGCGCAGATCGTGTTCCCCATGATGTTGTTCGCGATGTCGTGCAGGTTCTGCAGCTCGTCCATCGAGGCCTTGCCGTCGAGGAGTTTTTGCAGCGTCCAGTCGAGCCACGCCGAGCCCTCGCGGCAGGGCGTGCACTGGCCGCACGACTCGTGGTGGTAGAACGCCATCAGGTTCTGCATCGCGAGGACCGGATCGGTCCCTTCGGCCATGACCGTCGCGCAGCAGGTGCCGAGCATCGTGCCGACGCCGCGCATCGTGTCGACGCCGAGCGGGACGTCGAGCACCGACTTGCCGTGCCACTTGTGCATCGGCGATTTCTCGTCGGGGGCGTTCACCACTTCGTCGGCGCGGAGGACGGGCGTGGAGGATCCGCCCGGGATGACCCCCATCAGCGGCTTGTCGCCCAGGATGCCCCCGCCGATGTCGTAGATGAGCTCACGGAGCGTGACGCCGACGGCGAGCTCGACGATCTGGGGCTTCTTCACGTGGCCGTTCACGCCGAAGAGGCGGCATCCGCCGTCCTTCAGATCGTGGATGCTGCTCATCGCCGAGAACTTCTCGCAGCCCATCGCGAACGCCGTCGGCACGATCGCGATCGTCTCGAGGTTGTTCACCGTGGACGGGCAGCCGAACGCGCCTGCCTGCGCCGGGAACGGCGGCTTGATCCGCGGCTCGCCGCGGCGCCCTTCGAGCGAGTTGAGGAGCGACGTCTCTTCGCCGCAGATGTACGCGCCTGCGCCGGTGTGGACGTAGACCTCGACCGGGTAATTCGACCCGAACGGCGTCTTGCCGAGGTACCCCTTCACGCGCGCTTCCTTGATCGCGCCCCAGAGCCGGGCCTTCGACAGATGCAGCTCGTCGCGGACGTAGACGTACGCGACGTGGGCGCCGATCCCGAAGCAGCCGATGATGCACCCCTCGACGACGGAGTGCGGGTTCAGCTCCATGATCGTCCGGTCATTGTGGGTCCCGGGCTCCCCTTCGTCGGCGTTGATGACGAGGTACGCGGGCTTCGTCGGGTGAGGCCGCATGAACGACCACTTCACCCCCATCGGGAACCCGGCGCCGCCACGGCCGCGGATGTTCGCCTTCTTGGCCTCCTCGACGACCTGCTCCTTGGTCATCGTGGTGAGGACGCGCCGCGCGGTCTGGTAGCCCGCGGCCTCGCGCTCGTACGTCTCCAGGTTCCAGCCGTTCGGCTTCCCGTAAACCTTCGTGAGGTGGTCGCAGCGGCTGATCATCTCGGGGGGCCTCGTGGGCGAAACGTGCGAAGCGAACGTGCGAAGACGTGACTCGACTACGACTGCAGCTTGGTGAGGATCTCGTCGACCCGCGCCGGCGTGAGGTTCTCGAAGTACTCCTTGTCGACCTGCATCATCGGCGCGGTGCCGCAGCTGGCGAGGCACTCGGCCGTGCGGAGGGTCACCTTGCCGTCGGGGGTCGTCTGCCCCACGTGGATGCCCAGGCGCTTCTCGCACTGGGCGATGACGTCGCCGGAGCCGCGGAGGGCGCAGGGGAGCGTGCGGCAGACCCAGACCTGGTGGTGGCCGACCTTCTCCTGGTTGAAGAGCGTGTAGAAGGTGACGACCCCCTTCACGTGGGCGGGCGTCAGGTCGAGGCGTTTCGCCACGAAGAAGATGACGTCTTCGCTGACGTACCCCTCTTGCTCCTGGCACAGGTGCAAGAGCGGGATGCACGCCGCCATGCGGCCATGTTCAGCGGGGTACCGCGTGAGGATGTCGTTCAGCTCACGCTCGCGATCGGCAGTGAGAGCGAAGGGCATGGTGAGTGGGGGCTTTCGTCCGCGGGAGCGAGGAGCGACTGAAAGCGAAATCGCGTGATTTTGCCGCGCGCCGCGCGCGCTTCCGAGCCCCGCAAACGGGCCGGAACCTAGTGGCGTGCGCGGGTCTGTGTCAAGGACTGGCCAAGCTGCCACCCGGCCCGGAGAGGGTCTTGTGCGAAAGGCTAGCCAGGCCAGCGCAGCTTGCGTATCGCTTGCGAAAGTGATCTATGCTGCGGGCAGGCGGCGGCGTGTGCGTTCAGCGCGCGTGCGCGCTCGAGCCTCGTGTGTTGCTTGCGCGCGGCGGATCGATCCGAGGGAGGTCGTCGAGTGTTCTGTCCGAACTGTGGCACCCAAAACCCGGAAACCGCGCCGGTCTGCGGCAAGTGCAACTTCAACTTGAAGGGGGCTGCCGCCCCGAAGTTCAAGGGGACGATGCTGATGATGAATCAGCAAGGGTCGCAGACCCCCGCTCCCCCCGGCGTTCCCGCGCCGTCTGGGGCTCCGGCACCGGCCCCTGCGCCCCACGCGGCGGCAGGGCCTTCGTCGGCGGGGGCGCCGCGCCCCGCCATATCGAACAAGCTCAAGGGGACGATGGTCGGCGTGGCTCCCCCCATGCCTGCCGTCGTCGGGAAGCCCGGTGGTCCTCCCGCCGCTCCGACCCCCGCGAACTTCGGCGCTCCGGCGCAGAACTTCGCGCCGCCGGCGCCTCCCCCCCCCGCCTACGCGCCGCCGCCGCAGAACTTTGCGCCGGCTCCGATGGACGCGCCCCCTCCGCCCCCTCCGGCGTTCGGCGGGCAGCCGCCGCAGCAAGGGTATGCCCCGCCACCGCAGCAAGCGCAGTTCGGCGGAGGGCAAGGGGTGAACCCCCTCGGCGGGACTATGGCCGCCGATGCCGGCTCCTTTAACCCATACGCGCAGGCGCCTGGTGGTGGGTACGGCGGAGCTCCGCCCGGCGGATACGCGCCCCCGCCGGCACCTCCGCCGGCCTACGGCGCGCCTCCGGCCGATCCGTATGGGGCTCCTCCTCCTCCACAGCAGGGATACGGCGCGCCGGCGCAGCAATACGGTGGAGCTCCGCAGCAGGGGTACGGAGGACCGCCGCCGCAGCAGAACTTCGGCGCGACGACGCCGCAGGCGCAGGGGTTCGGAAACGCCCCGATGCAGCAGTACGGCCAGCAGCCGGCAGGGATGGTCGGCGGCGATCAGGGTGGAATCATGGCGCAGGCGAACCAGGCGTTCGCGGCAGCGCAGGGGGGCGCCGGGGCCGGGACGCGTCCCACCACGCGCAACGCCATGATGACGATGGCCGTGCCGTTCGGGTGCGTCTTCGGCGGGATCATCATCAGCATCGTGTTCGGGATCCTCGGCGGGATCCTCGGGTCCGCGATCGTCGGGATGCTCGGCGGCTTGATCTCGCTCGCCGCGTGCCTCGCCGGGGCGTTCTTCGCGATCACGTCGATCATGAAGATGGTGGGGGAGATCACCTCGATCACGAAGAACCCGAACTTCGCCTGGTGGTGGATCCTGATCCCGGTCTACGGGATCTACTGGATGGTGCTCCTACTGCCCCAGGAGGTCGCGAACGCGAAGCGCGCGGTGGGGGCGCCGGAGCCGGTGCGCTCGCCCGTGCTGTACTTCTTCGTCGGGTTGTACGCGCTCGCGTGCGACGTGAACGATATCGCGGCGCGCACTCGGTAGCGCTCAACTCGACGCCTCGACGCGCAGTGCCCGCCGGTCGTTCTCTTCGAGGGCTGGCGCCGGCGCTCGTCGTCTTTGCGGTCGCGGCGATGATCGTCGCGGGGCTGCCGTGGAAGTGTCCGTTCTTCGCGTTGACGGGGATCCCTTGTCCGACGTGCGGGATCACGCGCGCGACGCGACTGGCGCTTCACGGGGACTTCGCGGGGGCGACGCGGATGCATCCGCTGTGGTTCGTCGTCGTGCCCGCGTGTCTCGGGGTTGGAGTGGGGGAGATGGTCTCGTACTGGCGGAGCGGGCGGTGGGGGAACGTGATTGAAGGGGCGCGAATGAAGTGGGTGTTGGGCGGGGTCGCGGTGGCGGTCGTGGTGGTGTGGATCGCGCGGATGGCGGGGGCGCTCGGAGGGGCGGTGGGGGCGGAGTGAAGGCGCGCGTTTAGAGAAGGTCAGGGGAGGGTGGCAGCCGCCTGGCCCCCGCCGCAGTCGCCCGCCGCGGCGAGGGTGTCCATGTCCACCGAGTACATGACCAGGCTGTTCTTCAGCGTCTCCGTCCCTGGGACGACGTACTCCGGCTTGAGGCTCTTCTGGAAGACGCCGCTCGTGTAGCCCCCGAGCGCGGGGTAGTTCGGGCAGTGGTCCCCCTTGCAGGCGACCATGGCCTGCCAATCGAACACGTGCCTGACGTCGTTCGCGAGCAGATAGCAGTGGAGCTTGTCGGAAAGGATGTACGGCACGACGTCGTTGTTCGTGAGGCCGTCGATGTTCACGACGTCGCCCCCTTCGAAGTAGTTGAGGATCCCCACGTTCCACCCCCCCACGTGCCCTTCGGTGGGATGGTTCCTCAGGTGCTCCGCGGCATCCAGCTCGTAGTCGAACGTCGGGAGCTGCGCCCTATCGGCGTTTCTTAGACCGATCACGCCGAGCAACAACAAGCTCGCGAAGAGCACCGGGAACGCGTGCCGCCAGCGCACGGGGCGCAGAGCCGAGGCATAGAGGAGGGCGACCGGAACGACGAAGTTTGCCGTGTACCAGGTCATGATCGCGACGGAGCTCTTGGCGTAGACCACCGAGTAACCGACCGTGGCGAGGACACCGAGCGCCAGCAGGAACATTCGCTCGGGCGCCCCCTCCGGTGCGCGAGCGGCCGGCTCCGTCTGAGAGGCCGGCGGGAACCATCGCAGGAGCGCGAGCAAAACTCCGGCAAGGAGCAGGTGCAACGCCGCGACGGCGTAGATCGAATGCCCGCCGACCTCGATGAGGAGCGACCCCGGCGCCGCCGCGATCGCGGCGACCTCGACGCCGAACCGGAGCTGGTATCCGACGGTCTTGCCCCAGAACGCCTTGATGATGGCGCTCGACTGAATCAGCTCGTGGGCGATCGCGTAGTTGTGCGCGCAGAGCAGTACGAAGCCGGCGACCGCCCCCGCGAGAGCGTAGAGGGAGTGGCGCAGCAGCCGGCGATCGTGCGTCCGGTAGGCGACGAAGGCGGCGGCGCCTACCGCCGCAACGACGAGGAAAGGAGAGTCGCTCCTGGCCCATGCCCCCGCGAGCGCCGCGCCGAAGCAGAGCCATGCTCGCCCTTCGACGATCGCGTAGACGGTGAGCGCCGCGAAAAGGACGACCCAGTGCCACTCCATCACGTTCGTCGATTGGGTGACGAAGTTCGAGCCGGTCGACACCAAGAGTACGCCGAGCGTCGCGGTGCTTCCGAGCCTCCGGTCGACCACCTTGAGCAGGAACCACAGCGCCAGCACAGTGACCGCGGTGCCGATCCAGGCGTGCAGTACGAGCAGCGGGGCCGCGCTCACTTGCGGCAGGAGACGCGCGACGAGCGCGCAGACGTACGCATGCAGCGGATGGAAGCCGGTGGTGCGGCTCAGCCCACCATCGAACGTCCAGACTCCGGACTGCGCGAAGTGACGCGCGAGGCTGAGATAGTAGAAGGCATCGTCGGGGACGATCTTGAGGACGTGGCGGATCGGCTGAAAGGATCTTCGCGCCGCGTTGGCGACGAGTATCAGGGCGGCGAGCGCGAAGGTCGCGTGAACGGCCCTCAGTCGAACCCCGATGACGGAGCGACGCTCCGCCGACGGAGCGTCCTCGCGCAGAAGCGGCTTCCACAGTGCTGATTCTTGGTTCGCGTTCATGAGGAGTGGAGCGCAGCGCCTGAGCTCCGCCCGTTTGTTCACGTGCGTGTTAGCGTGCGGCGGACGTCCTTCAATGCACGGCGAGTAACTTCTATGTCGCGAGTGAGGGGCGATTCGGAGCGCTCTCGTGACGCCCGAAGAAGTCGAGCGCGCGCAGGAATCTCCAGCCCGCTCCGGGCCTGGCCGTGCGCGATCATCTGTGCGAACGCGGTGACGACTGTGACGAGCTCGTAGCGAATTCGCCGCACGGTCGCGCTAGGCGAGGCATACTTGACCCTTGGCCCAGTCCCGACTCTGGCAGCCCGAGCGACTCCTCACGGGCCGACCGCGCTGGATCGTAGCGTTGGCCTGGGGGCTCCTCGTGCTCGCTCCGGACGTGGTCGTGCGGGGGGTGGTTCTCGCGCGGCTGACGGGTTGGCGGAAGCTTTGCTACGTCGCGGTGATGCTCGCGTCGCTCGCGCTGTGGTTCGCGACGATCGCCGCGCTCCGCCGCGTCCGATTGCGTTCGCGGCCGATCTTCTATGCGGGCTTGCTGGCGTTCGCGATCTTCGTCCCGCTCTGGTCGATCGGTGCCCTCGGCTATTTTCGACACTTCCGCGCCGACCTCAGCCCGGAGGCCTGGGAGTTCTGTCTTGAGAATCCCAGGTACGCATTCGGGCTCGTCCGCGACTACGTGACGCCGGTCGAGCTCGTAGGGCTCCTGTTCGGCCCGGTCGCGCTCGCCCTTCTCGTCCTCCGGACGACTGGCCAAGACGACGGAGCAGCGCGCGGCTCCGTGTGGTCACTGGCTCCGGCCGCGGTCGCGCTGCTCGTCTTCCTCGTCGCGCTGCGATCGCCGTCGTTCCTCCGCCGCGTTCCGCTCCCCGTCGACTGGGTCGGACTGAGGGCGATGACGCTCGGGCCCTATCGTCACCTGCGAGGGGTCGAGCTCAAGCTCCTGCCGACTCCCCAGCGCGCGGCGCAGCCGCCGACCCCCCCCGCGCGCGCGCCGAACGTGCTCCTCTTCGTGAACGAGAGCCTGGGGCGGGAGCAGAGCGCGCCGTGGACACCCGGTGGCGACACGCCGCAGACCGCCGCGTTCCTGCAGGCGCACGAGGGGCACGCGATCTGGTTCTCCCAGGCCAAGGCCGTCGCGAACGCCACCGCGGTCGCTCTCCCTTCACTCCTCACGGGGCTCGCTCCCCAGGCCCCGCTGGCGGCGTGGGCGCGAGCGCCTCTCCTTTGGCAGGTCGCGCGCGCTCACGGCTATCGCACCGCGCTCCTGTCGGCGCAGGACTTCGACTACTCCCGATTCGGGACCTACTTCCTCGGCGACGACGGGAGTCTGCCGGACATGCACAAGGTCGCGCGAGACTTCACCCCCGCGCCCTTCGTCAACGCCGAGGGGGTCGAGGACGGCCTCGTGATCGACGACGCCATACGGTTTGTCCGGGGAACGCAGTCCGGCGACACGCGCCCGTTCCTGCTGGTGGTGCAGTTCAACGCCACCCACTGGCCCTGCTGGGCGCCGGACCTGTCGATCGACAACGGGTTTCGAGAGAACCAGGTATGGGAGCTCGCCGAGCGTGTCCGGCGATGCGCGACGGCGGCGCGCTATGTCGACCAGCAAACGCGCCGCCTCCTGGACGAGCTCGAGCACGATGGGCTGCTCGAGCAGACGCTCGTGATTGGCACCTCGGACCACGGTGAGTCGTTCCGGGCCGATCGGCCGCAGCGAACGCGGTCCTTCTACGAAGACGTGCTGAGCGTGCCGCTCTGGGTGCATCTCCCCGCGAGCGCAACCGAGACGAGCGCTCAGTCGGCCGCGCTGCGCGACAATGCCCCCCGGCGCGTGAGCAACCTGGATATCTTTCCCACGATCCTCGACGTCTGGGGGGACCGACCCGAGGAGTGGCAGCCGCCGCTGGGCGGCAAGAGCCTCCTCCGGCCGGACGCGGGGGAGGGGAGCATGCTCTGCCTCAGCAGCACGGAGATCCTCGACGCGGAGCCGGGGTTCGCGCTCTATCACCACGAGTGGAAGTGGATCGTGGACGAGGAGCACGGCGCGCGGCTCTATGATCTGTCGCAGGATCCGGAGGAGCAGAGAGATCTGTCTGCGGATGCACCCGCTGCGGAGCGCGAGGCGTTGCGAGCGGAGACGCAGCGCTGGCCGCAGGTCGGGTCGGTTTTGCGAAGGGTGGCGCCCGGGTTTCTGCGTGGGGAGCAGGAGCGGGGGCCCTGAGCGGTCGCGGACGCGGACGCGGTCGCGCTCGCGGACGCGGTCGCGGACGCCGACGCAGACGCAGACGCCGACGCAGACGCAGACGCAGACGCGGACGCGGACGCGCAGACGCAGACGCCGACGCGGTCGTATCGGTCTCGGACAACACATCCCTGACACTTCGCGAGAACAAGTGGGCGCTCGCTCGGATTCACCAGCGTGCCCGCGTGCTCGGGCGCGTCAAGGCCAAGCCGCCTTCGGCGGTCGCTCCGCTGCGCTCCGC
>JBKQKP010000321.1:0-32399 GCA_052147435.1 Polyangiaceae bacterium | reverse complement strand
CCGACGACGCGCACCTTCTTCGCGCGAAGACGGGTGAGGGTGTCGGCGAGATCCGTCGTCCGCGCGAGCGCCAGATGCTCCGCGCCACCCTCCGCAACTCGGACGGCGGTAGGAGGCAGACCCGGATGCGGCGCCGGCGTCCCGAGGAGCGCCGCGTCGACGCCGAAGAACGCTGCCGACCGGACGATGGCGCCGATATTGTAGGGGTTTCGCACGCGGTCGAGCGCGATCGCCGTCCCTGAGCGTTTGACGAGCATGTCCCCGAGCTCTTGAGCCGTCGCCCATCGCCGCTCGCGCGCGAGGACGCACAGCCCCTCGTGGTGCTCGGACTCCGCGATTCGCGCGAGCTCCCCTTCCGAGAGCTCACCGCACGGAATCCTCCGCGCGAGCGCCCACCGCACGAGCGTCTCGACCTCGTTTCTCACGATCCGTCCGTACCCCACGCGGAGGATGTCGCTCGGCCGCTGCGCGAAAACGGCGAGCCCGGCGCGGAGCCCGAGGACGACCTCGCCTTCCACCCGAGGGGGCGCCGCTCGCTCGTGACGAGGTCGATGCTTCATCGTGATCGTCATTCCTACTAAATCGCCGAGCACTGCCGAGCACGATTCGAGAGGGGAGCCGATTCTTGGAAACCAGGGCCAGACGCCCTGAGTCCGCGCTCGACAGGGCAGGGCGAATTGAACAGGACGCCCCCTTCGCGAGAGTGGCGCAGCGGGGATCGAGGGAACGAGGTCTCCCTTGGAAGTGGAGGGGGTCCTCCGACGAAGGGCCGGCGTGGAGATCGGGGGAACGGGGTTTCCCTCGGAAGCGGTCGGGGCCCTCCGAGGTGGGGCCTGGGTGGAGATCGGGGGAACGGGCTTTCCCTCGGAAGGGGTCGGGGCCCTCCGAGGTGGGGCCTGGGTGAGGATCGGGGGAACGGGGTTTCCCTCGAAAGGGAGGGGGTCCCTCGGTCACGTGACGGGGACGGAGAACGAGGGAAGGTTCGTTCCCGCGAAAGGGAAGGGGTTCCTACACCCAGGGACCGGGGTGACGATCGCGGGAAAAGCGCCTCCCCCGATTTCGCGCGCGTCTGTCGTCGTGCGGAGCACGATTCGCCGAAGGCCGGAGTGGGCCACGTAGCCGAATCGCGCTCGGCGACTTAGAGTCACGCGGGTGTTTCGGCAACGCTTCCTCGCAGCAGCGTTTCTCCTCACGGCGTGCGGCGAAGCGCATCCACCGGAAGCAATCGCGCCGGCCGTCATCGAGCCACCGCCCCCTCCGGTCGCATCAATCGCCCCCCTCCCTCCGCTCCCCGTCGACCGAGTCGTGCGCCGATCCATCACTGTCCGCTCGCGCCGTTCCGGTACGGAGGTCACCGTCATTCACGGCGATCGGACGCGCGACTCGACGGTCGAGAGCGTCGGAGGCGGAGGCGGTCCGAGAGTCACGGTGCATTTCAAGATTGCCCCGGACCATACCCTCCTCTCTTTCGACGCCGACGGACACGGCGCAGGCGAGACAGCGCAGCTCATCGACGAGCACTTCTTCCTCGAGGCGGGTCGGGCAACATGGAAGAGCACCGTCGAGCAAGGGACCCGCGAGGTCGCGGGGGCGGCGTTCTTCGTTCCGCTGGCCCCCGGCGCCGAGTCGATCGGCCTTCTCGCGCAGGCTGCGATTGCGGCGGGGGGGACGTTGCCGCTCCTCCCGGACGGCGTCGCGCACGCCGAACAGGTCGGTGAGGCGAGCGTCCAGGGACCGAACGGGGCGACGCAGCCGCTCGTCGCGTGGTCGATCGCTGGGCTGGGGTTCGCGCCGCGGATCGTGTGGATGGATGCGGCGGGGGAGCTCTGGGGGGAGGTCGGCGAACAGGGAGCGACGGTGCCCGAGGGGTGGGAGGCGGCGATCGAGCCGCTCCTGAGCCAGGTGAAGGCGATCGAGCGGCGGCGTACCGAAGCGCTCGCGCGGAAGCTCGGCGACACGCCCCCCGCGGCAGGGCTCGCGATCACGCACGCGCGGGTCCTCGACGTGATCGCGAAGAAGTGGCTCGAGGATCAGACGGTCGTGGTCAGAGGATCGAAGATCGTGTCGGTGGATCCCTCTGGAGGTGGCGCTGCTCCGGTAGGCGCGGAGACGATCGACGCCGGCGGCAAAGCTCTTCTTCCGGGCCTGTGGGATTTGCATGCGCACATCGACGAGACTTCCGGTGCGATCGACCTCGCCGCGGGGGTCACGACGGTGCGCACGGTCGGCGGCGACGCGGACCCGATCGACGACCTCGCGAAGGCGTTCGATGAAGGCCGCGCCCTCGGCCCGCACCTGTTGAAGGGGCGGGGCGGCCACGTCGCGGGAGACGAGATCACGGAGCTCAGCGCGCTCCTTTTGAACCTCGTCGCCGACCACGACACCGACGCACCAAGGGCGCTGCGGTTCGCTCGGTTCGCAGAGAAGGCGACTGCGGTCGACCTCGGAGCGAAGCCGGTACGGGACGCCCTCAGGCTTCTCAAGGAGAAGAAGACGATCGTCGACTCGACGCTCGAAGTCTTCGAGGCGTTGTTCGACGACCGCGCGGGAGACGTCGGGGCGGAGTGGCAATCCGTGGCGTTCCGCGTGCCGCCCCAGGCACGGCGGAGATTCCTCGTCGGAGGGCTTCGTGCCCCCACTGGGGAAGAGCAGGTGTACGCGGCAGCGTTCAGCGTGTGCGCGAAGATGGTGAAGGCGCTCTACGATCAGAAGACGCCGATCGTCGCCGGTACGGAATCGATCAGCGGGCTGACGCTGCCGCACGAGCTCGAGCTGTACGTGAAGGCGGGCATCCCCGCCGCCGACGCGCTGGCGTTCGCCACAATCGGCGCGGCGCGTGCCGTGAAGGTCGACAAGACCACCGGATCGATCACCGTCGGGAAGGACGCCGACATGGTGCTCGTGGACGGCGACCCCCTGAAAGACGTTGGCGACGTGCGGTACTCCGTGAAGGTCGTGCGGAGCGGGATCGTTTACGACTCGGGACCGGTGTTCGAGGCATCCGGTATCCAGGCGGCGAACCGTCCGACTCCGTAGCGCCCCGGCGGCGCGCGCGCCGTGCTAAATCCAGGCTCCATGTCCGATCGCGAAGACCGGGACCGTTACGCGCCAGCAGAGATCGAGCCCAAGTGGCAGCGCCGCTGGGACGAGGAGAAGTCGTTCGCGGCCATCCGCCACCCGGGGCGTCCGAAGGTCTACGTCCTCGACATGTTCCCGTACCCCTCCGGATCGGGACTCCACGTCGGTCACCCGGAGGGGTACACGGCCACCGACATCTACGCCCGCTACAAGCGGATGCGCGGATTCGACGTCCTCCACCCGATGGGATGGGACGCCTTCGGCCTCCCGGCCGAGCAACACGCCATCCAGACGGGCACGCACCCTAGCGTGACCACGCAGAAGAACATCGCGACGTTTCGACGACAGCTCAAGTCGCTGGGCTTCTCGTACGACTGGTCGCGCGAGGTGGACACGACCGACCCTGGGTACGTGAAGTGGACCCAGTGGGTCTTTCTTCAGCTGTACAAGAAGGGGCTCGCGTTCCAGTCGAACATCCCGGTCAACTGGTGCCCGGCGCTCGGGACGGTGCTCGCGAACGAAGAGATCGTCGATGGGAAGAGCGAGCGCGGAGGGCATCCGGTCGTACGCCTGCCGCTCCGGCAGTGGATGCTCAGGATCACCGCGTACGCCGACCGGCTCGATGCCGACCTCGCGTCGCTCGACTGGCCCGACACGAAGGCGAAGCAGCACCATTGGATCGGACGGAGCGAGGGGGCGGTCATCGACTTCGCGGTCGATGCGCATGACGGCGGCGGGCCTGCGGGGACGGCCGGGGCCAGGACGATCCGCGTCTTCACAACGCGGGTAGATACGCTTGCTGGTGCAACCTACGTCGTACTCGCGCCAGAGCACCCGCTGACTCTCGAGCTCGCGACGGATGCGCAGCGTGGCGCCGTCCGCGACTACGTGGAGGCGACGAAGAAGAAGAGCGACATCGATCGCTCGGATCTGACGAAGACGAAGACCGGCGTCCCGCTGGGAGCCTTCGCGATCAATCCCGCGAACGGAGATCGGATCCCGATCTGGACGGGAGACTACGTCATCGGTACGTACGGGACGGGCGCCGTCATGGCCGTCCCCGCCCACGACGAGCGGGACCACGCCTTCGCGAAGGCGTACGGACTACCGATCGTGCAGGTGATCGCTCCACCAGAAGCTGGTCACGTCATCGACGTCCAGCGCGAGGCATTCACCGACGACGGAGTCGCCTGGCACCAGCGAACCGCTGCAGGCATTGCGGACGGGACCCCGAGCGAAGAGACGCGCGCGAAGATGACGGCGTGGCTCAAGGAGAAGGGGCAAGGGGATTCGCGCGTCACCTACAAGCTTCGCGACTGGGTCTTCTCGAGGCAGCGCTACTGGGGGGAGCCGATTCCGATCTACTTCCCGGTCGAGACGGCCGGCGACCCGCGGTTGCCCGGCGCGACGTTCACGATCGACTACGACCACCCGATCCCGGTCGCCGAGTCGGAGCTCCCGCTGCGCCTCCCCGACCTCGAGGACTTCCAGCCGGGCGACGATCCCGCCGGCCCCCTCGCGCGCGCCGCGGATTGGCGCTTCTTCCAAAAGGACGGCAAGTGGTTCGCGCGCGAGACGAACACGATGCCGCAGTGGGCGGGGTCGTGCTGGTACTACCTGCGATTCCTCGACCCGCACAACGACCAGGAGCCCTTCAGCAAAGAGGCGTACGACGCGTGGATGCCCGTGGACCTCTACGTCGGCGGGTCCGAGCACGCCGTCCTGCATCTTCTCTACGCGCGGTTTTGGCACAAGGTTCTCTTCGACCTCGGCATCGTGAACGGGCCGGAGCCGTTCCTGAAGCTCGTCCACCAGGGGACCATCCTCGGCGAGAACAACGAGAAGATGAGTAAGTCGCGCGGCAACGTCGTGAATCCCGACGACGTCGTGAAGTCTCACGGAGCGGATGCCCTTCGCCTCTACGAGATGTTCATGGGGCCGCTCGAGGCGACGAAGCCATGGCAGACGAGTGCGATCGAAGGGGTGAGCCGGTTTCTCGAGCGGGTGTGGAACCTCGCGACGAGACCGATGACCGACGACCCCGCCAAGTACGATCTGGAGACGAAGCGCCTCGTCCACAAGACGATCGAGAAGGTGACGGGCGATATCGAAGGGCTCCGCTTCAACACGGCGATCTCGCAGATGATGATCCTCGTGAAGCACCTCGGGCAGCTCGCGGAGATCCCGCGCGAGGCGGCCAAGGCGCTGGCGTTGATCGTCTCGCCGTTCGCGCCTCACCTTGGAGAAGAGGCGTGGGAGCGGCTCGGATCGAAGAAGTCGCTGGCGCTCGAGGCCTGGCCCGCGTTCGACCCCGCGCTCGTCAAGGACGACACCCGCGAGATCGGCGTGCAGGTGAACGGGAAGGTGAGGGGGGTCGTCGCGATCGCCGTGAACGCCGACGAGGCGACTGCGCAGGCTGCGGCGCTGAAGGACCCGAAGGTCGCGGCCCACGTCGAGGGGAAGACGGTGAAAAAGTTCATCTACGTTCCGGGGAAGATCATCAACCTGATCGTCGCGTGAGGTCCTGTATCGCTCTTCTGGCGACTCTGGCGTCCGCGTCGTTCGCCTCGTTGCTCTTGGTCGGCTGCGGCTATCACGCGGTCTACGGGGGCGCGGGGAGCGAGCGGCTCCACGTCTTCCTCGCGCGCGCGGCCGTGGCGGACGCCGCGACGGCGGACGAAGTGGCGAGCGGGGCCCGCGAGGAGCTCGCGAGGGACGGCGCGCTCGCCGCGGGAGACGGCTACCCGCGGGTCGAGATCGAGGTCACGCGACTCGACGAAGCGAGCGACGCGATCGCCGTGACCGGCGCGCCGGGCGCTCAGGTCCCCGCGGCCCGCGCGACCGACGTGGGGGTCGTCGCTCGCGCCTGGCTCGTTCGCGGCGCGGGTGGAGAGCACGAGCGCGACACCGGCGACGTTCGCGTGCTGGTGGCGGCGGGGGCGACGCAGGCGGCAGAAGCGACCCCATCGGCAACGGCGCCCGCGGTCGACGCTCTTCGCCACGAAGATGCTCTTCGGGCCGCGGGCCGGCGCGCCGGAGTGCGTCTCGCGCGTCGCATTCTCGGCGAGCCTGCCCCCGCGGACGACATCCCCGACCTCCACTGAGGGGGACCTCGCCTGGAGCGGCGAATGGACAGCGCGCGTTTCGTGATAGCCTCCGGCGCGATGGTCCTTACGATCGGCTGCGCGGGGTTCCCCGTGCCGGCGACGCGGTACTTCAAAGAGTTCCTCTTCGTCGAGGTTCAGGAGACGCACGTGACGCAACCCGGGACCGGGACGATCCGGCGCTGGCGCCGTGAAGCACCGCCTGGGTTCTCGTTCGCGATGCTCGCTCCGCGGGAGATCGGCCAGGAGGGGTTCCGCGAGGGGAAGGTCGTCGAGACGTCGCTCAAGGCGGTCATCGAAGTAGGCAAGGAGCTTCAAGCCAAGATCGCCGTCTTCGTCGCTCCCCCCGAGTTCACGGCGAGCCGTGGAAACAAGGCGGCGGTGAAGGACTTCCTCCAGGGGGTCAAGAAGCGCTTCGACCGCGTCGTCTGGGAGGCTCCCCTCGCGTGGGATCCGGACGACGCGGAGGCGCTCGCAACCGACGCTGGTGTCGTCGCCGCGCGCGACCCCCTCATTCACGGGTTGTCGAAGGGGTCGGTCGCGTATTACCGCCTCCCCGGACCTGCGGGCCACAAGAGCCGCTACGAGGACCCTGCGATCGAGAAGCTGGCGGTGATCGCGAGCGGCGCGAAGCACAAGGACGCGACGTACGTCTTCACGAACGTCGACATGTTCGCCGACGCCAAGCGCTTCAAGAAGGCCGTCAAGGGGTGACGGGGCTCGCCCGTCGGCGCACGAAGGCTCCGAGCGCGATGGCGGCCGATACGAGCCACCATAGCCAGTCGCCGACGATCTCGTAGAGCGTCTTCCCGAGGTGCATCCACCGCACCGTTGCCACGAGGTCGTCGGCGTCCCCGTACGACCCGTGCTGTACGTCGCGCACCTCGGTGTTCGCGACGAGCCTGCCGACGGGGTCCACGACGGCGCTCACGCCGCTGTTCGTGCTGCGCACGAGATAGCGACGGTGCTCGACGGCCCGTAGCTGCGCCAGGGCAAGGTGCTCCCAGGGCTCGGTCGTCGGGCCGAACCAGGCGTCGTTGGTGATGTTCACCAGGAGGTCCGGATCGGTCGCGTTCACGAGAGCGTTCGTGAAGCCGGGGATGATGTCCTCGTAGCAGATGAGGGTTGCGACCCTGTGCGTCGTGTTCCCCACCTTGACGAGGAGTGGGTCCAAGAGCGTTCCGGGGCTGAACGCCCCGCTGTTCGGTGACCACTTGTAGAGAATCGGGAACGTGTCGCCGAAGGGGAGATGCTCGCCGAATTGGAGAAGGTACTCCTTGTAATAGCGGCCCGTGATCTCGCCCGTGTCGTTGGAGGAGAGCGCGACGTTGAAGTAGCGCCGACGGTCAGGGTCGTTGCGGTACAGGACGCCGCCGAAGATGGCGGGGAGGTGCAGGCGGTCGCTCACGCGCGTACGCAGGAACGTGCCGGCCATGTCCTCGGGGACGGGGAACGTGACCGAAGACTCGCTCCAGACGACGAACTCGGCCCCTTGCTGTTTGAGCTCACTCGTCTTCTTGATGTGGCGCCGGAGCCCCTCTGCCGGGTCCTCGCGCTTCTGCATGAGCCCCATGTTCCCCTGGACCACGCCGACCTTCACGGCCTCGGCGGCGGCGACCTGGGCGTCCACTTTGGGAATCCGGACGGCTCCATAAACGAGGGTCACTGCGACGACAAAAGCGCCGCCGAGGACGACCCGCATGTCCATTTTGCGCCGCTCGGCGCGCGCGAGGATCGGCTCGAAGAGGGCGAGGTTCCCGCCGAGGAGCACCAGGCCGACGAGCACGGGCCCCCCGAGCTCCGCCACCTGGGTGAGCGCCGGCACCTTGTGAACGGTGGCGGCGTAGTACCAGGGGAAGAGGAGCGGGTAGGCGAGCTCGCTCGCGACGAAAGAGGCGAGAAACACCGGAACGCCGGGCCAACCGCGCGCGGTCGCACGCGCATAGAGCCACCCCATCGCCCCCACGCGCGTCCCCTGGTAGGCGCACACCACGAGGAGAAAGAAGACGCACGCGGACTTGGGGAAGCCGCTGAACGTCTGGAGCATGTTCAAGAGCCAGTAGAAGCCGAGGACGTTCATCGTCGTCCCGGCGAGCGTTCCGAGCGCGAAAGCGCGCCGCGGCGTCTGTCCACGCAGCGCGATCCAGAGCGGGCCGAAGGCGGCGAACGCGAACGGCCAGGCGTCGATCCCGGCGAACGACGCCCAGTAGAGGACCCCGCTCAACGCCGCCCCCGCGTACGCGAGCTTCGTACCGAGGAGCGGCTTCATTTCACGAGTTTCTCCACGCGGTCGAGGAGATCCTGAATCTTGAACGGCTTTGTCATGTAATGACGCGCGCCCAGCCCGATTCCTTGCATCACGTCGGAAGGGCTCGAGCGGGCCGTGAGAAACAGGATCGGGATCCCCTTCAGCTTCTCGTCGGATTTGAGAAGCCGCACGAGAGAGAAGCCGTCTACGCGCGGCATCATGACGTCGCAAATCAGCAGCGCCGGAGGGGGCATCTGCGTGAGGAGCTCCGACGCATGCAGACCGTCGGTCGCTTCGTAGAGCTTGTACCTACTGGAGAGCGCCCGCACGATCATCTCGCGCACGGAGCGGTCGTCCTCGACGACCAGGATGGTACGGGACTGGGAGCTCACTCCGTCCGTTGGATGATGTGGAAGCCGAAGGGGGACTCCACGATGTCCGAAATTTCGCCCGGCTTGAGGGCGAAGGCTGCCTCTTCGAACTCGTGCACCATCGCGCCGCGGCCGAATCGCCCGAGAGAGCCCCCGCGGGCGCCGGCGTTGGGCTCGTCGGAGAACTCGACGACGAGCCTCGCGAAGTCCTCGCCCCCCTTCAGGCGGCGCAGGACGTCCAGGGCGACCGCGTGAGCCTGATCGCGCGTCCGAATGACCGAAGCTGACGCGCTCTGGCACCCCATCCACTGGATGAGGACATGTCGCGCGGTGATCTTCTTCGGACGCGCTGCCGGGGCCAAGAGAGCGTTTGCCGATGGCGCGGGGGCCGGGGACGTGTCGGAAGAGGATGCCGCCGCGGGCGCCGCGCTCGGGGCAGGAGGCGCCGACGCGGAAGGGGCGGGGGCTGCAGTCGTCGCGACCGCGGCCCCCTCGGGGGCAGCCGCCTTGGCTGGCGCCTCCGCGCCTCCGCACGCCGTGCTCGCGGCGAGGACGAGCGCGAGCATGACCAGCAGGAACGAGAGGGGGCGAAGTCGCATCGGCTTATGGCTCTACTTCTTGATGTCCACGAGCTCGACCTCGAAGTTCAACGTCGAGTTGGGGGGGATGACCTTCCCCATGCCGTGGTCGCCGTACGCGAGCGCCGGCGGGATGACGAGCTTGCGCTTCCCACCGATTTTCATCCCGACGACCCCCTGGTCCCAACCTCGAATCACCTGCCCCTTGCCGAGGGTGAAGACGAACGGCTGCCCGCGCTTTCGCGAGCTGTCGAACTCCTTCCCGTCGAGGAGCGTCCCCACGTAGTGGACGCTCACGGTGTCGCCCGTCTTGGCCACGGCCCCCTTTCCGACGACCAGGTCCGTCGACACGAGCTTCGCGTTCGGATCGGACGGCGGGGCGGGGGGAGTGGCAGCCGACGCGCTCGCTTGGGGAGCGGCAGGCTTGGCCGACGCCGTGGCGGCAGTCGTCGTGTCGGCGGAGATGGGGACTGGCTCGGAAGGGGCCGTGAGGCTGTCGCAGGCGGCCAGAGCGCCGACGGCGCCTGCGGTGCACGCGGCGCAGGCGAAAAGAGCCAGGGAGGCGAAGGGGGAGACAGGGCGGAGGGAAGGCATGTTCGCGGCCGCGAAAGGTAGTAGCCGGACGCCGGAAGTAAAGGGTTCTGCTAAGAATGCGAAATGTCTCGCGTGCTCCACATCGAGGACGACCCGCGGAATCGCCTCCTCGTCCGCAAGCTCCTGACCGCCGACGGGCACGAGGTCATCGACGCCGCGGACGGGCTCGAGGGGGTGCGTCTCGCGATCTCTCAGCGGCCCGACCTGGTCCTGGTCGACCTGAACATTCCGGGCCTCGACGGGTACGAAGTCACGCTCCGGCTGCGGAGCGAGGCCTCGCTCAAAGGGGTGCCGATCGTCGCGATCACGGCAGAAGGGGACCGCGAGACGAGCTTCGCCGTCGGATGCGACGGCTTCGTGCAGAAGCCGATCGACGCGCGGAACTTCGCGCGCCAGATGCGCCAGTACCTCGGGGGGCACCGCGAGCCGATGCTCTCGAGCGCCGACGCCACGGGCGAACGGCTCCGGATGCAGAGCCAGCGCATCGTTGCCCACCTCGAGGAGAAGGTCGCCGAGCTCTCGTCGGCGAACGAGCGCCTCCGGGACATGGACCGCCTTCGCACCGAGTTCTACCGGAACATCAGCCACGAGCTGGCGACGCCGCTGACGCCGATCGTCGGCTACCTCCGGATGATGGTCGACGAGGAGCTCGGCGAGGTGTCGAAGCCCCAGATGAAGGCGCTCCGCGCGATGGACGACTGCATCCGGCGGCTGCGCGGCGTCCTCGACAACCTCATCGACGTGACGGGGCTCGAGACCGGGCGGATGCGCTTCTTCCACCGCGACTATGACTTCCTCGACAGCGTTCGTCGCGCGGTCGCGTCGCAGGCGGACAAGTTCGCGGAGCGGCGGATCACGCTCCTCGAGGAGATGCCGCGCGGGCCGCTGCCGGCGTACGGCGACTCGGAGCGCCTCGGGCGCGCGATCGTTCAGGTGCTCGACAACGCCGCGAAGTTCGCCCCGGAGGGGGGGACGGTCGGCGTGCGGGTCCGGGTGCTCGAGAACGCGTACGAGGTCATGATCGCGGACAACGGCACCGGGGTCGCGCCGGAGCGCGCGGAGCGGGTGTTCGAGCCGTTCTATCAGGTCGACGGATCGACGACGCGCGCCCACGGAGGGGTCGGCGTCGGGCTCGCGATCGTGCGGAAAGTGGCGCGCGGGCTCGGCGGGGACGCGCGCGTGACGGGCGGGGCGACTGTCGAGGGGGCGTACCTGCCGGGGGCGGCGTTCAGCGTCACGGTGGCGAAGCGGGCGCCGACGGTCGTGGTCGACTCGACGAACTGATCGGCGCGCGGATGGCCGTCTATCTCGATTGGAACGCGACGGCGCCGCCGCTCGCTGCGTGCATGGAGGCGATGGCGGAGTGCGCGCGCGAGGCGTGGGGGAATCCGTCGAGCGTTCACGCACATGGGCGGGCGGCGCGCGCGCGGGTCGAAGGGGCGCGCCAGGCGGTGGCGGAGCTCGCCGGGGTCGACCCCCGCGACGTCGTGCTCACGTCGGGGGGGACAGAGGCGAACAACCTCGCACTCCGGTCGGCGTGCGATGGGGGAGTGAAGAGGACGCTCCTCACGAGCCGCCTCGAGCACCCCTCGATCGTGCGGGTCGCGGAGGCGCTCGCGCAGGAGGGGCGGGCGACGCTGCGCTTCGTGGCCGTGCGCGGCGACGGGAGGCTCGACCTCGAGGACCTCGCGCGCGCGTGCGGCGAGGTTCACGGGGCGGTGCTCCTCGCGCTCCAGGCGGTGAACCACGAGACAGGAGTGATTCAGCCAGTGGATGAGGCGATCGCGATCGTCCGATCGCTGGGCGCGCGCGCGGCGAGAGCGGACGGAGGTACGCTCGTCCACATCGACGCCGTGCAAGCGTTCGGTCGCTTGACAATGTCATGCGAAGGCGCCGACACGCGGAGCCTAGCCGGGCACAAGCTCCGCGGGCCGAAGGGGATCGGCGCGTTGATCGGTCGTCCGGGCCTTCGCCTCGTACCGGTCCTGCTCGGGGGGGCACAAGAGCGCGGACTACGCCCTGGCACGGTAGACCCCGTCGCCGCCGCGGGGCTCGCGGTGGCCGTGCGCCACGCGCAAAGTACCCCCGCGAGGTACGCCGCGCTGGCTCCGCTGCGCGATTCGCTCGAGCAGGCCCTCGTCGCGCTTGGTGTCGCCCACGTCAACGGCGATGCTCCGCGCGCTCCGCACGTGACGAACGTCTCGTTCGACGGGTGGAACGGTCCCGAGATCGTGGCGGCTCTCGACCTCGAAGGAATCAGCGTGTCGAGCGGCAGCGCGTGCAGCGCGGGGACGAGCGAGCCGTCGCCGGTCGTCACGGCGATGCTCGGCGATGCGCGCGCGCGGAGCGCGGTGCGTGTCTCGCTCGGCGAGGACACGCGCGCCGAGGACGTCGAGCGGGCCAAACGGGCGTTCGGGCGCGTATTGAAGCGGTCGAGCCCTTCGATTTGATCATTCGAGAACCGTCAGAAGTGATTGATCAGCGCGTCGGTCCCCTTCGCCGCCGTCTTCACGGGCGTGTCGGGCGGGCGGATCGTGATCGGGAGCCACAAGGCGCGCACCGTCTCGGAGCCGTCGGTGTCGTGCGTGTAGCCGACGAGCCCGTACATGAAGTTCCACCAATGCCCCTTCGGCATTCCCCCGTACGAGACGAGCGGGACGACGTGGAACTGCCAGTCGATCCCCCCGGCGACGCGCTTCTGGATGTAAACGGTGTTCCCCGTCACCTGAAGGATCGAGTCGTCGGTCGTGTCGGCGAGGCGCACGTACAGCGGCGCGGCGATCGTCGTCCGCCCCTTCGGCGTGGCGAAGTCCCAGAACACCGGCGCGACCACCGCGTGCGTGTTCTGATCGCTGCGACCGAAGAACGTGATCGGCAGGAAGTCCCCCTCCCAGCCGTGCGCGTCGCTCGAGAACAAGAGCGTCGGCGCCACCCAGTACGTGTGCGACACGCCGTAGTCCTCGAACCGGCCGAAGAGCGGTGTGAGCCAGTCGACGCCGCGGGGCGACCGCGAGTGGTAGTAAAAGGGGATCAGGGCCACCGACGTCTTGCCGATGTCCCTGTCGTGATAGTGCAAAAAGAGCGGGATGACGGGGCCGATGGCCGTGAGTCGGGTCGATTGGTTTCGCGTCGTCGAGAACGAATAGAACGGCGTGAGCGTCGTTTCGACGGTAGGCGTCGTCCGGTGCAGGTAGACGGCGGTCGCGAAGAGCGTCTCGTCTTCCTTGTAGCCGGTGTGGAAGATCGGAAAGACGGTCAGGTGATCTTCGTGCACGCCGCCTGTTTCTGGGTGCCCCTGGATGTGCCAGTAGAAGGGGAGAACGTCGGTCACCGATCGCTTCTGGTCGTTCTTCACGACCACGGGCCCGACCACGGTCATGTCGCTCCCGTCGACCTCTTGCTCCTTGTGGTAGTAGAGCGCGAACGGGACGAACGTGTACTTCTTCCGGCCGCCGTCGAGGTTCCCGTTGTCGCCGCCGAAGGCGAACGGCGCGAGCCCCCAGTCCACGTCGGTGCCCGAGCGGTCGTGGTAGTACGTGAGCGTGAGGTGGAACTCCGTCTCCTTGCTCCAGTGCGACGTCGTGAGCAAGAGCGGAGAATGGAAGTAGCCCCCGTCCTTGCGTGATCCCTCGAAGAAGAGGGGGGCGAGCCAGTTGTCGTGCTCGCCGGGGGCTTCGCGGTGGACGAGGGGGCCGACGATCGCGACGTGGTTCACGCCGTCGCGGATGTTCCAGAGCGCCGGGAAGAAGGCATCGACGTCCATGTCCGGCGAGCGGCGCTGATAGAAGAAGCCCGCGAAGAGCGACTGCCTGTCCTCTTTCGTCGGCTCCCCGTAGACCGAGTGGGCTGTCGGCAGGCCGCGCGTCTGCTCGAGCCAGAGCGGCGGCAGGGTCCGGAAGCGGTAATCGCCTCTCCTCTCCTCGTAGTACGGGAAGAACGAGCGATGCATGTCGCCCACGGGGGGCGGGGGATACAGGTCCGCGTCGGTGCCGATCCGCTCCCTGACTTCGGGGGGGATCTCGAGCGGATTCGCCGGAGGAGCCGTGAGCGGCTCGCCGGAGCGCTGGATCACCGACGGGCTCGTGTCTTCGTCGTCGTTGTTGCGGGCGCCGGCGCGCGGGCCGACGGTGCGGTTCTGCGTCGGGCTCGACTGCGTCGGCGCGCTCTGCTGGCGCCCCCCACCCATGCCCCCCATCTGCGCGTGCGCGCTCGACGGGGCGAGCAGGACGAGCGCACACGCGAACGTGGGGAGAAAGAACGAGACGACGCCCCGAAGGCTCATGGCGCCTCGGCCGGTGGTGGGGCCGCCCCGCCGGGCGACGGCGCGCTCGCGAGAAGCTTGGCGACGTGCGAAGGGGCCCCGCTCCGCGGCACACGCTCCTGCGCGTGGCCCGCGAGATCCTTCACCTGGACGACCCCGTCGGCGATCTCCTGATCCCCCAGGATGATTGCGAGCCGCGCCCCCAGCCCGTTCGCGCGGCGGAGCATGCTCTTCATCGACGCTCCCCGGCCGTCCACCTCGCACGCAACACCCGCCTGCCTCAGCTCCTTCCCGAGCACGAGCGCAGCGCCGATCGCTGCGTCGCCGAGGGGCGCCACGAAAGCATCGACCACGGGCCCCCCTTGCGGCAGCTCGCTGGCGATGAGGAGCCGCTCGACGCCGGCCGCGAACCCGATCGCCGGCACCTTCGGCCCGCCGAGCTCCGCGACCATGTCGTCGTACCGACCGCCGCCGACGAGGGTGTCTCCCGCCCCCAGCTTCGCCTTCGCCCCCTTAATCTCGAAGAGGGTCCCCGTGTAGTAGTCGAGGCCGCGGACGAGCTTGGGGTCGATCGTGAACGGCGTGCCGAGCGTGCGCAGATGACGCTGGAGGTCAGCGAAGTGCTTCGCGTCGGCCTCGCTCAGGCAGTCGGTGACCGGAGGGGCGTCGCGCACGGCCTCCTGGTCGCGCGGGTCCTTCGAGTCGAGGATACGGAGCGGGTTCGTCTGAAGGCGGCGCTGCGACTCCTCGCCGAGGGAGCCCTTCTTCGGCGTGAGGTGGCCGAGGAGCGCCTCGCGGTACTTCGCCCGCGACTCCGCGCCGCCGAGCGAGTTCAGGTAGACCTGGGCGTCGTCGATTCCAAGGCCGTGGAAGAACGTGACGAGGAGATCGATCATCTCGGCGTCGCACGCCGGCCCGGGGTCGCCGAAGATCTCGGCCCCCATCTGGTAAAACTGCCGGTAGCGCCCCCGCTGCGGGCGCTCCGCGCGGAACATCGCCCCGGCGTAGTACCAGCGCGAGATCGGCTCGCGGTTGTGGACGCCGTGCTCCACGTACGCCCGCGCTGCGCCGGCGGTCCCCTCCGGGCGGAGGGTGAGCGGCTCGTCGTGGTGGGTGAAGGAGTACATCTCCTTCTCGACGACGTCGGTCGCCTCGCCGATCGTTCGGACGAAGAGCGGCGTCGGCTCGACGTACGGCGTCCGCACCTCGCGGAAGCCGTGGAGCGACATGACCCGGGCGTAGCTCGCCTCGATGCGCTGCCACCGGCCGACCTCGTCGGGGAGGACGTCGTTCATCCCCTTGACGGCGCGGAGCGGGGTCATGTGCCGAGGGACTTATCATCGGCCGGTCGGCTGGGGTCAAGCGAAACGCGGACTTGGCGTCGCACGCCTCCGTGCCCGTGCGCTGTGTGGTAGACGGAGGACCGTGGCGGGCGGACGGACGTGCGCGCTGGATCTCGGTCGGGCCCGCGTCGGCGTAGCGATCGACGACGAGCTCGGGTCGATGGCACACCCGCGTGGGGTCCTCGACGGACACGACCGTGCGAGGCTCCTCCGTGACCTGGCGCAGCTCGCGAAGGACGAGAACGTCACCCGGTTCGTGGTCGGGCTGCCGCTCGACATGAAGGGGGGGGAGGGGGACGCGGCGCGCAAGGCGCGGGGGCTCGCGCAGGAGATCGCCGACGCGACTGGATGCGACGTAGAGCTCCTCGATGAGCGCTTGACCACGGTCCAAGCGCGCCGCGCGCTCGAGGCGAGCGAGGTGTACGGGCGCAAGCAGAAGGGGAGGATCGACGAAGCGGCGGCGACGGCGATCCTCCAGGCGTGGCTCGACGGGCGCGCGAAGGGGAGGGGGAAGGGGCGGGGATGAGCGATCCGCCGAAGAAGAAGCGGCGCGCGCGGAGGAAGAAGCCCCCCACCCAGTCTCCCCCCGAATCGGGGGGAGGAGAAAGCGGGACTAAGGGTGGGGGATGGTGGAAGGGGCTTCTTCTCGCGGTGATTGCGCTCGTCGCCGTCGGCGCGGGGGTGTTCCTCTTCGGCTATCCGGCGACGCACGGTCCGGGCACCGGGCGCGACGTGGAGATCGTGCTCCCGGGGGACGAGTCTGCCGATGCGCTCGCCGCGCGGCTCACGGCGGCGGGGCTCGTGAGTCACCCGCGGCTCTTCGCTGTCTATCTGAAGATCACGGGTGCGGCGAAGAGCGCGGCACGCGGCCCGCACATCCTCACGGACGACCTGTCCCCGCGCGAGCTCGTCGCCCGCCTCGAGCGGAGCCCCTTCGCGGGGCACGCGCGCGTCACGTTCCCGGAGGGGTGGACGCGCTTCGATATGGCGCGCCGCCTCGCACAGAGCGGCGTCTGCACGCTGCGGAGCTTTCTCGACGCGACGACCGATCCCGAGCTGCTTCATTCGCTGCGCCTCGACGGTCTTCCGAGCGCGGAGGGATTCCTCTTCCCCGCGACGTACGACTTCAACTACGACGCCGACGCGAAGGACGTCGTCCGCCGGATGAAGACCGAGTTCGACCGCCGGTGGTCGATCGCGGAGGGGCGGCACGGGTCGTCGCTGATCGATCTGGGGGAGTCGCTCGGGTGGGGGATGCGCGAGGTGGTGACGCTCGCGTCGATGGTGGAAAAAGAGGCCGTGGCTGACGACGAGAGGCCGCTCATCGCGAGCGTGTTCGTGAACCGGATGCGGGATCCGGCGTTCACGCCGAAGCTCCTTCAGTGCGATCCGACGGCGGGGTACGGGTGCCTCGTCATGCCGTCGGAGATCCCGTCGTGCGCGACGTACACGGGGAAGATCACGCATGACATCGTCGCGGACCCGTCGAACCCGTACAACACGTACAAGCACGAGGGGCTGCCGCCGGGGCCGATCGCGAACCCGGGGATGAAGTCGCTCGAAGCGGCGATGGCGCCGCCGACGACGCGATGGCTCTACTTCGTGGCGCACGCGAATCGCGACGGAAGGAGCACATTTTCGGAGACGTACGGCGCGCACGCGAGCGCCGTTCGTTCTTCTGGTGTGGAGCACGCCGCGCCGTCGCCGAACCCGTGATATCCCACGGGGCGATGCAACCTTGGGTCGGCGCTTCGCTCGGGGCCGCGGTGTTCATCGCCGGGCACTACATGCTGCTGCGCGCGGCGTCGGGGCGGCTCAACGATACGCTCGGCGCGCTGGTGCTCGAGGCGGCGGCGGTGGTCGGGATCGCGCTCAACTACCTGTTCGGGCCGCGTGGTCCGGCGATCGCGGCGACGCGCTCGGGGCTCGCGCTCGCGGCCATGAGCGGGCTGTGCATCTCCGGGGCGAGCATCCTCCTGTTCTCGGCGCTGCGTCGCGGCGGGCCGGTGGCGGCGACGGGGACGATCGTGCTGGGGGGTGGGGTGACGCTGAGCGCGCTCGTCGCGCCGTGGATCTTCGCGGAGGGGTTCACCGTGAGGCGGGTCCTGGGGGTGGCGCTCGGCGTGGCGGCGATGGTCGTGCTGTCGATGGATGCGGCCGAGGGGACGTCGGCGCCGCGGACGTCCAGTGGTCCACACCAGAGCGCGGGGCCATGATCCTCGCGGGCGACATCGGCGGCACGCGGGCTCGTCTCGCGCTGTACGACGGAGCGAAGGGGAAGCCGCTCGAGCACGAGACGTTCGAGAGCCGCGCGCACCCGAGCCTCGAGGCGGTGGTCCGCGCGTTTCTCCCCCTGAAGGCGTTGAAGCGCGTGACGTCGGCGTCCTTCGGCATAGCAGGGCCGGTCATCGATCAGCGGTGCGTCGCCACGAACTTCCCGTGGCGCGTGGACGCGCGTGTCGTGTCGCGCAAGCTCGGGATCGAGCGCGTCACGCTCCTGAACGATCTCGTCGCGCTCGCGTTCGGGGCGCTCACGGTTCCGGCGTCGAAGCTGCGCGTCCTCAACGGCGGCGGAGCTCCGAAGAAGAACGGGGGGAACCTCGCGGTCATCGCTGCCGGAACCGGGCTAGGGGAGGCCGGGCTCGTCTGGGACGGGGGACGACACGTGCCGCTCGCCACCGAGGGGGGCCACGCGGACTTCGCCGCGCGAAGCACGCTCGAGTGGGACCTCTTTCACTGGCTTCAGCGGCGCTTCGGTGCTCACGTGAGCTGGGAGCGGATCGTGGCGGGGCCGGGGTTCTCGCACCTGTACGACTTCTTCTACGACGAGAAGCGGGTCGGGGACACGCACGAGAACACCGAGCTTCTGGCGGCGTCGGACGATCGCAACGCGGCGATCGCGAAGCTCGGCGCTTCGGGGAAGAGCGAGCCGGCGCGGCAAGCGGTGGATCTGTTCGCGCGGATCTACGGAGCGGAGGCGGGGAACCTCGCGCTGAAGACGCTGGCGACGGCGGGGGTCTTCGTCGCCGGGGGGATCGCTGCGCACATGATCGATGTGCTGGCGCGAGGGGAGTTCGTGGAGGCGTTCCTCGACAAGGGGCGCTTTCGGGCGATGCTCGAGAAGGTGCCGTTGGCGGTGGTGACGGATGCGGATATCGGGCTCGCGGGGAGCCGGTATCACGCAGCGGAAGAGCACTAGGGCCACTGGCCCGTCGCGCGCGCTCGCGTCACACGCCGACGACCATCCGCACGAGGCTCGGCTCGTCGTCGAGGCCCAACTTCTCCGGTGGCGCGACGACGCGGGGGTCCGCGTAGGTCCCGAACATGCGGTCCCAGAGCGTCAGGAACATGCCTAGGTTCTTTCCTCGGAGCTCGCTTCGCGAGTGGTGTAGCCGGTGGGTCCGCGGCGTGATGAGGAGCCACTCGAGTCGGCCAAGGCGAATGTCACAGCTCGAATGGATGAAGAACTGGAAGAAGATGCCCGTCGCGGACGCCGCTGCGAGCTCCATCCCTTCCAGGCCGAGGAGGTAGAAGGAGATGCCGATCTGCGGCACTGCGTACAGGAACGCATGGGTGAGGCTCGTGCGAAAGCCGGAGAACCAATAGAGCTCCTCGACCGAGTGGTGCCAGGCGTGCGTCCGCCAGAGAAGCTTCGATGCGTGCATCGCGCGGTGCACCCAGTAGAGGGCAAAGTCGACGACGACCATGCCAAGGGCGATCTTCGCGACGCTCGGGAGGGCGCGAATCCACGGGACGGCGAAGGCGAGGTCGAGGCGGAGGGCGCCGCCCGCCGTGAGGAGCGCTTTGCGCGAGATCCCAACGCCGAGGGAGACGACGGCCATCGCGAGGAGATCGCGACGGAGGTCGCGTTTTCGGTCGACCTTGGGTCCCGGGAGCGCGCGCTCGAGCGCGAAGAAGACGGCTCCGAACGCGAAGGCAGAAGCCGTTTCTACGTCTTCCCAGCGAATAGAGCGGAGGACCATCTTGCCTGAGACTAGGATATCGCACGCGCGGGCGCCGTCGTACGAACGCGGGATAGCCTGGGCTCATGCCCCTCGACCCCGTCCGACTCTCGCCGCTGCTGGTGTTGGTTGTCGCGCTCGCGTGGTCTCCGGTCGCCCGCGCCGATGCGATGGGGCCTTCCGTTCAAGAGCGCAACAAGGCCATCGCCATGCGGGTCTTCAACGAGAATTTCAACGAAGGACGCTTCGACGTGGCCGAGCAAATCTATGCGCCTGACTTCAAGAATCACGGGCTGCACCGGGATGCGGACCTGCAGGAGGATCAGCAGGCGGTGCACGACGAGAAGCGCGCCTTCCCGGACCTGCACATGACGGTGGACCTGCTCGTGGCGGAGGGGGATCTGGTAACCGCCGTTTGGACGTTTCGCGGAACGCACAGTCACGACGGCTACGGTGGGCTGCCCGCGACAGGCACCCCCGTCGCGATGCGGGGCATCACGGTGTGGCGGATCGTCGACGGCAAGATCCGCGAGGAGTGGTCGGCGTTCAACGAGCTCGGGGCGTACGCTCAGGTCATCGCGCACGTGAAAGGGATGCTGATCGCTGCGCTGCTGGGCTTGGTCGCAGGCATTATCGCGATCGAGCGAGCGGCGGTGTGGGCTGTACGCCGCCTGCTGCGACCTCGGTCACTTCGCCGGTCCTAGCAGTGCCTGGATGCCCCGGGGGATGGGGTCGCGACGCCTGCCGAGGTAGACTCCCCCCGCGGAGGAGCGATGGGACGCGTTCTCGATCTGGCAGAGAAGCTCTGGAGCGGCGAGGTCTCTGCCGACGACCACCCGCCTTACACGCCGCTCCTCGAGATGGATCCGATCGCCGATGGCGTCGTCTTCCTTTCGAGCTTCGCCAACGTGGCGGCCATCGCGACGGGCGACGGGCTCGTCCTGATCGACGTGGGGAGCCTGCCGCTCGCCCCGATGGTCTTCTCGCAGCTCCGCGAATGGTCGAAGGAGCGGGTGCACACAGCGGTCTTCACGCACGGGCACCTCGATCACGTGATGGGCATCGGCCTCTTCGACGACGAAGCCCGCGCGAAGAACGCCCCTCCGCCGCGCGTCATCGCGCACGAGCAGGTGCCGGTCCGCTTCGCGCGCTACGCGGCCAGCGCCGGGTACAACAGCTGCGTCAACTCGCGCCAGTTCCAGATGCCGATCGCGTGGCCGACGAAGTTTCGCGCGCCGGACGTGCTCTACGCGCGCGAGCAGACGCTCGACGTCGGCGGCGTCGCGATCGAGCTGCACCACGCGCGCGGGGAGACCGACGATCACACCTGGGCATGGGTCCCGTCGAAGAAGCTTCTTTGTACCGGCGACCTGTTCCTCTGGTGCTGTCCGAACGCCGGGAACCCGCAGAAGGTGCAGCGCTACCCGAACGAATGGGCGTGCGCCCTCCGCCAGATGGAAGCGCTCGGCGCGGAGGTCCTCTCGCCCGGGCACGGTGTGCCGATCCTCGGGGCGGCGCGGGTGAAGCAAGCGCTGTCGGAGACGGCGGAGCTCCTCGAGCTGCTCCACGATCGCACGCTGGAGATGATGAACGCGGGGGCCCGCCTCGAGGACATCGTGCGCTCGGTGAAGGCGCCCGAGCGATTGCTGGCGCGCCCGTACTTGCACCCCGTGTACGACGAGCCGGAGTTCATCGTGAGGAATGTTTGGCGGCTGTACGGCGGCTGGTGGGACGGCGATCCGTCGCGCCTTAAGCCCGCGCCGCGCGAGGCGCTCGCCCACGAGATCGCGGAGCTCGCAGGGGGGGCGGGGAAGCTGGCGGAGCGCGCGCAGGCGCTGGCGGACAAGGGGGAGCTCGCTCTGGCGTGCCACCTCGCGGAGCTCGCGGGGGACGCCGCCCCGCGCGACGCGGCGATCGTGAAGACGCGCGCCGACGTGTACTTCAAACGCTCGAGGACCGAGCGCTCGCTGATGGCGCGCGGGGTCTACGCGGCCGCCGCGACCGAGCCGCCAAAGCGGCGTGGATGATCAGGCGCCGGCAACCCCGCCCGCTGCCCGGTCGATGATCCACGTCACGGCTCCGCGGGCGGCGCGGATAACGCGAGCAGGCGTCTCCTCGAGGTTTCCTGCGACCTCCCAGACGCGCTCGAGCGGTGCGTTCTTTTCCTTGCCGACGGCCATCACGACGATCGACCGGGCAGCCTCCAGGAGCGGTGCCGTGAACGTGAGCCTCGCTTCGCGCGCCCCCTTCGCCGGCACGCTTGCGATGAGGCGGTCCGCCACGTGCACCGTCGGCTCTCCCGGAAACAGCGACGCCGTGTGCCCGTCGTCCCCCACGCCGAGCACTACGCAGTCGAAGGACGGAACGCGCTTGTCGTCGCGCGGGTCCGCCTTCACCCCGTCGCGTACGAGCTTTTCGTAGTCGCGCGCTGCCGCTGCGAGATCGCCGGCTTCCCCCGGCATCCGGTGAATGTGCTCCATCGGGATCCGAGCCGGACCGAGGAGCTGCTCCTTCGCATGGCGGAAGTTGCTCCGGTCGTCCGTCGCCGGCACGGCGCGCTCGTCGACCCAGAACACGTCCACCTTCGTCCAATCGACCGACTTGTCCCGCGCCAGCAGCCCGTACGCATCGCGCGGAGTGTTCCCTCCCGACAGTGCGAGCGTCGCCAGGCCGTCTGCCTCGATCGCGTCGCGCAGCGTTCGCGCGATGCGGACGGCGGCCTCGCGCGCGACGGTCGCCGCGTCAGGCGCTGCGATGAGGATCCCCGGCACAACTTTGGTTGTCGTCATCGGACGGTCACTCCATCTTCGAAGAAGTGCTCCGCGAACCGGACCGCCTCGACGAGGATCGGATCGGCCATCGGACGGTGCAGCGTGCGCTCGAGGACGCGCGCCCCCTTGTTCGCGCGAAGCCGGACCCGCTGCTCGAGCACGGCCTGGCCCGACACCTCGAGCCGCCAGGTGAGGATGTCGGCATCGGGAGTCTTCCCGGTCATCTCCGCGCCGCTCGCGAGATCACGATCGATCGTCCCCTTGAGCGTGACGCCCGCTGCCTCGGACTCGAGCGTGACGCTCGCGAGCGCCGCCGGGGCGACCCCCTCGGGCCGTGGGACCGCGCCGACCTGCAAGTGCACGTCGTGGCCGTCGGAGCGACGCAGCCGTAGGACCCCCCCCATCCGCGCGGCGCGCCACTCGAGCCTGGTCGCGAGCCACCCGAGGAGCAACGCCGCCTCCGAGCCGAGTTTCGCCCCTTTCTCGGAGGCCTGGTTGACGGTCACACGCGTGATCGTCGGGGCGTAGGCCGTCCTCGAGTCGTCGAAGAAGCGCGCGCATAGGTCCTGCCAGGGCGCGATACGGGTCCACGCCATGTCGGCGAACGCCGGGCGCCCTTCCTCTCCGCGCGACCAGCGCTCGAGCTCGAGCAAGCTCCCCGCCGAGGTGTATTCGGAGTCGAGGATCACTCGCTGCGCGCTTCGCGCCATCGCCGTGAAGACCTCGTCGTCGACGTGGACGGGTCCGAGCCATACGAGCGTCGTCGGGATCTCCGCGATGAGCAGCGCCTCGACCGCGCTCGCCACGCGCGCGCAAACGCTGCCGCTCGCGTCGAGGCGGATTCGCTCCGAGCAGACCGCTCCGAGCTCGCCTGGCGTGCACACGGCGCTCACGGCCCCTTCGAGGGGGCGCGTCGGCCCGTCGGCCTCGAGCGCCACGATGATCGCGCGCGAGGGGAGGGAAGCGGTGACTTCGTCGACCACGGCCGTGTACCGGTCGGCGATCTCGCGCGACCCCACCGCGACGACGAGGTTCATCAGCGACACGCGCGACTTCGGGAGCTCGCCCGGCGCGGTGATCCACAGCTCGCGCAGCTCCCGCTCGAGCCGCTCGAGGATTGCGCTCGTAGGGGGACCCGGCGGGACGCTCAGCGGCGGAGCGTCCAGCCCTCCGCGCGTGACGCCCGTGCCGTTCAAGGGCGCCTCCACCGCCGCCCGTCGCGCGCGAGCAGATCTTCGGCTTGCTCGGGCCCCCACGATCCCGCGCCGTAGAGCGGCGGCGGCGTGTTCCCCTCGCGCGCCCATGCCGCGAACACGTGATTGATGTACGCCCACTGCTCTTCGACCTCGTCACGGCGCGTGAAGAGCGTCGCCTCGCCGCGCATGGCGTCCAGGAGAAGCCGCTCGTACGCCTCGGGGGTGTTCGAGCCGAACGAGGCGCCGTACCGGAAGTCCATCGCCACGTCGCGCAGGATGGTCTGCTGCCCGGGCTCTTTGGAGATGAAGCGGAGGGCGATCCCTTCGTCGGGCTGGATGCGGAGCGCGAGGACGTTCGGCGTGATGCCGCCGTCAGGCGCGCGGAAGAGCCCGTGCGGCACCTTCTTGAACTGCACGGCGATCTCGGTCACGCGACGCGCGAGCCGCTTCCCGGCGCGCACGTAGAACGGGACCCCCCCCCAGCGCCAGTTGTCCACGAAGACGCGCATGGCGAGGTACGTCTCGACGCGCGAGTCGCGAGCTACGTCCGGCTCCTCGCGGTACCCGGGGACCTCGTCGCCTCGCACGAACCCGCGCGCGTACTGCCCGCGGATCACGTTCTCGGGAACCTGCGTCGGTTCCATCGCGCGGAGGCTCCGGAGCACCTTCACCTTCTCGTCGCGGACGCTGTCGGCGGAGAGCGAGATCGGCGGCTCCATCGCCGTGAGGCAGAGGAGCTGCATCAGGTGATTCTCGACGATGTCCCGCGTGACCCCCGTGGCCTCGTAGAACTTCCCGCGCCCCTCCACGCCGATCTCCTCGGCGACGGTGATCTGCACGTGGTCCACGTGCTCCCGGTTCCAGAGCGGCTCGAAGAGGCTGTTCGCGAACCGGAAGACGAGCAGGTTCTGGACGGTCTCCTTGCCGAGGTAGTGGTCGATACGGAAGATCTGCGACTCGTCGAACACCGACGCGATCGTGTCGTTCAGCTCGCGGGCGCTCGATAGGTCGTGCCCGAACGGCTTCTCGATGACCATGCGCGTCCACGGGGCGCTCCCGTCGCGGACCGGCGGCCGTACGAGCTTCGCCTCGTGCAGGTGCGTGGCGATCGTCCCGAACTCCGCGCTCCCCACGGCGAGATAGAAGAGGCGGTTACCCGCCGTCCCCCGCTCGCGATCGATCTCTTCGAGGTGCTTGGCGAGCTGCTCGTACGTCTTCGGGTCCTCGAACGTCCCCGCGACGTAGCTAATCCCGCGCTCGAAGTCCCCCCAGACCGCCTCGTCGACCGGCTTTCGGCGGGAGAACTTCGCGATGGCCCCCTTCATCTCGCCGCGGAAGTCCTCGTTCGACTTCGCGCGGCGCGCGACGCCGACGACCGCGAACCCCCCCGAGAGCGAGCGGCTCACCGCCAGGTTGTACAGACCCGGCATGAGCTTGCGCTTCGTGAGATCTCCGGACGCTCCGAAGATGACCACGACGCAGGGGTCGATTGTGCGGTCCTCGGCGAGGCCGCGCCGCAGCGGGTTCTCGGAGCGGGTCATGGTCGCGTCTAGTTCATGCCTTCTTGACCGCGTGTCCGCCGAACTCGTTCCTCAGCGCAGAGAGCACGCGCAGGCCGAACGAGTTGTCCTGGCGCGAAGAGAAGCGCGCGAAGAGCGACGCAGCGATTGTCGGAACCGGGACGGCGTGTGCCACGGCCTCGTTCACGGTCCAGCGCCCTTCGCCCGAGTCGTCGACCCAGGCCTTGAGCTCCTTCAGCTCCGGGTCGCGGTTGAACGCACGTTCGGCGAGCTCGAGGAGCCAGGAGCGGACGACGCTTCCGTGGTTCCAGACGCTCGTCACCTTGCGCAGGTCGATGCCGAAGTCGGTCGCCTTCAGGAGCTCGAACCCCTCCGCGTACGCCTGCATCATCGCGTACTCGATCCCGTTGTGGACCATCTTCGTGAAGTGCCCCGCGCCGGCCTTGCCGAAGTAGCCGAGGCCGTCCTTCGGGGCGAGCGTCGTGAGGGCCGGTTCGACGTGCTTGTAGGCGCTCTCGTCGCCGCCGACCATGAGCGAGTAGCCGACCTCGAGCCCCCAGATGCCGCCGCTGGTGCCGGCATCGAGGAAGCGGATCTTCTTCTGCGCGAGCTCGGCCGCGTGGCGCTGCGAGTCGTGGAAGTTCGAGTTCCCGCCGTCGATGAGAATGTCGTTCGGGCTTAGCAGCCCGGAGAAGACCTGAATCGTGTCTTCGGTCGCCTTGCCCGACGGGACCATGACCCAGACGGCGCGCGGGGCGCTCAGCTTCTTCACCACCTCTTCGAGCGAGGCCGCCCCTTCGAACTTGCCCGAGGCGGGGACCTCCTTCGCGAGCTTCGCGACCACCGCGGGATCACGGTCATAGCCGACGACGTGATGGCCGCCCCCCATGAGCCTCTTGACCATGTTGCCGCCCATCTTGCCGAGTCCAACGAGTGCGATTTGCATTGGGTCCCTCCGCTCCTCAGGTCATAGAAAACGAAAAACGAAAAATGAGAACGTCACCGGTGCGTTCGCGCGCGGGGCGAGGATACACGCGCTCGTGTCCGCTCGCACCGCGTGGCTGACGTCCATCTGCCCCCCACCCAGACGATCTCAATCCGGTCTCCGCTCCCTTCCCCCCGAAATCGGGGGGAAGGGCTGGGGTTGGGGGGCACACGCGAGAGAAGCGTGCGGGCGCGCTAGGCACGAGCCATGCACTGTCAAGGTCTTGCGGCGGCGATGCTGCTGCTTAGCTTGGGCCCGTACCCATGAATGCGAACAATCTCAGCAACGCGCGCCTGCTCGGGTTCGTGCAAGTGCGCGTGGGGTCGAAGCTCTACGCTCTGCCGGTCCAGTCCGTTCGGTTCGAGCGGGACCGAGCGACGGGGGCGCCTGCGGGGGGCTTCTTCGCTGACGAAGAGACGCCGGATCAGTACGGGATCCTGGTCGATGGAGACGCTTCCGAGAGCGACGTCCAGGCGCAAATCAAGCAGGGCTCGGAGGACGCCGTGCGGCACATCTCCCAGCGCTTTCTGAACTAGCCCTTTGAGGCGCGTGCGCGCCGCGCGATGATGCCGACGCGATGCCTCTGCCGGCCGTGCGCGTTCCGCATCCTCACGTGGAGGTCCGCGACGACCTCCTCGCGGGGAGCCCCTGCGTTCAGGGCTCGCGCGTCCCGGTACGGCGATTGTGGTCGTGGCACCGTCGCGGCGTGAGCGTGGAGACTCTGCTGAAGCGCTATCCCTCTCTCGGACCCGCGCGCGTCCTCGACGCCCTGGCCTTTGCCTACGACAACACGGAGCTCATCGAAGCGGATCTTTCGCGTGAGGAAGCGCTCCTCGGGCCGAAGGTGGACGCCGTTCCCGGCGCGATGAATCAGGAGCGGCTGCCGTTCCGCAAGTGAAGGCGGCCCAGCCTTCTCTCTCCGCGGTCACATCGAGTCGAGCGTGCGGGCGAGCGCCTCGAGCGCCTCGACGATCTTCGCGCGCTCGGGGCGGGGGAGCCGCTCGAGCACGGAGATCATCGCCGACAGCGCGTCGGCCGCCACGGAGTCGGCGGTCCGCTTTCCGCGCGGAGTGAGGCGGACGTCGGTCTGCCGCGCGTCCTCCGCGCCTTTCTTCCGCGTGATGAAGCCGACCCGCTCGAGGCCCGCCAGGTTGCGGCTCGCGGTCGAGGGATCGATGCCGAGGAGCGTGGCGAGGAGCGAGGTCGACACGGCTCCGTGCTCGGCAATGAGCTGGAGGGTCTCGGCCTGCTGCGGCGTCACGTCCCCCGCGCGCGCGCGCTCGCGGCCGATGCGACCGAGGCCTCGAGCGACGACCTGTGCTGCGCGAGCGAATCTCTCCTGGTCGGCGGACATTCGGGGAGGGCTGTACTCTACAAGTTTGCTCCCCGCGTCAAGCCTGCCGTTCGCGTGTGACGATTCGCGCTCACGCGGGTGTCTCCCGCTGCGGCATCACGCGCGGCTTGACCGGCGCGGAACTCATTGAATGCGTTGACGGCTCGACTCGTCTCATTCGAGACTGGGGCCGGTTTCCAGGGAAAGCGACCAGCGGAGGACGACGATGAACGGACGATGGGCGTGCGGGCTTGTGGCTGGGGTCATGCTCGGTGCGGCGGCGATCGCGGCGGCGCCCGCGGCGTCGGCGGACGACGCCTGTGGAACCAAGGAGAACCCGTGCCCCCTGCAGAAGTGGATGCGCCAGAACATGGCACCCGCGAATGCCTCCGGCGATATGGCGGCCCTCGCGACGGACTTCGACAAAGTCTCGAAGATCGCCCCCGATGCGAAATGGAACGGCTCGGATCCGAAAGCCAATTGGGACGCGATCGCGAGGGCCGGCGTGGCCGCGGCGAAGGCGAGCGACGCGGCCGCCGTGAAGGCCGCGTGTAAGGGGTGCCACGACGCCTTCAAGGACAAGTACAAGGCGCAGTTCCGGACGAAGGCCGTCCCCTGAGCTTCGCTGGTCCCGTTTGCTCCCGTTTCCTCCCGTTTGCGCTAGGATAGCCCCCGCCGACCGGGGACCATGTGGGCCCGGGTCCGCGGGAGAGCGCTCGTAACCATGCCCTTCTGGGACTTCCCGTCAAAGCCCCCGCCCCACGCCGGCACAGCCCGGATGTTCGAGGCGGACATCGTGGAGCGCTTCTCGCGCATCCACCCTTCCACCCCCTTCGTGGCGTGGGTTCCGGTCATGGCGCTGATGCTGGGTCGCTCGGCCCTCCGGCACGATCTCCCCTGGTACGACATCGTCGCGCTCTTCGCGGCCGGGGTCCTCACGTGGACCTTCGTGGAGTACGTGCTCCACCGCTGGGTCTTTCACTGGATCGAGGACTCGCCGCGCGGCAAGCGCATCCACTTCCTCCTCCACGGCGTGCATCACGACTTCCCGAACGACAAAGATCGCCTCGTGATGCCGCTCGGCTTCAGCATTCCGATGGGGGCGATCTTCTACGGCGCGTTCGTCCTCCTCCTGGGGATTCACGTCGGAGAGCCGTTCTTCGCCGGATTCATCCTGGGCTACCTCGCCTACGACGGCGGGCACTACGCGATTCATCACTTCCGGATGCGGTCGGGCTTCCCGCTCCTCATCAAGAAGCATCACATGCTCCACCACCACGCTGATCACGACGGCGGGTTTGGCGTCTCCTCGCCTCTCTGGGACCACGTCTTTCGGACGATGCCCGAGCCGAAGAAGCGCATGGGCGCGTCGACCGGCATTCATTTCACGTCGCCGTCGACCTAGCGCGCGCTCGTTCGTCCCCACGCCCGGCGCGTGGTGATAGCCTCGTCGAGGCTAGCGAAGCTACGCGGCTAGGCGGCTACGGGACTAGGAGGAGGGCATGAGCGAGACACGCGAGACTGTCGGCGCGCGCTGGAACAAGGACGTGTTCGTTGCGCTGGCGGCGATCGGCTGGGCCGACGGAAAGCTCGACCCGGACGAGGCGGACGCGATCGTTCGGGCGGCGGTGGATGCGGGGCTCGAGCTCGAAGAGATCGCCGCCATCGAAGCGGCGACGCAGAAGCCCGTAGCGCTCGGGACGATCGACAAATCTGGACTCTCGAAGGACGACCGTCTGTTCGTCTATGCGATCGCTTGCTGGATCGCGCGGCTGGACGGGAAGGTGACCGACGAGGAATCCGGGACCCTCGCGGACCTCGCCGAGAAGCTCGAGGTCCCCGAGCGTCGGAGGGCCCACGCGGAGAAGCGAGCCGCCGAGGTCGCGGCCCTTCCTGAGGGGGACCGTCCTGATCGCTACGATCTGGCCAAGCTTCGCGCTGTCCTTTCCACCTAGCTCGGCCGGCACTTTGGCCGGATTCACGCTACTCTCGTGGACGATCTATCCATGACGCAAGAGGGCGAGAAAGAACCCGAATCGCCGGGCGGTACACCCGCCTCGGGGTCGGGTACGAGCGAGATCGGCGCGATCCTCGCGCTCCGGTACGAGGTCGTTCGCGAGCTCGGACGCGGAGGGATGGGGGTCGTGTACCTGTGCCGAGATCTCGTCACGGGGGAGCGCGTCGCGCTCAAGCGCTTGCGATCGCCCGAGGAGACCAAAGGGAGCAGGCCTGAAGAACAGTGGTGGTTCCATCAGGAGGCGCGCGCGGTCGCGGCGCTCGACCACCCAACGATCGTTCGTGCACGCGACTTCGGCACGCTCGCCGACGGGTCGCCTTATCTCGTGATGGACGCGCTCCCTGGGCGGAGCGTCCACGAGTGGATGCACACGACGACGCTCCCATGGTCGGTTATCTGGGCGATCGTCGATCAGGCGCTCGCCGGGCTCGCCCACGCGCACGCGCGCGGAGTCATCCACGGCGATCTCAAACCGAGCAACCTGATGCTCGATCTCGCGTCGACTTCGCGCGGACCCCGCGTCTACGTCCTCGACCTCGGGCTCGCCTGGCTCCGCCAGCAGCGGCACGACTCGCGGCTCGACGGCTCGCCCGCTCCGGAGCTCGCGCTGCACTCGGGGGCGGGGACGGTCGGGTGGGTCGCCCCCGAGCAGATCCGCAAGCTCGCGCCGCACGTCGGGCCGGCGACCGATCTGTACGCGCTCGGGTGCATCGTCTACCGCATCCTCACCGGCAAAGAGGTCTTCGAAGGGAACGCGCAGGACGTTCTTCGCGCGCACAAGCGGAACCCGGTCCCGCCGCCGCGACTCCCGGAAGGGGTGCCGATGGGGGTCGCGCCGTTCGTCGTTCGGCTCCTCGCGAAGAAGCCGTGGCACAGGTGGGAGTTCGCGGCGGACGCGCGGCGCGCATGGATGGTCTTCCGGCCGACCCACTCGCCGACGCTCGAAGAGACCGTCGGCGGTCCGATCACGTCGCGTCCCGCACCTCCGTCGCAGCCGGCTGCCGTCGCGGCGGCGCGGTCGCTCGCTGCGGGGATCATGTCGATGCGCCCCTCGCCGATGATCGCGCGTGAGGAAGAACGGCGGCAGGTCATGCAGGTCGTCGACGAGGTCTGCGCGGGCACCGGCGCGCCGCACAGGCTGCTCGCGCTCATCGGCGAGGCCGGGGTGGGGAAGAGCCGCCTCGCCGAGTGGCTGAGCGAGCAGGTGCACGAGACGGGGAAGATGGTCCCGATGCGCGCGCGCTACGGTCGTACACCGTCGCCGCTCGACGGCGTCACCGGCGCCGTGAACCACCACTTCGGCCTCGAGGGGGCCGATCGCGCGCTCGTCGAGCAGACGTTGATCAATCGGTGGGAGGTCGCGAAAGACGACGACGAGGCGCTCTCCTGGGTCTCCGCCGCCGCCGAGTGGCTGCGCCCGACCCCCCCCGGAACGCTCCCGCCGCTCGGTCCCACGGGGAAGCGCTTCGTCCTCGACACCGCCGAGATCCGCGCCGTCGTGGTCCGAAGGATCCTCGAGAAGATCGGCAACGAGCGTCCGATCCTGATGTGGTTCGACGACCTGCACTACTCGTCCGCCAGCACGTTCGAGATGCTCTCGCGCTTGCATCGCGAGGCGCCGAAGCTGCGCCTCTTCGTGATCGCCACGGCGCGAAGCGAGACGCTCGAGACGGATCTCGACGCCGCGCTCCGGATGGAATCGCTTCGCGCGGAGTGGAACGGCCGAGTGCTCGACCTGAAACCGCTCGGCACCGACGAGACCGAGTCGCTCCTGCGGGCGACGTTGCCGCTCCACGACGACGCCGTGGCGCGTGGGATCTCGCAGAGCCGTGGGAACCCTCTTTTCGCCCTGCAGCTGCTTCACGCGTGGGCGGGTGGGGGCTACCTGAAGATGGAGCACGGGCGCTATCGCGTGCCCGACGACGCGCTCGAGGGGCGCGCGATCACGACCGCGGAGCTGTGGGACGAGCGGCTTCGCGCTGTGCCCACCAGCCTGCGCGAGGCGGCCTATGCGGCGGCGGCGATCGGGGACGACGTGCGAGGCGAGGTGCTGAAGACGCTCGTCTCCGCGCTCGGCATGGACTCGCGCGACGCCCTCCTCGCGCTCACGCGCGCGCAGATCCTCCTCCCCGCGGGGAACGACCAGTTTCGGTGGCCTCACGCGCTTCTCCAGGAGCACCTCCTCGCGCGCCTTCACGAGCGAAACGACGCGCCGGCGATCTTCCGGCTCGCGGCGAACGCGCTCGCGAAGCACCCCGCGGTCGGGTCGCGCCGCATCATGAAGCACCGCGTGACGAACCTCTTGCGTGCGGGCGACGACGACGTTGCCGCGCAGCTGATGTTCCGCTTCATCGAGGGGTCGTGGCGGCGCGGTCGCGACACGGCCGCTACGCTGCGCGATCTCGAGCTCCTCGACGGCCGTGTGACCGGGCTGGCCGCCGCCGAGTACGCCTACTGGCGCGCGGAGGCCCTCCGTCATACGGGGCGCTTCGACGAGGCGCGCGAGCAGGCCGAGGCGTCGCGGCGCGCATTCGCGCAGGCCGGAGACAAGCGCAGGGAAGGGCACGCCCTGAGGCTCCTCGGGCACATCGCGTCGGACCTCGGCGCGCCCGCGCAGGGGCGGCTTCAGGTTGCCCTCGCGATCTCGCATTTCGAGCAGCTCCACGACGACGCCGGGCGGGCGCAGGCGCTCGTCGTTCTCGGGGAGATCGACTACCTCCTGGGCGAGCATGCTCGCGCTCGCGAGCTCTTGAGCGAAGCGGCGGCGCGGTGCAGCGCCCTCGGCGATTCCCTCGGACGCGCCCAGTGCCTCATCATCCAGGCGATGATCGCGACGGCAGTGGGGGGGTTCCAGCGGGCGCGAGAGCTTCTCATGGAGGCGCGAGCGGAGTTCGACGCCATCGGCTATCGACTCGGGATCGCGCAGTGCGACACCGTCCTCGGTCATGCGGACCATCGCGCGTTCGAGATGGACCGCGCTCGCGTGCGGGCGCTCGCGGCCAGGGCTGCGTTTCGGGAGCTGCAGAACCCGCGCGGCG
>JBKQKP010000320.1:0-5508 GCA_052147435.1 Polyangiaceae bacterium | reverse complement strand
AAAAAATGGAATCGGCGGCGGCGGCCGCGACCGATGGCGGCGTGCTCCTGCGCTCCTCGGACACGTTCGCGCAGACGACGTGGCTGCATCTCCGGCTCGACGTCATTGCAAACCCCAACGGCGACGTCGTCCTCGCCGTCTTCCAGAACGACCTCACCGCGCACGCCCTCGGCACCGCGCCCGACTGGGAGCCCGTGAACGGCATGCCGACCTTCATTGACGACCAGCTCGCCGTGAACACCGGCTCGGCGCCGCTCACCTCCGGGCGCGGCGGATTCGGCTGCTCGGTCAAAGACACGACGCGGCGGACGTTCTTCGACGGCCTCGAGGTGCTCGCCCAGAGCTCCTGATGGACGCCTTCACCGCACGCCTCGGCGAGTCGGAGGGCCGCGTCGAGCGCGACCAAGGCGACGTCGTGTTCGTCCTCGGCGAGCTCGATCCCGGGTGGACCGCAGACCTCGCGCCCGGGGACTACGCCGAGGTCGCCCAGACGGCCGACCTCACGGGCGCGGGCCTGGTGCGCGTGACCGGCACGTTCACCGCTCCTGCCGTAGGTCAGTGGCGCGTCTCACTTCGCATCGGCGGCGTCGAGATGGCGGCGCTGGGCGGCTGGCCCGGACGCGCGCGCCCGGTCTCGGACCTTGCCGCGAACGTCTCCGCCCTCAGCGGACCGGCGGAGGTCGCGGTGCGCCTTACGCTCGTGAGCGCGTGATGGACCTCGCGTCCGTCGCACTGTCGCGCGTCGATGCCGAGGTGCTCGCGCCCGGCCCCGCCCTCATCAACCGCGATCCGGCGCCCGGCGAAGCGGACGTGCCGCTCGGCACCCCCATCGCCCTCGAGATCACGACCGCGAGCACCGACGCGCTCGAGGCTTGGTCGGTCCGCGTCACGGTGAACGACGCGCCGGCCTACGACGGGAGCGCCGCGACGCCGATCGCCGTCACGTACGCCGGCCCCGCAAGCCTCGAACGCACAAGCGGCCCCACGCTCCGTGTCGTGCTCGACTCCGCCGCTCCCTTGCCGAGCGGCGCCGACGTTCGCGTGCGCGTCGTCGCGTCGAGCAGCGGCGGCGCCTCGCGCCTCGACGCCACCTACACCTTCACGATGGAGGACGTCGCGCCTCCACGTCTGGTCGCGGCGTTCGCCCTCGACGCGCACACGGTTCGGCTGGCGTTCGACAAGGCAGTCGCGCAAGCGCCGGCCTCGGCCTTCGCTCTGACGCCCCTCGGAGCGCCCGCTGCATCCGGCACCATCACCGCCGTCAGCGGGAGCGCAGGGCTCGTCGACCTGACCCTCGCTTCGCCGCTGTCGCCCGCCGTCGACTACGAGGTAAGCGCCATCGGCGTCGCCGACGCGCGCGGGCACACCATGCCCGCTCCGGGCGACACGGCCCGGTTCACCGCGTTCGCGCCGCCCCGGCCGCCGGGACGCAAGTTCGACCTCTGGTCGATGCTGCCCAAGCACAACCGCCGCCTCGACACGACCGGCGAGCTCGCAAGCTTCGTCGCGTGCCTACAGGAGGTGACCGATTGGCTCCTCGCGGAGCTCGATGCGCTCGCCGACTTGCCCGACATCGAACGCGCGCCGGAGTGGATGCTCGACCGGATCCTGGCCGACCTGGGGAACCCCTTCACGTTCCCGCTGACCGCGCTCGACAAGCGCCGGCTGGCCTCGATGCTCGTGTCCATCTATCAGCAGAAGGGCACCGCCCCCGGCATCAAGAACGCCGTGCGCTTCTTCTTGGGCCTTGACGATCTGCAGATCACGCCGCTGACCGCGACCACGCTCGTCCTCGGCGAGTCCGAGCTCGGCGTCGATTGGGAGCTCGGTCCCCGTGCGCGCTTTGCCCGCTACGCCTTCGAGGTCGTGGTCAGCCGCATCTTGACCGATGACGAGACGGCCGCGCTGAGTGCGATCGTACGCTACGCCAAGCCCGCGCACACGCACCTCACGGCCATCCGGATGCCCGAGCCCCCGCCGGCCGTCGACCATTGGGAGATCGGGATGAGCGAGCTCGGGACCCAATCGATCCTGCACTGAGATGCGCGCAGGGGAGCGATTCGCCCGCCGCCGTTCAAGCGGCCGGCGCCGGACCAAATGCGGTGAGCGAGGCGAGCGACTGGCGCCACTCGCCGTACGTCGTGTGCGCCGCCGCGCGCCGCGCCTCCATCGCGGCGAAATGCTTCGACGCCTCCTCGGCTCCGCACTCGAGCTCGACCTCGACGCGAGCCTGGCGCAGAAGCGTGCGCGCGAGGGCCATTTGGCGCTCCCGCTCCGCGCTCGCCGCGAGAACGAGGTTGATGAGCGTCGTGCGTGACGCGCCCGGGTCCATCTTGCTGGCCAACGGGCTGACTTTGTCGAGCGCCGCCGAGAGAACGTCCACGTGGAGGAGGATCGCTGCCAACGTCTGGATCGTATCGTCGCGGTTCACAGCCGTTCACTCTACCGCCCGACCGTCAGCCGCGCACGCGCGCGTCACATCGCGCCGAGACCCTCCCGAGAAAAAGCACCTCGCTTGTCGAGGAGGTGTCCCCGAAGTTGGATCTCGGACGCTTTGCTCCTGATGTGAGAGGGCGCATGGGGCGCCGCTTCTCGCAAGGGAGCGCGCGTGGCCGATCGCTGCGACTACTACTTCCGGCAGAAGGTGACCGAGAGCGAGCTCGATTTGGGCTTCACGCTCCTCGAGAACGCCGACCGGAACCTCGCCTCCGACATCGGCATCTTCGGCATCATCTCCGGCGCCGCCCCGTCGTCGCACGCCCCCGTCGCCGACCTCACGATCGACCTCACCGCCGCGGCCACTGCCTACGACCACCTCGGCGAGCGGATCTACTTCGGGACCGGGCAGCGCGTGGACTGCTCGGTGGACCTGTCGGGCGTCCCGACGGACGTGAAGAACCAAGGCAACGAGCGGTCGCTCGGCGTCTTCCTTCGTTTCACGCGGCAGCTCTCGGACGCGCGCACCGACGGGAACTCGCAGCAGGTGTATTTCCGGCGCGACGAGTCGTTCCAACTCGTCGTGCGTCAGGGCGTCGAAGCCGCCGCGGGCGCGACCGTCCCCGTGCCGCTCCAGGACGCCGAGCTGCTCGTGTGCGACGTGCGTCGAGCCTACGGCCGGACTCAGATCTTGGCGGGCGACATCGATACGAGCCGCCGACAGGCGTTCGTGTTCGCGCGCGCAAGCGCCGTCCAGGTGGATCCCTCCGCGTGGAAGACCCTCGTACCCGCGGCGTCGCACACGCAGGCGGCCCTCGACGCAACCGACGGCGTCTTCACCGATCACCTCACGGGCGCTGCGCGCCGGCACCCCGCCGAAGCCATCGACTTCACGCCGCACGGCTTCCTGGCAAGCAAGACGGTGGGGGCCGCGATCGGCGAACTCGTCGACGACCTCCTCGCCATGACCGGCACGCCAGGGTCGGCCCGCATTGGCGCCGATGGCCTGCCCGGAGCTCCCGCCGCGATCGGGCCGGGGAGCGTGCGCAGCCAGCTCGTGGCGCTCCTCGCCGCGCTCAACGCGCACCTCGGCGCCGTCGTCGGCGCCCACGCGGCGAGCGCGATTGCCGCAGCGCCCTTCGGGGTCGTAACCGCGACGAGCGTGCAGGCGCAGCTCCAGCAGGTTCTCACGCTCCTTGCAGCCGCCTCTGGGGCGACGCTCATCGGCGGCGATGTCGTCGCCGGCAAGCCCTACGCGCTCGCCGCGGGCACATTGACGGCCCAGATCACAGCGGTCCTCGGGCAGCTCAATCAACTCGTCTCCGACTTGGCCGCGCTCACAGCGGGACTGGGCGCCGCGAAGATCGGAAACGTCGCTCTCTCCGGCAGCCCCAAGACGCACCCGGCTGCGGTGCTGGCCGCCCAGCTTCAGGGTCTCTGCGACGACCTCAACACCCACATCCCGTCGGGCGACCACGACGCGAGGTATCCGCGCCTCACGTACTCGAACATGCAGCTCTACAACGCAGGGCAGTCGATCCCGCACGGGAACATCGGTGGCTGGCCCGCGATCGTCACGAGCTACTACGACGCCGGCAACGTCGGCGGCCAGCCCACGGGTGCGTTCACGACGTCGGGCTCGCTCTCGGCGCAGATCGTCACGTCGGTCACCAAGAACGTCAACAACAGCGGGTACAACCTCAGCGTTCAAAACGCGACGAGCGCCTCGATCTGGATTCTCGTCAACGTCTACCGGGTGGGCACATGAGCGCTCCGCACGACGTCATCGGAGCGGCACTCCGCACGCGGCCGAGCGGCGCGGTCCTCGCGTTCGCGCGCGGTCTCGCCGCCGATGCGCGCGGGATCCTACCGTGCTGGGGCGACCTGGCCCTCGACTTCGATCGGCTGCTCGTCACCGACGACGCGCGCCTCGACGCCTTCGAGGCCCTCCGCGCCGCAGGCGACCTGGGCGCCCTCGTCGTGTTCCTCGACCTGAATCGATCCTGGGCGGGAGTTCTCGCCGAGGTGTGGAAGCTCGCCCCCGAGCTCCCGGCCACGATCCAATGCGCGCTCGTCTCCCTCGACGCGAGCGCTCCTGTTCCCGCAAACCTCGCCGCGCGCCTCCATCCCGCCGCGCGCGCGCTTCTCGAGAATCCCGCCGCGCGCGCGCGTGACCACGAAGTCTACGCGGCCCACGCCGCGGCCTTGCGCGCCTTCCGCACGCGCGCGCCCCAAGTCTCGGAGCCCGGCGTTCGGACTCCCTGAAACCCGCGGGCGCGCGGATTGGCCGCGCGTCCGAGAAAGGACCGTTCCCCCATGGACTGCCACTTCTGCGAAGCGATTCACATCCTCGGGCCGTACGTGCTCGTCGTCTTCTTCACTCTGTTCATCAGCAAGCTGGTCAAACGCCATCAGGAGCAAATGGCCCAGCTCCACGGCCGCACGCTCGACGTGTTCGAGCGCCAGACCGCCGCCTACGAGCGCGTCCACGACGACCTCGTCGCGATCAAGCGCGACGGGAAGGACACCTCCGACGACGAGTCCCCCGCCCCGCAGCGCTGAAAGGCGAACCCCTTGCGTTCTCGTTCCCCCGGTCCGCGTGCGCGGCGGCTCTTCGGAGCCGCGCGCGCACGCGGGCCTCGGGGACGAGGCGCTCATCCCCCCCGCCATGGAGAGAGTCCTCATGATCGATCGCCGACGCATTCCCTGGGTAGGCATTGGTGTCCTCGCCGCCGCCGCCCTCCTCGCCCTCGCGCTTTGCTGCCTCTGCTCGCCATACGACCCCGCGCCGCCTCCGTGCGACGCGGCGCCCCCCGCCGTCGTCGCGCCTGCGCCGCCCGAGGACGCGGCTGCGGACGCGGCGACGGAGGACGCTGCCGCCGCGCCCTGCCAGGCGGCGCCGCCCGACGCGGCGTCGCCCGTTCTCCTCGCCCCGGGCCCCTCGTGCGGCTCGCACCCGTGGTGTCCCCATCCGAAGCCTTGCTGCAGCGACATGCTCGACTGCTGCGACTGAAGCGCTTGCAGCCGTCAGCACTCGTGCCGCCCGTGCACGGATGCGGGGAGCGGAGCGCC
>JBKQKP010000319.1:0-4741 GCA_052147435.1 Polyangiaceae bacterium | reverse complement strand
CGTCACGTTCCCCCCGCCCTGCCTGCGGGGCGGGGGGCCAGGGGGGTGGGGTTGAATCGCAATCGATCGCGGCGCCCGCGCGCGGTAGCGTCGTCAGCGTGAGCAGCTACGACTTCGATCTGGTCGTCCTCGGCGGCGGTCCCGCCGGCGAGAAAGGCGCGGCGCAGGCCGCTTACTTCGGAAAGCGCGTCGCGCTCATCGAGCGGGCGGAGGAGCCGGGCGGCGCGGCGGTCCACACGGGGACGCTCCCGTCGAAGACGCTGCGCGAGACGGCGCTCTTTCTGTCCGGGTACCGGCAGACGGAGCTCTACGGGCTCACCGTCGAGCTGAAGGAAGACCTCGCCGTTCCGAAGCTCCTCTCGCGAAAGAACGCCGTTCGCGAGCTCGAGGTGGCGCGGATCAAATGGAACCTCGAGCGCCACGGCGTGACGTCGATTCACGGCCTCGGGCGCTTCGTCGACGCGCACTCTGTCGAGATCGCGCTCCCCGGCGGGGGGCTGCGCCGGCTCACGAGCGAGATGTTCCTCGTCGCCACGGGGTCGAAGCCGTACCAGCCGTCGAACATCCCGTTCGACGACGAGGACATCGACGACTCCGACACCGTTCTTCAGATCGATCGCCTTCCGAAGACGATGACGATCCTCGGCGCGGGGGTCATCGGCTGCGAGTACGCCTCGATGTTCGCGGCGATGCACGTGAAGGTCACGCTCGTCGAAGGGCGACCGAAGCTCCTCCCCTTTCTCGATCTCGAGATGGGGGAGCGGCTGCGCACGTCGCTCCAGAGCCTGGGGGTCGACGTGCGGCTCGACGAGCAGGTGAAGGGGGTCGCGCGGGTCGCGGGGCGAGGGATCGTCTGCACGCTGGCGAGCGGCGTCGAGCTCGAGAGCGAGAAGCTCCTCGCGGCATCGGGGCGGAGCGGGCGGACCGACGAGCTGCAGCTCGACAAGATCGGCGTCGCGGTCGACAAGCGCGGGTACATCTTGGTCGACGGCGACTACCGGACGGCGGCGCCGAACGTGTACGCGGCGGGCGACGTCATCGGCTTCCCGGCGCTCGCGTCGACGTCGATGGAGCAGGCGCGCGTGGCCGTGTGCCACGGCTTCGGGTTCACCTACAAGCGTCAGGTCTCGCACCTGTTGCCGTTCGGCATCTACACGATCCCCGAGGTGAGCTGCGTCGGGCTCTCGGAGGAAGACGCGAAGTCGAAGGCGATCGACTACGTCGTCGGCCGCGCGTTCTACCGCGACAACGCGCGCGGGAAGATCATCGGCGACAAGGACGGCGTCATCAAGCTCGTGTTCGAGCGCGAGTCACGCAAGCTGATCGGGTGCCACTGCATCGGCGACAGGGCATCGGAGCTCGTGCACATCGGGCAGGCGCTGATCACGCTCGGCGGGACCGTCGAGACGTTCATCGAGATGGTGTTCAACTACCCGACGCTCGCCGAGATGTTCAAGTACGCCGCGTACGACGCGCTCGGGCACTTCAAGAAACCCTGACCTCGCGCTTCCCCGTCGGGATGCTCCGCTCGCTGTCCGGCTTGCGGACGCGGGGGCGCGGAACGAAGCCGAAGAGCGCGGGCGGGGGACCTGCGAGGTGCGCCCCCTGCATCTCTTCGATCTCCGCCTTGCGCTCGAGGAGGAGCCGGTTGCGCGGGCGCGTCGTCAAGTAGCGGACCACGAGGACGGACGCTTCGTCGTAGCGCCCCTGCGCGATGAGGGATTCGATCCCCTCGAGCGCCGTCTCGAGGAGCGAAGCCGGGCGCTCGCCGCTCGCGGGGGGATCGCCGTCGATGAGCTCGACGTCGGCGAGGCTGACGGAGACGACGCTCCCGCTCTCGTCGGCGGAGGGGCCCTCTTCGACGGGCCAGAAGGACGCGCGGCTCGGATCGATGCGCTTCTCGACGGCCGCGGCAGCGACGGGCTGCGCCGAGTCGGGCTTCTCCGAATCGATGAGCAGCTCGTCCCACGCCTCGTCGATCTCGACGGCGATCATCGCGACCGAGTCTTCGACCACGTTCACCCTGCGCCCGGCCGGGACCTGCTGGAACGCCGCGTCGGCGCGCGCGCCGTCGCCCGCCTTGTGCGCGAGGAAGCCGATTTCGCGCCGGACGCGCGTCGCCTTGTCGCCATGCCCGGCGAGGTCGAAGGCCATGGCGAGGAGCTCCAGGGTCGGGACGTGCGTCGGATCGGCGTCGCAGCAGATGCGGAGCTTCGCGAGCGCGAGGAACGGGTCCCCCTGGCGCCGACGGGCGAGATACATCTCGGCCGACGCGCGGGCGATGGCGACGTCGCGTCGCTTGCCGAGGAGTCGCTCGGCGACGTCGAGCGCTTCGTCGCGTCGATTCTGGCCGTGGAGGCGGCGGAAGACGGTCACGAGCTGATCGGCCGCCTTCGACGGCTCGCCGAGGCGAAAGAGCGTCTCGGCGAGGCGGACGCGCGCGACGTCGGAGTCTTCGATGTCGATCCGGAGCTCGAGAAGGGGGAGCGCGCTGATGTCGAAGCCGCGCTCGATGAGCCAGCGGGCGGCGCCGTCGAGCGTCGTGACGGCGTCGCGGATCAGGCGCTCGCCGGCGTAGAGCTTCCCCATCGCGCGGGCGATCGGCTGGACGCGATCGACGAGCGCCTCGTCGCGCGCGATCGTGAGCGCCTGCGAGAACGACGAGAGGGCACGGCGCGCGAAGCCCTGGATGACGAAGACGTCGCCGGCGCGCGAGTACGTCTCGCACGCGATGGCCGGGTGGCCCGCCTTTGCTTCGAGCTCGGCGAGCCGGAGCAGCGAGCGGGTGTCATTCGGGTCGGCGCCGGCCGCCCGGCGCAGGTCGGTGATCGATTTCCCCGGTCCCCCCGCGAGTGCTCGCTCGACGACTCCCATGAGAACCTCTTTCGGGCGCGGGCCGGGCCGGGGTGCCTACCGCGCGAGGCGTCGCGCGAAGGGTGCTGTCCCGTCCAGCGAAATAGGAAAAGTGCAGTGACTGTGCCGCGGATCCTGGACGACTCAGGCGGAGCGACGCGCGAATCGCTGGGAAAATAGAGGGTGTTCGTTTGTAGGAGGGGGATCGCGGGCGATCCAGCGGTGGGTGAGAAAAGGACCAGCCCAGGGCGCGGAATTACGACCTCTCGTGCCTGCTGTACTAGCCTCGCGCCGACCATGACGATCGTGAGGAGGCGGCTCCGGAGCGTCGCGCTCGTGACCGCGGCATCGCTGTTGTTCTCCCTGCAGGCGAGTCCGGCGAACGCCGCGAACCCGAAGAAGCCGGCGGCGCAGACACCGGACGAGGCGCGGGCTGACGCCGAGAAGCGGCTCGAAGAAGGGCTCCAGCGGTACGCGAAGGGGGACTACGAGGGGGCGCGGCTCGCGTTCGCGCAGGCGTACGCGGTGCTCACGTCGATCGACCTCCTCTACAACCTGATGCGCTCCGAGGTGAAGTCCGGGCACCCGCTCGAGGCGCTCGTTCACATTCACCAGATGCTGCGCGATCCGAAGGCGACGACGGAAGACCGCGCGAAGGCGGAGCGCCTCCTCGAGGAGGCGAACAGCGTGACGGGGCACGTCGCGATCGAAGCCCCCGACGGGGCGGAGATCGTGCTCGACGACGTGCCGAGCGGAGAGGCGCCGATCAAGGAGGCGTTCGACGTGACGCCGGGGAAGCACAAGGTGGCGGCGCGCGCGAACGGGAGCTCGCGCGTGACCACCGTGGATGCCCCCGCGGGGCAGATCGTGACGGCGCGGTTCGCGCTCGAAGCGGGTCGCGCACCGACCGTGAGCGGGCCGGTGCCGGTCGCCGGGCCGCCTGCGCCTCCTCCACCGCCGCCACAGCCGCAGCAGGAGCCCCCTCCCCCGCCGGAGCCGCCGTTCGACCGCCACGTCGGGCCTCCGATCGCCGTTCCGCTGGTGATCGGGGCGCTCGGCGTGATCTCGCTGGGGATCGGAATCGGGATGGGGCTCGAGTCGCAGAACCAGCAGTCGAGCGCGGCGAGCTTCCGGTCGGCGTACCCCACGGGGTTCTGCGCGAACCAGTCGAGCAGCACGTGCGTGGCGTACCAGCAGACGCTCAACTCGCAGCAGCAGGACACGAACATCTCGCGCGTGATGCTGGTGACCGGTGGCGTGCTCGCCGTGGCGGCGGTGGTGACGTATGTCGCGTGGCCGCGGGTGAAGAAGAAGGAGGGGAGCGCGTGGGTCGCTCCGTCGCTCGGAGGGGTCGTCGTCGGGGGGGAGTTCTAGGCACCGCGAACTGTGACGTGGGGGCCGAGGAGTGGTACTTCGGTGCCGAGAGGCCCGATGCGACGACGACGATGGTTGAGCTTGGGATGCGCGGGGTTGGGGCTCGCGGGGGCGATCGCGCTCGCGGCGTGCGGGGCGAACGCCGTGGGGCTCTGCGACTTCGACGAGTGCGTGGCGCAAGATGCAGGGGGGACGCCTCCGGATGGGTCGTCGCCGATCGACGGGACGATCGGGCAAGAGGGGAGCGTCGGAGCGGACGGGGGGAGTGAAGACGGTAACGAGGACGTGAGCGCCCCTGAGGACGCGGCGACCGACTCGAACGCCGCTGATGCGCCGTCGTGCGGTCCCGATGCGAGCACGGCGTACTGCGGCGAGGACGCCGGGTGTGTCGACACGACGAGCTCGCTCGAGAACTGCGGATCGTGCGGGCATGCGTGCACGGTGCCGGCGAACGGGGAGGCGACGTGTACGGCGTCGGGGTGCGGGATCACGTGCAACACGGAGTTCGTGGCTT
>JBKQKP010000318.1:0-8780 GCA_052147435.1 Polyangiaceae bacterium | reverse complement strand
CCCCCTTCACGAGGACAGCAGCCAACCCGATGACCGCAAAGCCAAGCGCCGCCCCCTGTCCTTGCAGCCCCCTTGGCAGAGGACCGAGAGACGCACCTGGGGATCCGACGGCCAGCAGGCCCCTCCCCCCAGCCAGCGCCTGCGCGCACCCACCGGCCGCGGCGGCAAGGGCAGCGTGGCCAGCCGCGTGCATCGACGAAGCGAAGGCGAAAGACAGGGCGGATTTCGGACGAAGCTTCAGAACCGCAGCGAGTTCGCGGCCGTAGATCGCTAGGAGGTGGCGTGAACGAGTCAATCCGCTTGGGGCGACGCATACACCAGCCCTTGGCGCGCGGGAAAGGCGACACACATTGTTGGATCAGCGGGCACTAGCGAGTGCAAAATGCCTCACGGGATTCCGCGCTCGGATTTCCGTGACGCTTTTGTCGGCGTCCGACCATTGGAGCAAAGGCCCGGAGAATGACCAAACCTGCAGCACGCCCGTTTCGTCCGCGAAACGGTCAGAGCCGTGGCGCGGCCGCAACTCCGCGGGCCAAGGCGGGGAATGGCCCCCCCAAACGAGGTGTCAAAATTGCATACAAAAAGCGTTCGCCCTCGACGCCACGCGTCCGGTCCAACGTCCCCTTGAGCCCCCGCGCCTCCAGCTCTTCCGCTTCGGCTTCCGGTTCTCCCCGCTCGAAACCAGACTCACGCCCGGCTGATAGTGACTCTATGGCCCACGAAAAGCGCCTCGTCAAAGCAAACAGCGCTCTTTCTGAGAAGGTTTCTCCTGGTTCGCGTTCGCGTTCGCCATCGAAGTCCGCGCGGTCGAAGGACGGCGCAAAGGAAACCCGAATGAGGAAGTCGAAAAACAGCGCGGCGGTCAAGGTCACCGAGAGCGAAGCGCCCGCGGCAGCGGCGACTACCTCCGACTTTGCCCCCGACTTCGTCGAGGAAGAGCCGCGCGCTCGGGAAGAGCCGAGCGGCCCCGAGCTGGCCGTCGTGTCGCCGGACGAGGAGTTCGGCGTAGAGGCGCTCGATGTGCCGCCGGACTTGTCGGTCGCGACGTCGGAGATCGAGTCGATCGTCCCGCCCAAGCCGCCGACCGCGAAAGAGATCGAGGAAGGGGGGGGCGACTCCATGCTCGCCCGCTACTTCCGCGAGATGGCGACGCACGCCGTGATGGGCCCCGACGAGGAGCTGCGGACGGCGATCGAAGTGGAGAACGCCGAGATCGATCACTGGGTGCAGATCCTCTCGTACATCCCCGCCGCGGAGTACGCGCTCGCCTCACTCGAGGCGGACCTCCCCAAGCCCGGCGGCAGCGACGAGGTCGTCAACACGCCGCAGATCCCGGAGCTCCACAAGCTCCTCAAGGCCTACAAGAAGCAACGGAACAAGCTCACCCGCCTGCAAGAGAAGAAGTGGGCGACGCTGACGAGCGCGCTCGCCCGCGCGATCCGCCTCGCCGACAGCGACCGGCTCTGGGTCCTGCACGCCGAGGAGATCGTGCGCAAGCTCGGCGCGGAGCCGAACCACGAGACCGGCGAAGACGACGAGGTCCAGTTCGAGGAGGACGCCGAAGGGAACCCGGTTCGAGTCGAGAAGACGCAGGGGCCGAGCATTCCCGCCACGGCGCAGTACAAGCGCTTCGTCGAGAAGATCAGCGAGACGTCGGCGCGCTCGAAGGTCGTGAAGAACAAGTTCGTGAAGGCGAACCTGCGGCTCGTCGTGTCGATCGCGCGCCGGTACAACCGCGGGCGCCTGCCGCTCATCGACCTCATTCAGGAGGGGAACATCGGCCTCATGAAGGCCGTCGAGCGGTTCGACCACACGCGCGGCTACCGCTTCTCGACGTACGCGTCCTGGTGGATCCGTCACGCGATCTCGCGCGCGCTCGCCGACAAGGGGCGCGCGGTCCGCATCCCGGTCCACATGCTCGACACGCACAACCGCGTCGCCCGCGCCACGCAGGCGGTCATCGCGCGAACCGGCCGCGACCCGACGCTCGAAGAGCTCGAGCGCGAGACGGGCATTCCGCAGGAGAAGCTCGACAAGGTGAAGGGCTCCTGGGCGGAGACGCCGTTCTCCCTCGATCGCCCCGTCGGAGACGAGGACGGCAGGAAGTTCATCGACTTCCTCCAGGACGAGAACATGCTCTCGCCGTACGAGAGCCTCGTGTCCCAGAAATGGGGGCAGGAGGTCCGGCGTCTCCTCGGGACGCTCACCCCCATCGAGTCTCGGATCATCCGGTGGCGCTTCGGCCTCGACGACGAGGACGAGCTGACGCTCAAAGAAATCGGCGACAAGTACAACCTGTCGCGCGAGCGGATCCGCCAGCTGCAGGAGCAGGCGCTGGGGAAGATCCGCAAGCACATGCGCGAGTAGGCGCGAGTAGGCGCGACTGCACCAAGCGCCGAGCCGCCCCGGAGAGTTGACCGGCAGGCACGCGCGATGCTGAAAGGAGAGCCATGAACAGGCTCTCTTCGCTCCTTTCGTACGCTTTGTGCGCGGGTGTCACCCTTTGGGGGTGCGGAGGTGTGAGCTTCGTGAGCGCCACGGACGGGGGGGGCGGGAGCGACGGGAGCGGGAGCAGCGGAAGCAGCAGCGGGGGAGGGAGCGGAAGCAGCAGCGGGAGCAGCAGCGGGAGCAGCAGCGGGAGTAGCAGCGGAAGCAGCAGCGGGAGTAGCAGCGGAAGCAGCAGCGGGAGTAGCAGCGGAAGCAGCAGCGGGAGCAGCAGCGGGAGCAGCAGCGGAAGCAGCAGCGGCGCTGCGGATGCGGGAGGAGGCCCGTTCGCGTGCGGTCCTACGCTCGAGTGCGACGGGGCCACGCAATACTGCCGGCTCGCCCACGGGGGGGTGGTCCTCGTCGATGCGGCGGAGAATACGTCGTACGCCTGCGAGTCGCTGCCGAGCGCCTGCCTCACGAATCACACGTGCGCGTGCCTCGAGAGCAACGTCGCTGCGCTGTCGGACTGCTCGGTGACGAACGGGGATATCACGGCGACGGAGGACGTCCCCTGAGCCGAAGAGGCGGCAGATCCGTGACACCTGCGCCCTAGTTGCGCACGAAGTGACCGCCGCTCGCGGCCCGCATGAGGTGTCGGTCGGCTAGTTGTTCGCCGCGCCGTTGTCGATCCACGACTTGACGAGCGCGAGCTGGCTCGCCGGGATGGCGTCCCCGAGATCGGGCATCTGCGCGCCGCACGTCTGCGTGCCCACGAGCTTCTGGTACAGCAGGCTGGCCGTCGCGCTGCCGGGCACCACCCGAATCTCGGGAGTCCCGCCGTCGAGCGCGGCGACCCCGCACGACGGACCCATCGCGGGCACGTTGACGAGGTTCGCGTACGCGAGCTTCTGGGTGGACATGTCGAGGTTACCCGCGGCGTTCACCCCCCCGGAGTGGTGATCTACGCAGGTGATCGAGCCGGTCGTCATCACCGTGCTGTAGACGTCCGTCCATGTGGGCCCCGACGCGCCGCCGTCCGGGGAGCTGCCGGAGCTCGAGCAACCGAGCAAGCCGACAAGCGAGAGCGAGAGAAACGCGAAGGAGACCGAGGCGAAGGGGGAGTGGTTCACGGACTTCGGGGGAACCATAGATCGGACCCGCCGTCGGCGCGAGGAGCCCACTCTCGAACGCTCGAACGCCACTAGCGGGAGTCGAGCTGAGCCAGCGACACGCCGAGCACTCTCTTCGCGATCGTGTCGAGCGCGGCCTTGTCCCCGACGAAGTGGAAGGTGCGGTGCGTGTGAACGAGCGACTCGCCACGCGCCAGCGCCGCGGCGGGGGAGCTCGTCTCGAGCTCGAAGAACCCCCCGAGCGACGGCTTCCCGGGCTCGGTGGGCCCGTCGTTGTACGCATTCACGACGTCACCCCCGTAGGGATCCTTCTGCTTCTCCCACATGCTGTTCACGTACTTCTTGCCGCGCGGGTCCTGGTCGTACTGCACGATCGTCAGCAAGCTCTCGGACGCGCTGTAGCTCCCCGCGACCTGGCGCGCGCGCGCAGGACCAACGCCGATCTTGCTCCGGTAGTCGCCGTCCGCCTTCAGCACCAGGTACCCCTCGCGCTCGTGAACGGCGAGGCGGTCGCCGGGGACCTTGCCGAAATAGCGGTCGTTCACGATCGGCCCCTGCGCAGCGGGCTCGAACGGGATGACGATGTGCGCGTCTTTCGCGGGGGCGAACATGCCGAGGATCCAGATGGACGGGAGACCGCTCGCCTCCGTCCACGGGGCGTCGCCCGCGTTCGTGATCTGGTTCGCGCTCTCGAACGCGACCCACGAGACGCCGGGCTCGATCGATCCGCCGATCTGCCCGCTCACCTCGCTCGCGTCGAGGAGACGCACGGAGCGGGCGACGTCGACCACGAGCTTGGTGCCGCTCCAGCTCGTGACCTGCATCCGGCGCGTGTACGCCCGCTCCGTCTCCGTCTTGCGAACGACCTCCCAGGCGCCTTCTTGCATGTCGTGCGGGGTCTGCCATTCGGCGAACGTGAAGGGCTTGCCCGGGGGGAAGTAGAGGCCGAACTGCCCCCCCTCGGGCCCGAGCCAGAAGCGGTCTTCGCCGCCGTAGTTGTCGAACTTCGTCCCCGTCTTGCCCGCCTCGATGAACGCGCGATGCACGAAGCCGAGGCTGCGAGCTCCAGGGGCGACGGCGCTCGTCATCACGCGCCCTTGATACGTCGCCGAAAGGGCGATTCGACCGCCGCTCCGGTTCGAGAGCACGTCGACGTCGCCATGCTTGGCGAGGAAAGCGACGTCGTCCTCGAAAGTCACGCGCGGCCCCGTTGCGGGCGACGGGGACTCCGCGCCTCGCGAAGGACCGCACGACGCCCCGAGGGCGCACGAGAGCGCTCCAACCCACGCCCGCAGTCGTCGCGCTCGTCGCATGCGCCGCATCTTCGCACGAGCTACAGCTCCGGCACGAGCGCCCGCAGATCCGAGAACGACCGGAGGAACTGGTCCGGCGGGCAGTCCTGGAACGCGCTCTCGTCGAGCTTCCCGTGCACCATCGCCATCGAGCGCACGCCGGCGGCGCGCCCCGCGACGATGTCCATGTGGTGATCGCCGATCATGATCGCCTCCGCCCGCTCGACGCCGAGCCGCTCGAGCGCCATGTGCAGATGCAGCGGATCGGGCTTGGTCCGGGGGACGTCGTCGCGCGTGAGGACCACGTCGTGGGGGAGCGGGATGAGCTGGAGGAGCAGGTTCACCGCCACCTTGCTGTTGCGCGTGACGATCCCCACGCGCACGTCGCGCCCCCGTAGCCACGCGAGAAACTCGATGGCATCGGTCGCCGCCTCGGCCCCCGCGAGCGACGCGAGCTCGCACGCGACCATCGCCGCCTCGCACTTCGCCGCGAACCGCGCCTGCTCTTCCGGCCCGAGGCGCTGCCGAACGTCGCGCACGATCGCCAGCGAGTCGCGGTCGCGCAGCGTCGCCGTCTCCACTCCGGCCTCGGCCACGATGGCCAGCACGGCCCCCTTCATCGCGCCGAAGTCGATGTGCGTATGGACGAGCGTGCCGTCGAGATCGAAGAGCGCGCCGCGGAGCATCCCCCCAGCCTATCGCGTGCCGGCCCCTCCGCGCGATGCCGTGCGATCCGGGTCCCCCCATAGCCGTTCCGCGAGGAGCTCGACCAGCCGGTCCGCCGCTGCGCGCGCTCCATACGCCTTCCCCTCCACCTTGTTGAAGAGGACGCTGAACGCGAGCGGGCCCTTCCCCGGAGGCCCCAGGACGTACCCGCTCAGCGCGATGGCGTCGTCGAGCGTGCCGGTCTTGGCGCGCACGGCGCGGCGCTGCGTCTCTTTCTTGAAGCGGCCGCGGAGCGTGCCGTCGACCCCGCCGATCGAGAGCTGGGCAACGTACTCCTCGCGGATGGCCGGGTCCCGCCAGGCAGCTCGCAGGAGCTGCACCGTGCTCGCCGCGGTGACCCTGTTCGCGTCGAAGAGCCCCGATCCGTTCTTGATGACGACCCCCGGATCGTTCGCCCCCACGTCGCCGAGCCAGCGCATCATCACGTCGCTCGAGTCGGCCGCGTGCGCCGGGTGGGCTTTGCGCTCGCCGCCGATCGTCTTGAAGATCGTCTCGGCGTAGAAGTTGTCGCTCATCTTGCCGAGCTCGTAGAGGAGCGAAGAGAGCGGCGCGCTCTTGTGGGTGGCGAGGACTGTGAGGTTCGCTTCTAGTGCAGACCGCACCGCGCGAGGCGCGGACGCGCCGTCCCCTCCGCCACTCTTCACGTCTCCCGTCACCTCGACCTTCATCTCGTCGAGGATCTCTTTCAGCGCGTAGCCCGCGAGCAGCGTCGGGTCCTCCACGCGCCGCGTGAACCGCGCGATCCTCGAGTCGAGCGCGATCGCCCCCGACACGTGCGCCGTCATCCGCTTCTCGCTCCCCGCGAGCGCGAGCCCCACGGTGTCCGCGCCCCCCCCTTCCACCGACTGGACGCTCCCGTCGGCGTCCACGTACCCGGGGGGGTCGAACGTCACGATCGCCGGATTCCCCGCGCTCGTCGGGCGCACGGTCATCGTCAGCGTGTTCTCGTTCACCGAGACGGCGCTCACCGGCGCGCGAAACGAGGCCCACTCGTGCGGCTGCTGCTCGAAGGCGGGGGGGGTGGTCTGCTCGTCGAAGAAGCGCTGATCGACGACGATGTCCCCCTCGATCTTCCGTATCCCCCGCCCTTTCAGCTCCTGCGCGAGCTCCCACAGGTCGGCCGAGCGGAGCGAGGGATCGCCGTATCCGCGCAGGACGAGCGACCCCGCGACGACGCTCCCCTTGATTCTCCCGCTCAGCGTGGTCTCGTACCGGTGGTCGCCGTGGAGCGTCGCGAGCGCGCAGGCAGCGGTATAGAGCTTGGCGTTGGAGGCCGGGTTGAGAGGGTCGTGCTCGTGAGAGACGGCGAGGTAGTGCCCCGAGTCGATGTCGAGGACGGCGATGCCGATGGCCGCCTCCTTGAAGAGCGACTCGCGCGTGATGGCGAGGATGGCCGCCTCGATGTCCGGGGCGTGGTCGTTGGCGGCGACGGGCATCGGGGCCGCGGGGTAGGCAGGCTCGGAGCCGGCGGAGCGGGCGAGGAGGAGGAGCGCGAGCGCCCCGCAGGCGGCGAGCGTAGAGCGAGAGGGGTGCGGCAGGGACATCGGACGGCGGGATCCTTGTGGATGGTGGGGCTCTTGGCAAGCGCGTGCGCAGCCTGCGGGCGGGCGCCGGACGTGGACCCGGTCACCGGGGATAGGCCGATCGAGCTGTCCCTGCAGCAGGACATCGAGACGTTCGACCCGCGGTACGCCTCGGATGCGTACTCGCTGCGCGCGAGCCGGCTCATTCACGCGGGGCTCGTGCGGCTCGACCCGAACACGCTCGAGCCGAAGCCCTACCTGGCGAAGTCGTGGCAATGGACCGGACCGCTGACGCTCCACGTCGAGCTGCGCGACGACGTGCGCTTCCACTCCGGCGCGCCGCTCACCCCGGCGGACGTCGCGAAGACGATCGAGGCGTTCCAGTCTCCCGAGATAGCGTCCCGGCACCTGCGGGTCGTCGAGGCGATCGCGCGGGTCGATGCGGACGGGCCACACGCGGTGAACGTCGTCCTCGCGCGGCCGCACGCGACGCTGCTCACGGATCTCGAGGTCCCCATCCTTCGCGCCGACCAGGCGTTCTCCCCCCCCGATCCGGACGGCGCGCTCGACGGCCTGGGCCCCTACCGCGTCGCCCGCGCCGATCGCGGTGACGTGCTCCTCGCGCCGGCGCAAAGCGGAGCCGTCCCCCGCCCTGCCCACGCCGTCGTCGTTCGCACGGTGCACGACGACAACGCGCGCGCGCTGCGCCTGCTCGCCGGCAAGTCGGACGTCGCGCTCAACGTCGTCGCGCTCGCCCCCGCGCTCGACGGACGAGACGGCCTCCGCGTCGTCGAGCGCCCCGGGTCGAACCTCACGTACCTCGTCGCCCGCCTCGATCGCGGCCCCTTCGCCGACGTCCGCCTGCGACGCGCCCTCTCGCTGGGGGTGGACCGCGCGGGGCTCGCCGCGACGCTCTTCGAGCACCACGTGGACCCCGCGTACACGCTCATCCCGCAAGCGCACTGGGCGCACGTCGATCTCCCGGCGATCCCGTTCGACTCGGCAGGCGCACGCGCGCTCGTCGCGTCGGCGTTGGGCTCCGCGACGGCGCGCGTGCACGCGACGCTGCTCACTTCGACGGACCGCTTCCGGATCACCGTCGGCCGCGCCATGGCGCAGGAGCTCACCGACGCGGGCATCGACGTGGAGCTCGTCCCCCTCGAGCTCGGCACGATGCTCGCGCGGCTGAACGCGGGGGACTTCGAGCTCGCCGTCTTGGCCTTCCCCGAGTTCACCGAGCCGAACATCCTGCGGAACCTGCTCCACAGCGCGTTCGTGCCGCCGATTGGGTACAACCGGGAGCACGTGAGCGATCCCGAGCTGGACGCGCTCCTCGAGGCGGGAGACACGTCGTCGGATCTGGCGGAGCGGAAGCGGATCTACGCGACCGTGGAAGAACGAGTGCGCGACGGGGTGTACCTGGTGCCCCTCTGGAACGAGCACCAGCTGACGGTGAATTCGGAGCGGGCGAAGGGGTTTTCCCTGAGCGCCGAGGGGCGGTGGCTGGGCTTGGCGGAGATTCGGTAGGGTAGCGCGTCCCCACTCACCATTGAGCTTCCACACTCCCCGTTGAGTGGTCTCACTCCCCGTTGAGTGTCCTCACTCCCCGTTGAGTGTCCTCACTCCCCGTTGAGTGTCCTCACTCCCCGTTGAGTGTCCTCACTCCCCGTTGAGTGGTCTCA
>JBKQKP010000317.1:0-72091 GCA_052147435.1 Polyangiaceae bacterium | reverse complement strand
ACTCCATCCGCAGGTCCATCAGCTCGCCCGACTGCTCCCCCCGAACGCGCGTCGCGACGCACGCTTCGTCGTGCATCGCGACCCAGGATCGCGCGTACGAATCGAGCGCGCGGTCGACGCCTCGCAGAGCGTCCTCCGCGTAGGGCTTCCGCGTCCGTCGAAAGGCCTCTCCCATCGCGTCCTTGCGCGCGTCGTCCCAGACGCCGGCGAGGAGCGGCTCGGAGCTCGGACAGAGCGGAGGGCGACGGTTACGGACTCCGATCGCCCCGAGAACCGCGACGACCACGACGACCGCCGTGGCCCCCGCGCCGAGCCAGCGGTTGCGGATGCGCGACGGATCCCGCTCGAGCGACGCGAGGAGGGCGTTCATGGAGGGGTAGCGCGCCTCAGGCTTCGTCGACAGACCGCGGCTCAGCGTCTGACGGAGCCAACCTGGGATCTGTCGGTCGGTGCGCGGCCGGCGAATCTTCCCCGAGCGAACGTTCGAGGACAGCGTGATGAGATCGTTCCCCTCGAACGGCACCTCGCCGTAGAGCGCTTCGTACAGGCTCACGCAGAAGCTGAACTGATCGCCGCTCGCGTCCGTGCGGTTCCCCTCGAGCTGCTCGGGGGCCATGTAGAGCGGCGTTCCGAGGAGGCGCCCCTGCTCGGTGATCGGGGTCTCGAGCGAGCCGGAGCTCCGATCCCTGGCCGCGACGAGCGCGGCGTCCTTCGTGACCGGCGCGAGCCCGTCGCCGGCGTGAGCGATTCCGAAGTCGGCGACGCGAGCCCGCCCGTCCTTCGCGATGAGCACGTTCTCCGGCTTGAAGTCGCGGTGCACGATTCCCACAGCGTGCGCCGCCGCGAGCCCGCGCCCGGCCTGGACGAAGATCGCGACGATCTCGCGCCATGTGCGCGGCGTCGCGAGCCAGGTACGGAGCGTCCCCCCTTCGGTGAGCTCCATCGCGACGAAGACCCGCGTCCCGTACGTTCCCACGTCGTGAACGGCGACGACGTTCGGGTGAGAGAGGCGGGCCATCGCCTGCGCTTCACGCAGGAGGCGCGCTCGTCCTTCGCTCGAGCCGGATCCGCCGAGATCGCCGTAGCGCAGGAGCTTCAAGGCGAGCTTGCGATCGAGCTCGGGATCGTACGCCGAGTAGACGACCCCCATCCCCCCTTCGCCGATTCGGTCGAGGATGACGTAGCGGCCTACGGTGGTCCCGCGAACGAGCGCTTCGGCGTCGACGTGACCGGCGCTCGCGGAGAGTGTTCGCGCGCTCGCGAAGCTATCCTTCGCGCGCGGCGCTAGCGTTGCGGCGCCGGGTTCGGGGGAGGAGAGCGTGTCGGCTAGGCCCGACGTAGAATCGTCCGGCACGGGGTCGATGCTAGCGCTCCGCGACGCTCAACAGCGCTAACCGCCGCCCTTGACGACCCCCTGGGAGATACTGTGGCAGCCGGCTTTGATCCCGGTGCGCACGGACAAGAGCCTCAGGGTGATCCTCCTGAGCGAGAGCTTCTTGGTGGTCGCCTGTTTGGCGTTCTTCATGATCAATCCTCTCTTTTCGTGCTCGAGGTGTCCAGCCCCCGGCTCGTCGTGACGCTGGCTCACCCTTCTTAGTACCCGCGCCTCGCGCGTCAAGCATGTGCTTCTCCGAGAACCCCTGCCGATCCACTCCGCTGCGAAGATCTCGTCGGTCTTCCTGGAGGTCACGGAAACTCGCGGTCGATGTTCGCGAGGTCTTCCTTCCCGCTCTCCCCTTCCGCCGCGTACACGGCGCGGGCCTCCGCTGCCAGTCGATAGGCGCGTGCGCGGTCGCCATGGTTAGCCAGGATCGCGAGCGCCAAGGACTCTTTCGTGTCCGCAAGCTTCGCGGGCTCGGCGTCTCGCTTCGCGCCGAGCGCCAGCGCCCTCTCCAGCGTCGCGACCGCCCGTTTCGTGTCCCCCTTGTGGAGATAGGCCTGCCCTATCTGAGTCGTCGGCGACGCGAGGAGCGGCGACTCCGCGCCATATGTCTTTGTCAGTATCTCAGCGCGGTGGGTCGCGCTCGCGATGGCGGCGTCCCACTCGTGAAGCAGGAGCTGAGCTTCGGCGAGGTTTGCGTAGGAGATCTCGACGTCGGGGTGGTTCGGGCCGAGAAGACGCTGGCGCAGGGCGAGCGACCGCTCCTCGACCTCCATTGCTTCGGCCGGCCTCCCTGCCGAGTTGAGGACGAACCCTAGGTTCCCGAGCGTATCGGCGACGACGACCGTCTCCTCGCCGAAGGCAGCGACGTGGATGCCAAGCGCTCGCCGGTAGGCTGCCTCGGCCTCTTCGAGCCGATTCGCCTGCGTCAGCGCGTTGCCCAGATTGTTCAGAGAATAGGCGACCATCGGGTGCGCGGGACCGTGGGCCTTCTCTTGGATCGCTAGCGAGCGCTGCGAATACGCGAGCGCGGCGTCCGTGTCCCCTTTCGTGAGCTCCGCGAAGCTGAGCCGGTCGAGATACGCGGCGAGCTCAGTGTCGTCGGGCGAGACGTGGTGCTCCTGCATCGCCAGCGCGCGCTTCTGCAGCTCGATGGCTTCGTCGATATGGTCCTCGTTGATCGCGAGCTCCCCCTCGTACGAGAGCAGCGTCGCCAGGCGCCCCTCAGCCCCCCCCTCCCGTTCGATGCACGCCCTCGCGTGCTTCGCGGCGACATGCCCTGCCGCGTTTCGCATGTCCTTCGCGTCGGTGTGGGTCAGGTCCATCCAGGCCTGCGTCTCGACGGCCTCGTGATGACCGGCTTCGGCCGCGATGACGGCATCCTCGAACAGGACCAGGCTCTCCTTGTACTGCCCGTTCAGGAGGAGGAGATCCCCCTGCGTCTCGAGGGCCTCGGCCTCCACCGGCTTGAAGTGGAGCTCCTTTGCCGAGGCGGCGGCCCGCTCGACGATCGCGAGCGCGTCGACCGGCTTGGAGGCGTACCCGATGGCATGGGCCTCGGCGAGCTGGCTCCGGACGGCTTCAATCTGCTTGCGGGCAGCGGGATCGGCGGGGAGGCGGGTCGGAGAGCGCAGCGCTTCCCTGTCGGCGCACACGCTCAAGGGCTCGAGGGCGTCAGTCGCCTGGAGCGAGCGTTCGACGACCTTCTCGTCCGCGCGCGCGAACTGCGACGTCAGGGCGCGAAGGCCCGCCAGGCGTCCGTCGAGGCACTCCATCCGCAGGTCCATCAGCTCGCCGGACTGCTCGCCGCGGACGCGCGTCGCGGCACATGCGTCGTCGCGCATCGCGACCCACGACGCGGCGTACGAGCCGAGCGCGCGCTCCACTCCGCGCAGCGCGTCCTCGACGTAGGGCTTGCGCGTCAGCCGAAAGGCGGCGCGGACGTCGCCCATCCGCGCTTCGTCCCACACGCCGGAGAGGAGCGGCTCCGAGTTCGGGCAGAGCGGCGGGCGGCGATTGCGGGCTCCGATGACGCCGAGCGTCGCCGCCGCGAGGGCCGTGACGATCGCGCCGCCGGCGATCCATCGCTGGCGCGTGCGCGACGGATCGCGGTCGAGCGCGGCGAGGAGCTCGTTCATCGACGGGTAGCGGCTCTCGGGGCGCACGCCGAGACCGCGACCGAGAACCTGCCGTATCCAGTTGGGGACGCTGCGCCCCGAGGAGCGGACGCTCCGGATCTTGCCGGCGCGCACGTTGGAGGAGAGAGAGACGAGATCCTCCCCTTCGAACGGGACTTCCCCGTAGAGCGCTTCGTAGAGGCTCACACAGAAGCTGAACTGATCGCCGCTCGCGTCGGAGCGCTCGCCCATCAGCTGCTCGGGGGCCATGTAGAGCGGCGTTCCGAGGAGCGTCCCGTGCTGCGTGAGCGGCGTCTCGAGCGAGCTCGGGCTCCGGCTGGCGGCCGCGGGGCTCACCGCCTGCGCGATCGGCACGGGCGCGTCGCCGGCTTGCGCGTTGCTCGCGTACGCCGCGTGCGCGAGCCCGAAGTCGACGACGAGCGCGCGCCCGTCGCGCGCGAGGAGGACGTTGTCCGGCTTGAAGTCGCGATGGACGATCCCCGCCGCGTGCGCCGCCGCGAGACCGCGCCCGGCGTGGAGGAAGACGGCGACGATCTCGCGCCATGTGCGGGGCGTCTTGAGCCACGCGCGGAGCGTCCCCCCTTCGACGAACTCCATCGCGACGAAGACCTGCTTGCCGTAGGTGCCGACGTCGTGCACGGCGATGACGTTGGGGTGGGAGAGGCGGGCCATCGCTTGCGCTTCACGCAGGAGGCGCGAACGCCCTTCACTTTCACTCGTCCCGGGGGCGCCGGACTCGTCGTAGCGAAGGAGCTTCACCGCGAGCTTGCGATCGAGCTCCGGGTCGTACGCCGAATAGACGACACCCATGCCCCCTTCCCCGACGCGATCGAGGATGACGTAGCGGCCGAGCGTGGTGCCGCGGACGAGCGCGACGGCGTCTCTGTAGGCTTCGCTCGCAGAGAGCGTACGGGCGCTCGCGAAGGCGCTGGGCGCTTCCGACCCCGCGTCGGCGGGGGGCGCTGCACCCGGGGAGGCGACTGTGTCGGCAAGCGCGATCGGAGGATCGTTCGGCAAGACGGAGCCTATGGTAGCGCGGGCTCTTGCGAACGCTGAGAACACGGGGCGTCCGGGTTGTGTAGCAAGGGGGGTCGCGGGGGCACGTCACCCATATGGAGGACTGCGCTCGGGCGCGTCTCGAGGTCTCACTCTCAGCGCCTCGGCACGTGCTTCTCCGTGAACCCCTGCCGATCCACCTTCACTTCCGCCGGTACGTTCGATGGGGCGAGCGTCATTTCAACGCGATACCGCGCGTTCACGGCCGACACGTCCATCGCGATCACACCGGTCTGCGCGTCACGCGTCACGTCGAGCTCCGTCACCGCGGGGGGCACCATGAGCTCGGGGTCCCCGGGTGTTCCGTCGAAAGTGAACGCGAGCGCTGCGATCTTCACCTTCCCCCCGGCTGCCAGCGCTCCCGCCTTGCGCGCGATCATCGCGTTCGAGACCGGCGTGGGTCCGAGGAGAAGCGTCCCCTCCGGCACGTCCCCTTCCCACGCGACGTCCCCCACGAGCGGCAATCGCCCTTTCACGACGAGCCGCCCCCCCGTGCGCTTCGCCTCGACCCACCCTGCTTCTTCGTCGCCGCGCCGCTCGATCCTCAGGTGCTCCACCACTCCGTCGGCGCTCGTCTCCTCCTCGACCGACCATCGCGCTCCGAGCGGCTCCGCCACCGACTGCTCCCCCTCCCAGCGCTTGCCACCGCTCGGCTCGTCCCGCACGACCAGTCGCTCCGCGCCGACCTCCACACCATTCGCTGCAATGCCCCACGCGCGCACTTCGGCCCCTCCGCCCGCGGCGACCGGCGCGAAGTCCGCCGTCGGATCTCTCCGTGTCTCGAAGCTGGCCGCGACCGCCTCGGCGCGCGCGCGCAGGTCGCTCTCCGGTAGCCACGCGCCGCGCAGGACGATCCCCGCGCGCCGCTGGAGGTTTTGCAGATCGCGCAGCGGGTCCCCTTCGAGCAAGACGAGATCCGCGCGCATCCCCGGCGCGATCTTCCCGAGCTCGCGCGACTGGTTCAAGAGCTCGGCGGCGTCGCGCGTCGCGGCGGCGAGCGCCTCGAAGGGGGTGAACCCCGCGCCGGCGAGGTGCTCGAGCTCGTGCGCGAGCGACCACCCTGGCGCGTCGAACGAAGGCCCGTCGGTCCCGGCGACGACCTTCGCCCCCGCGTCGTGGAGCGCGCGCGTTATGCGGACGCGGGCATCGAAGAGACGGCGCGCGGCCTTCCAGTCCTCGTCGGTGAAGCCCCGCGTCCAGACGACTTGCGACGGGTCCCACACGGCGCGCTCCGCGGGGGAGACGAAGCGGGTGATCCTGCGCGACGCCTCGGTGTCTCCCCCGGGGAGCGGGCTCGCGAGCGTGACCAGCGTGGGGCAGCTCCACACCCCCGCGTCGCGCGTCGCCGCCGCGATCGCCGCCAGCTTCCGTGCGTCGACGTAGTCGCCGCGGCGCATGAGCGAGGGCTCGTCGTGCGGCGCACCAGGGCGCGCGAACGGGGAATCGTCGGCCTGGACCGCGCCGATGTATCCGGTCAGGTGCTCGATCGAGTCCTGCCGCTCCGCGAGGGCGTGCTCGAGCGGCACGGGGGTCGGGACGTGACCGAAGACGCGCATCCCGTGGCGATGCGCCGCTTGCACGACGGCGTCGTACGTCTCGCGCGGGAGCGTCTGGAGGATCTTCACGAAGTCGTACCCCACGCGCTGCTCGCGCGCGACCTCCGCCTCGGCGTCCGACGGCGACACGAGCGAGACGCTCCCGTTCCACGATGGGGGGGAGCCGTCGACCATCGGGCCGGTCGTGAAGATCGTCGGGCCGAAAAGCTCCCCTTTCGCGATCCGATCACGCCAGATCAGATCGCGCGGGCGCCCGCTCATGTTGCGCACCGACGTGACGCCGTTCGCGACGTACAGCGGGAGCGACGCGCGATCGAGGTGGACGTGCATGTCGATGAGGCCGGGGATGAGGTAGCGCCCGGCCCCGTCGATCCGTCGCGCGTTGGCGCTCACCTTCGTCTCGCCCACGGGCCCCATCGCGACGATCCGATCGCCGCGGACCACGACCGTCTCGTGCGGGAGCTCGCGGTCACGGTCGCGATCCTCCATGGGGATCACCGTCACGTCGACGATCGCGATCTCGCCCCCCGCGGCCCCCTCGGCCGCCGGCGTGGTCTTCGCCGCGCCGCAGCCGGGGAAAACCGCCGCGGCGAACGCGATCACGGCGAGCCGACGCATGCCGGCAGTATCGCACGCGCGACGGAGGAGGCTTCTCATCCGCCCCACCAGTACGACAGCTTCGCCAGGATCACGTCAGACGCGGGGGCCTTGCCGACCGCGGCGAGGTTCAGCGTCGCCACCTCGTCCGAGGCGAGCACCGTCGTCGGGCTCTGCGACCGCGTGTAGACGAGATAAAGCGTCGAGCCGAGCCTGTACTCCCAGCGCAGGACCACGTTCACGTTGAGGACCCCTTGCTCGAAGTCCGGGTTCGTCGGGATCGCGGCGCTGTACGGGGTGAGGTCCGCGAGGTGAACGACGGGGCGCGGCGCGGTCGGCTGGGACTGGTACTGGGTGAAGGCCGAGTAGTGCCCCGACGCGAGGAAGAGCTGCGCGTACGCCTGGAGCGTGATCCGCGGCGCGAACGTGTACGTCGTCCGGAGGGTGAGCCCGACGCTCTTCGCCTCGAGCTTGCCGAACAGGTACTGGCCGCTCGTGGGTCCATCGGAGACGAAGCGCGGCTCGCCGTACGTCCACTGCCAAGTGGGGAGGAGGTCGAGATCGAACTGCGGGAGCATCCGGATCGAGAGCGCACCGGAGCCGCTCGTGTTGAAGCCGTCGGCGATCGACTCGGTCACCTGGTCGAACGAGAGCGAGACGCGCTTCGTCGCGTCGGTCGCGAGGACCGTCTCGTTGCCGAAGCGGCGCGCCCGCTCGAGCGCCGTGCCGTCCCCCACTTCGCGGTCGTCGAAGCGGGTGCCGGAGTAGTGGGCGTCGATCGCGAAGTCCCATCGGTTCTTGAAGCGGCCGTACGTCGTGAGGAAGGCGTTCTGCGATTGGAGTAGCTCGTTCGTGTCGTACGTCGTCGCGAACGCGCCGTAGAGGTGGACCTCGCGGAACGGCCCCCACGGGTCGAGCTGCCGGAGCTCGACGAGCGCGTGCCCCCCGAGAACGTTCGCGCGATCGTTGTAGCCCGCGTCGTTGATGTCGAGCTTGCGCGACTCGGCGACGGCGCGGATGTCTCCGACCAAGTGCTTGCCCCCCTCCTTGTTGAGATACGCCTGCGCCCCCCAGCCGGCGTCGCCCGGGTGAATCTGGGTCCCGTCGGCGACGGCGCGCACGGGTCCGTTCTCGAGGACGGACGTGACCACCTGCCCCCCCGTCGCGTAGTCCCCCGACGGAGAGCGCCAGCGCCAGTCGATCGCGCCGGCGTACGCGTCGTTGAAGCAGCGCGCGCGCGGCGCGAGCTGGAGGTTCGTCTGAATCAGCGGCGTGAGCTCGACCGGGTTGGGGCAGAGCTCCGTCGTGCGCGGGTAGCCGGGGCCGGGGGCGACGAGCGGGTATTGCTCGGTCGGCTCGGCGTGCGTGACGGCCGTCCCCATGACGCCGATGTGCGCGTTGTCGCCGACGTCGCGCGTGATGCGTGCCACGCCGAAGCTCGACGTCGGGTCGACGAGCCGGCTGACGACGGTGCCGTTCCCGAGCTGCACCTGGACGTTGTTCTGCGCGGTCACCGCCTGCACCGTGGCGACCGACCATTTGTCGGTGAGATGCCCCGTGAGCTTCGCGGCGCCGTAGATCGTCGAGTTTTCGGGGACGTCGACGAGCTGCTCGTCGTTGATCGGATCGGTGCGCAGCGCGGGGATGGGGGGGACCCGCCCGATGCGGCGCGTGTAGAGAAGCTGGAAGGGGGTCGTCAGGGCGTCGATCCCCTCGAGGAAGAACGGGCGCTTCTCGGGGTAGTACGTCTCGACGGTCGACAGGTTGAGGACGACCTGATCGGCCTCCACCTGCGCGAAGTCCGGGTTCACCGTCGCGTCGAGCGTGAGGCTCGGGGTCACGTGCCACTTGAGATCGAGCCCCGCCGAAGCGGTCCAGTCCCATCCGCTCGCGAGCTGCCCCACCGAGCCGGCGTCTTGCCGGCGCACGCGACCGACGAGGAAAGGGCGCAGCTCGATCGGCGCGTGCGCCTCGAGCCGGTCGAGATCGTCGAGCCGCCCGTAATGCGAGACCTCCCCTGCAACGCTGCGGGGGAAGTAGGCCCACACGTCCGTCTCCTGGCGCTCGGAGATGTAGCGGCTGGCCTGGAAGTCCCACGACTGCACCGCGGCCGACGGGAAGCGCAGGACGCGGAGCGGGATGCGAAACTCCGCGGTCCACCCGTGCGCGCCGACCTGCGTGCGCGCCTCCCAGTTCTCGTCCCAGTCGGCGGAGTAGTCGGTGTCGTTGAAGCGGATGGCGTCGGCGAGCGTGCCGGAGGCGTTCACGTAGAACTCGAACGCGCTCTTGTGATCGCCGCGCGTCCCGAGGTCGAACGTGACCGCGTCCGACTCGACGATGCGGTCGCGGCGGGTGAGGCGCTCGACGACGGGGGTGTGGGGCTGAGGGCAGTCGAAGGCGACGTAGACGGCGTCGTTGTCGTAGAGGACGCGGACGGTCGTCGGGTCGCTCGGGGCGGCGCCGTCGGCGGGGATCTTCTGGGTGAAGGACGACGCGGGGGGGGCGAGGGTCCAGACGGGATCGTCGATCTTGCCGTCGAGAGCGGGTGGGGTTGGGGTGCGGACGGCGTGGAGGTGAGGTGAGGTCGAGGGGACGGGCGGAGTGAGAGGAGAGGCGGGGACACGGGAAGGAGGAGGACCGGGGGCGGGGAGCGGAGGAGCCGGGACGGGGCGTGGGGCAGGAGGGGTCAGAGGGGGTGGTCCCGGGGTCGGCGACGGAGGGGACGTTGATGCGCCGGGGAGCGAAGGGAGAGGGAGTCGAGGGCCCTGCGCGGTGTGGACGCGCCGGCGCTTCTTCGGCTTCTTGTGAGGCGCGAGCGCGGCGTGCGCGTGCGTTGGGGCCGGAGGACTCACGGGGGGCGTGGCGGTCCCGAGCTGCGCGAGCACGAGGAACGCCGCGAACAGCGAGGTCACGGCTCAGGGCTCCGTGCCGTCGGGTGCACACGCGAGCGCCAGCGGCGCGGGCGCGCGTGCAACCTCGACACGATCTCCCCTCGCAGGTGCAGGGCGTCGCCACGCGCCGGTGCGCCAGAGGAGGGTGAAGCACAGGGCCGAGAGCGTCGCCTCCGCGGCGTACCCGATCCATCCCCCCGCCGCCCCCCAGCCGAGCCTCCGCCCGAGCAGCCACGCCGCCCCCGGCACGCATCCCCAGACGATCGCCATCCCCACAGCCGCGGCACGCCGTGAGTCGCGGGCGCCCCGGAGCGCGCCGCGCATCACGCACTGGACGGCGTCGAACACCTGGTAGCAGGCGGCGATCCGCACCAGCTTCGCGATGACCCCGCGCAGCTCGGGCTCCGCCGTGAACGACCCCGCGAGCGCGTCGGCCCCCAGGAAGAAGAAGAGGCCGCACGCCCCGAGCAGGCACGCCGTCCCGACGACCGCGCGGAGCGTCACCCGATCGGCCTCGTCGAGCCGCTTCACGGCGATCGCGCGCGCGACGAGGACGGTCGCCGCCTCCCCGACGGAGCCGCCGAGGACGTTCGCGCCGCCGACGATCGCGCCGGTGATCTGGTGCGCGGCCACCTGCGTCGGGCCGAGCGTCGCCATGATCGACGAGAACGTCGTGAACGCGAGCGTCTCGCCGGCCGACTGCGCCGCGATCGGGCCCCCCTCTTTGACGATCGCGCGGAGCGAGCCCCATCCCGACGGCGCGTCCACGTCGTCCGGCGGCGCCCCCTCGCCGAAGACGTCGCGTCGCACGATGAGGACGACGACGGCGAGCACCGTCCACTCCGCGATCATCGCGGCGAGCCCCGCCCCCGTGACGCCGAGCGCGGGGGCGCCGAAGTGCCCCGCGACGAGCGCGAACGCGAGCGCGGCGTTGACCACGTTCCCCGTGACCGATCCGACGACCTGGATCGCACCGTCGCCGCGCGCGTGCCGGAGCTGGAGGATGGCCACGTACGCATACGCCGCGCCGTTGCCGAACGCGCGCGTCGCGAGGTAGTCGTGCGCCGGCGCGAGGAACGAGCCGTCGACGCCGATCAGCCGGAAGAGCCCCCCCGTCGCGTGCGTCGCGAAGAGCTGCACGACGACCCCCAGCGCGAACGCGAGGACGATCCCGGCGCGCAGGACGGTGCGCGCGCGCCCCTCGTGGCCGCGAGCGAGGTCCTCGGAGGCGAGGATCTTCACGCCGCGGAGGAGCCCGCAGACCGTGATGTTGATCAGGAAGAGGATCATGCACGAGATCCCCACGCCGGCGACCGCCGCCGCCCCGATCGGCGCCACCAGCTTCACGTCGACGACGCCGATCGCCGCGTCGCCGATCGCGCTCGCGGCGATCGGCGCGGCGAGGCGGAAGAGCGTCGGCTCGCGCGGCGCGGGGGGCGAGGGGGCCATCAGAAGAGGTCCTGATCGTTCTTCAGACCGGGCGCGACGAGCTTCACGACGGGGACCCGGAAGTCGGGCCTCGTCATGTCGACGCGGTAGACGCCGGTCGTCCCCTCCGATCGGAGCGCGTCGAGGAGGTAGGCGAGGTCGGCGTGCGGATCTTCGCGCGAGCGGTCCCCGAGCTCGTTCCACGAGGTGTCGGGACGCAGGGCGCGGAAGTAGGCGGCGACGCTCCGGTGAATCGGCCCCTCCTCGTACGAGCGCGCGTCGACGTCCTCGCGCGCGCCGTGGATCGCCGAGAGCCTCCCCTGCGCCGCTTCGAGGACAGCCCGGAGCGCGCCGTACTCGGGGTTCAGGTGGGTCGCGCGTCCGAAGCGGACCATCGACGCGCCGGCGAACGGGCGATCGTCCAGGAGCGCGCACCAGAACGTGTGGACGTCGATCCGGCTCGGGACTCGCACGAGGACCAGCTGGACGCCGACGCTCGCGAAGCGGTCTCTGAGCGCGCCGAGCGTCCCGTCGGGGATCGTCGCGGGGTCGATGACGCGGCACTTGCCGCCGATGTCGAGCGAGCCGTCTTCCACGAGAGACGCGACGGCGTCGCGCTCGAGGAGCTCGAGGAGCGCGTGGAGGGTCGCCTCTTCGAGGGTGTTTCCGCTCGCGAGGCCGTTCGAGTGGAAGACGCAGGTGGCAGGCCAGGAGAGATACACGGCGCTCGCCGGGACCCAGACCGGCTCGCGGTTGGCGAGGTCCTCGGCGAGCGCCCACTTCGTCCGGTAGCGGCCCGAGACGTACGCGTCCGGATCGAAGTCGGCGAGCGTGCGCGGGTCGATGGCGCGCATCCCCGAGGCGAGGAGCGACTCGAGGCTCGCGGTGCGCAGGTCGGCAGGCGGGTTCTCGGCGTGGTGGACCTCGAGGGCCTCCATGAGCGCGCCGACGAGCGCCTGCGCGCGCGTGAGCCCCTTGCCGTTGGCCATGCCGAGCGCCTTGCCGCGCGGGCGGACGGCGCAGAAGACCGGGACGCCGAGGTCGTCGAGGCCGGTGACGTCGGCGCAGCGGGTGACGCCGAACTTGCGGCGAAGGGGGAGGATCCGCGCGAGCGTCTCCTCCGCGGGGACGCTCCTCCCGCACGCACCGGACGGCGCGGCGGTCACGGCCCGCTCCCGACCAGGCGCGACGCCTCTCCCCGGAGCTGCAGGTCGTGGAGGAGCTCGACGCGCAGGCGCTCGCGGAAGCCGAACCGCTCCGGACCCGAGGCGACCACCCAGTCGCAGAGGGCTCGCCACGCGAGCGCGCGCCGCGCCCGATCGCCCTCGATCGCGCCGAACATGGCGCTCCAGGCGTCGAGGTAGCGCCCCTCGACCGCCAAGGGGCACTCGACCTCGGTCATCGTGCACCACGCGGCGATCCACGGACGGGCTCGCGCGGCGGTCTCGGCGGCGCTCCCCGCGAGGAAGCTCAGCCCGTCGAAGAAGAGCGTGCGACCGGGGAGCGAGGCGACGTCGGTGGCGTCGGCGCGGGGCGTCGCGAGGAGGGCGTCGAACGCGGCGCGTTCCGCGGACAGGCGCCCGTAGATCCCCGGCGTGAGCCCCTGACGCTTCCGCTCCTCGGCGCTCATCGTCCCTTCCGCGCGCGTGGCCGGGAGCACACCGAGCGCGCGCGCCACGGCGAGGGTGAAGACGCGCGCCGACGCTTCGATGCGCATCTCGGCCTCTACGTTTGCCGGCAGCCGGTCGAGCGCTTTTCCCGCGGGCTCGAGCGCGCCGTTCGCGATCACGCCGACGCGCAGGTGGCGCGTTTCGCACCAGAGGGTCTCTTCGTCCGCGGTCTTGATGGCGCCGCGCGGGCGCGTGGGGGAGGCGGCGCAGAGCTTCAGCGCGGCGCGCGCGTCCTCGGCTTTGAGATCGCGACGGCGAGCCTTCAGCGCCGCGGCGATCCGGGCGCGCTGAGCCTCCTCCTCCCCCTGAACGAGCCTCGGGTACGCGCGCTCCGCGTACGGAAGCGCCCGCGCGCGCGCCAGAAGGCGAGCCCCCTCGTCGGCGTCGATCTCCTTCGCCGCCACCGCGTCGTCGAGCGTCGCGCGCACGTTGACGAGCGGCTCGGACATCGCGCGGTACCCCAGCTCGCCGTCCGCGTGGAGGAGCGCGACCTCGTCGTCGCCGTCGATCGCGCCGCTCCGGTACCACTCGAAGACCGTCCCCACGCCGCGCATCCCATCCTCGCAGAGCTCCGCGGCGCGCAAGGCTCCCATGCTCGACGCGCCGATCACCTCGATCCCCTCGTCGAGCGCGTCGATCAGCTCGCGGTGCCAGACCGATCGCGCGCCGTGGAAGAGGCCGTCGATGACGACGATCCGGCGCACGTCGGTCGCGAGGAGGCGGTGCACGTCCCCCGCCTGGACCGGCGGGACGAAGTCGGCGTCGAGGATGTCGCGCGCCCGCTTGTGCGACAGCGACGGACCGAGGAAGACGACCGTGTCGTGGCGGGGGACGGAGGCCATGGGGTCACTCGAACCCGCCGACGATCGTGAAGCGCTCCCCCGCGATGACGGGCTGAACGCGGTGCAGGACGCGCGGGTCGAACGCGACGAAGAGCCCCGCGCGACCGTGAACGCTCACCGCCGTCTCGGCGAACGCGGGATCGGGGACGATGTCGTGCGCGTAGAACTGAAGGGCGCCCCCTTCGTAGGCCCCTTCGCTCGCGGACTCGGCCTCGTCGTTCAGGAAGACGACCCACGAGAGCTTCCGGGCGAGGATGTCGTCGGGCTCCCCCTTCTTCCCCTCGGTGTCGCGGTGGAAGACGTAGAAGTCGCCCGGCGCGTACGCCATGAACTGCGAGTTCTGCAGGCGGGTGAGGGTCTTCTTGAAGCGCGCGCCGAGGATCTCGCGGATGCCCTCGGCGGGCTTGTTGACGAGCTCCTTCACGTGAAGATCGACGTTCACCTCGCGCCCCTTTCGGAGCTTGGGATCGAACTGGACGGTCATCGTGTCGAGGTTGATGAAGCCGCACGCCTCGGAGTCGTTCGTTCCGCGCACGTGCCGGATCAGCGCGGCGCAGGTCTCTCGGTCGAGAAAATCGGGGATGCGCGTGACCCCGACGTCAATCAGCGCTTCGGCGACGTTCATGAGGCTCGGCTCCGTTCTCTCAGGTGAACCAGGCGACGACGGTGACCCGCCGGCCGCCGCGGACGGGCGTGACCTGGTGGCGCACACGCGGCTCGAACGCGACGAGGAGCCCGGTCTCTCCGTGGATCGACAGGGCGGTCTCGGCGTACGCGGGGTCGGCGACGAAATCGTGCGCGTAGAACTGGAGGGCGCCCCCTTCGTAGCCGCTCTCGACGGCCTTCTCTTGCTCGGCGTTCAGGAAGAGGACGACGGAGACCTTGCGCGAGCGGACGTGCTCGGGCTCGTTGTCGGTGCCGTTCGTGTCGCGGTGGAAGGCGAAGAAGTCGCCGGGGGCGTACGAGATGAACTGCGGGTCCTGGATCGCCGTGAGCGTCTGGCCGAAGCGGGCGGCGAGGATCGGCATGAGCTCCTCGAGCTTCTGGCGGACGACCTCTTTGAGCTCGGGGGTGACCGTGACGTGGCGCGCCTTGCGCGTGTCGTGGTCGACGATGACCGTTGGCTCCTTGGCGTCCTTGTCGAAGATGGTGCCCACCTTCGAGACGGTCGACTCGGCGACGTCACGGAGGATCTTCGTGCAGACCTCCTCGGGCACGAAGGAAGGAATCCGAACCACTCCCACGTCCAAAAGCGTCGTCGCCATATCCATCGCGCATGTCCTCCGGTTTGCGAAAGCACGCCGCCAGGGGACGCCGCGAATCGGCGCCCCTGGCGACGCGGGTCCGCTCACGTCAGAGACGCGAGCGGACGCGGTCTATCTCCCGATCAGCTCTTGGTGCGGTGACCGCCGATGGCGCCGGTCCCGACCGCGATGACGGAGAGATCCTTCGAAGAGATCTTCTCCAACTCGGGCTTGGCAACCTCGGTCGCCTTCTTGTCGTCGATCTTCTTTTCGTTATCCTTGTTCATGTGACTATTCCTTGGTTGCACTGCTTTTGTTTCGCCCACTGTGCATAAGTGCGCAGTGGGACGTCTTGTTCTCCCGGGACACGCTCTGGGCGTGGCGCGCAGCGAGCGCCTGCGACGGCGCGGCTGAGCGCTATGTGCGAGTCACGCCGCTTGCGCGCGCGCGATCACGACGTCGAACTGAATGACCTGTATGAGGCGGGCGGTCTCTTTCGTCGTGCCGAACGAATGTCCGGCCGAGTGAAAGAGATCGCCGCGGAAGAGAAGGAGGCGGTTCCACTTCATCGGAATCGTGAGAGTGCGCTCCCACTCGTCCGTGTTCTTTCCCCCCCCGAGCTCGTTCCAGTAGACCTCCGTGAGCTGCGCGTCGTCGTGGTCCGGGAGCGCGCGGCGCATGTCGTCGAACGACTCCCAGCCAAGGCGCTTGTGGCGCCAGAAGTGCGTGCCCGCGCCGGCGACGCACTGGTCGGGGGGGCTCAGGTAGATGATCGCGGCGTCGTACTCGTCGCAGTGGATGTGCGATCGGCCGGCGTCGTGCGTCCCCGCGGAGTTCAGGCGGTAGTAGGGGCAGAAGCGGATGGGCGCGCCGACGATCGACGCGATGCTGCGCGCGGCCGTGAGGTGCGTACTTTTCCAGTCGCCGCGTTCGATGGAGTCGGAGCCGCCGTAGTTGGCGTCCTCGGGGCGGTCGGAGCGGTAGTCGCGGGCGAGGGCGATGCGGCGCTGCTCCCACGGGTCGGCGAAGAAGTCGTCGACGACGAGGAAGTGGGGCATGAGCGCTTCGCCGCGGCGGGGATCGCGGCGGCCGCGCCAGGAACAGGCGCCGCCGATGTCCGCGGGGGTCGCGAGCTCGAGTCCGTCGGTCGCGGGCTGCGCGTGCGACTGGGGCTCGATCGGCGTCTCGACGTTCGCTGCGTGCGCTGCGTTCACAAGGGGGAACCTGGCATTGTGTGGGTGGCCATGCCAGTCACCCGCTGAGGTGACAAGGGGGCGATCCAGGGAGCGCGCCTCGTTCGGAAGCCCTTCGGCCAGGCGCAGGAACGTGCTCTTCGCCGCCCTCGTGGCCCGGTACATCCGTCCGGCGCCGGTCCACGTCCGCGAAGCGCGCGCCCATCTCGAAACTGTCTGGTTTGACGTCCGCGACACGCGTTTCGATGTGGTCGATGACCGACTCCACATCGTTGACCGTTTCGCCCGCATGCAATACGGGCGAGGCCAACGTGGACGTGAAGTGGGTCCGTATCCCTCACGGTCCAATCCGACACGCTCGACGGCTTCGGCCACTCGCACGTGGAAACGGTCCATGTGCGTGACTGAGAAGCGGTCGCCGACGTCGGATCTTCAGTCGCGTACATGAGCACGGCCAATACGCCTCTCGACTTCGCAGTCATCGACGTCGGCGCAGGTCCAACCCGACACGGTCCTTTCTCACGCCTACGTCGAGTTTCGTGGCCCGCGCATGGACGAGGGCTGCGACGCGGACGGCGCGAGGCCGCGTCCCTGATTGTTGCGCGCTCTCGGATGGCCGCGGTCTACGTGGCGCCACCAGCACTAGCGAGACTTTTGACACCCCGGCGCGCACGTCCTCCGCCTGAAGCGAGCGGCGCTGCGCGCACGAGATTCCTCAGCGTCAGCGGAGGAGATCGAGCGGCGATTGCAGCGTTGGCTCGAACGCGATGAATGAGGGGGACGTCGAGCGAGCGCAAGTCAGGCGAACGATGTTGCAATCGATGGGGTCGGGACGATCCCCGTCGCGCGGGCGGAGGAGCTACTCGCCCTGAAAGTGCTCTCGATGACGGACCAACGTCCGCAGGACGGCATCGACGCAGAGAGCCTCATCGCGATGAATCCGTCGCTGGCTCTCGAGGGGCGACATCGCCTCGTCAGTTCGGCCGCGGGCTACTTCGCCACCTCGAAATCCACCCGCCGATCCCAGTCCTCGGGCGGCGGGTTGGCCCCCGTCTTCCCCACCGTATCGGTCACCAGCCTGTCCGACGGAATCCCCGTCTTCATCAGGTACATCTTCACCGCCTCCGCGCGCCGCTTCCCGAGCCGGTCGTTGTAGGGCTCTGACCCCCGAACGTCCGCGTGCCCGATGAGCCTCAGCGTCTTTCCCGCGAGCGGGCCGGTCTTCATGCACTCGGCGAGGACGCGCAGGCTCTTGTTGTCGGTCCCCTCCACGCTCTGCGAGTTGTACGCAAACTTCGGATCCATCCCGACGCACACGGTCTGAATCTCCATCGGCGTGTACATCATCATCTCGTCCACCTCGACGCGCGGCTCACCGCGACCGAGATCCGGAGGGAACGTCGTCTCGCCGCTGAGGGTTGCCGTCTTCGGGCTCTGCGTGGGCTCCGGTCCGGGCATGCATCCCGCGAGCAGGACGGCAGCGCACGCGACGAAACAGGCGTGAGAGGTGTGATGCATGCGTCACGGCGTTGCACCGGTCATGCCGCAGGGCTTTGTGCCCGCCTACTCTATTGGAGCCGCAGGCCGATCGAGGCGGGCGTGCGCGACGAATGCGCCGATGTGGCGATATGGTCACCCCGCTCGCCCGCCCCGCGCCACCGCCATCACGCACTCCTCCAATTCCTTCACCGAGAACGGCTTCGTCAACCGCGCGTTCGGCACCGTCGCCAGAAACGCCCGCGCGCGGTCCGTCGTCGGTCCGCCCGTCGCGAACACGAACCTCCCCTCGAGCCCAGGCCGCGCGCGCGCCGCGCTCGCGTGGAGGTCCATCCCCGTCAACGACGACATCATCAGATCGCACACGATGACGTCGAACGGCCCGCCGTCGACGAGCTGCTCGAGCGCGTGGTGCGGATCGGTCGTCCCGACGACGTCGTGCTTGCCGCGGAGCGCCTCGGTGACAAGATCCACGATGAACTTCTCGTCGTCGATCACGAGGACGCGATGGCGCTCGACCGTCCCGTCACCGCGCGGCGGCAGCGAAGCGTCCCTCGCGGTCGCGCGCTCCGGTGCGCGCGGAAGCGTGACTCGCATCGTCGTTCCCCGCCCCACTTCGCTCGCGGCGACGAGCTCTCCCCCGAGGCTCGTCACGATGTCCCGCGAGATCGACAGGCCGAGCCCCGTCCCCGCTCCTGCAGCCTTGGTCGTGAAGAACGGCTCGAAGATGCGCGGAAGCGCCTCGGCGGGGATCCCCACGCCGTTGTCGGAGACCTCGACGGCCACGTCGCGCTCGCCAGCGCGCGCGCGGATCCCCACCTCGCCGTCGCTGCGGTCGTCGGGGATCGCGTGCGCCGCGTTCAAGAGGAGGTTCACGAAGACCTGCTCCAGGCGCGTGTCGGTCCCGAGCACGGTGGGAAGCTCGCCAATCTCCCTCCGCACGCGCGCGCGCGGCTTGAGCTCGTGCGCCACGACGCGCTCGGCGGAGGCGAGCACCTCCGCGAGATCCACCCTCCCCACCGGCTCGTCGTCCTGGCGCGCGTAGGTGCGAAGCTCCCGGACGATCCGGGCGATGCGCTGTGTCCCCGTGAGGATCGCGCGGACGTCGTCGAGCATCTGCTGCGGCTCCCCCCGCCGTGCGAGCTGCTGCAGGATGAGCTCCGCCGAGAGGCTCATGTACGCCAGCGGGTTGTTGATCTCGTGCGCGACCCCCGCCGCGAGGACGCCGATCGCGGCGAGGCGCTCGGCGTGCGCGAGCTGGGCGCGCATCTCGACCCGCTCGGTCACGTCGCGCGCGAACGCGAGGACCGCCGGTGCCCCCTCGTGCTCGATGAACATCGACGCGATCTCGGCGACGACGACTGATCCGTCGCGCCTCTTCGCCGGGTACTCGTGCGGCGCGAGCTTCGCCCCCACGCGGCGCATGTGCTCGAGACGCGCGCGCATCGCCCCCATCGCGGGGCCGTCGAGGAAGATCGACATCGGCTGGCCGACGAGCTCCGACGCTTCGTCGTACCCGAGGAGGCGTACGGCGGCAGCGTTGACGTACAGGACGACGCCGTTTCGCGAGATGACGATCCCGTCGGGGGCCGCCTCGACGAGGCCGCGGAAGGTCGCATCATCGGTCACGCGCGCTCCTCCTGCACCGCCGCCGCGCGCCGGCTCACGGTGATCGTGGTCGGGCGCCGCGTCACGAGCCCATAGTAGCCCGAGCGCTCAGAAAGCGGTCGACACGATCCAGACTGGCCCGGCGACCAGCGTGCCCGGGTACTTCCCCTCCTCGTCGCTCGCCGTGAGGCCGCTCCCGTCGTCGAAGCGCCAGTAGGCGAGGAGCATCGAGTCGGCCGGGGTTACCGTGGTGCTGATGCTCGCGGCAATCTGCGAAGCGGAGCGGGCGACGTTCCAGAAGCGCACTTCGTCTATCACCCCGCTGAAGGCGCTGTCGGCGCTCGTGCCGTCCGAGCCCACGCGGGCGGCGATGCGGAACGATACGGCTGGGCCGCCGTACGCGAACGACGACGTCGCCGTGAAGGTCGCCGCCTGCGTGGCACCGATGAACAATGCGAAGTCAGCGCCGCTCTTCGTCACGGCAACGTGCGACCACGTACCGACGGGGAGCGACTGCGTCGTTTGCAGCGCATAGGCCGCCGCATAGAGGCCGTACGTGTCTCCGCTCGCGTCGGACATCATGAAGAAGAGATTCCCGGACGTGATCCCGAAGCGGAACTGGCCGGCGCTTTGACCGTCTTTGTCCTGGGCGACGACGTCGGTCTCTCCGGAGGTGCCGGCGGGGTTCACCCACGCTTCGATCGTGAAGTCGGCGGGGATTGGCAAAGGCCCCATGTTGACGTAGGCGCCGTTCGTGAACTGCAGCGCGTCCCCCGCGCTGACCGCGGCGTCGACTCCGGCCGCAGCGTCGACCGCGGCGCCCACAGCGGCGTCGGGTGAGGCGTCGCTGGTCGGAGAGGCCGTCGCGTCGGGCGCAGCGTCGCCAGGTCCTTGGGTCGTGCCGCCGGTGCTTCCCGGGGAGGAGGCGTCTACGTGCCCCAGTGCCACCCCACCTGCGTCGGGAGAGCCGTCCCCCGCTGGGCCGAGCCCGTTCAGCGCGAGACCGCACCCGCCCAGGAGACCCGCAGCTGCAAAGACGAGGCGCCCCACTACGAAAGTCTAGCCGACTCGGTCCGGAGTGCCGCTCCGGAAGCCCGCCTCGCATTGCAGCGACAGGACCCCATCGGTACGCTCACGCTGGCAGTGCTCGGGGATCTCGACTTCCCATCCCAAGTAGGCCGCTACCGCTTCCTCGCGCCGCTCGGCGAGGGGGGCGCTGCCGTGGTGTTCCTCGCGGTCGTCGACGGCAAGGCGGGGTTCTCCAAGCTCTTCGTCGTCAAGGTTCTACGCCCGGCGCTCGCGCGCGAGCCCGAGCTCGTCACGCTGTTCCTCGACGAGGCCCGCATCGCCGCGCGAATGAGCCACCCGAATGTCGTGCAGACGAACGAGGTCGGCGAAGAAGGGGGCGTCTACTTCCTCGCGATGGAGTACCTCGACGGCCAATCGCTCGCTGCCCTCCGCGAGCGCGCGCGTCAGCGCTTCGAGCGGGTCCCGTTCGATCTCCACGTCCGCGTCCTGATCGACGCGCTCGCCGGTCTCGACTACGCCCACTCGCTCTGCGATTTCGAGGGGAAGCCGCTCCACATCGTCCACCGCGACGTCTCGCCGCAGAACATCTTCCTCACCTACGACGGCAGGATCCTCCTGCTCGATTTCGGGATCGCGACGATCGCCGATCGCACCGTGAAGACGGAGACGGGGCTGCTCCGCGGCAAGCTCGCGTACATGGCCCCCGAACAGATCGCGGGGGTCGCGGTGGACGCCCGGGCCGACATTTACGCGATGGGGATCCTCCTCTGGGAGGCTGCCACGGGCACCCGGCTGCGGCCGCAGGCCTACGACGCCCAGACGCTCCACCGCGCGCAGACGCAAGAAGCGCCGAGCCCGCGAACCGTCGACCCCGCCGTCCCGGCCGCGATCGAGAGCATCTGCGCGAAGGCGCTCGCGCGCGATCCGGACCGTCGCTACCCGACCGCTGGGGCGCTGCGCGCGGACCTCGAGGCGTACTTGGACAGCGTCACCCACAAGGCCATGGCGCGCGACGTCGGGGCGCACGTCGCCACGGTCTTCGCGAGCGAGCGCACCGACATGCGGCGTCGGATCGAGAAGCAGCTCGCGGCCCCGTCGGGATCGATCGCCCTCACGCCCCAGGCGGCCACGCCGATGGACCCCGCGCGCAAGGAGCAAGCGGTTACTCAGGTCGACGTGCCGGACCGCGCGGCGCCGACTCGGGGACGGGGGCGCTCACCCGCGATGCTTGTCTTCGCGGTCCTCGCGCTCGCCGCCATCCTCAGCTTCGCCGCCGTGCGCACGGGGCGCGGCAAGGCGGACGCTGCTCCCGCGACGAGCGCCGCCGCGACCGCGACCCCGGCGCCCGCCGCACCGACGTGCACGACGAGCCGCGAGTGCGTCGAGCGCGCCGGGAAGGACCACTTCTGCCGCCGGTCGGACCACACATGCGCGTCGCTCGTCTCCGTCGACTGTCCCCGCGTCGTGGGGGACGCCGCGAACGACGACGCCATCTTCGTGGGGACCCTCCTTCGCATGTCCGACAAACCGGACGCCCACTCGTCTCTCGGAGCGAGCCCCGACCACCAGCGCGGGATCGAGCTCGCGTTCCGCGAAGTCAGCGAGTCGGTCGTCGGGCTCCCCGGAGGAGCCGGCGGGCGCCCCCGTCCTCTCGTGCTCGTCGAGTGCAACCAGCTCGTCGATCCGGTGCGCGCCGCGTCCCACCTGACCGACGACGTCGGCGTGCCGGCGATCATCGGCCCGGCGACGAGCGGCGTGGCGCTCAAGGTGGCGCAGAACGTGACGATCCCGCGCGGCGTTCTCCTCATCTCGCCGTCGGCGACCAGCCCCGTCCTGACGACGCTCCGCGACGACGGGCTCTTCTTCCGGACCGTCCCCTCCGACACCTTCCAGGGGCGCGTCCTCGCGAGGATTGTCCCGGCGTTCGCCCACGATCCGCGCCGCCCGCTGCGCATCGCGCTCGTCGACAAGGGAGACGCCCACGGGACCGGGCTACGCGACGTTCTCCTGTCGTCGATCCGCTTCAACGACGCGACCCTCGCGGACAACCAGGCCAAAGGGGCGTTCTTCCTGCGCGACTACCCCAACACGGACGACGAGCCCGCGTTCGACTTCTCCCCGATCGTCTCCGATCTCCTCGGCTTCCACCCTGATCTGCTCGTCGCGCTCGGCACCTCCGAGGTCGACCGCCTCGTCGCGGCGCTCGAGCGCGGATGGCGCGATCGATGGCCGAGCGGGCCGCGCCCTTCGTACGTCTTCAGCGATGGCGTCTCCGTCCCCGCGCTCCTCGACACGATCGACACGCTCGACCGCGGCACGGACACCTCCGTCCGCAAGAGGATCCGCGGCACACAGCAACGAAGCAGCGGTACCGCGACGTACGACGCCTTCCGCCTCCGCTTCTCCGCCGCCTTCCCTGCAAACAGCTCCGACACGGGGGCGGCGAACGGGTACGACGCGGCGTACGCGGTCATCTACGCGCTGGCGTCGATCGCCGACGGCGCGCCGACGGGGGCGAAGGTGGCCGCCGGGCTCGCGCGCCTCGTCCCGCCGGGGGCGAAGGTCAACGTGGGCCCCAGCGGGATCAACGCCGCCCTCCAGGCGCTCGCGCATGGCGGGAAGATCGATCTCAACGGCGCGTCGGGCCCGCTCGACTTCGAGAGCGCGACCGGCGACGTCGCGGGTGACATCGACGTCTTCTGCGTCTCCCTCGACCGCGCCAAGAAGCCGGCGTTCGCCAGCTCCGGGCAGTACTTCAGCGCGACGAGCGAGCGGATGGTTGGCGTGTTCAATGCGCCGGGGAACCCCTGCGCGTACTAAGAACGGCGGCGCCTTACTTCGGCGTCAGCTTCGTCAAGCTCCCGCTGCACGCCCCGCCATCCCCCGGGCACGATCCCGCGCTCGTCCAGTAGAGGCTCGTCCCGTCGACTGCGGCGCCGATCGGGTACATCTGCCCGGAGGCGAGCGTCGTCGGGGTGCCGCCGCCGATCGGCACCTTCATCACGGTGCCCTCCGTGTAGCCGTTGGCGCCGAGCGGTCCAGAGGTCAGCCAGTAGACGCTCGTCGCATCCACGAGGACGCAGTCGGGCCCGGTCAGCCCCGAGGCGAGCGTGACCGCGGCGCCCCCTGTGATCGGCGCCTTCATCACGGTACCGTCGGTGTAGCTGTTCGCGCTCGTGCCGGCGTTCGTGAAATAGATGCTCGTGGAGTCCACGGCGATCGCGTTCGGGCTCGCCTGCCCCGAGACGAGCGTGGTCGATGCCCCGCCGCCGACGGGCACCGACATCACAGCGCCGGCCCCCGGCTCGCCGGTGATGGCCCAGTACACGCTCCCCCCTTGCACGGCGATGCCGTCGCCGATGCTCCCCACGGTCTGGGCGACCGAGGCGAGCGTCGCCGCGGTCCCGCCGCCGATGGGGACGCTCATGACGGCGCCGCTCGCCGGATACGTCGCGAGGAAATAGACGTTCGTGCTGTCGACCGCGATGAAGTCGTCGTTCGTCGAGCCGAGCCCGGAGGCGAGCGTCGTGACCGTGCCGCCGGCGAGCGGGACCTTCGCCACCGCGCCGGTCCCGTTCGTGTGCCCCTGCATCCAGTAGAGGCTCGTGCTGTCTTCGGTGATGCACGTCGGGTACTCCTGCCCCGACGCGAGGGTGGCAGCGGTGCCGCCGCCGACCGGCACGGTCATCACGTTCCCCGTGTTCGCCGGCCCCGTGGACATTCCGAACTCCACCCACGAGACGCTCGTCGCGTTGACGACGACGCCGTAGGGGAAGGGGCGGCCGGAGGCGAGCACCGTGAGCACAGGCGTCGCGTCGATCGGCGGTCCCGAGTCGGAGGGGGCGCCCGTGTCGACCGCGGCATCGGAGGGGACCTGCGAATCGGCGCCGGCGTCGTTCACGGGGGGGAGAGCCGAGTCCTCGCCGGGGATCGCCGAGTCGCCCGCGGTAGAGGTGGGGGGCGGGTTCGAGGAGACGCAGCTGACGCCAGCCGTCGTGGCCAGGAAGGCGACCGTGAATCCCCCGAGCGCGGACGCGACCCCGAGGGGACCCGTGAGGCTTCTTCGCGTGAATGGCATCGGCTAGGCGCTCCTCGCGTCCAAGGGACATCAACCGGAGCCGAGAAGCAAGACGACAGCTCGCGCGCGCGCCCGGCCCCGCGTCAGTTGCGGCTCGATTTCGATGCGGGCTGCCAGAACGGCACCCAGTACGACCAGCTGTGGTCGGACGTGTCGTTCTGGGCTGTCCACTCCTTCAGCGCGTGCTTCGCCTGGCGCTTCACTTGCGGATCGGTCTCGATCGCGATCTCCCCCTCGATCGCCCCCTTTGCCTCGGAGGCCCCCGACCGGCCGAGGGTGAGGAGAATCGCTCCCCGAACCGCAGGCTGCGGCTCGGAGGCGAGCGCCGTGATGAGCGCAGGGACCGCTTCCGTGGGGACGCCATCGGGGTCATCGCGGCGCAGGTCTTCCGCCGCGCGCCGGCGCGTGTCCGCGTCTGCGGAGCGTAGTGAGGTGATCGCTGCATCCGGGGCCATCGGCGGCCGGGCGCAGCCAGTGAGCGCAAGAACGACGAAGAAAGCGGAGGCGTATTTCATGACTCGTTCGACGTAAGAAAGGTCTGAAAGAATCAGTAGGGATCCCATCGCCCGGCGCCTGTCATCCGAACGGATGACACGGCCAGCCCCTTCTGGCTCCCACCGGAGCCTGGGTGTCGTAAGACCTCCCCATGCGTCGCCTCTTCTCACACGTCGTCGCCCTCCTCCCTCTCCCCGTCGCGATCCTTGCCGTCGCGTGCGCGCACCCCCTCCCCGCGCCAACGACGCAGAGCTCCGCCGCCGCGAAGCCCGCGGCGCTCGAGCTGGTCGAGTCGTGGCCGCTAGAGACCGCGCTCGATCACGCCGACATCCGCGACGCGAAGGACGTTTGGCCCTCGCTCATCGACTCCGCCCAGCGGCGCCTCGACTTCGCAGAGTTCTACGCGAGCGACGACCCCAAGAGCCCGAGCGCCCTCACCCCCATCGTCGCGTCGGTCGAGCGCGCCGCGGCGCGCGGAGTGAAGGTTCGATGGCTGGCCGACGCGAAGTTCGCCAAGACGTACCCCGAGCTCCTCGAGCGCTTCGCGAAGGCAGGCGTGGAGGTCCGTCGCCTCGACGTCGCGAAGAGCATGGGGGGGATTCTCCACGCGAAGTACTTCGTCTGCGACGATCAGGGCTACCTCGGGAGCCAGAACTTCGACTGGCGATCGCTCGAGCACATCCAGGAGCTCGGCGTCCGCATCTCGATTCCCGAGGTCGTGCGGGGGCTCAGCGACGTCTTCGAGCTCGACTGGGCGCTCGCGGCAGGGTTGGCGCCCCACATCGCCCCGAGCTCCGCGCCGACCGGCTTTCCCGTGAAGACGGGCTCCGGCGACGTCACGTTCGTCGCGAGCCCGACGGGGTGGCTGCCGGACGAGCGCCTCTGGGATCTTCCGCTCCTCGTGAAGCTCATCGACTCCGCGTCGCGATCGGTCCGCGTGCAGCTCCTCACGTTCCGCGCGCACGGCGGCCGCGGCGGCGACTTCCCCGATCTCGAGGCGGCGCTGCAGCGAGCGGCCGCGCGCGGGGTAAAGGTGGAGCTCCTGGTGAGCGACTGGAGCCAGGCGAAGGGGACGGTGGACGGACTGAAGGCGCTCGTCGCCCCGTCGCTCGAGGTGAAGTTCCTCGACGTGCCGCAGCACTCGTCGGGCTTCATCCCGTTCGCCCGCGTCGCCCACGCCAAGTACCTCGTCGTCGACGGCGCGCGCGCCTGGATCGGCACGTCGAACTGGGAGCGCGACTACTTCTACGCGAGCCGGAACGTCGGCGTCATCGTCGAAGGGGGGCCGCTCCCCGCGCGGCTGGATTCGTTCTTCGCCGATGACTGGCGATCGCCGCTCGCCGAGGCGGTGGACAAGACGCGGGAGTATGCGCCGCCGCGCGTCGCGGAGTGACGGCCTTCAGCGCGCGGCAGCCTTCGCAAACGCGACGGGGCTCTTGTTTCCCCCCTTGTCGTACGCGCGAACCCCGAAGAGAAGGTCGTCCTTGCTCATAGCCACGCGCGCGTCCACGACGAGGCCGACGTCCTTGGATCCCTGCCAGGTCGGACTCTCGGTCGAGCGCCAAACGATCTCGTAGCCGGCGACGTCCGGCTCTTTGCACGGGCTCCACCGCAGCACCGTGTCGTTCGTGAGCTCCGCGGTGATGACCCGCGCGTCGTCGGGAGGCGCCGGTGCGTCGGCAAGGTGTGCGAGCACCTCCGCCTGAAGGCGCGCGAGATCTGCGATGTACGCGGCGTCGACGAACGACGGGACGTCGCGCGGCGAGTGCTGGCGATCGAAGATCTCGACCGGCGTCGTGAACCGAACGGCCGGGAACCCCACCTCGGCGAACGCGAGGTGATCGCCGCCGCGGAGGAAGCGATCGGGGCGAAAGACGAGCCGCGGCTGGAGCGCGGTGTGCGCCGCCTGCGCGACCTCGGCGACGAAGCGCGCAAGCTCACGTGACGGCGAGTCGTTCTCCGCCGCGAGCCGTCGGATCTCGTCGACTTTGCCGCCCGTGGCGGCCATCGGGAGCCCTTCGGAGAACACGCGGATCGTCCCGGCGCCGCCGCCGCTCGGGTCGCCGACGATGTCGTCGTTCAGGACCGCGCGCACGTCGAGCCCCGCGTCCTTCGCGGCGTGCGCGTGGAGCTTCGCGCCGTAGAGCCCCTGCTCCTCCCCCGCGGTCGCCATGAAGACGAGCGTCGCGTCGAAGCGTTGGCCAGCCATCGCTCGCGCGAGCTCGAGCACCACGGCGACCCCCGACGCGTCGTCGTTCGCCCCTGGCGCGTCGCTCGTCGTATCCATTACGTCCGTCGTGCGCGAGTCGTAGTGGCCGACGACGTAGTAGCGGCGTGCCGCAGCCTCCGGCATCGCTCCGGGGAACACCGCGACGACGTCCTCGATGTCCGCGTCGTGCGGCACCCGCTGCCCATCGGCCGGTTGGACGTGCGGTTCGAGCTCCACGTGCATCGACGACCCCGCCGCGGCGCGCTGTAGCTCGGCGAAGATCCACTTGCGCGCGGCGCCGATACCGCGCGTCGGCGACGCGATGTCGGAGAGGGTGTGGCGCGTCCCGAACGCAGCGAGCGTCTCCACGTCGCGCTTCATGCGCGCCGGATCAATCGCGAAGCGAGACGCACGCGCCGACGCGGGCGAGGCGGCCACGATCGGAGGCGCCGGCGTGGGTGCAGGCGCCGGCGCGCAGCCGAGGAGGAGGAGGAGAAGCCATACGTAGCGCGCAGACATCGCGCCAGAGCGTACATCACGCGATCGACCCCGAGGCGCTCGGCGTCCCTGACGGGGTGTCACATGTTCCGCTCGAAGAGCCTCCAGTCTCCGTCCTCTCCGGTCGTGCTCCACGCCGCTGACGCTGCGATGGCCCCGCCGACGACGCTCTCCCGTTGGACGAGCGCGTGGTCGGCGCCGAAGGCGGCCAGGCTCTCGATGGGGGGACGCCCCTCCCCTCTTCCGTTCTCCAGCGCCAGCGCGGTCAGCGCGAGCTCGGGCGAATAGCAGTCATTTCGCACGTCGAAGACGACCCGCACGCCGCGATCGGCGCCGTACCAGAGCGCGATGCCGGCGGTCCCCGACGGCGCGTAGAGCCGCGCCCCATCGGGGACGCGCTGGGCGAGCCGCACGAACGCAGCTCCACCGGGGTAGCTCGGCATCCACTCCTCGCTAGTCCGCCTGACGAGCTCCGTGCCCGTCACCAGGGCGACGACAGCGCACACGGGGAGCAGGACGCTGCGCGGCGAGTTCGTGGCCTCTCGAGCAGGCCCGACGCGGTCGAAGCGCGCGTCCACGACGGGCGCGTACGCCACGACCGCGACGAGCCCGCACACCTCGACGTGCCGCACGTGCATCGTCGCCATCGCGACGAGCGCGCCGACGAAGAGGGCGCGCAGTCGAAAGCGTGCGTCGCGCGCCGCCACGAGCGTGAGGGCCGCGACGACGAGGATCCCGGCGACGCGCTCCGCCGTGACGCTCGTCGCTTGCCACCTCCACAGCGGCGCGAAGTCGAGGAAGCGCTCGTGGATCACTTTGAAGACGCCGTCGTCGCCGAGCGCGTAGTGGAGGACGAGGCGATGCAGCCCGAGTCCGTACGGATTCACCAGCGTGACGAGCGCGCCCCCCCCGGCAGCGCCGAGCCCCCACATGCGCGCGCCCCCCCGGCGCTCCAGCCCCCCGACGAGGAGTAGCCCGATCCCGAGCGGGAAGCTCCCGTGCGCGTTGGCCCAGATCCACTCGAGGAGGACCGCGGCCGCTGCGTGCCCGGCGCCGAACGACGGAGCAAACGCGACGAGCGCCAGCGCGAGCGGGAACAGGAGCGCGACCCCCGTTGGGCGCGAATTGACGAAGCGATCGAAGAAGCAAACGAAGGCGAGGAGCGCAAGCCCGACCCCCGCCGCGGAGTGCCTGCACGCCGACAGCGTCCCGCGCAGGACGAGCCCCCCCGCCACCACCGCACACGTCACCGTGACGAGCGCGAAGAAGAGCGGCCCCAGCGCGCGCAGCCCCACTGCGTAGATCGGCCCGAACAGCCACTCGTGCATGACCCACGGCTGCGCCCCATCGACGAACGAATACCCGTTCACGTGCGGGACCCCCCCTGTGCGCACGATGTCGCGCCCCGCGGTAGCGATCCACCACGAGTCGGGGTCGCCGATCGGCGTGACCAGCGCGCGCATGGGCATCACGAGCAGCGCGAGCACCAGGAGCGGCCGCACGACGAGGGGGCGCTCGAAGAGGGGCAGGGACATGGAGGCGGCGTAGGTTACTTTACCGGGGCGAGGGGCGCGCGAATCCCCCGCGCGCAAGCAACTGCCCCGGCGACGGATTGTCACTCGCGTCGGTTTGCGATGACAGGCCGGCAGGCGAGAGTACGTCCCGCCGTCCGAGAATCCTCGCAAATCGCGACATCGGGCGCTGGCACGCGCGTCGCAATCCGTCCGCGCATGGTCCTCCGCTCCCGCGCCCGCGGCGTCACCCTCATCGAGGTCATGATCGTCGTCGTCATCCTCGGGATGATCGCCTCCGCCGTCGCTCTCGCCGTCTTCCCGCAGCACCTCAAGGCTCAGATACGGATGACGCGAATCGCCGCGAAGACGCTCCGCTCCGCGGCCTCCGTCTGGCGAATGGAGAATGGAAGCGAGCTGTGCCCGACCCCCGAGCGCCTACGCGAAGATCAATACATCGACACGGGCTCGAAGCTGACCGATGCGTGGGATACGCCCTACCGGATCGAGTGCCGCGACAGAGAGACGGTCGTGAAGAGCCTCGGACCCGACAGGAAGGAGAGTGAGGACGATCTCGTCGAGCCGGAGCCGATCGCGACGCTCTGATTGCGCAGTCCGGCGCTTCAGTCCGCCCTGGCCGTCCTCCCGACCGCCCAGGCGCGCAGCTCGGAGATCTTCTCCCCCATCGTCGCCGAGAGCGGCGTCGTCGCGTGCACCTCCGACAGAAGGTGATCCGCGGTCAGCTCAGCCCCCTCCGAGAACGCCGCGTTGAGCGCGGCGACCACGGCCTGCTCGACCTCCGCCCCGCTGAAACCTGCGGTCTCCTTCGCCAGGGACGCGATCGCGTCCTCGTCGAGCACTCGCCCGTGGGCCGCGAGGTGCGCGCGGAACAGCTCCTTTCGCCCTTCGTCGTCGGGGAGGTCCACGAAGAAGATCTCGTCGAAACGACCCTTGCGCAGAAGCTCGGGCGGCATCGCCGTGATGTCGTTCGCCGTCGCCACGACGAACACCGGCGCGCGGTGCTCCTGGAGCCATGAGAGGAGCGATCCCAGGAGGCGCTTCGTCACGCCGCCGTCGTTGTCGCGCGAATCGGAGAACGCCTTCTCCATCTCGTCGACCCACAGGACGAGCGGCGACATGGCCTCGACGGTCGCGAGCGCGCGACGCAGCGTCTTCTCGGTCTCGCCGACGTACTTCGAGAACAGGTTGGAGGGGTCGAGGCGAACGATCGGCAGCTTCCACTCGCCGGCCACGGCCTTGGCCGCCAGGCTCTTCCCGCACCCCTGCACGCCGATCAAGAGCACTCCACGCGGAGGCGACACACCGAACGACAGCGCCGCCTGCGGCTCGCGAAACGCCCGCGTCCGTGTCCGTATCCACGTCTTGAACTGCGTGAGCCCGGCGACGTTCGTGAGGTCCGTCTGCGTCGCGACCGCGGAGAGCACCCCGGTCCGCTCGAGGATCTTTCGCTTTGCCTCCCGCACGTCGTCGATGTCCTCGTGCGAGAGGCGACCGTCCTTCACGATCCCCTTCGCGAGAACGCGGCGTACTTCGCCCAGCGAGAGCCCGCGAACCGCTTCGTAGAGCTCCTCGTTCTCCGCGGCGGACAGGTCGACCGTCACTTCGTGGGTCCTGCGAACCTCGGCGAGGACGGCCGCGATGACGTCGTGGTACTCGGTCGCCGTCGGAGGGGGGAGCTTGAAGTAGCTCGCGTACGTCTCGAGCTCGCGCGGGACCTCGACCGAGGGGCCCGACAGGACGACGCCGCCGCGATGCTCCTGCAGCTTGCGGCACACCTCCTTCATGCGCGACACGATGCGCGAGTCGCGCAGCGGCTCGTCGAAGCCGCGCAGGTGGTAGACGGTCTCGTGGTTGGCCCCCTCGATGAACGCGACGGCGCGGAGCGGGTCTTCCGTCCCCGCCACGGGACGATCCACCCCCGGCTGACTGATGCCGACGTGCGCGCGCCAGATGATGACCGGGATCCCGAGGCGGCCGGCGGCCGCGTCGATGGCGGCGATCAGGCGATCTTCTTCCGGGTCTTCGCAGACGATGAGTGGGCTCTGCGCCTCGAAGAGCAGCGCGAGCTCCGCGACAGTCGCGTCGTCGGGCGTGCCGCTCCCATGCATCACGCAGAGGGTATCACGCGTGATGGCCCCCGCCCCGTACGGACGAGGCACACCCGAACGGGCGTCAGTGCTTCGAGAAGATCGTCTTGGCGCTCGACTCGTACGCCCTTCGCCGCGCGACGCAGAGGCGCATTTCCTCCAGGGTCGATGCGAGCTGCCGCGGACCCCCTTCTATCCCTTCTGCCTTCGGCCCGAAGAACGCCTCGACGTCCGCCACGTGGGCGTCGTCGCAGTAGGCCCTTCCCGATCCGATGAGCGCGCCGCCGCCGTAGTGCTTGGGGACTCGCGCCACGACGGCGTCGTAGTGCTCCTTCATCCACGCCCAGGCCGCGTCTCGCGTCTCGGGGCTCGAGAGCTGGCCGCGCAGCGGGATCATGATCTCGTTGTCGCGAAGCGCCGGATCGAGGACGAGCTCGAGCGCCGCCGTGCCCAGCTTGGGATCCTTGACCGTGGAGAGCGCCCACAGGAGACGCGAGCGCACCGCCTCGTCGACCGTCTTCACGAACAGCGCCTTCATCGAATCCCACGTCGCGCGATCGGCGTCCTCACCGACGACGCCGACGGCGATCCCCGCGAGGTTGGCATCGACGGCGTCGGCGTGAATCGCGCCGTCCGTCTTCGCCCCCACGTACGCAAGCCCGCGCTTCTTCGCCTCTGCGCGGACCTTGGCGTCACGCCCCGTCTCCGTCAGGAAGCGCAGGACGGACGCGCGGAGCGTGCGCGTCTCGTCGGTCTCCCCCTTCTTCGGCTCCCAGCCGAGGCGCCCCTCGGTGGGGGCGTAGAGCGAGCGGGCGTAGCGCTCCACCTCGGGGCGCACCGCGTCTCCGTAAAGCCAATCTCGCACCTGGGACACGTACGACATCGGGTCTTCGGCGACGGTGGGCTCTGCGTCGGCCGCCAGCGGGCGCGCCGCGTCGAGGATGTCCTTGAACGGCGTCGTCCCGCGCTGATACGCCGCGCGGAGGCTCGTCTCGTAGGCGACCTTCTCGCGATCGCTCAACGTCTTGAGCCCCTTCGTGCGGAGCTTCGCGAGATCCGTCGGCGCGAGGGCGAAGCGGTAGTAGCCCGCTCCGTCGGCGTTCGGGAAGACGTAGGTCGGGCAGGTTGCGCTCGGTAGCTCCAGGTCCCCCTCGGGCGCCGTCAGGAGCGTGCACGCTACGTCCTTGTCGGCACGAACACAGACGGGAACTTGCCAGATCTGATGAGCATCGCCCGTGGACCCGAGCGGCAAGAACCGCGACTGCTTCAGATGCACCCGCGGCTTCGCGCCGGCCGCGCACTGGACGCTCGCCTCGATGAACGGCACCCCGGGCTGATCGAGGAAGGTGTGAAACGCCGTCTTCACGTCCTTGCCGGTCGCCGCGTTCTCTGCGTCGAGGAAGTCGTCGGCCGTGCCGTTCCCGAAGCGATGCGCCTGGAGGTAGTTGTGGAGCCCCTTCTGCCAGACGTCGGGCCCTGCCCAGCGCTCGAACATCGACAGGACGCCCCCGCCCTTCTGGTAGGTGATCGAGTCGAACGCATTCATGATGTCATGCATCGACGCGATCGGCTGGCGGATCGAGCGCGCGCTCACGAGCGAGTCGGAGCTCATCGCCCCCTGCACGCTCCGTAGCAGCGACATGTTCATGTGAAGCTTCGGGTCCCAGTTGTCGGAAGCCTTGTTCCCGATCCAGGTGGCGAACGCTTCGTTGAGCCAGGTGTCGTCCCACCAGGCCATCGTCACGAGGTCGCCGGTCCACTGGTGCGCGAGCTCGTGCGCCATGACCCCCGCGTAGCCGCGCCGCTGCGAGACGGGCGCCGTCTCCGCGTCCATCAAGAGGAGACTCTCGCCGAACGTGACGGCGCCGGCGTTCTCCATCGCCCCCCCCTTGCCGGGGACGGCGAGGATGTCGAGCTTGTCGTACGCGTACGGGATGCCGAAGTAGGCCTCGAGCGTCGAGAGGATCTCGCCCGTGTGGGCGAGCGCGTAGGCGATCTCCTTGCCGCGCCCCTTGGCCGTGATGGCGCGAATGGGGAGCGGAGTCGTGCGGACGGCGTTCGGCGGAGAGTCCGGCCCCTTCACCACGTCGAAATCACCGACCGCGAACGCGACGAGATAGCTCGGCAGCGGCAGCGTCGGCGCGAACGAGACGCGGACCGATCCTCCGTCCGAAGCGCGGCTGACCTCGTGCGCGTTGGAGATGGCCTGGAGCTGCGACGGGACGACGAGCGTGGTCGTGAACGGGATCTTGAACCCGGGCTCGTCGAAGCAGGGGAACGCCTTGCGCGCGGCGACCGACTCGAACTGCGTGAAGGCGTACGGGACGCCGGCTTCGGTCGCCTTGTACAGCCCCATCTGCCCGCGGCTGAACGGAGCGTCGTACTCGATGTGGATGCGAGCCTTCCCCGCCGGCGCGACGCTCGGGAGCGTGAGCGACGCAAAGCCGCTTTCGCTCCGCTGCTTCCACTTGCCGGGGAGCGCGGTGCCCCCTTCGGGGGTCACGGTCGCCACCGTGACGTTCATGTCGTCCCCGTGCAGCCACAGGACGCCGCGCGGGTGATCGAGCTGGACGTCGATGTCCACCACGCCGGAGAAGCGCTCACGCGCCGGATCGACGTGAAGCTCGATCGCCTCGGCGGTCGGCCGCGTGTCGGTCGGCAGCCGTAGTGCGGGGACAGGCTCGTCGGCCACTGCCGGAGGGGCCGCCGTCGCGGCGGGGGGAGGCGCCGGAGCGGGCGTCGCCGGAGGCGGCGTCTCGTTCGCGGGGCTGCAGGCAGTGAGAGCGACGGCGGCGGCGGCGAAAATGCTGGGGTGGAGTTTCACGGCGCGCACCATAGGCGCGACGTGACGTGCGAGGAAAGCCCCCGCGAGACGACTCCGCGAGTTCCAGCGAATGAGCGACCCGGACAGCCGCACTGGAACGTCCTGGCTACTTCGTCTCTGGCAACAGGTCCTTCAACGCGCCGATCCACGGTTCGTAGTGACGCCAGCGCTCGACCGAGCTGCGGTACACGGGCTGGCGCGACTGCCACTTGTTCGCGGTCCTGACGACGTCGGGGTTTCGCTCGGGCTGCAGGCAGCCTGCGTCCCATTGTAGCCCCGAGAATGCGATCAACCGCCGCGCGGTCTCCTCGGGAGCGGCAGTCGCCTCCTCGTACTCGACGTCGAGGAGGCGTTCGGCCGGGAGCACGGCGCGCCAGTGGTCCATCAAACGGACGTACTCGCGGTAGTACGAGACCAGATCGGCGCGCTCGCTCGCGAACCCCCAGTCCTTCGCGAAGTACGTCGTGTAGACCGACAGGCACGTATCGATCGGGTTCCTTTTGCAGTGAATGACTCGGGCTCTGGGCAGGACCAGATGCACGAGCCCGATCCAGAAGAAGTTGAACGGCATCTTGTCGGTGACGCGGGCAGCCTGCGGCGCGATCGCGTGGAGCAGCCGGAGGTAGTCGCCGCGAAGCTTGTCAGCCCCCTCCACGAGGCGATCGGTCTCCGCGTCGACCCACGCCGGCCCGTGCTGATCCCAGAAGACGAGCTCACCCCCTCCACCGACTTCCGGGTGACTCGAGACGATGCGCTCGATCAGCGTCGTCCCCGAGCGCGGCATCCCCAGGACGAGAATCGGTGTTTCGTCGTCGTTGCCCAGCGCGGCGTTCGAGGCGAACAACTCGCGCGTGAAGCGCGCGATCGTCCGGTCGACGCGCTCCTTCAGCTTCGCGAGATCGAACGGCGCGAGCTTTCGGCGGATCCGGTTGGCGGCGTCGAAGTGGTGAATCGCGCCGGCATAGTCCCCCAGATCGTCGAGCCCTTTGCCCGCCGAGAAATGAAGCATCATCCGCTGACGATCGGCGATGTCCCGGGCCTCGAGTCGCGAGACGATCCGCGCGATCAGCGGCCGGTCGCTCTCTGTGAGGCGCCGCGACGAGACGAGCCCCTGGTACGCGGTGGTTTGCCACGGGGCGAGCGCGATCGATCGCTCGAAGCTCGCCGCCGCTTCGTCGAATCGCCCCGCTTCGTTCAGCAGGTGCCCGAGCACCAGATACGCCTCGCTGTTGGACGAGTCGTGCGCGACGAGCTCCCGCAACTGCTGCTCCGCCTCGCGCGGACGGTCCTGCGCCGAGAGCGCCTTCGCGCGGCAAAGGCGGCCGTACGTCGTCTCGGGGGCCGCAGCGAAGGCGCGCTCGTACGACGAAGCCGCGTCGTCCCGCATCCCCTTGCGCATCAAGATGTCGGCCACCCGGCCATGCGCCTCGGCGAGCCCCGGCTCGAGCTCGGTCGCGCGCCGATGCGCCTCGAGTGCCCGCTCATAGTCTCCCGTCTGTGCCAGAGCGAGCCCGAGAGTGAAGTACGGGCGTCCGACAGTCGGCCTCAGCGCGATCGCGCGGCGCAGCCAGGTGATCGCCTCGGGGAGACGCCGGGTGAAGAGGCACGCGGCCCCGAGGTTGTTCAGGAGCTCCGGGTTATTCGGATCGAGACGGGCTGCCTCCAAGAGCGGCCCCATCGCCTCCTCGAATTGACCGGCCTTCAGGAGCCCGGCCGCACGTTGGAGGAGGCTCGCTGCCGAAGGGGGCCCGCCGGAAGCCATGCGCGCCGTCATGCTACGAAGTTTCGTGGGGTGCTGCCACTCGGGAGGGCGCGCAGTTTGCATCACATCCGCGCGGAGGCACCCGCCATGAAGCCGAGCGAGATTCGCAGGGAGCTTCTCGAGCAGCATGCAGGCCTTCGCTCGTTGATCGAAGCGACGTGTCGGGCCACCGAGAGCGCGGCCCGCGGGGAAGGATCGCGCGACGAAGCGGCCGACTGCCTCGCTCGCGTCGTTGATGCGCTGCGCCGACACAACTTGCGCGAAGAGGACCTCCTGCGCGACCTGATCCCCACGGTCGATCCGTGGGGGCCCGCGAGAGCCGAGATCATGACGGAAGAGCACATCGAGGAGCACCGGGAGCTCTTCGCGACGTTGGTGGCCGCGACAGAAGCGCGCGATCCAAGGGCGGCCGCGACGCTCGTCCGCGAGCTCCGCGAGCACCTGCTCGAGCACATGGCTCGTGAAGAGAAGGGCTTCCTCGGTGAGGACGCCTTGCACGACGACGACCTGAGCGTCGACGCCTTTGGGGGGTAGAGGAATCGAGAAGAGGACGCGACAAGAAGAGGAGGATCCCATGAGCTCGCACACGCAATTGGTGCTGTTACGTGCAGGGCTTGCATCGACCGCAGTGTGTCTCCTTGCGAGCTGTGCGGCGACCCACCCCCTCGCCGCTCCCCCGTCGAGCCCGCCCCCGGCCTCCGAGACCACCACGACGTCGGCAGCCACCGTGGAGAGCGCCGCCCCCCCGGAGGGGACTGCCCCCGAGTGCCAGCTGCAGTGCGAGTCGCCCCAGATGCTTCCGCGCGCCTCCGTCGAGCCGGACTACACAAAGCACGAGATCGACAACGCGAACGCCGTGCTCGGCGCAATGAAGGACGACCTGCTCGCCTGCTACAAGCGGCGCCTCCGCGTGAACCCGGAGGCGCACGGGTTCATCACCGTCGACATCCTCATCGAGCGCGACGGACGCGTTGGCAGCGTGGACACCACGGGGGGGGCGATCCTGGGCGAAGCGACGATGGCGTGCATCGTCCACCGGATCGAGCGTGGGGTCTTCGAGCCGGCTCACGGGGGGGGAACACTTCGCGTGCGCGTGCCGTTCAGCCTCGTTCGAGTCGCACCGGGCGACGAGACCTAGGCACGGCCCTATCGAAGCGAACGCGGGCGTCGCGACCGCTGGGTCGAGATCGTTTCGCGTTCTCGTCCGTCCAACGGGGATGACGCGCTGGCTCTGGGCCGTCCTCGCGCTCCTCTCCGTTTTCTCCTCTCTCTCCGCCTCGGGTGACGCCCGTGCCGACGAGCCCACACCGCTCGTGTCGCGCGTGGTGGCCCGCGCACGCGAAGAGGTGACGCGCGGGGTCGCGTACGACTCGCGCTACGTCCACCTCGGCTACCCGAACGGAGACGTGGATCCGTCGCGCGGCGTCTGTACCGACGTTGTCGTTCGCGCGCTCCGCGCCGCGGGCATCGATCTCCAGTCGCTCGTCCACGAGGACATCCTCTCCCGTCCCCGCGCCTACGCCCGCTACGTGTCGCACGCCGACGCGAGCATCGATCATCGCCGCGTGGGGCCGCTCACGGTCTGGCTCGACGCGCACGCGACGCGCCTCGGGACCGACGACGGCACGTTCGAGGCGGGGGACCTCGTCGTCTGGTCGCTGTCGGGCGATGGAACGCCGGGTCACATCGGTCTCGTCAGCGACCGACGCGCAGCAAGTGGCGTCCCGCTCGTCCTCCACAACATAGGCCCCACGCCGAGCGAGGAGGACGTGCTGCACGCCTGGCGGATGCTCGGGCACTGGCGGCTGATTCGCGCCCCTCACGAATGAAAGCGCCGCACACCTACTCCGGCGGCTTCCACGAATCGATCGTGAGCGTCGCGGAATTCACGTCGCGCGCGTCGCGGCTCTCCCCCGCCAGGTAGCGCCAACCGGTTCCGTCGCGCGCGAACGTGGAGAGCTCGACGAACGAGCGATCTTTCCCCTTCTGAAAGACGGCTGCCAGGAAGAGGACGTGCTCGTCTTTGGCGTCGAGGATCGTCAGCCGCATGTACTTCAACGCACGCGAGGCGCCCCTGAGGCTCGCGAGCGCCTCCGTCTTTGGGTTTGCACGATCCTCGTGGTCCGGATGAAGCGTTCGCCACAAGTACTCGGCGTCGCCGACTGCGAAGGCCGCGAAGCGCGACCGCATCAGCGCTTCCGGGGTGTCTGCTTCGCGCTCCCCAAGGTGAAACGGGCCGCAGCAAGCGGCGTAGGGGCGGCCGGAGGTGCAAGGACAAGGCTTCGGCACGGACGCGCAGCCAGGATAACCCCTCGAAGAGGGACAAGCTGCGCTGTACCCGCGTCGCTCGCGACGCTGGTATTCTCGCGTGCATGAGGAAAGCATTCTTCTCCGCAGTCGGTCTCGCGATGTGCGCCGCGTGCACCAGCAGCGTCATCACCACCCCCCCTGCGAACGGCGGCACCCACCAGGACGGCGCAGGAGCGAGTGAGGGGATCCCTCCGTCATCCACGACGACCTACGCCGTGGAGGTCGGCGGAACCGTCCCCATCGCGCCGGGTACCCAGGCTGGGTACGCTCTCACTGCCTCCGCACTGAAGACGTACCAGCTCCGCTGGACCGGCGACGCCTCGGTGAACGCCGACGGCTACAAGGAGTTCTACGGCTCGGCGTGGACGACCGGGCATTTCACCTCGATCACCCCCGGTTGCGTGAACTCCGCCTGTCCGCTCGAGACCGGCGACTACGTCTCCGGAGTCGAGACGGTGACCGGTGGCGAGCGGATCGACTGGGACACGTTCGCGTCGGATGGCTGGGACGGCTTCGGGTTCACGACGGACACCGAGCCCGTGTACTTCGACGTCTACATCGACGGAAACCGCCTCCCTCAGCTGTTCTATTTCCCTGTCGGCACGAACGAAGTCACGACGAGCCCGGCGTCGAGCCCGTTCGGCGTCACGTCGACGAATTGAGCTCCGCGGCCCGTTACGACGCCATCGTCCTTGGCGTCGGCGGAATGGGGGCGGCGGCGCTCGCGCACCTCGCGAAGCGCGGGTTGAAGGTCGTCGGCGTCGAACAGGATGACGTGCCGAGCTCGCGGGGCAGCTCCGTCGGCGAGACGCGCGTGATCCGCAAGGCGTACTACGAGGACCCGCGGTACGTACCGATCATCGAGCGGTCGTACGTGCTCTGGCGAGAGCTCGAGCAAACCGCGGGAGAGCCTCTGTTCGTACGGACCGGGTGCATGACGCTCGGGCCCGAGGGGCACGACGGGATCCGCGGCGTTCTCGAAAGCGTGACTCGCCACGAGCTGCCGCACGTTGTCCTGCGAGAGGCGGAGGTGCGCGCTCGCTTCCCGGCGACCGTACCGACGCCGGGCGACGTCGGAGTGTTCGAGGAGGAAGCCGGCTACCTTCACGTCGAAGCGTGCACGCGCGCGCACGCGCGGTGGGCCGTGTCGCTGGGGGCAGAGCTGCGAACGAAGGCGCGCGCGACCGAGCTCGTGATCGACGGGGGAGTGCACGCGACGCTCGACGACGGTTCGCACCTCTTCGCACCAAGAGCGGTCATCGCGGCGGGAGCGTGGCTTGCCGCGTCGGCGCCGTTCCAGAAGATCGCGCGAGGGCTCGGTCTCGTCGTGGAGCGACAGGTGCAACTCTGGTTTTTGCCGGTGCGTCCGGGGACGATGACGACGTTCATCCACTTCGTGGGCGACCGCGCCTTCTATGCGATCCCGACGCTCGAATCGGCGAAGGTCTGCCGGCATCATGGCGGCGAGGAGACCTCCCCTGATCGGCTCGACCGCGCGCTGAGGGCCGAAGACGAAGCCACGGTCCGCGAGTACCTCCGCGCTCACCTCCCGTCCGCGAACGGACCGCTGCTCCGATCGCGCGTGTGCATGTACACGAACACGCGAGACCAGCATTTCATCGTCGGAAGGGCGCGGGAGGCTCCGGAGATCGTGCTCCTCGGCGGGTTCTCGGGGCACGGGTACAAGATGGCGCCGGCTATCGGGGAGATCGCCGCGGAGCTCGTCGCGGACGGGGCGAGCACGCTCGACATCGGGATGTTCGACCCGGCGCGGTTTGGGCAGGCATGAACTTCCCGTCTCCGCGTCTTCCTGTTCAAACCTCTCTCCGATCTCGATTCCCTCGCCGCACGACGCCAATCAGAACGGCCCACGCGATGACCGCCAGCAGCCTCGCCCAGCGCGCGGCGCACGGGACACCCGACACGTAGGCTACGTCCACTCTCGTCGCTCTCGCCGGAACGACGACGCCGAGGAGCGCGCCGTACGTCGGCGCAGTCGGAGCACCGACGTTCGTACCGTCGTCGAGCGTCGCGCGCGCCTCGAACCCCTCGGCGTAGTTCGTCGCGATCGTGAGCACGCACCGCGCCGGTGTCTCCACTCGTAGGTGGAACGTCTGCCCCTCGTCGGACGTGTCGGCGCCGGTGAAGCGCGCGCTCGCGCACGATCCGTCCCCACCCCCCTCGCGCGCGACGTCCTCGAGGGGGCCGTTGTGTACGTCACCGGCGACGGCGAGCGTCGTCTCCCCCAGAGCCGCAAGGTCGCTGGCGCCTCGGAGCCGCGCACCGAGAGCGCTCCACGAGTCGAGAGCCTCCACGCGGCGGGAGAACCAGGCGCGCCCGAGGGTGTCTGGCCCTGGAGCGACTTTCCCGAGAGGATCGTCGTCCCAGATCACGTCGGCGCGCACGTCGTAGAGGGCGCGCAGCGGCGCGAGGGCTGCCCGGTCGGAGGCCAGGTCGAAGTAGTTGAGGGTCGGGCGGAACGGGACGCCGCGAAGCGCACACGCGAGCGCGACGAAGCGGCGACCGGGGTAGGCGTAACCGTCCACCGTGGACAGACCCATCGCGAAGCCTTCGTTGTACGAGAACGGCGGGCGCACGCCGCGCAGGTGGACGCGCACGAGGGGATCCGCGAGCTCCGGCATCTGGGCGCGGACATGGTCCCCGCGCGCGTGTGCGTCCGCGAGCACGGTGCGGGAGACGAACGGACGCAGCCTTTGGGCAGCGCCCCGCAGAGCGACCGGTGCGAGCACGCAGGCCACGGCCCATGCGCGAAGAGGCTTGAGCGCCCACCTTCGCTGGAGCTGCGCGTCAGCAGCAACCACGACCGCGGCCGCCAGGACCCACGCGGTTGTCTCGCGAGGGGCGTCTGGGAGGAGCGCGAGGCACGCCGCGAGCACGACGCCGTACGCCACAAACCGGCGCGGCACCGGGGAGCGCGGCGTATCTCCCGTCCCCATGCCGAGCAGCCCTGCAAACCCGAGCACCGACGCGGCGTACGCCAGCGGAACGAGCGATCGCCCGGGGACTCGGAAGGCACCCAGCGCGGGGACCATGCGCAACAGCAAGGAGGCGAACGGCTCGGCGTGCGTCGCCAGCGCCCCTGCGACGAGCGTGCTCGCGATCAGCACGATCCAGAGCGTCGCCCCCTCTCGTCTCGGCGCGAGCAGTGCGAAGAGCAAGATCGGCCCGACAGCGAAGTCCACGTCGCCCCAGACGAGCCCCGTGTCGCCGAGGAGCCCCCCCGTCCAGAGCGCGCGCGCCCACAGCTCGTGCGCGGGGACCACGCCGAGCTCGTAAGTGAGGACGTCGGAGAGCGTTCGCGCCCCGTCCGACGAACGCGCGTGATGAACTAGCGCCCAGAGCTCGGGGAGAACGAGCGCGGCGCCAGTCGCCACGACGACGCCGGCCAACGCAAGCGTTCGCGCGGCCTCCCTCGCCCCGGAGCGAGCGGCAAGTGCGAGGACAATGGGCGCACCGAACAGCGCCGAAACGAAGACCGCCTGCTGCCCCGAGCAGGCGAGCGCGTTGGCAACAGCGAACGAAGCGACGATCCCCAATGTTGCCGTCATGCGGCGCGCCCCCGCCGCAGCGACGGCGAGGATCGCCGGGAAGGCGAGGAACCCGAGGACGAGGTTGAGGTGCCCGAGCGCGACCCGGCCGCAAAGAGCGGGCGCGAGGGCGAAGAGCGCGGCGACGACGATGCGCGTGCCGACGCCGTCCTGCGCGCTGGACCCCACCCAGTCGCGCGCGAGGTCTGCCGCCGCGCGCGCGCCAAAGAAGCCGTAGAGCGCCTGCGCCGTGAACGCGACGAGCTCCATCCCGGCGAACGGCGGGAGGCCTAGCACGCTGGCGATCCGCATCAGCGGCGACACGCCGAGCGTCGCGTACAGCTCCATTCCGCCGGCGATACCGGGGCGGTAGAGGGCGAGCGAGTCGGCGCCCCCTACGCGTGCGTGCTCCGCAAACCACAGAGCGAATACGGAGACCGCGTCGCGGCCGAGGACTGAAGCTCCACCACGAAACCCGAAGAGGACGACCCAAGCGGCGGGCACGATCGCCATCGTCGCGACGAGCACGGCAAGGTCCGTTCGCTCGGCGCGCATCTTGGTTGCCGGCACGTCTCGAGGGCTTATCACGAACGTCGGCCGATTCTCGGAAACCTCTTCACCGGCACGCGAGCGCCCCGGGCGGCTAGAATCCCCCAATGAGCGATCTCGACGTCCTCGTCGTCGGCGCAGGCCCTACCGGTTGCATGCTCGCGATCGAGCTGGTCGCGCGCGGGCTCCGCGTCCGGATCATCGACAAAGCCGAGGTGCGACCGACGACGTCGCGCGCGCTCGTGGTGCACGCGCGCAGCCTCGAGCTGTTCGACCGTCACGGGATGGCCGAAGCTCTCGCCGCCCGCGGCGCGCACGCAATCGAAGCGGAAGGGTACGCGCGTCGAGAGCGGTTCGGCCGCTTCGCGCTCGGGGATGTCGGGGCCAACGACACGCCTTTCGGGTACCTCCTCTTCCTCTCCCAGGTCGAGACCGAGCGCGCGCTCGAGAAGGAGCTCGCGCGCCTCGGCACCGCGGTCGAGCGCCCGTCATCGCTCGTGACGGCGAACGACGTCGGCGATCACGTCGAGGCGACGATCGCCACCCCCGGCGGCGAACAACACCTCCGCGTTCGCTACCTCGTCGGCGCCGATGGCGCGCATAGCGTCGTACGGAAGCTCGCGGGGCTCTCCTTCGAAGGGGCCGCGTACGCACAGCAATTCGCCCTCGCCGACGTGCGGATCGACGGCGCAATCGCGGATGGGGCCGCGCACTTCTTTCTCGGCAATCCCGGCCTCCTCGTCGTCCTCCCGATCGACGCTCACGGGACGCACCGGCTCATCGCGTCTGGGTTTCACGCGCAGGGCGACGACGAGAGCGATCCGACCCTCGCAGAGATGCAATCGCTTTACGACGAGGTCTCCCCCGTCCCCGCCCGCCTTGTGAGCCCGTCGTGGCTCGCGCGCTTTCGCCTGCACCATCGCGGCGTCGATCGCTACCGAAGCAGCCGCCTCTTCGTTGCCGGGGACGCAGCGCACATCCACAGCCCCGCCGGCGGCCAGGGGATGAACACCGGGCTCCAGGACGCCGCGAACTTGGGATGGAAGCTCGCGCTCGTCGCCCAGGGGGCCGCGGGCGACGCGCTCCTCGACAGCTACAACGCCGAGCGCTTCCCGGTCGGAAGGATGCTCCTCCGCTTCACCGACCGCCTCTTCAGGGTCGCCGCGTCGTCGAACCCGTTCGTCCTGGGGGCACGCAACGCGCTCGTCCCGCTGGTAGCGCCGCGCGTCCTGCGGAGCGCAGCGGGGCGAGCGCGTCTCTTTCGCTTCGTGTCGCAGCTGGGGATTCGTTACCGCGGGAGTCCGATCGTCTCCGAAGGGGCCACGGACGGGGCGTTCTCTCCCAAGGCGGTCCGCCCGGGCGACCGCTCACCCGACGCGCGCGTCGGCGAGACGACGCTGTTCACGGCCCTGCGCGGCACGGAACATCACGTGCTCCTCATCGGCGCGGCGGCCGGTGACGCGGCGCGGGCGCGAGAGGCGCTCGCCGCGCGCTTTCCCAAGATCGATCTACGCGTTCATGCGCTCGACTCGCTCGAGCTCCGCGAGCGCTTCGGCGTCACGAGCGCCGCGCAGTTCCTCGTGCGCCCCGACGGGTACGTCGGCTTCCGCTCGGCGGGGGTGGATCCCGCCGCGCTGATTGGTCATCTCGCGCGGGCGTACGAGGGGACGAAGTAGCGGCGAGCCTACTCTCGCATCCCCACCCCCATACGCGTCACGAACCAGGTCGCCGGTCCGCTCGCACCGGGGGCGAACGTGATGTTCCCCGTGTGGCCGCCGACGGTCGCCTCGAACGCCGTGGCCGACACCTGCGTGAGCGGGAAGGTGCCGTACTGCGCGGTGGAGGCCGTCAGCTGCGCGCCATCCAAGGCGACGGTGATCGCGCCGAACTGGTACGGGTCGAAGTACGTCCCCGTGTAAGGGGCCCACGTCGACGGGGGGGTCGTCCAGTTTGGCCCCGGCACGTTGGTGAGCCCGAGGAACTCGTTCACCGCGGTCTCCGCGGCGTGCCCCGCGTCGCAGCCGGACGCCGAGTTGTTGGCGTCGAAGAAGACGACGACGGCGAAGCCCTGGTTCGGGACCATCCACAGCGCGGTGTTGAAGCCGTGCATGTCCCCCGACGTCCGCAGGAGCTGAAGCCCCTTGTACCCCTGGTGCGCGTACATCCCGTACGTGTACGCGTCCCCGGGATACAGGTTGTCGGTCGCGTGGCCCGTCTCGAGCGCCTGCACGGACGCCGGCGCGAGCATCGTGCCCCCTCCTGCGTAGAGCGTCGCGGCGAAGTGCGCGTAGTCGATGACGCTCGCATAGACGCCGTCGGTCGCGCGAAACACTTCGCAGTCGTCTTGCCCTGGAGCGTACGTCTGGGTGATCGCGCCGCTGTAGGGATCGATCGCGTGCCCGATCGCGTAGTCTCCCGCGAGAACGACGCTCGGGTCGTACGTTGCGGTGACCATCCCTGCCGGCCCGAGCACCCGCTGCGTGACGGCGTCCTCCATCGACTGCGACGACGCCTGCTCGACGACCCACCCTGCGACGGCGTACCCCCGCTGGCTGTAGTCCCAGACCTGGCCTGGAGGAGTCCACAGCGGCTGCGCGGGCTGGCTCGCAAACCACGCCCCCAGCTGCCCGCGACCGACGCCGCAAGTGACGTCGCTCACGTCCACGTCGGGGAGCCCCGAGGTGTGCATGAAGAGGTCCTCGACGGTTACGCTCGTCGGGTCGAAGCCGGAGGCGAGCGTGACTGGAACGTAGCTCGTGGCCGGCTTGGTGAGCTCGAGACTCCCTTCCTCGACGAGCCGTAGCGCCGTCGCGCCGAGAACGACCTTGCTCAGGCCTAGGCTCTGGAACCTTGTCGTCGCCGCGACGGGAGCGTTGGTCGCGAGGTCTTCCACGCCAAAGCCGACCGACTCGGTCACTTGCCCGTTCTCGACGATCGCGATCGCCCCTCCGGGGATCGAGCAGTCCTCCATCTGTCCTGCAACGTACGAGAGAACCGACTGGAGGCGCGGGTCGGCGACCGTGGGCATGACGGGGAGCTCCTTGGCCTTGCCGCAGGAGGGGAGGAGCACTGCGAGCGAGACGAGCGTGGCGAACGGAGCGAGCGCGGTGCCGATACAAAAGCAACCGGGGTACATGAAGTGATCCTTTCAAGTACGCGCGTTCTTGCGCGTTCACGTGTGCGTGGTGCCCTGAGCAACGTGCGTACCGCAGGTGGCACCCGCGACGTGGGGCACGAAGCCTCGACCACGGCGGCGCGCGGGATGCGCGAGGTTCGTCTGCGGGCGGCAGGAACAGAGCGTCGCGGAGAAAGGGCGTGCGTTTGCGGGACGACGTGGCGCGCATTCGACGGCACCCTGGGACGCATGAGCGCGCAGGCGAACGAGAGGGTGAGAACGCGCGATGACAGAGACGTGTGTCGAATCGGCGGAAGAGAGCCGCAGCTTCGCTTGGGCCCTTTCCTGTAGGCTCCGTCCGATGTCTGGAACGCCCTCTCCCTACGCCCCGCCGGCGTCCGACACGCGAGCGGGTGCGCCGGGATCGGCCAGTCTGCGCGAGCTCCCCCCCGCGTCGGGCCCGCTCGCGGCGTTCCTCTCTTTCCTCATCCCCGGTCTCGGCCAGGTCTACGCCGCCCAGTACCCCCGAGCGATCGCGTGGTTTTCGATCCACGTCGTTTTCGTCGTCTTTCTCGCGTTGACAACGCGCCTCGGCGCGCGCGCGCTCATGTGGAGCGTCTTGGCGGTCATCGCGCTCGACACGTTCGGCCTCCGGGCTGGGGCGATGACCGACGCGCTCCGCACGGTCGCCAGGCGCCCAGCACCGCGCGCCCCCATCTGGGGAGTCATCGTCGCGGGCATTCTCATGCCGATACTCTCGCTGGCCCTGACCTTCGGCCAGCGACGCTACGTCGTCGAAGCATTCAAGATCCCATCCGGGAGCATGATCCCGACGCTCCTCGTCGGCGACCATCTCTTCGTCACCAAGCTGCGCACGGCGCACCGAAGTGACGTCATCGTCTTCCCCTTCCCCGAGCACCCGGATCAAGACTTCGTGAAGCGCGTCGTCGGAATGCCGGGCGAGAAGCTCGAGTTTCGCAACGGCCATCCGTTCATCAACGGCGCCGAGGTCCCCCACTGCGCCCTGGGCCCCTACTCGTACACCGAAGACGAGTCCCCGATTCCCGCGCACAAGGGGACGCTCGAAATCGAGGTCCTCGAGGGGCATCCGTATTTCACCTTCTACGACGACGCGACCGCCGGCTTCGGTGAGACGCTCGGCCCCTACGTGGTCCAGAGCGGAGAGGTCTTCGTCGTCGGAGACAACCGGAACAACGCGCATGACTCGCGCATGTGGTTCGGCGGGCGCGGCGGCGGGGTACCGATCGACACGATCGTCGGCGTGACCGCGGTGGTGTGGATGTCAGTAAACGATCGCGGGGTCGACTGGTCGCGCATGGGTCACGCCGTCGATGATCTCAGTCTCCCCGCGTCGGCCTCTTCGCTCGAGCCCGCGCTCGAGCGGTGCCTCACGAAGCTCGGAAAGAGCGGGAGCGCGACCGCGCACTGAGCAACGCGCTCCGCGTTGGCGACGCTCCTCTCGATCCTGGCTCGGCGTTTGCTTAGGCGCCGCGCGACAACCAGGCAGGACGCGCTTGGGCCGCTTTCTCCGAGAAGAATGCGGACGAGCGTTTCCCACCGGTGGATCGCCTTCCCCCCGACTCCAGGAAACACTCGATGTTCATTCGTACGCCCCGCTCGATCCTCGCCACTGCCTTCGGAGCCACTCTCCTCCTTCCTGCCTACGCCTGCGGAAGCGCCCCCTCGTCGGAGCGCACCGGCGCGAGCGCCGCCGCCGCAGAGGCGGACGACTCCGACGGCGGAGCGAGCGAGACCTGCTACGCGCTCTTCCACTGGCTGCAGAAGGACGCCTACTCGAACACCGGCGGTCGCTCCTACCCGTTTTGGCCCCCGCACACGACCACGCTCATCGACGTGCACTGCGTCGACACGAGCGGCAACGACACGGTCGTCGCCAGCGCATTTCGCGACAACCACGGAAGCGATCCCGGCTCGGTCGACGCGAACGGCAACCCCATGCTCGTCGAGGTGAAAGTCTCGGACCCGGCGTACGGTACGCGGGAGCAGCTCCTCTCGCTCCTCCCCGTCTATTCACAGTGCGAGTGCGCGCCGGCGACGCAGTTCCTGAGCACAACCAATTTCCAGGATCCCCAGGTGCAGACCGTCATGCAGTCCGGCCTCGCTTACACGCAGGCGCACTTGATCTGCACGGGTCCGGTCACGACATCGGCGCTCGTCGGCATGATCCAGAGCGGCGACTACGACGATGCCATTGCCGCCTACGCGAGCTGCAGCTGGGATGACCCGAACGCGATGGCGAACGAGCTCGGCACGCTCAACGCGGAGCTCAGCCAGTACCACGTGTGCAACAACGACGCGATCCTCGAGGCCCAGCAGTGGACCACCTTCGCCACGACGGGCGCCGTCGTGGCGTGCGACAACACGCAGTCGATCTGCCAGACGCCGACCTGGTACTACACACCCTAGCGATTCAGCGTTTCAGCGCCGTAACGCTTCAGTCCGCGTCGAGCCCGGCGTCGCTCGCAGCGTCCTCGGCGTCGCTCGCGGCGTCCTCGACCTCCGCGTCGCTCGCGTCCGAAGCGCCGTCGGCGACCGTGGCGTCCGAGCCAGAGTCTGCGACCGTAGCGTCTCCGGCGTCGCCCGCATCTGCACTGGCATCCGGCCCTGCATCGACGGCCGCGTCGATCCCCGAGTCCTCCTCACCAGCATCGACCGGCGGCGGCGGATAGCACGCGGGCGTCGCCGGGACATGCGTAGCTACGCTTGGGAGGTTCCTCAAGTAGGCGACGACCGCAGCCGCTCCGGCTTCGTCGATCCCTGCGTCCCCTTGTTCGCCGAAGTGGGGCATCGGATTGCAAAGGGGCTGCCCTTCCTTGTCGATGCCGTAGAGAAATGCCCGTTCGATCTGGGCGTTCGTCCAGCACCCGAGGCCGTAGGTCGGGTCGGGGGTCAGGTCGGGCGGGTAGGCGGTCCCCCCCTCGGCGTTCGTGGATGGAAGGCCGTTCTGATTTCCCTGCAGTTGCTCCCCGTGGCATTGCTCGCACTTGCGAAAGATTACGATCCCTAGCCCCGCCTCGACCTCGTCGGCGCTGTAGACCGCACCGTCGAACGGGACGCAGACCGACCCGTCGTCGTTCACCGTGGCCCCGGCGTCGGCGTCGGACGTGCCCGTCGCGTCGCCGAGGCTCCCGTCATTCGTCGTGGCGTCGGGGGAGCCGCCGTCGGGTAACGGGGGATTCGTATCGTCGCCCGCGCACGCCACGAGGCTGAGCGAAGAGAGACCCCATCCCAACGAGGCAAGCGCCAGAATCCGCCACCGCATGGCCATCCTCCGTGACCCCCACCGCGAGAATACGATCGATAGCACGGCGCGCGCCTCGTGTACCCTGGCCGTCCCATGCGAAAAAATTCGTTTGTGGCCGCTCTTGCGGCGCCGCTCGCACTCGTCACGCTGGCCGCCTGCAGCAGCAAAGGCTTCGGCGCCAACTTCGAGGGGGAGATCACGATGACGACGACGCACCCGAACGCCGCGGCGACGACGATGGTCGTCAAGGCAAAGGGGGACAAGCTGCGCGTGGAGATGCCGGCGCCGAATGGGCAAACGACGAGCGCGATCTATCTCCCCATGGAGAACAAGATGACGCTCCTGCTCGACGCCCAGAAAATGGCGATGGACATGGACTTCGGAGCGCCGGGCGCCCCCCAGCCGAACACGAACGCGCAGACGAGCGCCACGGGAAAGACAGGGAAGAAAGAGCTCGTCGCCGGGATCTCGTGCGAGGACTGGGTGGTCAACGACCCGAGCGGTGCGCGCACCGAGACGTGCATTGCGGACGGCCCCCCCTCCCTCGATCTCGATGCGCTTCGCCACAAGAAGAAGGTGGATCCGAGCGCGAAGAGGACCTTCCCCATGCGGAGCGTGGAGTTCAGCAAAGACGGCGCGGAGCTCAGTCGCTCCGAGGTCACCGCGGTCAAGCGGGAGAAGCTCGACGATTCGATGTTCGAGGTACCGGCGGGGTACACGCACATGCCGGCCCGAATCCCGGGCGGCGGCGGCCGTGTTACGCCCTAGAGAGGACTCAGACGGGCCCGGAGAATTTCCGCAGCGCGGCGAACCCGAGCTCGACGACGGCTATCGCCACGCACACGCTCGCGGGCACGAGCCCGAGCGACGGCCAGAGGACGCACTCCAACGGCGTCGCGTCGGACACCCCGAGCGATCCCCGCACGGCGACGAGCGCGACGAAGGGGAAGACCGCACACTCGACCGCGGTCGCCATCGCGGACGCCCACTTGCGGGCGACGAGCCACGCCACCGCCGCGAACAACGCCAACGTGCCCACTGCGTGCGCGAGGTACCACGCCTCCGTGCGCACCGACGACATCGACAATCCCGGCCCGGCGACGAAGAACCCGGCAGCCGCCGCGACGAAGACCATCGTCTCGGCGGCCCCGCGCCTTCGACGCAACGAGATGAGCGCGGCGAACGTCGCGCCCAGCGCACCGCCGACCAGCGTCGCGCGTGCCGCGGCGCTCCCCAGAGCACGCTTCGTCGCCACTTGGCGCGCGGTCTCCACTGCGCGCACGCGCGCCTCACTCGCTCTCGACGGCGGGCCGAGGAGCGCCGGCAAGAGCGGGAGGCCGTCCGCCATCGACTCGCGCGGCACATCGACGCCGAGCGCTCGCGCGATCGTTGGGGCGAGCGAGGTCACCATCGCCCCGGCCGGCGCCGCGTTCGGGCCGTTCGTTTCGTCGGCTCCCCCGCGATAGAGCGCGATCCACGAGACGCGCCGAACCTCCTCTTCGGGCCCGCCATGACCGCCTCGAAGCGTGTGACCGTGATCGGCCCCGACGAACCACAAGGCATCGTCGCTTCTGGCTTTCGAGCGAGCGACCTCACGAAATTCCGCGACGACCTTCATCGCGCGGCGGCTGGCCTCTGCGTATTCCTCGCTCGCTGCGCCGTGAAGGTGCCCGGCTTCGTCAACCTCGGCGAGGTGAAGCACGATGAAATCGGGTCCCGCGTCCCAAACCCGAGCAAACGACTCCGCGGACGTCGCCGCACGACCTCGGACCAGGACGTCCTCTTCCGCGCCGAAGAGATCGTAGAACCAGGGCACCGTCTCGAGCATCCACGCGACCTTGCCCCCCCCCGCGCGCACCCGGTCCGGCACCGAGTCAGCGCGCCCCGTGGCGTACCCGTTGCCACGAATCCCCGCCGCCCACTGCGGCACTCCCGTCAGGATCGCGTGGTACACGGGGCGCGAACGGGAGGGGACTCCGCTATCGAGGGAGGCCCGCCACGGGATCTCACCAAGCGTCCCTTCGCGAAGGCGTGCGTCGAAGGGGGCCCCGCCGAGGCCGTCGATCAAGACGACGACGACGCGCCGGTGGGGCGCGCGCGGCTTCTCCGCGACAGGGTCCTCGTTCGCGTGCAGCGCCTCGAGAACCCCGGGGACGGGGTCGTTCAGCGACGCCATCAGATGCGATCCCGCGACGGCGCCGAACAGCGACACGGCGAGGGCGACGACGAACCATCGGAGCGCGTGAATGGACATCCCCAGGACGACGGTAGCGTGGGTGGTGCCGTCAGCGCTCGCGACTTGCCAGTAGAGGAGCGCTCGGTTCGCACGACGGCGTGTTAGACGAAGAGGCGATGCACAGGCGCCCCGTCCCCTTGCTATGCCCGCTTCTTCTCGCCGTCCCCCTCTCGTGCTCGCCGGCCCCCTCGCCCCCTCCCGCCGTAGCAGTCACCCCCCCCACCCCTTCGAGCTCGGCGACCGCGAGCCCGCCGGCGCCCTCTCCGCTCCGATTCTCGGTGAGCTTCCCGTCGTCGCTCTCGGCCACCTCGATCGACGGCCGACTCCTCGTCGTCCTCGCGAAGAGCGACGCCGAGGAGCCGCGCAAGCAGATCTCGGATCGGGATGGGACCGCGCAAGTCTTCGGGATAGACGTCGATGCGCTCGGACCGGGTCAGGCAGCCATCATCGACGGCGGAGCGCTCGGCTATCCGATCGCGTCGCTCGACGCCGTCCCCGCCGGCGACTACTTCGTCGAGGCCGTCCTTCATCGGTACGAGACGTTCAAGCGCGGCGACGGGCACACCGTGAAGCTCCCGCCGGATCGCGGCGAAGGGCAGGACTGGAGGAAGGCTCCGGGCAACCTCGTGAGCGTGCCACGCAAGATCCACATCGACGCGCGCGCCCCCGGCGGCGAGCAGCGCATCGAGCTCGCGCAAGCCCTCCCCGAGCTCCCACCCGTCCCCGACACGAAGTACGTAAAACACATCGTCCTTCAGAGCGAACGTCTCACGAAGTTCTGGGGGCGACCCACGTTCCTCGGCGCGATCGTCGTCGTCCCCGAGGGGTGGGACACGCATCCCAACGCTCATTACCCGGTCGTCATCAACCACGGCCATTTCGAGCGCGAGCCGGGGTGGCGAGAGAAACCGGCGGATCCGGCGCTCCCTGCCGCCGACCTCGAGGGCATCCGGCGCCATTGTCCGAACGGCCACGAGGGGAAGGAGTGCACGAAGTACGGCTACGAGCGGTTCACGCAGGAGACCGAGTACGCCTTCTTCCAGAAGTGGACCGGCAAAGGATTCCCCCGCGTCCTCGACGTCACCATTCAACACGCGAACCCTTACTACGACGACTCGTACGCCGTGAACTCGGAGAACGTCGGCCCGTACGGGGACGCGATCACCTACGAGCTGGTCCCGTACATCGAGAAGACGTTCCGCGGGCTCGGCCCGTGGGCGCGCGGAATGATGGGGGGCTCGACGGGCGGGTGGGAGTCGCTCGCGGCGCAGGTCTTCTACCCGGAGGAGTACAACGGCGCGATCGCCAACTGCCCCGATCCGATCGACTTCGACGAGTACACGACGATCGACATCTACAAGGACACGAACGCCTACTACTCCGAGGGACCGTTCCGGCGTACGCCGCGCCCCGCCGAACGCGACTACCTCGGTGCGACGCGCGCGACAGTCGAGCAGCAGAACGTCGAAGAGCTCGTCCTCGGGACGCACTCGCGGTCGGGCGGGCAGTGGGACATCTGGCAAGCGGTCTACTCGCCTGTCGGAGACGACGGTTACCCGAAGCCTATCTGGGACAAGCGGACGGGAGTCATCGACCCCAGCGTCGCCGCGTACTGGAAAGAGCACTACGACCTCGGGCACATCCTGTCTCGCGACTGGCCACGCCTCGCGCCGCTCCTTCGCGGGAAGATCACGCTCAACGTCGGACTCTCCGACAACTTCTTCCTCAATGACGCCGTGTACCTCGTCGACGACTTCCTCCGGACCGCGAAGCCGCCGGCGGACGCGCACGTCGACTACGGCGCGCGGGACGAGCACTGCTGGAGCGGAGATCACACCGTGGTCAACGCGGTGTCACGGCTCACCTACGCCGAACGCTTCGTGCCCAAGCTCGTCGAGCACTGGCTGAAGACGGCGCCGAAGGGGGCTGACGTGAAGAGCTGGCGCTACTGACGGGCTACTTCGTCCCGGTCGGAACGGGGTGCGCGGCCGCGTTCGGCGGATCCGCTTGAATGGGCGCGACTGGGCCGCGCATCGCCGCGCGCTCGGCCTCCGAGTAGAGCGGCGGCGGCTTGCCCTGCTGCGAGGGGCTGTTCATGTCGACGACCTCGAACGATGGAGCCGGCTCGACGTAGGGGGCGTCGGAGAAGTTTCGCGCTCGATACGCCTGCGTCGTGTACGCGGGGTCCACGGTGTCTCCCGGGATGTCTTCAGGAGGGATGTGCTGGAAGAGCATCGCGTATCGGACCTGATACGGCCCGTCGATGCCGCGGTCGTAGATGATCTTTCCGAAAAACGAGAGCGGCAGCGTGCCGTCGCCGACCGCGAGCTGGCCCGATTGCTGCGCAAACGCGACCGCGCTGTCGCCGCCGTATAACGTCCCGATGACTCGATAGCTCCCTGCAGCCTTTGCCGTGATCCCCACGTTGACGACCAGGCTCCCGTTCTCGATCGCGTCGGTGTACTTCCCGTTCAGCGTCGCCTCGGGCTCGCGGCTGTATTGCATCCCCGTGCCGTACTTGCGAGCGCCCAGGTTGTTGGGTCCGTCGAAGCGGACCTCGACGTAGACGTGGACACCGTCGCGGAAGAAGGCTGCCTGTTCGTCGCTGCTCGGCGTGTAGGTCGCCGTGTAGTGGTAGTCGCCCGCCGCGATGTCCTTGCCCGAGCCGTCGTCGACGAGGGGCGCAGCGAACCACGGTCCTTTGTCGGCGTCGGAGCGCTCCGTCCGGAAACGGGCCTCCCCGCCGCTGATCGGCATGTCGGCGCCTAGCTTGTTCACGACCTCGAGGTCGATGACGAGCGGATCCGGGGGGTGAACGACGGCGACGCGCGGACCGAACACGCAGCGGATCTTCTGCTCCGCGTCGACCGTGTCGTCCTCCTTCGATTGCGTCGCAGGGTCGACCCCCTCGCTCAGCGGCTGGCTGCCTGGCGGATAGGGGAGGCGCGCACCGGGACGAGGCGGAGGCCTCTCCGGCGTGTCATGCGGATCGAACGGTTCGGTGTGAGAGCCCACGGGCGCCGCGCTCGCGACCGGGCCCATGACGGGGGGCGGGGCGAGTGGACGGGCGATGCGCGGCTCGGGAGGCTCCGCCCGTTGCGCCACGGGCTCCGGCGGAGCGTTCGAACGCGAGCGCGTGAAGAGGAGGGCGGCGAGGATCGCGAGGGCAAGCAACGTCGCAAGCGTCCGCAGACCGCGCCTCTTCGGCGGTCTCGGCGCTCCGGCCGGCTTACGATCGCTTCTCATTCAGCCCGTCGCTAAGGATAGCGCTCTCAGAGACCGTACTGCCCTACGCAGGTGCCAGGGCTCCGCTCGTAGCAGCCGCTCGCCGTCTGCCAGTCGCCGAGGGTCGTGTAGGCGTCATCGCGGCTATGGCTGTGATTCGCCCACGAGGTGAACCAGTGCCAGTAAGCCCCCGAATACTGGGAGTAGTAATGGCACGAGGAGACGCCGTTGCCGTCGTACGTGTCGTACGTGTTGCAGCCGTTCGAGCTCGTGTTGTTGGTCGGGTCGGTGTCCGACCAGTAGACGAGCCCGTCCATGTCGTCGGCGTTGCTGTAGCCGAGACACCCCGCGAGGAGCCCCATCTCGCAGTCGTTGTCGTCCTCGCGCACGGTCGTGCCGCCCGTGAGGGTGCCGCACCCGTCGTTGTTGGCAGACCAGCTCCCGCCGGTCGACATCACCTTGAGGATCCAGATGGGAGAGCGCCCCGCGTATCCCTCGTTGGCCTGACCGGTGACCGTGCCTCGCGTCAGCGACTGGGCGCCGTTGTTCTTGAGCGCAAAGCCGGCGAGCCACCCCACGAGCGTCGAGCACCAGCCGCTGTAGCCATCCACACCGTAGAGCGCGCTCGACGCACGCGATCCCGTGAGGGCCGGGGCGAGCGAGACGATATCGCCTACGATGTGCGAGTTGATGCCATACCAGCCGGTCGACACGAGACGATCGATGACGGTAGCGCCCGCACTGTGGGTGACGATTCGGAAGTTGCTGCGCTGGTACTTGCTCGGGTTGCAGCCCGAGTTGTTCGTTCCGCTGTAGAGGTCCTGCAAGCAGTAGCCGACGTCGTCGGCCGAGTACCAATAGCCCTGGCTCTCGAGATCGAACCCGATGGAGAAGGCCTCGTAGTAGGAGACGGTTCCGTTCGAGTTGATCGTGGTGGTCGCCTCGTTCTGCATGTCGGCGCTGTTCGAGTCGTTCGTGAAGTAGCCGGCTGGGCCGGTCGCGCTGTCGTTGCTGCTGCAGCTCGTCATCGAGGTGCCGCAGTCTGCCTTGCCGTGGATGAACACGACCGTTCCGGCGCTTCCGCCATACACGTACTGAAGCTGGGGACCCGAGGCGCCGCCAGAGGAGGAACCTGCGAGGGCCGGCAACGCGATGAGTGACGAGCCTGCGGCGAGGGCCGCGGCGACGAGTCTTGATTTGCGCGAGTGCATGCGACTCGAGATTGCAGTCGCCATGCCGCGAGGGGCTCACCACATTTCGCCGTTTTTCGGGGTCTCGGAAAGCTCGAGTCATGAAAATGAACGGGGAGCAGTTCAGATCCTGAAAGGGAGTTCATTTCTCTTCCCGATCGCACGCCCCGATTCGCGACGAGCCGTTTGAGGACCCTGAAACGTTCCATTGGGAGCGAGCAGGCTTGAGCTCAGCCGCGCTTGCTGGCGAAGAAACTTGGGATTCGCCAACGATTTCGTGTCAAGACGCGCCCGTGCTGCCGTGAGAACGTCGGCGCTGCGCTTCCCCCATCCTCCCAATGAAGCCCCTTCTTCGCTCACTGCTTGTGCTCACGGTGTCGTCGATGCTGGCGTGCAGCAGCGACGATTCAAGCTCGCTCCCCCCCGGCAACGGCTCTGACGGTGGCCCCGTCGATTCGTCCGCGACCATGGACGGAACGGCGCCCTCCGACGCAGCGACCGGACCGGATGCGACGATCCCCGACGCCGAAGCAGGCATGGTGGACGCCAGCGAAGCCAGTGCGAACGACGCCGAGACCCCCAACGACGCCACCTCGGACGCCGACGGTGCACCCGCGATCGATTCCGGAAGCCCCGACTCGGGACCGAGCGACGACGCGGCTTCAGGCGATGCAGGGGCGGGTTCTGACGACGGCGCCGCGAGCGGCGACGGGGGAGCGAGCGACGCAAGCGCGTCATCGGACGACGCGGGCGACGCCAATGCCTCGCCGGATGACGCGGGCGACGCGAATCTTCTCGGGTCCGGCGATGCCTCCGACAGCGGCCCATCGATCGACGCCGGTCCACCGCCCGACGCCGGGACGATCGATTTCGTCACGGGGGTCACGGTGTCCACGCTCGCGGGCTCCGCCGTTGCGGGCTCCCAGAACGGTACCGGCTCCGCTGCGCAGTTCGACAACCCGACCGGCATCGCGATCGACGCGCAAGGCAACTTGCTCGTGACGGACTATGACGGCGCGCTGGTGCGACGCGTGACTCCACAGGGGGCCGTCACGACGTTGGCGGCGGCGAGCAATTTCATCGACCCCTTCGCGGCGGTCGTCGCCACCGACGGCACGTACTACGTCCAGACCGACGCCAACAACGCCGGGGTGAAGAACGGTACGTCCGGGACGATCTGGCGAGTGATCCCACTCAGCGACGGCGGAATCGCGACCCCGATCGTCGTCGCGCAAGGCTTCGGGCGACCGCGAGGGCTCGCGCCGATCGATGGCGGAAACCTCTTCGTGTCCGACAAGTTGCTGAACATCGTCGAGACGCTGGTCGTCGCGAGCGGCACGCCGTCGTTCCTAGCCGGCGCCGGGGGCGACGGGGGTTTCGCGAACGGCACCGGTGCGGCGGCACAGTTCAACTCTCCGATCGGCGTCGCAACCCTGGCGGATGGAAGCGTCGTCGTCGCCGATACGAACAACAACTGCATCCGCCTCGTGGATCCGAGCGGCTCGGTCACTACGTTCGCAGGCGACGGCGCTCCCGGAGTGAACGACGGGCCGGTTCTCACGGCCGAATTCAACTCGCCCCGCGCGGTTGCCGTCGACGCCTCGGGCAACGTCTACGTCAGCGACGCGGGGAACCACCGCATTCGCCGTATCCGCGCCGACGGCAACGTCGACACCCTCGCCGGCGACGGGACCGCAGGCTTCAACGACGGCGTGGGCCAGGGGGCGGAGTTCTACGGGCAAGAGGGGGTCGCCGTCACGCCGGATGGGACCACGGTCTACGTCGCCGACGGGAACAGCGGGGACGGCTCGGCCTACAACCGCGTGCGTGCGATCGCCGTTCCTTGAATCAGGACTTCAGCCTCTTCTGGAGGGCCTCGAGGCGCCCGAGGAGATCGGCGTTCATCTGATCGAACTTCTCGTGCAGGTGCGCGATCTCGAGCTCGGCCTTCAGGTTCACCGAGTACTCGATGTCGTTCCGGAAGCGGTCGCGCGCGACCTGCCGGTTCTGGCTGAGGATCACGAAGACCGAGAGGATGATCGCTTCGAGCGAGACCACCATCGTGAGGAGCCCGAAGGGGAAAGGGTCGAAGCCACCGATGCGACTGCCCGCGAGGGGCTGCACGTTCAGGATGATCCAGATCGCGAAGATGACGACGTGGATCAGGAGAAACGGGATGCTGCCGGAGAACTCGCTGATCCAGTCGGCGACCTTCATCACGCGCGTTCGATGGTCCTCCTCTTCGTCGTTGATGTTGCGTGAGGCCGTGCGCGCGAGGAGGGTCGCCGTCTCCCGCAGCCGCCTCCCGGTAGCGGCGAGGAGATCGAGCGCCGCCGCGGGGCGCAGCCGGAAGAATTCGTCTAGGTCTCCTCTGTCGACAACCAGCGCTTCCATGTCCTCTTTCACGAGGGCGGAGGCGTTGCGCGGCCCGCCGTCGAGGAGCGAGATCTCGCCGAAGAAGTCCCCCTCGCGCGCCGTCTCGAGCACGATGCGCTCGCCGACGTCGTTCTTGAACCACATCTCGACGACCCCTTTGCGTACGACGAACATCGAGTCGCCGGGGTCGCCGCGGCTGAAGAGGGTCTGGCCGGCGGGGACGCTGACGACGTCGATGCGCTCGGCGAGCGTGGCGCGCTCCTGGTCGTCGAGGAGCGCGAAGAACGGCACGTTGGAGAGCATTTCGGAGTGGGTCGGCACGGGGGCATCCTATGCGAGCAGGGGGGCGTCACAGGGGTTTCGCGCACTACGGTAGTAGGATGGGTCCCCACAGGATGAACGAGCACACGACCCAACCGACGACTCCAGAGTGGGGCAAGCGGACAGGCGACGACAGGGAGCGGAAGTTCCTCCAGGGCCCCCGGCCGCGCGGCGTGGAGCTCTTCGAAGCGATGCGCATCAGCGCTGAGCTCGTCGAAGGGTTCCGGCGCCTCCACTTCGTCGGCCCCTGCGTCACCGTCTTCGGCTCGGCGCGCTTCAAAGAAGACCACCCCTATTACGCCCTCGCGCGCGACGTCGGCGCGCGCCTCGCGGGCGCAGGCTTCACCGTGATGACCGGAGGTGGCCCCGGGATCATGGAGGCGGCGAACCGCGGAGCAAAGGAGGCCGGCGGCTACTCGGTGGGGTGCAACATCACGCTCCCGAGCGAACAGAAGCCGAACCCCTACCTCGATCGATGGATGGAGTTTCGCTACTTCGCCATCCGCAAGACGCTCCTCGAGAAGTACTCGTATGCGTTCATCGCGATGCCGGGGGGCATCGGCACGCTCGACGAGCTCTTCGAGACGTCGGTCCTCATTCAGACCGGCAAGATGAAGGAGTTTCCCGTCGTCCTGGTGGGCGTCGAGTTCTGGAGACCGCTCATCGACTACCTGCGCAAGGGGCTGCTCGACGCCGGCACGATCGACGAGGCAGACACCAAGCGTTGGATCGTCACCGACTCGCCCGAGGAGGCGGTGACGTTGATCCGTGAGCGCGCGATGAGCCAGTTCGGGCTGACGTACGGGCCGCGAGCCAAGAAGAGGTGGTGGCTCGGCGAGTGGTGAGTCGCTAGGCCCGGGTGATGTGTATCACCCGGCACAGGCTCCCGAAGGTCGCCTAGAACGTCCCCCCGTTCGCCGACGGGGGCGGCACGCTGGCCTTCTCCGTCTTCTCTCCCTTGTCCTTCTTGTCCGCCTTGTCGCCCTTGTCCGCTTTTTCGGCCTTGGTGTCGGCCTTGTCGCTCTTGTCGGGCTTCTGAGGCGTCTCCGCGTCCTTCGCTACGGCGGCGTCCCTCGTCGGTGCGTCGCCAACCTCGAGCGCGCACTCGCCGAAGATCACCTGCATCCGACCTCCGGCCGGCGCCAGCTTCACCTCGAACGATTTCGCTCGCACGACCGTGTTGTCTTTTACGACGCCGGACAAGCGGACGACGTCGGCGTCGAACTCCCCCGCGATCTCCCCTTCCGAGAAGAGCTCGGCGACCTTCACTTTCCCGTGCACCGCGCCGCTCGCGCTCACCGACAACGACGGAGCGAGCAAGTCCCCCTCGACGCGCCCCTTCACGTCGATCGGGCACTTCGACGTGAGCGATCCCTTGAACTGCGTCCCTTCCTCGACGAGCGTCCTCAAGCCGTCTGCTCGCTTCGAATCGTTCGCGCTCATGAGTGGATCCCGCCTTTCGCCTGTGCCTTCGCGTCCTTGATCGTCATCCGCAGCTTGCATCCGGGCTCGAACCCGAAGGCCGTCTTCTCCGGCGGTTGTTCCACCATCCCGACGAGGCACCCGCCCGAGCTCACGACCAGCTGCCGAACGCCGAGAATGCCGGGGCTCTTGTCCTCGAAGAACTTGCCGTTCACCGTCACGTGACCGGCTCCCTGGATGCGACACCCGGCGAGGACCCCCTCCTTGCCGACCACGAGCTGCGTCCCCTCACCGAGCTTGATCGAGCACGCCTCGAAGAGGCTCTCGATCTCGACGGTCGCGCCGGCCTCGAACTGGAGAGATGCGTTTCGGAGGACGTCGCCGCGACCGAAGTAACGGCGAGCGACCGGGCCCGGCGCCGGGGCTTGTCCGGAGAGACGCGCGAGCAGATCGGCGAGGTCGATGCGCTTGCTGCCATCGCCCGCTGCGCTGGCGTCCGCCCATTCGGCGACCACCCCCGAAGCCGGGTTACCCGTTGGGACGGCCCCTGCGACCTTCGCGCCTGTGAACGTGGCGCCGTCGACCTTCGAGTCGATCAGGTTGGCGTTTCGCAGATCGCACGCGCCGAGGTTGGCGTTGGAGAGGTTCGTCCGGGCCAGATCGGCCTTCGACATGTTCGCCCGCGCGAAGCTCGCGCCGCGAGCGTTGGCGTCGTGGAGGTGGCCGTCGGAGAGGGTGGCCTCGGTGAAGTTCGCCTCCTCGAGGTTGGCGTTCGTGAAGCTCGCACCCGTGAGCTCGGCGTGCTCGAAGCTCGCCCGCCCGCAGTCGGCGTCGGCGAAGTCCGCGTGCATGAGCATTGCGCCGGCGAGGTTCGCCCCGCCGAGATTCGCCGATACGAACTGCGCGTGCGTGAGCCGCGCCCCCGTGAGGTCCGCCCCCTGGAGGTTCGCCCCTTCGAGGTTCGCTCGATGAAGGTTCGCCCCCGCGAGCACGGCGCGCTCGAGGTTCGCCCCCTCGAGGTCGACGCTCTCGAGGTTGGTCTCGCGCATGTCCGCCCCGGCGAGGAACGCTTCGCGCAAGCTCGCGTTCTTGAGGATCGCCCGCGCCAGCTTGGCGTTGGCGAGGTTCGCGCCGTCGAGGTCGCAGCGGCGGAAGCTGACCCCCTCGAGCATCGCCTTCGGGAGCTCCATGCCACGCAGGTCGGCGCGCTCGATCTTCTCGCCCGCCTTTATTTTCTTGAGAACGATCTCTGGGGTGAATTCCGGCATCCGTGCCTCCTTGGGGACGAAAAGTCAGGGAGTCTGTGCTTCCTTCAGGTACGCGCGCAGCCCATCGAGCTTGCGATCGAAGGGGACCTTCTCCAGCTTCTGCAAGAGCGCGATCTCGCCGATGCGGGCCAGGATCACGCTGATCTCCATGAGCGACTTGTGACGCTCGCGCCGGAGCCGCGCCTTCTCGGCGGTCGCGTCGCGCGTCCAGGCCTCGGCCACGCGCTCGAAGGCGGCGTGGTGCGCTTCGAGCTCGTTCAAGAGGACATCGACCTTCGCGCGCTCGCTCGCGTGCATGGCGTCGGGGAGGTGGGCGTGCCACGCCTCGCGGTAGGAACGGAACGTCTCCACGATCCGCTCCGCGAGCTTGGCGTTGATCCCCGCGGCTTCGGCGATCTCGTGGGGCCGCGCTTCCGCGAGCATCGCGATGCCGTTCAGTCCGGCGGCGTGGAGGTGCTCGATCGTGACCCGACTCACCTCGGGAATTTGCAAGAGGAGAGACTGCACGATCAGCGACTCGCGCTGCGCGCGGTCCATGTCGAGCGCGAAGGCCTTGGGGAGAACCTCGACGAGACGTTCGTACGCAAGAAGGATCCTGTCGCGCGCCGCCCCGTCGATGATCTCGTTCGATTCGGCCGATTCGCCGGGCTTGGGCTGCAGGGCGCGGGCGAATTGCTCGAGCGCGTCTTCGAGCTCCAGCAGGCCGAGCTTCTGCGATGCCCGGTGGAGAGAATCGACCGCCGAAGCGCAGACGACGAGCCACTCGCGCGACGCTTCTCCCCAGCGCAAATCGATGACGAACTCGCGGACGGGGCGGACGTGGTTCGCGGCGAGCTGCTCGAAGAGATCGCGCACCTCCGCGAGCCCTCCTGGAGCGTCGGCGAGCGCGCCGGACGCAGGCGGCCTCCCGCTCCCCTGCTTGATCTCGCCGAAGCGGGAGTCGACCTCGCTTCCGAGCAATCTGTCGAAGGTCTGCGCGATCGACTCCCCCGCCCCCTGGTCCGCGGCGAAAGGCTCGGGCGCGGCGGGTCTCACCGAGAGGGGCGGCCGGACGTTCTTCTCGGTGGGGGGGCCGTCGCCTTCCCCATCGAACGCAAGACGTGCCCCCAGGCGCGCGCGGGCCCGCTCGGCGGCGTGCGCAGGACGAACCGACCCTTGGGGGCGAACGGTCGCTTGGTTTTCGGGCACAGCCGGGGCGGCGCTGCGATTGGAAGGGGGGGGCGACGACACCACGCCCACCTTCTCGACCGCGATCGACACCGCGGGAGCGCCGTGCCCGCCGCGACGTCCGACTTGCGAATAGAGCGACGGCGCCTCGGCGACGCGCGGCGGCGGCTCGACCTCGACGACCGGAGGCGCCGCGCGCATGGCTCGGCTCGAGCGTGCCCCTGCCGGTGGAAGCGGCGGGGGGACCGCCTTCTTCATCGCACCGCTCGCGCGTGCGCCGGCTCCTTCGGCCGGCGCCGGTGCGACCTCACGCTCGTCCGGCTTCGATCCCGCCATCTTGCGGCTCCTCGCGCGCTCGCCCCAACGCGCGCCAGCGATCTAGCAATGTACAGCGAAAACCGGACGATCGACCGGCGTCGAGCAGGGGGCTGTTCGATCGGGATCACCTTTCCGACCAGGGAGCCCCATCCGCTCCTCATGTCGTCTTTCGTCGCCGATTTACTGCCACGCCTACGCCGCCCTAGCTCGAGCGTGGAGCTCGGGGAGTCAGGGCGGCCCCGGCTCATGGCGATCCTGGCGCAGCCTTGCCACCCGAGGCGACGCCGGCGCTCTCGCTGATCCACCGCCGTATCGCCTCCCTATCGTCCTCCGACAGCGGATGTCCCTCCGGCGGCATGCTGCGTTTCTCCACGACTCGTTCCAGGATTTCTGCGCGCTCCCCCTCCCACGCGGCCGCCGTCGACAGGTCCGTCCCCGCGGCGCCGTCGGGCAAGTGGCAGGCGGAGCAGGAGCGGACGAAGATTGGCGCGATCGCACTCGCCCACGCGGCCGAATCCGACGGCGCGCTCTCCGACCGCGTGAAGCGATTGAGCCCACCACCCGACAGGACCCACACGTCCCCGCTCGACGAGGACGAGAGCTTCGCCTCGCGCCCGATCTTCGCGCCGTTCGTCTCGGCGACGCGCTCCCCGTCGACCACGCCGAGCTCCTCCCCGTCCGCGAACCACACCACCGACCCGGACGCGACGAGCCCGTGGATGGAGTCCTCCGTCGCGTCGTAGACGAGCGCGAGCCTCCCCTGCGAATCGGCGGCATACACGGCGCGTGGCGTGGCCGCATACAAGCGTCCCCCCGCGCCGACCGCCGCGTGGGTGACGCCAGGGAGGGGATACTGGGCAACCGACCTCCGCCCGAGATCGAAGAGCCGGACTCCGTTCGGAACGACCGCAGCGCCGAAGCCTACCCCTCCCACGAGCTCGTCGAACGTCACGCCGACCGCGTCGGCGTAGCGCGATACATGGACGCCGTCGGCGATCGCGATCTCCCTTCCGAGCAGGAAACCGACGTTCCCGCCACCGAGCGCCGTCGCGCCCAGCACGCGAACGCCCCCGAGGCCGTAGCGCGCCGTCACGTCCTCGAACGCGCTCAAGCCCCGCAGGTGGTACAGGCGCCCGCTGCCGCTGACCCCCACGATCCACCGTGCCGTCCCATCGGCACCGGCGATGGCTCCCGCGCTCGACCAGTCTTTGACCGAAGCGTCCGTCGCGACGGGGGCGCGCGCCGAGAAGACCGTCGCGCCGCGATCGGAGAAGACGGCCACGACGTCACCCGCGTCTGCAACCGCGCGGACGCTCCCGACGACGGCATTCGACGGATTCCAGGCGACCGAACGGACCGCGAGTGGAGATACCGCGCCGGCGCCGCGCGAGTGAGGGGCTGGGCCACACGCGAGCGACGTCGCGGCCAGGAGCACGCTGAGCCCGAGAGCCCTCATGCCTTGAGAAGCTCCCCGACCACCTCTCCGTCGCGCATGTACTTTCGCGGCGACACGCCGAACGCCGACAGGAACGTCGCGAGGAGATCCGGCGGCGCTATCGCCCGCTCCCCGTCCGCGAACTTCTTCGCTTTCATCGGCAGGAGCTGATCCGGGTCGCTCGCCCCGAACGCAATGTTCGTCTTGAAGCGCGGCGAGATCACGAGCGCCGAGTTGTTCGGGTAGTGGTCGCGCCCCATGTTGAGGTTGATCTGCGGCGTCCGGCAGAACTCGCTGACGACGAGAATGTGGGTGTGCTCGGAGAGCTTTGCGCCGGCCTTCACCGGGTGCGGCGTCGCGTCGAGCGATCTCACGAGCGCCGTGAAGAGGTCGAACGTCTCCTGCTGGAGCTGCGCCTGCGTCTTGTAGTTGTTCCCGTGCGTGTCGAACCCGCCGACCGCGAAGCTCACGCACCTGACGAGGTTCCGCTTCATCGCCTCCACCGCGAAGGCGGCGTTCACGGCGGGTCCGCCCGTGAAGCGGCTCTTGTAGTCGAACTCCGGGTGCGTCTTTTTCAGCCCCCCGGCGCTGAAGACGTCCTGCAGGTTGCTCGAGAGCATCCGGTGCAAGCCGCCGTACTGCATCGCGATTCCCTCGAGGAGATCGGGGTACGTCGCGCGCTTGGCGAGATCCACCGCCTCCGCCGAGAGGAGCGCCGTGACCTCGTCGCGCTCGCCGCTCGCGTCGTACAGGGCGCTTCGGGAGAGCGTCCGGCTGATCGAACCTACGTCATCGATCGCCAGCGGCACGACGCGCCGGTCCAGGTTGTCGCCCACATACGACGAAGGAAACCTGATCGAGACCGTCGGCAGGAGCTGCTCGCGACCGAGCTCGTTCGACAACATCGTGTCGATGCTCGGCGCCGCGACGCGTCCCCCTTCGGGATGCCGCCCCGTGGCCGAGTACGTCGAGCCGTCGGGGTGGGCCACTGTGTTCATCGCCAGGCCGTTCACGATCGTGATGCGATCGACGATCTCGGCGAGGTCACCTATCCCAGGGCCGAAGACGAGGTTCGATCCCGGCGGGCGGACGAGCTCGAACGTCTTCGTCCCCTCCGCGAGCGGCGCGTCCACCCAGCGTTTCAGCTTCGACGTATCGGTGTTCTCGGTCGACGCCGGGTGGATGATCCCTCGCGCTTCGTTCCGCGGGTCCGACCAGAGGGTGACGTCCCATCCACCTGCAGCGTGCACGAAGATGAAAAACTCGGTCTCCGTGGACGCGGCGACGTCGGCCAGCGCGCGGCGCGAAGGGAGCCCTGCGAACGCCGCAACGGCGCCTGCGGAGAGGACTTTGAGGAAGGTTCTGCGCGTCGTCATGTGGCTACGCTCCGCTCAGTAAAGGTGAAACTCCGGGTGCCTGACGAGCCCGTAGCAAACGGCCGCCCACGCCGCTTCGTCGGGGGTGAAGCGCGACTTCGGAGCCGATTTCGCGTGCTCCTTCGCGATGGTCTCGAAGAGCGCGTAGAACCGCTTCGACCGTTCCGCCGGCGCGAGCGCGGCCGGGTACCCGAGGAACGTGCGGTGGAGCACGTCGAACCGAGGGGCGAAGTCGGCGGGCGAGACGTTCCCCTTCGGGGGGTCGAACGCGAAGATCACTCTCTCTTGGACGGGCTTCGGCGCATTTCCTTTCCAGTCGTGCTCGAGCGCCCGGTCGCAGAGCGCGACGCCGATGCGCTCGAAGGTGGCCACCATGAGCGCGTTGGTCTGCGTTTGCCGGGGGACGTCGAGGCGATGGTCGGGGAAACCGAGCGCGGCGACGTAGTCGTCCCACGTGTCGAAGAGGCTCGCGCCGTCGCGGCCGCGGGCGCCTTTCTGGAACTCGAGCGGGGCCAGGGCGCCGAAGAGGTGGAGGTACGTCCTCATCGTGACCTCGGGGGGGACCATGCGGAGGTCTTCCTTGGGGGTCGTATCCTCGCGGGTGACCGCGGTGGGCTGGAGGGTTCCTGCGGGGATGGGTGCTACGAGCGGGGGGGGGGCGCCAGCGCAGGCGGTGAGACCGGCACCGACGAGGAGCGCGAGCACCCCTACCCCCCGGCCCCCTTCCTCGCAGGCAGGGAAGGGGGAGCGTGAAAGGCGGCACGCGGTCACGTTCCCCCCGCCGTGCCTGCGGGGCGGAGGCCCAGGGGGGTGGGGTCCACCGCTCCCGAGCTCACGTTGTTCGATCTGCCGTACGCCGGCGAATGAACGAGCGCGCGAACCAGCGCACGCATCCGGTAGCCGGACTTCACGAACTCGTCGTCGAGCGAGCGCAGGAGCGGCTCGTCATCTGCGTTCGTCGGGCGCCCGAGGAACGACGACGCCACCCGCTGCACGGCGCACGCCGCGAACTCCGGGCTCCGCGTGATGTCCTCCGCGGCCCCCGCTGGGGTCGCGTCGGCGTGCGCTAGAGACCCGTACGCGCTCCGGAGCATCGCCCCTTTGTCGTCGGCGAACGCAAGGTCGTACAGGTTCGTGCACGGCCCGTTCATCTTGCCGTTCTTGTCCTTCTTGCAGGTCGTGCTGTGGGTCGGAAAGCTCGACTCCGGGAGGAACACGAAGCTCCCCGGCTCGACGCGCGCGAAGTAGGCGGCGAGCGGCTCGAGCGTCGCGTGGCAGCTCGCGCAGCCCGGTCGAATCATCAGGTTCGGCTCCGTCGATGGAGTCAGCTGCGTCTTGTTGTCGGCGAGGAACGACTTGCACAAGAACGCGTTGTAAAGCGCCGCACCGCGCGCGCGCGCCGACGCGTACTTCTCGAGGAACATGGGGAGCGTGAGCACCCCGGCCGCGTGAGGTCCTCTGTCGGCGACGAGCTCCCAATTGCCGACGTCCGCCGGCGCGAGGTCAGCGGGGACGTTCTTCGGATCGAAGAGCGGCTCGGTCTCCTCCGTCATCCCGAACGCGATCTCGGGCCCGCAGCAGTTCCCCCGCTGGATCGTCTTGTAGAACTGGGCGAGCGGCCCATTCACGAACGTCTGGTGACCGGTCAGGATCTGACGGAAATCGCGATCGCTCGCGAAGAGGTCGTCGAGGAAGTGCACCGCCTCGCGCGACCACCAGTACGGAAACCAGCGCTGCGCCTGCTGCTTCACGCTGTCGAGCGGGAGCTCCGGCCCGAGGGGCATGTGGTTCGGGAAGAAGAACGCACTCCCCTGGTTGGGGCCGTCGTTCGGGATGCACTGCTCGAGACCGATCCCGCAGCCGCAGTCGGGGGCGAAGTCGAGCGCCGCGCGCGAGCCGCACGCGATCGGCTCGCCTTTGTGCTTGGTCGCGTACGGGCGATCGAACGGAGCGGGCTTGATCCTTCCCCCCGCGAACATCGTCTCCGGGAGGTGTCCGTCGACGAGCTTCACCCGGTATTTCTCGCGCTTGGGCTTCACGCCCGGCACTTTCCCTCCAGGGGGCTTCGCGTCGGGGGGCTTCACGCGACCGCTCGCGTAGACGTGCCCAGTCTTCCCCGTCAGCGCCTCCTCGCGACAGACGCGCACCTCCAGGATCGGCTGACCGTCGGGGTCCGTGAGGAGCCCGTCCGCGAGCTTGTAGTCGGGGTCCGCGTCGTTCCACCCCTGGCCGAGGCGCTGCGACGGATTCACGGAGAGGTAGTCGCGGTACAGCCACCAGGGCTTCACGAGCGTCGTGTACTTGTCGAGGAGCTGCTTCGAGACCTTCTTCGGCGTCCCCACCTCCTTCGCCCCGGGTCGCACGACGATCCCCGTCTCGTCGGGCGACAGGCAGAACTCGCCGTCGGTCGCCTCGCGCTCGCGACGCTGGCCGTTGCGGTAGAAGACGAAGACGGGCTTCCCGTCGGGCCCCTGGATCTCCTGGCGAAAGAGCTGCGCCGGTCCCGACGAGAAGTTCAGGTTCGGCTCGAGCCGGAGCAGATCCATGTAGATCCGCGTCATGCGCTCGACGTAGCCGGGTCCCGCGAGCTGCTCGTCGACCCACTTGTCGAAATCGAAGTCAGGGCGCTCGAACGCGGCGACCTCGTCGCGCGTCGGCATCCGGCCGGCGAGGTCGATCGCGGTGATGCGGAAGTGGCGGTAGTCGTCGAGGGTGCGAGGGAGAGGGGCGCCGGCGCTCTTCCCGCCGGCCGCGAGGAGTGCGGCGAAGCAGACGGCGATCGGGAAAAGGAGAAGAGAGAAGCGTTTACGGTGGAAGAAGGGCAAGAGACCTCCCCAGCGGTGAAATGCTAGCGCGGTCTTGTGCGGAACCGCGGGGGGTTCCGGGGAATTCCTGGTGCGCGGCAACGGAGGCCGTGTGGGGCAAGTCGCCCTCATCGGGCTCGAAGGGGACCACCTGACGCGAAGTGCCCCCTCTCACTCCGCCTTCGCCGTTCGGAGCGCGCGAGCGAGCGCCGCGGCGACGCCGAGCCCCGCGACGATGACGGCGACCCAGAACCACTTCGCGGGTGGAGGATGCGCCGGAGCGAGGTCTCGCGCCGGCTCGAGGTGCGCGGGTTGGGCCGGCAAGGCGAGGAGCGCGCCGGCAAGGAGGGACAGGTCGTAGGTCGGGGAGGTTGCCGCGGGGTTCCCGAGGAGAAGGGACAGGGAGTCTCCCTTCGCGAAGACGAAGTCGATCCGGCGAACGCTCCGCTCGATCGTCACCTTGCCGAGCGTGAGCGGAGGGTTGTCGCCGTTGTCGAGCCGAACCTCGATCGTCGGCTGCGAGGGGGTCGCGATCGCGATCCGCATCGGGGTCGGAGGCTCGCCCGGACGGCGCTCCCAGGTCCCGCTGCCGAGCGAGCGCTCGCCGACGGGTCCGCGGGCGTCGCGGATCGCCTCGACGACGGTGACGGTGCGGTGAAAATAGTCAGGAGCGGTCGCCGTCAGCTCGATCGCGTCGAGTTCGCGGAGGGCGGCGAGGCTCGAGAGGGTCACTGCGGTTCTCCCCGCGCTCTCGACCACCGCCGGAACGACCGACTCGCGTGCATGGTGGACCGTCTGCTCGAAGAGGAACGGGACCTCGCGCGACGCAGCGTCGACGACCCTGACTCCCCCCCAGGCGTCGATCCCCTCGAGCGGCAGATAGGCCACTCCCCCAACCTCCTCGCCGCTCGGCAAGTCGATCGCCGCCTTCGTCTGCCAGCGCGTCTCGTCGACGACAGCTCCGTGAGGCGGCACCCCCACGGGGCTCGCCACCCCCCGATCGACGACGCTGCCGAGCGACGCGGATTTCACGGCTTCCGGACGCCCTTTCGACAGCGCCTCCGCCAGGTCGTAGCGCGGCGGCGCGAGGACGGACGAGCCGTATTCGAGGGAGAGCGGAAACGACGCCGCGGCCGCATAGAGGAGGATCCAGCGCGGGGCGACGAGGGCAGTTGCTTTCGAGAGCGTCAGCGGGGGCGATTCGGCGTCGTCGATCTCGATTTCGAGCGTCGGACCTCGTAGCTCGCCGAGCGGGACGGATAGGGACTCCGCTCCGGGGGCGCGCGAGATCGTCGCGCTCCCGACGACCCTGCGCGTGATCTCGTCACGGAACAGGACGCGCTCGAAGACCGTGACCCTTCGAGCGAAGACGGCGTCGGTCGGCGCGAGGTCGAGCGACTCGACGGTGAGGTTCGCGCTCGGGAGGGCCGCTTCGTACGAGGTCCTCCCCCCTTCACTCGCGGTGCGCTTGATCTCGACCGGGAGCGCGCGCGGCGAAGGCCCTCCTGGGACGACCGGCTCGCTCGTGACGGCACGAGGCGTCACGGCGGCGCCGTTGCGATCGTCGAAGCGCAGGCGCCAGTAACGGCGATCGCTCGGCGCGAATCGGAGCGTCGTCATCCGGACACCGGCGGAGGCAGCGAAGATCGATCCGCGCGCGATCTCCTTCCAGTCATGGGCGTCGTCGGACGACTCGACGATCACGGGCTTGAGGAACTCCGCGCCATCGACGTCGACCGTGATCACTTGGGTGAGCGGCGGATGAGCGCCTCGGTCGACGATCGCCGTCGTCTCGCGCCCCGGCGCCGACTCGACGTCGCGAAGCGTCCAGCGTTGGGCCGGCCCCGCCCCGAGCGTCTGCTCGAGCACGAACGGGACCTCGGCTCCCCCTGCGCCTCGAACGCGCAAGTCGGCGAGCCCCGGACGGCAGGCCGCGAGCACGTCGTCCGGGAGGTCGATGCGCACCCACCCCTCGGTCGCGCCCGTTTGAATGGGGCGTGACCAGCGGAGGGGGGCGGTGTCCGCGTACGCGGCGAGCGGCGAAAGCGCGAGAAACGCGAGAAGCGCCAGAGCCGCACCAAAGAGGAGTGACGTCGCCCCGCGGATCATTTCGGCTCCTTCTCCGGCGGGGGGCCCGCATCGGCGCGGAGCACGAATCGCTGCGTCAGGTACGAGACCGCGAGGAGCGTCACCGCGAGCCCGACGATCGCGCCCACACGATAGAGCGACCCGAGCGACCAGACATCGTGCAGCGCCCCCTTCCCGACCGTCACGCAGACCAGCACGATCGCCCAGATCCGCGCCACCTTCGACCGCATCGCCATGCCGAGACCGAAGAGCGTGAGCGAGAAGACGCCCCACGCGAGCGTGTAGGTCATGTCCTGCTGGAAGCCCCCGCCGGAGAACTCGAACGTGACCGAGCTCCCGGTCGAGTAGTAGTCCGCGATCTCGATGTTCAGGAGCACGAAGAGGAGGAGCCCCCCCGCGAACGCGAAGAACGGAGGGAGCATCGACTTTTTCGCCCCCTCGTCCTCGTTCAGTAGCCACCAAGCGGCGAGGAGCGCGATCGCCGACACGCCGTACGTGTAGAGCCACCAGTTGACGATCGGCGTGCCGCTCCGGTGGTGGTACTCGAGCACGGCCGGGTTCACGAGGAGGCGCGCGAGCGTGCCCGCTCCGAGGAGCCCCGCGGCGATGAGGAGCCCCTGGTGCTTCACGCGAAGGCGCAGCCAGGCGAGAGCCGCCGCCTCGAGCGCCCAGGCGACGGTCAGCCACTCGTTCGAGAGGAGGATCGGGAACGCGGCGGTGAAGAAGAGGAGCGCCGTTCCGCCGACGAGCGCGGCGATCGAGCTCTCGGGTTCCGCCGCCGTCCGTCGAGCGACGACGAGCGTGCCGAGTGCGAGGAGCCCGCACACCACCGACGACGCCCCGAGCGCGCCGTCGCTCCAGGGCCCCTTCGCGACGCCGTAAAGGAACGGGAAGTGGATCAGGAGGCTCAGCGCGGCGACGGCCCACGCCATGGTCCCCTTGCGGAAGCGGGAGCCGAAGAACGGCAGCGACCAGAAGGCGATCATCGGCGTGAGTATGATGACGAGCGACTCGTTCAGGCGATCGGTCTTGAAGCCGAGCACGGAGATCCCGAGCGAGACCGCGGCGACGCCCAGAGCACCGAGAAGGAGGCCCGACGACTCGAGGATCCCCCCCATGACGACGAGGAGCGCGACGTGTGCCCAGGTGTAGATCGCCAGAGGCAGAAGTGGCGCGTTCATCCCCTCGACGATGCCGACGCGGGCCGAGACGCAGAGAGCGGACGCGGCGAGCGCGATCGTCGCGGCGACGCGCAACATTCTCGCTTCTGGTGCGCGACGCCGCGCGAGCCAGAGGCCGAACCACGCGACGGGGAGCGCCGCGAAGAGAGCGAGCGTGATGACTCGTTCTGAAGGAAAGAGCGACGCATCGACGCGCATCGCGAGCGTCACGGCGCAGAACACGGCGGCCAGTGGCGCGAGGGCGCCGACCTCCACCCGCCGCCCCGCAAACCACGCTCCGCCCGAGAGCACCAACAGGTACCCGACGAGCACCGGTGGCGCGATCGGAAGGGCGTCCGTGCCCGAAACGACGAGCGCGAGGACGAGCGGCAACACCGCGGCGATCGATCCGGTGACCCTGACGAGGAGGCCGGGCTTCTCCCCCTCCCCTTGTTTGGACGCGTCCGGCGTGGTGAGCGCGAACAGCGCGCAAAGAACGGCCCCCGCGATGAGCGCGTACGGGGCCTTCGCCGCGTCCATGAACTTGAGAGCCCAGGCGGTGAAGACGAGCCCCGATCCGGCGACCCCCATGAGCCCCAGGACCGCCCACTTCTTTCGCGAGGCGACGACGACGACGCCCGCGTCGAGGAGCGCGATGTAACCGAAGAGGGCGAGCGGGCGATCTTCGCCCGTGGAGACGAGGTACGGCGTGAGGAAGCCGCCGAGCAGGCCGAGCACCGCGAGCATGAAGGCGTCGCGCCTCACTGCCATCACGCCCGCCGTGGCGGTGACGAGGATCATGCCGACGAACGCGACGCCGGCCGGGATGAGGTGCCAGAGCGAATGCGCGGCGAAGAGAGAGGCGTACAGCGTCGCGATGCCTGCGCCGCCGATCGCCTGCCCCGCGCGATCGGCCTTCTCGCGGAGCATGTCGCCGCCGATGAGCGCCGCGGCGCCGAGCACGAGGCCGATGGCGACGCGCATCGTCGGGGAGATGAGGTTTTGCTGGATTGAGTAGTTGAGGAAGAGCGCCGCGGCGACGAAGAGCGCAGCACCTCCGAGCCAGGCGAAGAGGCGGACGCCGATGAGCGACTCCCAGTCGAAGGGGGCGGGGCGCGGAGGCGGGGGGGGCGGTGCTGCCCAGGGGCGGGAGGGGGGGACGGTGGGGGCGGCGCGGGCCGCGGCGTCGGCGGCTTCGGTGGGGTCGGGCGGCGAGGCGGGGGCCGAGGTCGGGGTTGGGGTCGAGGTCGAGGTCGGGGTCGGGGTCGAGGTCGGGGTCGAG